>NZ_JAGGPG010000003.1:0-87852 GCF_018613945.1 Microbacterium sp. ISL-59
CGGTGCCGCCGATGCCGCGGCACTCGCCGCAGCCGATGCTGCGAGCGGGGCCGTGCCGACCGCAGCGGAGCCGTGCGCGCTCGCCGGGCGGGTCGCTGAGGCGGCGGGCGCGGTGCTCACGGGCTGCGCTCTCGACGGCTTCGTGGCGACCGTGGAGGTGCAGGCGGCGTACGCTGGACTCGCAGCCGTCTCCCGAGCCCGTGCCGGGCCACCCGAGGGATAGTGACGGCAGCGCGACCTCGCTCACTGTGAACGACCCCAACACAGTGGTGTGTATGGTGTGCTTCGAAGAAAGGACGCACCCTTGGCTGAAGGCAAGAAGCTCGTCATCGTCGAGTCCCCGACGAAGATGCGGTCTATTCAGGGATACCTCGGCGACGGCTATGAGGTACTCAGCTCCGTCGGCCACATCCGCGACCTCGCTGACAAGAAGGACATCCCGGCTGCCGATAAGCAGGCCTACGGGAAGTACTCCATCGACATCGACAACGGGTTCGACCCGTACTACGTCGTCTCCGATCGGAAGACCAAGACGGTCGCCGAACTCAAGCGCGCGCTGAAGAGCGCCGACGAGCTCCTGCTCGCCACTGATGAGGACCGCGAAGGCGAGGCGATCGCCTGGCACCTGCTCGAGACGCTCAAGCCCAAGGTCCCCGTCAAGCGCATGGTGTTCCACGAGATCACCAAGGACGCGATCCAGGCGGCCGTCGGCAACACGCGTGAGCTCGACCACGACCTCGTCGACGCGCAGGAGACCCGCCGCATCCTCGACCGTCTGTACGGCTGGGACGTCTCGCCTGTCCTCTGGTACAAGGTCAAGACCGGCATCTCGGCCGGACGCGTGCAGTCGGCCGCGACCCGCCTCATCGTCGACCGTGAGCGTGAGCGCATGGCGTTCACCTCGGCCGAGTACTGGGACGTCGATGCTCAGGCCGCCGCGACCGGCACGTCGTTCAAGATCCGCCTCGTGCGCGTTGACGGCGGCCAGCTCGCCCGCGGCACGGACTTCGACGACAGCGGAAAGCTCAAGAAGGCCGTCGTCATCCTCGATGAGGCCACCGCCGCCGCGCTCGCCGAGGCGGTCGACGCCGTCGGTGCCGGCAGCGTCACCAAGGTCGAAGCCAAGCCGGGCACACGCAGCCCGTATGCGCCGTTCACCACCTCGACGATGCAGCAGGAGGCGGGGCGCAAGCTCTCGATGGGTGCCAAGCAGGCGATGGGTGTGGCCCAGCGGCTGTACGAAAAGGGCTACATCACATATATGCGTACCGACTCCACGTCGCTGAGCACCCAGGCGGTGCAGGCGGCGCGGAGCCAGGCGGTGGCCCTCTACGGCGACGCCGCGGTGCCGCTGAAGCCGCGCGTGTACAAGTCCAAGAGCAAGAACGCGCAGGAGGCCCACGAGGCGATCCGTCCCTCGGGCGACACCTTCCGCACGCCCGCCTCTCTCTCGTCCGAGCTCGACCGCGACGAGCAGCGCCTCTACGACCTCATCTGGAAGCGCACGGTCGCCAGCCAGATGTCCGACGCGAAGTACGAGACCACCACGGTCACGATCGCCGTCGACGCCGCGGGCAAGAAGGCCGAGTTCACGGCCTCCGGAACCGTCTACACCTTCAAGGGCTTCCTGGAGGCGTACGAAGAGGGTCGCGACGAGAAGCGCGGTGACGCAGATGCCGCCGAGAATCAGTCGCTGCCTGCCGTCGCCGTAGGAGATCAGCTCGCGGTGTCGGATGCCGAGGCCAAGGGGCACCGCACCACGCCGAAGCCGCGCTACACCGAAGCCTCGCTCGTGAAGGTGCTCGAAGAGAAGGGCATCGGCCGTCCCTCGACGTTCGCGTCGATCCCCGAGACCATCCTCGACCGCGGCTACGCGGTCAAGCGCGGACAGGCGCTCGTGCCGACCTGGCTCGCGTTCAGCGTGGTCCGGCTGCTCGAGGAGCACTTCGCCGAGCTGGTCGACTACGACTTCACCGCTGCGCTCGAGGACGACCTCGACACGATCGCCCGCGGCGAGCAGAACCGCGTGGAATGGCTCAAGTCGTTCTACTTCGGCTCCGATTCGCACGTGGGCCTCCGCCAGGTCGTCGACAACCTCGGCGAGATCGACGCGCGGGCCCTCAACTCCACCCCCATCACCGACACCGCCACGCTGCGCTTCGGCAAGTACGGTCCGTACCTCGAGGTCGCCGACCCGGAGAACCCCGACGCCAAGCCGCGCATCGTCAACGTGCCGGAAGACCTCGCACCCGACGAGCTGACCGCCGAGAAGGCGCAGGAGCTCATCGACGCTCCCGTCGCGGGCGACCGCGTGCTCGGGGAGAACCCGGAGAACGGCAAGATCGTCGTCGTCAAGGACGGCCGGTTCGGTCCGTACGTCCAGGAGAACGACCCGGTGTCCGAGGATGCGGCGGTCGACGAGACGACCGGCGAGGTCGTCGAGGCCCCGAAGCCGAAGCGTGGAGCGAAGAAGGAGACGGCCCCGAAGCCGCGCACCGCATCGCTGTTCCGCTCGATGTCGGTCGACACGATCGAGCTCGACACCGCTCTGCAGCTCCTGAGCCTGCCGCGTGTGGTGGGCGTCGACCCCGAATCGGGCGACGAGATCACGGCGCAGAACGGCCGCTTCGGTCCGTACTTGAAGAAGGGCACCGACTCGCGGTCGCTCGAGAGCGAGTCGCAGATCTTCGACGTCACGCTCGAGCAGGCGCTGGAGATCTACTCCCAACCGAAGTACGGTGCCGGTCGTCGTGCATCCAGCGCACTCGCCGAGTTCGAGGCCGACCCCGTCAGCGGCAAGCCGATCCGCATTCGCGACGGCCGCTTCGGCGCCTACGTGACCGACGGTGAGACGAACGTCACGATTCCGCGCGGGCAGACCGTCGAAGACATCACGTTCGAGATCGCCGTGCAGATGCTCGCCGACAAGCGTGCGAAGGGCCCGGCTCCCAAACGCGGAGCGGCCAAGAAGGCCCCGGCCAAGAAGGCACCCGCCAAGAAGCCCGCCGCGAAGACCGCGGCGAAGTCGACGGCCGCGAAGAAGGCCCCGGCGAAGAAGTCGACGGCGGCGACGTCGGCCGCACGGTCGGCTGCGGCGAAGAAGGCTGCGGCCACTCGTGCCGCGAACGCCGCCGCGAAGGCCGCGGAGAAGGCGGACTCGTGACCTCAGGTCACGGGGCGTGGATCACGCTCGAAGGCGGAGACGGCTCCGGCAAGACCACGCAGTCGAATCTGCTCGCGGAGTGGCTCGAGGGTACCGGGCGAGCGGTCGTGCGTACGCGCGAACCCGGTGGCTCCGAGGTCGGGCAGCTCATCCGCGACATCGTGCTGCATCATCGAGGTGACATCGCGCCGCGCGCCGAGGCGCTGCTGTATGCGGCCGACCGCGCGCACCACGTCGCGACCGTCGTGCGACCCTCGCTCGACCGTGGTGAGGTGGTGCTGCAGGATCGCTACCTCGACTCGTCCGTGGCGTACCAGGGCGCCGGCCGTGTGCTCGATGCGACCGAGATCCGCGACCTCTCGCTGTGGGCGGCCGAAGGCGCACTGCCCGACCTGACGGTGCTGCTTGACCTCGACCCTGCAGCGGCGCGCACCCGCCTCGACTCCGCCGACAAGCCGTTCGACCGGCTGGAAGCGGAACAGGCGGAGTTCCACGGGCGCGTCCGCGACGCGTACCTCGCCCTCGCAGCGGCCGAGCCGGACAGGTTCCTCGTGCTCGACGCCGCCGCAGCACCGACGGCGATCGCCGAGCAGATCCGTGCGCGGGTCGGCGCACTGCTCGGCTGACCTGCGCGAGCGACGCCCATGCCGTCGGCGTCGGTGGTCGCGATTAGGCTGAGTGCATGCCCCGCACCGATCCTGCTCCTTTCCCGTGGGCGGATGTGTGGGGGCAGGATGCTGCCGTCGACACTCTGCGTGCGGCTGCATCCGATCCGGCTGCTCTCTCGCACGCCTGGCTGATCACCGGCCCGCCCGGATCCGGCCGCTCGACTCTCGCGTACGCGTTCGCGGCCGCGCTGGTCGCCGACCACCCCGAAGATGAGGCCGTGATGCGGCAGGTCTTCGCGGGCACCCACCCCGATGTCACGGCGCTCCGGACCGACAAGGTGATCATCACGATCGCCGAGGCCCGCGCTCTCGTGGAGCGCTCGTACTTCGCACCCTCCGCCGGTCGATATCGCGTGATCGTCGTCGAAGACGCCGATCGCATGGTCGAACGCACCTCCAATGTGCTGCTGAAAGCACTCGAGGAGCCGCCCGAGCAGACGGTGTGGATCCTGTGCGCGCCCAGCGAGGCCGACCTGTTGCCGACGATCCGCTCCCGGGTCCGCTCGCTGCGACTGCGTGAGCCGGATGTGGCTGACGTGGCCCGGCTCATCACCCTGCGCACGGGGGCCGATGAGGCTGTCGCCGAGCAGGCCGCGCGGCATGCGCAGCGCCACATCGGCATGGCGCAGCGCCTCGCCACCGACGACGCGGCTCGGCGTCGGCGCGACGAGACCCTCCGGTCGGTCATCGGTGTCCGCGGCGTCGGCGATGCGGTCGATGTGGCGGGACGAATCATCCAGGCCGCGACCGAAGACGCGAAGGCCCTCACGGCAGAGCGCGACGCGCAGGAGCGGGCTTCGCTCCTGCGCACGATCGGAATCGCCGAGGGGCAGGCCGTGCCGCCGGCTTTGCGCACGCAGCTCTCGGCCCTCGAAGACGATCAGAAGAAGCGTGCCACGCGCAGCCTGCGTGACGGCATCGATCGCGTGCTCACCGACCTGCAGTCGCTGTTCCGCGACGTGATCATGCTGCAGTTCGGCCGCGGCGACGATCTCATCAACAGCGAGCTGCGCCCCGAGCTGGAAGGCATCGCCGCGGCCTGGTCCGAGGCCCGTACCCTTGTCGTACTTGACCACCTTGCCGAGACGCGGCAGTCGCTGGAGCGCAACGTCGCTCCGCTGCTCGCACTGGAGAGCTTGCTCGTGACGATCACGAGCGGGAGGAAACCGTGAACAACCGATCGACTTCCCGCTTCCGTCGCGCCGCCGCGGTCATCGCCGGCCTCGCCGCGGCATCCGTCGCGCTCTCAGGCTGTCTCTACGCGATGATCCCCGAGCAGTCCTCGCGCCCGGCGTCGACCATCGTCCCCGACACCGACGGGGTCGCCGAAGACCTGCTGCCGTTCTATTCGCAGGAGCTGGAGTGGACGGACTGCGGCCCGGGCTTCGACTGCACCGATGTGACGGCGCCCCTCGACTGGGAGAACCCGGGAGCCGGTGACATCAGCCTGTCGGTGATCCGGCATCGCGCGCAGGGGACCCCCGTCGGCTCCCTGCTCACGAACCCGGGCGGTCCCGGCTCGAGCGGTGTGGAGCTCGTCCAGAGCAGCCTCGACTTCGCCGTCGGGCCCGATCTCATCGAGAACTACGACGTGATCGGCTTCGATCCGCGCGGAGTCGGGGGCTCGACCGCGGTGACCTGCTACGACGCACCGCAGATGGACGACTACCTCTACGGCATCCCGTCCGCTGCCCGTGGCACCGCGGAGTGGGAGGCCGAGCTGCTCGACGCGCACAAGTCGTTCGCCGAAGCATGCGAGGCGAACAGCGATGGCATCCTGCCGCACATCACGACGGTCAACTCCGCCCGCGACATGGACCTGATCCGCGCCGTGCTGGGCGACAAGCAGCTCAACTATCTCGGGTACTCGTACGGCACGTTCCTCGGCGCGACCTACGCCAAGCTCTACCCCGAGAAGGCCGGACGATTGGTGCTCGACGGTGCCATCGATCCCGCGGTTCCGGGGCTCGAGGTGGGCGCGACTCAGGCTCTGGGCTTCGAGTCGGCGCTGCGCGCGTACATGCAGAACTGCCTCGACTCGGGAAACTGCCCCTTCAACGGCACCGTGGATGAGGCGATGGCCGACCTCGGGGCGCTGCTGGCGAGCGTCGACCGCACGCCGCTCGAGAACGGCGACGGACGCATGATGGGTGCGGACTCCCTGCTGACGGCGATCATCGCCGCGCTGTACTCGCAGGAGAGCTGGGACATCCTCACCCAGGCGCTCGAGGAGGCGCTGCAGGGCGACCCGACCACGGCCTTCCTGCTCGCCGACTATTACAACAAGCGCGGCGATGACGGGGTCTACACCGACAACTCCACCGAGGCCTTCCGGGCATACAACTGCATGGACTATCCGGTCGAAGACGATCCGGCCGCCGAAGCCGCGATCGAGGCCAAGATCGCGGAGGGTGCGCCGACGATCGCCCCCTATTGGACCGGACCCGATTCGTGCGAGGTCTGGCCGTACCCGCCCACCGGCACGCGCGGCGAGATCACGGCCGAGGGTGCGGGCCCCATCCTCGTGATCGGCACGACGAACGATCCGGCGACGCCGTACGAGTGGTCCGAGTCGCTCGCCGACCAGCTCGAAGAAGGCGTCCTCATCACCCGCGTCGGCGAGGGCCACACCGGTTACAACAAGGGCAACATCTGCGTGGACGACGCCGTCGAGGCGTTCCTGCTCGACGATGTGGTGCCCGAAGACGGCCTGCGCTGCGAGTGAGGCGGGCTCGATTCGCGAGCGAGCACGAGACAGGGTAATATCGGTGATCGTGCCGCTCACGCGTCGCACGCCGCCTTAGCTCAGTCGGCAGAGCATCTCACTCGTAATGAGAAGGTCGTCAGTTCGATTCTGACAGGCGGCTCCGAAGGCCCCGTGATGTGAAAACATGACGGGGCCTTTCCCGTTCCCGCGGCGTACCCTCGAATCATGAGCAGAGCGCTTCTCATCGTCGATGTGCAGAACGATTTCACGGAAGGCGGCGCACTCGCCGTTGCGGGCGGCGATGCGGTGGCCGCCGCCGTCACGAGCTTCCTTGCCGCGCACTCTTCGGACTATGGGGTGATCATCGCGTCGCGGGACTGGCATGACGCGGAGGGCGACAACGGCGGACACTTCGCGGAGACGCCCGACTACGTCGACTCGTGGCCGGTGCACTGCGTCGCGGGTACCGACGGTGCGGAGTACGACCCGCTCCTGGTGACGGATGCCGTGACGCACCACGTCCGCAAGGGGCAGGGCAAGCCGGCCTACTCGATGTTCGAGGGGGAGACGGAGGCGGGTGAGACCGTCGGCGCGCTCCTCACTGCTGCGGGTGTGCTCAGCGCCGACGTGATCGGCATCGCGACCGATCACTGCGTGCGGGCGTCCGCGCTCGACGCGATCGCCCACGGCGTCCACGTCCGCATCCTGACCGACCTCATCGCCGGGGTGGCATCGGAGCCGAGCGAAGCGGCCCTCGCAGAACTCGTGCATGCGGGGGCGGAACTGGTCGAGAGCACCGACGCGTGAGCCGCAGCGTCCTGCTGCTCCGGGCTGTGAACGTCAGCGGGCGCAACAGCGTGCCGATGGCACGGTTGCGAGAGGTGCTGGCGACCGAGACCGATCTCGCCGACGTGTCGACCTACATCGCGAGCGGCAACATCGTCTGCGCGACGCCGAAGAACCCGGATGCCGCATGCTCCGCCGTGCGCGTCGCGATCCACGAGGAGTTCGGGGTCGACACCCCGGTCATCCACCGGACACACGCGCAGCTGGTCGCGTCGGAGTCCGCTCAGCCGTTCCCCGAGGGTGACGTGAAGTTCGTGCACGTGATGTTCCTCGAGGGATCGCCCTCGGCAGGGGCGGTCGAGGCGCTGGAGGAGCGACGTCTGCCGGAGGAGCGTATCGCGCTGATCGGCAACGACCTGTGGATCGACTACGGGAGTGGCGGCGTGCACTCCACGAAACTCACGAAGGCGGTGTTGGACCGTGCGCTGGGAGTGGCCGGGACCGCGCGCAACCTCCGGACGACGCGCACACTCATCGAGCTGACGGCGTGACCCCGCCGGATGCCGTCGAGCTGGCCCTGCCGTTCACCGGACGGTGGCTGGTTCAGAACAGTCCGGCATCCCGCATTCCCAGCCACGGCACCGACCTGTTCGGCACGTCGCACGCGATCGACTTCGTGCCCGTCGGGCCGGACGGGCGCAGCGCCTCGCGCACCGTCGCGAGTCTGATCGGCACGGAAGATCCGGGATCATTCGTCGGGTTCGGCCGCCCGATCCTCAGCCCCGTGGCGGGCGAGGTGGTGGCCGTCCACGACGGGGAGAGCGACCACGTCGCGCGACGGTCACCGCTGTCGCTGATCGCGTACGCGCTCACTCAGCCATCGCGCATTCGCGGGGGTGCTCCGGCGATCGCGGGAAATCACGTGGCGGTTCGCGTGGGCGACGCCCTCGTGCTTCTCGCACATCTGCGGAAGGGGAGCGTCCGGGTGCACAGAGGTCAGAGCGTCGCGATCGGCGAACAGCTGGGGGAGTGCGGCAACTCGGGCAACAGCACGGAACCGCACCTGCATGTTCAGGTGTCCGACTCGCTCGCTCGCGAGGCCCGTGGCATCCCGATCGCCTTCGGCCGACGCGATGGCGCCTGGTGGATTCCGCGGAACGGCGAGATCGTCGAGGCTTGAGACTCAGCCCTGGACCCCGCCGGTCTCCGTGCTCAGCGCGGTCGGCGGCGTGTGCGGGTGCGACTGCAGGTCGACGCGACGGGTGCCGCACCCCCCGCAGCGCACGTAGAGGACGATGCCCTCACTGGTCGGATGCCGGGATTCGACGAGCCACGCGTGCTCGTGGATCTCGGTCTCGGGCCGGATGCGGGGGATCGGGAGGGTGTTCTGCGAGGTCATGCATCCAGCGTGGTGTAATGGTCTTATGCATCTCAACCCTTACGGAGAATATGCGGTGCTCCTGGCCGCCTCCCTCGCCAACGACTGGCCGTCCGACCGTGCCGGGATCACGGAGCGCACCCTCGAGCTGGGCATGACGCAGACCTTCCCGCCGGCTGCCGACGACCACGAGAAGATCAGGGCGGTCATCGACGACTGGCTCACGATCGTCGACGAGTCTGACCCCGACGCCCGGGCTCTGCTGCTGAACGCCCAGCTCGCGGCCGCGGCCGCCTACCCGCGGCTCACGAACCACGACGGGGAGGGCTGGCACCTGCACTACCGCGACGACGTGCCGTCACTGCCGTACGTGCTGCGGGCGATCATCAGCCTCGGCACCTCGCTGCACCTCGTGACCCGCGGGATGAGCAGGCTGGGGAGATGTCAGGCCGCGCCGTGCACGAACGTCGTCGCGGATGTGACTCGCAACGGCCGCCAGCGCTTCTGCTCCGTGCGCTGTGCGAACCGCGCGGCCGTCCGACGGCACCGGGCGCGGGCCTGACACCACCGCTCAGGCGGTCTGCCCGGAGTGCTTGCCCTCGCCGATCTCCTCGACGAGCTTCGCGTTGAAGGCGGGCAGGTCGTCGGGAGTGCGGCTGGAGACGAGGCCCTCGTCCACGACGACCTCCTCGTCGACCCAGGTCGCCCCGGCATTGCGGAGGTCTGTCGTCAGGCTCGGGTAGCTGGTGAGCGTCCGCCCGTCCACGACACCGGCCTCGATGAGGATCCAGGCGCCGTGGCAGATCACGCCCACCGGCTTGTGCTGCTCGAAGAAGGCCCGCGCCAGGGCGATCGACGGCTTGTCGAGGCGCAGGTGGTCGGCGTTCACGACGCCGCCGGGAAGCACGAGCGCGTCGAACTGGTCGGCCGCGGCGTCGGAGGCGAGGAGATCCACGGCCTGCTCGTGACCGTTCTTCCCGGTGATCGCGGCGCCGTCCGGGGCGATCAGCGTCGCGCTCGCGCCCTCGGCGGTCACCGCATCCCAGGGACTGGTGAGCTCGCTGTCCTCGAATCCGTCCGTCGCCAGGAATGCCACTCGGTTGCCGGTGAGAGTCATGGTTCGTCGTCCTTTCGTGGAGGGTCGTCCGCGGGGAGCGGACGAGTAGACCCTCTCCCAGGGCACCCGGATGTGGGAAGGGGGTGGCCACTGCGAGGAGCCGGTGATACAGGAGAAGCCGTCGTCTCCGGAGCGCTCCCCTCGGATTCCGCTGCGGCGGCAGTAGCATCCAGACATGCGCGTTCGTCCTGCTCTCGTCCTTCTGCCGGTGCTCATTCTGCTCGCGGGCTGCGCCCCCGAGCCGGCTCCGAGCCCGTCGCCGTCGACGTCGTCGACCTCTGCGCCCACGTCGCCCACTCCCACACCGTCTGAGACCTCTGCGCCGACCCCGGACCCGACGGAGGCCGCCTCGGAATTCTCCGGTCCCCAGCTCGTGAAGCTCTGCACCGAGAAGACGCGCAGCCTGGCACCGGACGCGACCTACTACGCCGACATGGCGACCACCGAGTGGCTTGCGGAGAAGTCCCTCTGGTTCGTCGTCATCCCCAAGACGCTGGACGGCCAGGACAGCGTCGCGGTGTGCGCGATCGGCGGTACCCCGAAAGCCCCGACGTTCGAACTCGAAGGCGAGTCGCTGCCCAGTGGCGTGGCCGACATCCGCGCGGAACTGCTGGCGGGCGAGCACGACGGCGAATCCTGAGACAAGTGCCGCCGCGCTCACCCTGCGGTGGGCCCCGTGGGGCTCGAACCCACGACCCGCGGATTAAAAGTCCGATGCTCTGCCAACTGAGCTAGAGGCCCCTCCTCAAAGTCTAGTGCGCACGACGAGGGGCCGTCGGCGATGCAACATCGCCGACGGCCCCGTCTCCTTCTCGGGTGGCTCCCCCTACTCCGAGAAGGCCGCGTGCCGGGTCCTCCTCCCGGCCATCCCGTGCTTAGGAAGCCGGGGGCATCAGGACCGTGTCGATCAGGTACACGGTCGCGTTCGCGGTCTGCACTCCACCACAGACGATCTTGGCGTCGTTGACCATCCAGTCATCGCCGCTGCCGGTAACCTCGAGCTCGGCACCCTGGACCGTCTTGTGCATGCCCTCGATGTCGGCCGGCTCGATCTGGCCGGGAACCACGTGGTACGTCAGGATCGAGCTCAGCGTCTCGCTGTCGGTCTTGAGAGCCTCGATGGTGGCCGGGTCGATCTTCGCGAAGGCGTCATCCACCGGTGCGAACACGGTGAACTCGTCTCCATTGAGCGTGTCGACGAGGTTCACGTCGGGGTTGAGCTGTCCACTCACCGCTGCGACCAGCGTGGTCAGCATCGGGTTGTTGGATGCGGCGACAGCGACCGGGTCCTGGGACATGCCCTGGATCGATCCTGCGCCCTCCGGCACGGCTTCGGCGTAGGCGGCGCAACCGGGGCCCACGAGGTTCGCGGCCGGGTCCATCTCCATCGGCGTCGACTCCGACGTCTCGGGAGCCTTGGGCTCGGTGGACTCCTCCGTGGTGCTGCCGCTGCCCATCGAACAGGCGGAGAGCAGGAACGCGCTCGCCAGGCCGAGGGTGATGGCTGCGGTGACCTTCTTCTTGGTGCTGAACATGTCGAGCTCCTTCAAGAACTGAGCCACGGCCTCTCCGTGGCGTCGAGGGCTGTTCGGAGCACCTTCGAGATCGGATGGGAGAAATCTCAGAAATCTCTCAGATCGATCGAATCCAATCCGTTGTCGCCCCCGGAGCGAACAGCTCCCGACAGAAGTGGGGACCTCATGGACCTGATCATCATCGGCCTGCTCGGCGGGCTCATCACCGGCATCTCGCCGTGCATCCTGCCCGTGCTGCCCGTGATCTTCCTCACCGGGGGTGCGCAGTCGGCACGGTACGAAGACGAGGTGGTGCCCGCCAGGCGCAGCCGTCCCTACTTCGTGATCGCGGGGCTGGTGCTGAGCTTCACACTCGTCACGCTCGGCGGCTCACTGCTGCTCGGACTGCTGAATCTGCCGCAGGACATCATCCGCTGGGTCGGCATCGCGGTGTTGATCATCATCGGCGTCGGGCTCATCGTGCCGCGGTTCCAGCACATCCTCGAGCGGCCGTTCCAGCGGTTCGGACAGCGCGAGGTGAAGAACCGGGGGAGCGGCTTCGGCGTCGGCCTTGCGCTCGGTGCCGTGTTCGTGCCCTGTGCCGGCCCCGTGCTGGCCGCCATCATCGTCGCGGGCTCCACCGGTCAGATCGGCATCGGAACCGTGCTGCTCACCGTGTCGTTCTCGGTCGGGGTGGCGGTGCCGCTGCTGATCTTCGCCCTCGCCGGCCGCAGCGTCGTCGAGCGCATCCGCTCCTTCCGCTCGAAGGAGCGCGGGCTGCGCATCGCCGCCGGCATCGCGATGATCGCGCTCGCCGTCGGACTCGTGTTCAACGTGCCGCAGGCTCTGCAGCGTCTGCTGCCCGACTACACGGCCCCGCTGCAGGAGCAGATCGCCGACTCCGATCAGGTGAAGGACGCTCTCGACCTCGGCGGACTCGTCAATGAGGAGAACAAAGACCTCGACAAGTGCACCAACGGTGCGGAGGAACTCGAGTCGTGCGGAACGGCGCCGTCGATCAAGGGCATCCAGGAATGGCTCAACACGCCGGATGGTGAGGCCCTCGACCTGAAGGATCTGCGCGGCCAGGTGGTGCTGATCGACTTCTGGGCGTACTCGTGCATCAACTGCCAGCGTTCGCTGCCGCATGTGGTCGCCTGGGACGAGGCCTACCGCGATGCGGGCCTCCAGGTGATCGGCATCCACTCTCCCGAGTACGCGTTCGAGAAGGACCCGGGCAATGTGGCGGCCGGTGCGCGGGACTTCGGCATCGAGTACCCGGTCGCCCTCGACAACAACCTGTCGACGTGGACGAACTACCGCAACCGCTACTGGCCCGCGCACTACCTGATCGATGCGGAGGGAACCGTGCGCCACATCTCGTTCGGCGAGGGAAACTATGCCGCGACCGAGTCGATGATCCGTGAGCTGCTGAAGGACGCGGATCCGTCCGTCGACCTTCCTGGCGCGACCGACGTCGAGGATGACACACCCGATGTGGGGTCGACCACGAGGGAGACGTTCCTGGGCTCGTCGAAGGACGTGAACTACGGCGGCGGCGGCGACTACCGCTCCGGCACGAACGCGTACACGATCCCGAAGGATCAGCCGGCGGACAGCTTCGCGCTCGACGGCGACTGGACGATCGAGACGCAGTTCGCGACTCCCGAGGGCGACGACGGCCGGATCAGTCTCGAGTATCACGCCGCCGAAGTGCGGGTCGTGGTCGCCGGGACGGGAGACATCGAGCTCCGCCGCGACGACGGATCGACGGAGACCATCGCGATCGACGGCACTCCGCGCTCGTACGAGCTGCTCAAGCAGGCCGATATCGCCGAAGGAACCCTCACGCTCGACGTGCCGCCGGGGATCCAGGTCTATTCCTTCACATTCGGGTGACGTCTGCGCGGGTAGGGAGAGGAGATACGGCATGCTTGTGGAGATGGTCATCGACGGAATGGACGTCCCGGAGGACGGCGCGACGCAGGATGCTGTCGGCGACCTCCTCGTGCGCGTCGCCGACGGTGACCAGGCTGCCTTCGCGGCCCTCTACGACGCCCTCTCCTCCCGCGCCTTCGGGCTGATCCTCCGTGTCCTGGTGAACCGGGCGCAGAGCGAGGAGGTCCTGCAGGAGGTCTTCCTGGAGATCTGGCAATCCGCTTCCCGCTTCGCTCCGAACAGAGGTCAGGGACGAGCGTGGGTCATGACGATCGCACATCGTCGGGCCGTCGACCGGGTGCGGGCATCGCAGTCGAGCGCCGACCGCGATGTGCGGGCCGGGTTCAAGGACATCGGTGTGGCACACGACAGCGTCGCAGAACAGGTGGAGTTGGGAATCGAAGGCGAGAAGGTCGTCGACGCTCTCTCGGGGCTTCCTGAGGTGCAGCGCGAGGCACTCGTCCTCGCCTATTACGGCGGTTACAGTCAGAACGAGATCGCGGCCCTGGTGGGCGCGCCGCTGGGAACGATCAAGACACGGATGCGAGACGGGCTGACCCGACTGCGCACGGCGATGGGGGTGACGGCATGAACGAGAAGGAGTTCGCAGAGCTCGCGGCAGGTGCCGCCCTGCACGCTCTGTCGGCAGACGATGAGCACCGCTTCCACGACGCGCTCGCCGCACACCCGGAATGGCAGACCATCGTCGAAGCGGATGCCGGTGCAGCCGGGATGCTCGCAGAGACGGCCGCGACGGTCGATCCGCCCGCGAGCATCCGATCCGCTCTGCTCGCGCAGATCGCCGTGACGCCGCAGGGGCGCGCATCGGACGGAGACGAGCCGCATGCGGCCGCTCCCGAACCGGTAGGCCGCGCCGCGGAGGAGCCCGCCGTCGAGTCCCCGCAGCCGCGCCGCTGGACTCGCACGGTGTTCGCGTTGGCCGCGTGCCTCGCCCTCCTCGTCGGTGTCGGCATCGGCGCAGTGGCCCTGAATCAGCAGCTGAACCGCCCCGCGAGCGTGGTCGCCCTGCAGGAGATCGAAGCGGCAGGAGACGCCGAGCAGGCGACGGTCGCGCTCGATGACGGCGGAACGGCCACGGCGCACTGGTCGGGCTCGGTCGGCAAGGCCGTGCTGGTGGCGGACGGGCTCCCGAATCCGGGGGAGGGCGAGACCTACGAACTCTGGTTCGTGCGCGGTGATGCCCCGGTCTCGGCGGGCGTGTTCGATGTCGACGGCGGTGATGCGACCGCCCTGCTCGATGGCGACATGCAGGCGGGCGATGCGATCGCGGTCACCGTCGAGCAGGCGGGCGGGTCGCCGACGGGGCAGCCGACGACCGACCCGGTGATCGTCATCCCCACGGCCTGAGCGTCGCCGATCGCGCGTACCCTGGATGGATGCCTGAGCAGCACCACCGCCCCGTGCGCCGACCGACCTCGTCCTTCGACAACATCGTCGGCGCGCACGATCCCGCCGAAGAGACGCGGGTCGCACACGCCACGGCATCCGCTCTGCTGACCCGCGTCCGCGCAGACGAGAGTGGAGCCAGCGCGGAGCGGCTCGTGGCGTTCACCTCCGAGCACGGCATCGATGAGATCGCGGAGCTGTGGTCCAAGGCTCCGTCCCGCACGCTTCCCGGAGCTCTGTGGCGCCTGTACGTGCTGCAGCTCGCGATCCACGCCGACGCCCGCACGGCCGCGCTGCTCTACGACCGCGGTCGGGTGGAGCTGGCTTCGGCAGACGTCGTGATCGCCGGTGCTCCGGTGCCGGCGAGTCCCGATGAGCTCGTCGCGCTGGTCGACACGATCCTGCGCGGGGCATTCCGCGGCGACTTCGCCGTGGCCCTCGACCGCGCTGCCGCGTTCTGCCGGGTGCAGGCTTCGGGTGCGACGCACACGGCGGACGACTACGAGCCGACCGAGCCCTCGCGAGCGAGTGAGTTGACCACCCGAGCGCTGCGCCTGAGCAGCTACGCGCAGGATCTGGCTGCCGCCGCGGTGCTGTGGCGCACGGGGGCTCTCAGCTGACGGACACGTTCCGACGGGCCAAGAGGCCCTGGGAATGCGCCCGGACAAAGAAAAGACCGGGCCGCAAGAACGCCTCTCGGCGGAAGGCCGCTCGTAGCGGCGAAAAATGGAGCCCGGGGTTATGCGGCCCGGCCACTCAATTGTAACGCGATGCGGCCACGCCTATTCCCGCCCTCTAGGCTCGGATCATGACCGGGCGTTTCGCACTCATGATCGATCCCGTGGCCGCCGAGGAGCAGCGCTCCGAGTACGCCGACACGTTCACGCAGGTGGACGCCGCGGCTCCCGCGCTCAGCGTGGGGGAGCTGAGCACGCAGCGCGGTGACGGCGTGTTCGAGTCGATCGGCGTGGTCGACGGGCATGCGCAAGAGGTCGTCCCGCACCTCGAGCGACTCGCGCACTCGGCACGCCTGTGCGATCTTCCCGTGCCGAACCTCGCGCAGTGGCGCCAGGCCATCGACCGGGCGGCCGCCCAGCTGGGTGCGGGCGAATCCGTGATCAAGCTCATCCTCAGCCGCGGCGTCGAGCACGGCCCCACGCCGACCGCGTGGGTGACGGCCGCGCCGGCATCCGACTTCTCCGCCGTACGGGAGACGGGCGTGCGCGTCGTCACCCTCGACCGCGGATACGACCTGGGTGCGGCCGAGCGAGCGCCGTGGCTGCTGCTGGGCGCGAAGACGCTCTCGTACGCGGTGAACATGGCGGCGCTCCGCGAGGCGCACCGGCGCGGGGCGGACGATGCGATCTTCCTGTCGAGCGACGGCTTCGTGCTGGAGGCGCCGACGGCGTCGCTGATCCTCCGCTTCGGCGACCGCTTCGTCACCCCGGCCCCGAACGGCGGCATCCTGCACGGCACGACCCAGCTCAGTGTGTACGAGCACCTCGCCGCGCAGGGATTCGAGGTCGGCTACGACCGCATCCCGGCGACGGATCTCCCGCAGGCGGATGCCGCGTGGCTCGTGTCGAGCGTCCGCCTCGCTGCGGCCATCACCGCCGTCGACGACGTCACCCTCCCGGTCGACCAGGCCCTGACCGCCGACCTGAACCGCTACCTGCTCTCCCCGCGCGACTGAGCGTCCGCGGGTGCGCACAGAAGAGGGCCCAGGAGTAGATACTCCTGGACCCTCTTCGCGGAAGCCTCAGCTCACCCGAAGCGGCCGGAGACGTAGTCCTCGGTGGCCTGTACGGACGGCGTGGTGAAGATGCTCGTCGTGTCGTCGTACTCGATGAGCTTGCCCGGCTTGCCCGTGCCGGCGATGTTGAAGAAGGCCGTCTTGTCGGACACGCGGGATGCCTGCTGCATGTTGTGCGTGACGATGACGATCGTGAACTCGTTCTTGAGCTCGCCGATCAGCTCCTCGATCGCATAGGTCGAGATCGGGTCGAGGGCCGAGCACGGCTCGTCCATCAGCAGCACCTGCGGCGACACGGCGATCGCGCGGGCGATGCACAGACGCTGCTGCTGTCCGCCGGAAAGGCCCGACCCCGGCTTGTCGAGGCGGTCCTTGACCTCGTTCCAGAGGTTCGCTCCGACCAGGGACTTCTCCACGAGGGCGTCCTGATCGCTCTTCGACATGCGGCTGTTGTTGAGCTTCACGCCCGCGAGGACGTTCTCCTTGATCGACATCGTGGGGAACGGGTTCGGGCGCTGGAATACCATGCCCACCTGGCGGCGCACGAGCACCGGGTCGATGCCGGGGCCGTAGAGGTCCTTGCCGTCGAGCAGCACCTCTCCCTCGACGCGGGCGCCGGGGATGACCTCGTGCATGCGGTTGAGCGTGCGCAGGAACGTGGACTTCCCGCAGCCCGACGGGCCGATGAAGGCCGTGACGCTGCGCGGCTGGATGTCGAGGGAGACGCCTTCCACGGCGAGGAAGTCGCTGTAGTAGACGTTCAGGTCGTTGACTTCGATGCTCTTGGACACTGCTGTTCCTTGCTTGTCGGGTCGAGGGCTCAGCGGCCGGTCTTGGGGGCGAAGATCTTCGCCACGAGGCGGGCGATCAGGTTGAGCAGCATGACGATGATGATGAGCGTCAGGGCGGCTGCCCAAGCCCGTTCGACGTATGCCTCCGCAGGGATGCCCTGGTACGCGTACTGGGAGTACGTGAACACGGGGAGGGTCTGCATGCGGCCGCTGAACAGGTTGTAGTTCATGGCGTCGGTGAATCCGGCCGTGAGGAGCAGCGGCGCCGTCTCACCGATCACGCGGGAGATGGCGAGCATCACACCGGTCGTGATTCCGGCGATCGAGGTGGGGAGGACCACCTTGACGATCGTGAGCCACTTCGGCACCCCGAGCGCGTAAGCCGCTTCGCGCAGCTCGTTCGGCACCAGCCGCAGCATCTCCTCGGTGGAGCGCACGACGACCGGGATCATGAGCACGGCCAGGGCGACCGAGCCGGCGATGCCCATGCGCACACCGGGCCCGAAGATCAGGGCGAAGACGGCGTAGGCGAACAGGCCGGCGACGATCGAGGGGATACCCGTCATGACGTCGACCAGGAAGGTGATGGTGCGGGCCATGCGCCCGCCCTTGCCGTACTCGACCAGGTACACGGCCGTCATCAGGCCGATCGGGATCGAGATGACCGCGGCGGCGAGGGTGACGAGGAGCGTGCCGATGATGGCGTGGAGGGCGCCGCCGCCCTCGCCGAGGACACCGCGCATCGACGAGGAGAAGAACAGTCCGTCGAAGCGGGCGACCCCGTTGGCGACCACCGTGATGGCGACGGAGACCAGCGGCACCATCGCGATCGCGAACGCCGAGGTGACGACGCCGGTGATCAGACGGTCGAGCGCCTTCCGGGGGCTCTCGATGATGCGTGACATCACGTAGATGAGCACCAGGTAGATGAGGGCCCCGAAGACGACGGAGCCGGCGATGTTGAGGTCGGATCCGCTGGCGAGCGCCGTGATGGCGAACGGCGTGAACCCGATGAGGAGGGAGAGTCCGAGAAGAGCCCAGGGCGACCAGCGGGGGAGGTGTCCCGAGCTGAGCGCGAGCGGGGACGGGGCCGCGCTCGCGGCGAGCGATGTTTCGGGGGCGGTAACGGTCATGTCAGTTCGCTCCCGAGAATTCCTTGCGGCGGTTCACGAACCAGCGTGCGATCGCGTTCACCGCGAAGGTCACGACGAACAGGATCAGACCGGTCGCGATGAGGATGTTGATGTTGACCTGGTACGCCTCGGGGAACGTCAGCGCGATGTTGGCTGCGATCGTGGAGGGGTTCGTGGAGGTGAGCAGTTCGAACGTGACGGCCTTGCTCACCGAGAGCACCATCGCGACGGCCATGGTCTCACCGAGTGCGCGGCCGAGACCGAGCATCGAGGCGGAGACGATTCCGGAGCGGCCGAAGGGCAGAACAGCCATCCTGACCATCTCCCAGCGGGTGGCGCCGAGGGCGAGGGCGGCCTCCTCGTGGAGGCGAGGGGTCTGCAGGAAGATCTCGCGGCAGATGGCCGTGATGATCGGGACGACCATGACCGCGAGCACCATGGCGGCGGTGAGGATCGTGCGGCCCGTGGGGGAGACGACGCCACCGAAGAACGGGATCCAGGAGGCATTCGTGTTCAGCCAGACGTAGATGGGCTGCACCGCGGGTGCGAGGACCAGGATGCCCCAGAGGCCGAAGACGACCGAAGGGACGGCGGCGAGCAGGTCGACCACGTAGCCCAGACCCTGAGCGAGTCGTCGCGGGGCGTAGTGGGTGATGAAGAGCGCCACGCCGAGCGAGAGGGGGACGGCGAGGAGGAGGGCCAGGAAGGCCGCCCAGACGGTGCCGAAGAGGAGCGGACCGACGTAGTCCCAGAAGTTGGTCTTGAGGAGGGAGGCCTCTTCGGCGGTCGCGGTGAAGGCCGGGATCGACTGAACGATGAGGAAGATCGCGACCGCGGCCAGCGTGATCATGATCATGGACCCGGCGGCGACCGCCGTTCCGGAGAACCAGAGGTCACCGGCGCGCTTCTTCGCGACGATGCGCGTAGACGCCGGCGAGGTCGTGGCTGTCATGGGAGCTGCTTCCTGCTCAGTGGAGATCGGGTGTCTGACGCGAGCAGACGGTCTCCGGGACGCCGTATGGCATCCCGGAGACCGTCATCGACTCACTTGATGAGGTCGATCGCAGCCTGTGCCTGCGTGCGCAGGTCGTCCGAGATCGGGGCGCTGCCGGCGTTCGTCGCGGCGACGTCCTGGCCCTCGGCGCTGATCGCGGTGGTGAAGAACGCCTTGGTCAGTGCGGCGACGTTCTCGTCCTCGTACTCGGCGCAGCCGATGAGGTAGCTGACGAGGAGCACGGGGTACGCGCCATCAGCGGTCGTGGTGCGGTCGATCGCGAAGGCGAGGTCGCCGTCGGTGCGGCCTTCCTCGATCTTCGACGCGTCGAGCGTGGCAGCGGCGCCCTCGGCCGAGTGCGGCACGAACTTGTCGCCGACCTTGACGTTGACGGCCGAGAAGTCGGCGGCCTGCGAGGAGTCGATGTAGCCGATGAGGCCCTGTCCGCCCTTGACGGCGTTGGCGACACCCGAGGTCTTCTCGGCGGACTCGCCGGCGAGGTCGGCCGGCCACTCCTCGACGCTGCCCGCGGTCCACACGTCGCCCGCGGTCTGCGCGAGGTAGTCGGTGAAGTTGCCCGTGGTGCCCGACTTGTCGGAGCGGTGCACCGGCGTGATGGCGAGGTCGGGGAGCTCAGCGTCGGGGTTGTCCGCGGCGATGGCCGGGTCGTTCCACTTGGCGATCTTGCCGGCGAAGATCGACGCGATGGTCTCGGGGGCGAGGTTCAGCTCGTCCACGCCGTCGAGCGAGAAGACGATGGCGATCGGGGAGACGTAGGCCGGGATCTCGATGAGGTCGGAGCCGTCGACGCACGCGCCGAAGCCGCCGGCCGAGATCTCGTCGGTCTTGAACGCGCGGTCGGAACCGGCGAAGTTGACCGCACCCTGCTGGAAGGACTCGCGGCCGCCGCCCGAGCCCTGCGGGTCGTACTCGACCTGGGCGTCGGGGTTGGTCTTCTGGAACTCGGCGGTCCACGCCTGGATGGCGACCTGCTGCGAGGATGCGCCGGCGCCGACCAGCGAGCCGCTGACGGCCGCGACGTCGGAGGTGGGAGCTTCGGTGGAACCGGTGCCGCCTTCGTTCGCGGCACAGCCGGCGAGGGCGAGAGCGGCGACGGCGCCGATGGCGCCGATTCGTGCGATTCGGGAGATCTTCACTGTGGATCCTTCGATCTTTGATGGGTGGGGCCCGGTGCAGGGCACACAGTGACGCTATGGGCGACGGTTAACGAGACTCTCCCGAGCAGGTGAACGGCAGGTGAACGACGGGCGACTCTCTGGGGTGCTCCCGCGAGATTGCGGCCCTGGGGCGCGGAGCCCGTCGACGCATCAGACCTTCGGGATGTGGGTCTCGATCGCGATGATCCCGGATCCGGGATTCGTGGAGGAGAGGTGGACGACCGAGAACGCGGCCGGCTCGAGGTCTGCGGCGCTGCTGAGATACGAGCCTTGGATGGTGCCGGTTGCCAGCGCGATCTCCGAGAGCAGGCCGGGCAGCACCGGGCCGTGGCTGCACAGCACGGCCGGCTTGCCGGCGCGGATACGGCGTCCGACGACCGCGCGCAGATCGGACTCGCCGTCTTCCCAGGCGTCCTGGCTCATCTTGTCGGTCTTCACGGGTTTGCGATCGAGCGCACGGGCGAGCGGGGTGATCGTCTCGACGCAGCGCACCGCGTCACTGGTCACGATCCGGCGCACGCCGAAGGCACGCAGCGGTCCCACGATCGACTTCGCCTGCTTGCGTCCGCGCTCGGTAAGCGGACGGGAGGCATCCGACCCGTCCCACTCCGAACGGGGCGTGGCCTTCGCATGCCGCAGCGCGATCACGGGGAAGGTGCGCAGCACGCCGTCGTCGACGAGGTTGGAGAAGAAGTCGAGGATCTCGAGGTCGACGGGGTAGCTCAGGCGCGCACGCGCCTTCTTCACGCTGACCCACTCCAATGCGGCGATCTCCCGGTTGGGCACGAACGTCGACTCCCGGATGGCGGCGTCCGTCGCTTCCGCCGCCCAGTAGTGCACGACCTTCTGCTTCTGGGATGCCAGGTGGTACCGGCTCACACCGACAGACACCCCGAGCGAGACGCGGATGCCGGTCTCCTCGTGCACCTCCCGCACGGCGGTTTCAGCGAGCATCTCTCCGGGGTCGACCTTGCCCTTGGGCAGGGTGACGTCGCGGTACTTCGTGCGGTGGATCAGGAGGATCCGCAGCTTGCCCTCGACGAGTCGCCAGACCACAGCTCCCGCCGCATACACGGCCTTGTCCGCCCACTTCGAACCGGTCGCCGTGTCGGGCGGGAGCTGCAGCTGCCGAGTGTTCATCGAACCGCCCGTGCGCGGCGACGCCGTTGGATCAACCCCATGGTCTTATCCTGCAGGTCGATCAGGGGCTTGCCGTCCGCGTCCACGGCGTGGCGCTCCCAGACGCCGCCGGCGCCCAGGTGCCACGAGGTCGTCCCGGCATCCATCGCCAGGTCGAAGAACGTCTGCAGCTCCTTCAGGTGGGCGGGATCGGTGACCCGCACCAGTGCTTCCACGCGACGATCGAGGTTGCGGTGCATCATGTCGGCGCTGCCGATGTACACCTGCGGGTCGCCGCCGTTCTCGAACGCGAAGATCCGCGAGTGCTCCAGATAGCGGCCGAGGATGCTGCGCACCGTGATGTTGTCGCTGATGCCGTCGAGATCCGTGCGCAGGCTGCAGATGCCGCGCACCCAGACGTCGACCTTCACTCCCGCGGCGCTCGCGCGGTACAGCGCGTCGATGATCTCCTCGTCGACCATCGAGTTGACCTTGATGCGGATGTGCGCGGGCACGCCGGCCTCGGCGTTCTTGCGTTCGGCGTCGATCTGGCGGACGAGACCCTTGCGCAGGTGCAACGGGGCGACGAGGAGCCTCTTGAACTTCTTCTCGATGGCATAGCCGCTGAGCTCGTTGAAGAGTCGGGTCAGATCCTTGCCGACCTGCGCGTCTGCGGTGAAGAGGCCGAAGTCCTCGTAGATGCGGCTGGTCTTCGGGTTGTAGTTGCCGGTGCCGACGTGGGAGTAGTGCTGGAGCTTGCCGTCTTCTTCGCGGATCACGAGGGCGAGCTTGCAGTGCGTCTTCAGCCCGACGAGTCCGTAGACCACGTGCACGCCGGCCTTCTCGAGCTTGCGCGCCCAGACGATGTTGTTGGCCTCGTCGAATCGCGCCTTCACCTCGACGAGTGCCAGAACCTGCTTGCCGGCCTCGGCCGCGTCGATGAGCGCCTGCACGATGGGGCTGTCGCCGGAGGTGCGGTAGAGCGTCTGCTTGATGGCGAGCACGTGCGGGTCGCGGGCAGCCTGCTCGAGGAACGCCTGCACGCTGGTGGTGAACGACTCGTACGGGTGGTGAACCAGCACGTCCGACTTGCGGATCGCCTTGAAGATGTCGGCGCGGTTGCTCGATCCCGCGGGCTGGAAGGCCACGGCCGTGGTGGGCAGGTGCGGCGGGTAGCGCAGGTCGGGGCGGTCGATGCGGGACAGATCGAACAGGCCGCGCAGATCGAGCGGGCCGGGGAGGCGGTAGATCTCGAGGTCGGTGATGTCGAGTTCACGGACCAGCAGGTCCATGGTGACGTCATCCATGTCGTCGGTGATCTCCAGGCGGATCGGCGGGCCGAACCGACGACGGAGCAACTCAGCCTCGAGCGCCTGGATGAGGTTCTCGCTCTCGTCCTCCTCGATCTCCACGTCTTCGTTGCGCGTCAGCCGGAACGCGTGGTGATCGAGCACCTCCATGCCGGGGAACAGATCGCCAAGGTGGTTCGCGATGAGCTCTTCCAGACGCAGGAAGCGCTTGATCTCGCCACCACCGGGCACCTCGACGAAGCGGGGGAGCATGGGCGGCACCTTGAGGCGCGCGAACTCCTGCCGACCGGTCCGCGCGTTGCGGATGCGGATGGCGAGGTTCAGCGAGAGGCCCGAGATGTACGGGAACGGGTGCGCCGGGTCGACGGCCAGCGGCATCAGCACCGGGAAGACCTGGGCCTGGAAGTACTCGGACAGGGCGGAGCGCTCGCCGTCGGTGAGTTCGGACCAGTCGGTGATCTCCACGCCGGACTCGGCGAGAGCGGGTCGCACCATCGAGATCCATGCATCCGCGTGACGCAGCTGCAAGGCGTGCGCCTCGCGGGAGATGTCCGCAAGGGCGTCCACGGGGGAGCGGCCGATGTTGGTCGGCACCGCGAGTCCGGTCATGATGCGCCGCTTGAGGCCCGCGACGCGCACCATGAAGAACTCGTCGAGGTTGCTGGCGAAGATCGCCAGGAAGTTGGCCCGTTCGAGTTCGGGCAGCGACGGATCCTCGGCGAGCTCCAGCACGCGCTGGTTGAACGCGAGCCAGCTGAGCTCGCGATCAAGGTAGCGGTGGTCCGGGAGCTGGGAGTCGGGCGACTCGATGGCGTCGAAGTCATCGTCTTCGGCGTCTCCGAGGCCGGCATCGGCGAGTGCGGGATCGATCATGGGGTACATCTAAGCACCGCCGGGTGACGCTCGTGTGAACAGCGTCCGTCCTCACCCGGCAGCGGCGACGCTCTCGTCCTCGTTGACGTTGAAGCGATAGCCGACGTTGCGCACCGTGCCGATGATCTGCTCCTGGTCGCCGAGCTTCGCCCTGAGCCGCCGCACATGAACGTCGACGGTACGGGTGCCGCCGAAATAGTCGTAGCCCCAGACCTCGCTGAGCAGCTGCTCCCTGGTGAAGACGCGTGACGGGTGTGTGGCAAGGAAGTGGAGCAGCTGGAACTCCTTGTAGGTGAGGTCCAGCGGTCTGCCGCGCAGCTTCGCCGAGTACGACTGCTCATCGATCGTGACGCCGGAGGCCTGCACCCGCGAGGGTTCGGCGACGTCATCGCGCCGCGCCAGTGCGAGACGCAGCCGTGCGTCGATCTCGGCAGGGCCGGCGGTGACGAGCAGGACATCGTCGATGCCCCAATCGCCGGAGAGCGCGCTCATCCCGCCCTCGGTGACCACGAGGAGCAAGGGGGCGTCCTGTCCGGTGGCGCGCAGCAGGCGGCACAGCGACTTCGCCGCCACCAGGTCATGACGACCGTCGACGATCACGACGTCGTACTCCGGGGCGTTGACCAGCTGCGCGGGCTCCGCCGGAATCTGGCGCGCTTTATGGCTCAGCAACTCGAGAGCGGGCAGGACCTGCTCCGAGAGCGGAGCGTTGGTCAGAACCAGGACCAGGGCCACGCGCACTCCTCACCGACGGGGGATCGACGCCGTGCCGCCATGATACCGGGACGCGATGCGCAACAATGGTGTCATGACGGATCCAGCACTCGCACCGCGCAACGCGTTCGTCGGTGTGATCGTCGTGTGGGCGACGGCGTTCGTCGCCACGGTGGCGATCGGCATCTTCGTGCCGGAGGAATGGCGCGTGCCCTGGATGCTGGTCGGCTTCGGCGGCGTCGTGCTGCTGTCGTTCGCCGTGCAGCTCTGGTACGGGCGCACGCAGGGCTTCATCTTCCGGGTGGCGAGCAGCGTCACGGGCGCCCTGCTGCTGATGGGCCTCATCTCGATCGGTTTCGGCCTGGCTGCGTTGATCCCGTCCTGACGCCGGCGCGGCGCGGTAAGGTGGAGCACATGGACCTCATGGCGCTCGAAATCTTCTTCATCGGCCTGCTGGGCCTCGCGAGCCTCGCTATCGTCTTCGTCTCGGCAGTGGTGCTGCGCAACCTCTTCCGCGGCCAGCGCTGACGCGATCGTGATCGAACTCCCCACCGACCTTCCCGCCGACCTCGCCCCGCTCGCGTGGTTGATCGGCGTGTGGGAGGGCACGGGCGTCATCGACTATCCGGTGGGTGACGAACGTCTGCAGGGCGAGTTCACACACCGGGTCAGCTTCAGCCACGACGGCGGCCCGTTCCTCAACTATTCGGGTACCGCGACGTTCCTCTCGGAAGACGGCGCACCGGCCACCGCGCTCCTCGCCGAGACCGGCTTCTGGCGGCTCGCCCGCCCGGCCGCACCGGCGGATCCGGGGCCCGCACTGCTCCCGCCCCTGGCTCCCGCCGTCACGCGCACCGTCGACGACGTCGAAGAGCTGCGCGCTCCCAGCGGCGGATTCCCGATCGAGGTGTCGGTCGCGCACTCCGACGGCGCGCTCGAGCTCTACATCGGTGAGATCAACGGACCGCGCGTCGACATCGGCACGGATGCCGTCGTCCGCAGCGCCGGCGCGAAGGTGCACACCGCCTCGTCCCGCATGTACGGCCTGGTCGACGGCCACCTGCTGTGGGCATGGGATGTCGCAGCGCTCGGCACCCCGCTCCGCTCGCACGCCTCGGCGCGACTGGCCAAGGTCTGAGATGCCGGGCTTCGGCGAGCTCGACGGCGTCGTGTCTGACGGCGACCGGATCATGCACTTCGGTGATGCCTTCCGCGAGCAGCGGCGACTCGCCGACGGTGCGGCCCTCGCTCCTCTCCGCGACCGGACGGTCATCGAGGTCTCGGGAGCCGAGCGGCTGACCTGGCTCGACTCGATCACCTCGCAGTCGGTGGGCCATCTGGCCCCCGGCGAGAGCACGGAGCTGCTGGTGCTCGACCCGCAGGGGCGCGTCGAGCACGCGGCCGGTGTCCTCGACGACGGCACATCCACCTGGCTTCTCGCCGATGCCGGTGACGCCGAGGCGCTCGCCGGCTGGCTGACCCGCATGAAGTTCCGCACGCAGGCAACGGTCGACGTGCGTCCCGACCTCACGCTGATCGGCTACATCGACGGGGGTACGGTGGCGCCGACGGCATCCGACGCAGCGTTCGCGCCGAACGGCAGCCCTCTGATCTGGGCGGATCCGTGGCAGCGGATCAGCAGCGGAGGGCATCAGTACGCCGAGGTTCCCGAGCATCCCGCGGTGGATTACGCGTGGCGCGTCGCGATCGTCAGCGCGGATGCAGCGGACGCGCTCGCCGCGTCGATCGACCGCGACGCCCTCGCAGGACTCCTTGCCGCCGAGGCGCTGCGCATCGCCGCCTGGCGTCCGCGGTGGAGCACCGAGGTCGACGAGCGCTCGCTGCCGCACGAGTCCGACTGGATCCGCAGCGCCGTGCACCTGAACAAGGGCTGCTACCGCGGGCAGGAGACCGTCGCCAAGGTGCACAACCTCGGGCACCCTCCGCGCCGTCTGGCAGCGCTCCACCTCGACGGCAGCGACGCCGTGCTGCCTGAGCCCGGAGCCGCGGTGTTCGCGGGTGACGACGAGGTCGGGCACATCACGTCGGTGGCCCGGCACCATGAAGACGGGCCGATCGCGCTCGCCATCCTGTCCCGTCGCGCACCGGTCGGCGATCTCGTGGTGCGTGCTGACGGCATCGATATCGCAGCGTCCCAACAGGTAATCGTGCCGGCGGATGCCGGTGCCATGGCAGACATCCCGCGCCTCACGCGGCTGTCTCGTCGTCCGTCTGCGCCCGACCCGCGCAGCACCGGCGTCGGCAGCTGACCTCAGTCCGCGAGGGGAGCGACGGCCGCCCAGGGCAGCGTGAGCTCGCCCAGCCGCCAGCGCGTCCGGCCGCCGAGCACCGGCCACCCCTGCGCGCGAAGAGCGCTCGCCGCGGCGAGGAAACGCTGCGTGGCGCCGAACGTAGACAGGGGCGCCGCCCGCTCCCACTCGCGGTCGAGGTCGACCAGCAGCGTGTGGATCCGTTCCCCCGGGACGTTGCGATGGATGAGCGCCTTCGGCAGGCGTTCCGCGACGATGCTCGGCCACTCGAGATCGGCCAGGCGCAGGGAGATCGTGAAGCGCAGCGGCACGGCGTGCGCGTCGACGTCGATCCAGCTCGAGACGCGGCCGATCTCATCACAGGTCCCCTCGAACAGCAGGCCGTCCGGCGCCAGGCGTGACGCCATGCGGGCCCAGGCGTCCGGGACGTCCTGCTCGTCGTACTGGCGCAGCACGTTCATCGCGCGGATCACCGCGGCTCGCCGTCCGCCGGGGAGCGGGACCTCGAAACCGCCTCGCGTGAACGAGACGGGGAGATCGGACGCGAAGGGCGTCCGTCCGGCTCGGACCTCGGCGAGCTGAGCATCGGCGGTGGCGACGCGCGCGGGGTCGATCTCGAGGCCGCGCACCTCGACGTCGTCGCGCACCCGGATCAGGCGCGTGGCGAGCTCGAATGCCGTGACGCCGCTGGCGCCGTAGCCCAGATCGATGACCAGTGGGTCGGATGCCCGGCGCAGGGCATCGCTCGCGGCGATCCAGCGGTCGTTGCGCCGCAGCCGGTTCGTCCCCGTGGTGCCACGGGTCGGCCGACCGAGGGGAGATGACGCCATGTCTCCATCCTCCCAGCATCCGAATCGAGCGCCGGCCCGCGCCCGGATAAACTGGCGACATGACTGCGACGCGCACCCTCATCCTGCTCCGCCACGGCCGGAGTGAATGGAACGAACTGAATCTGTTCACCGGTTGGGTGGACGTCCGCCTCAACGAGCAGGGCCAGAAGGAGGCGCGTCGAGGCGGAGAACTCCTCGCCGAGACCGGCATCCTCCCCGACGTGCTGCACACGTCCCTGCTGAGCCGTGCCATCCAGACGGCGAACATCGCGCTCGATGCCGCCGACCGTCTGTGGATCCCGGTGACGCGCTCCTGGCGGCTCAACGAGCGCCACTACGGTGCGCTGCAGGGCAAGGACAAGGCGCAGACGCTCGAGGAGTTCGGTCCCGAGCAGTTCCAGCTCTGGCGCCGCTCGTTCGACGTGCCGCCGCCCGTGCTCGACGATGAGAGCGAGTTCAGCCAGGTGAACGACGTCCGCTACGCGGGCATCGACGGCGAGGTGCCGCGCACCGAGTCGCTCAAGCTCGTCATCGACCGTCTGCTGCCGTACTGGGAGAGCGCGATCGTCCCCGACCTCGAGGCCGGTAAGACCGTGCTCGTCACGGCGCACGGCAACTCGCTGCGAGGTCTCGTGAAGCACCTCGAGGGCATCAGCGACGACGACATCGCCGAGCTGAACATCCCGACCGGCATCCCGCTGGTCTACGAGCTGGACGAGAACAACGTGCCCACCGGCCCGGGTCGCTACCTCGACCCGGAGGCCGCTGCCGCCGGTGCCGCAGCCGTCGCGGCCCAGGGCAAGAAGTAAGAGCCCGAAACCCCCGGGAACACGACGAAACCCCGTGCTGCAGATGTCTGCAGCACGGGGTTTCGTCGTGAAAACGGGGTCTCGCGCGGCGGGTCAGGCGTGCCCGAGCTCCTGCTGGCCGAGTTCCTGCTGTTCGACGGCGAGGCGGATGTCCTCCTCCTCGACGGCCCAGTCGCCGGTCGCGAGATAGACCATCTTCTTGGCGACGGCGACCGCGTGGTCGGCGAAGCGCTCGTGGTAGCGGCTGGCGAGGGTGGCGTCGACGGTCGCGGTCGCCTCACCCTTCCAGTTGTCGCTGAGCACCTTCTCGAAGACGTTGGCGTGCAGCTCGTCGACGTCGTCGTCCGCATTGCGGATGGTGTCGGCGAAGCGCAGGTCGCCGGTGCGCAGAAGATCCGACAGGGTGCGGGAGATCTCGACGTCCAGCTCGCCCATCTTCACGAAGGTGCCTTTGAGACCCTTCGGGATGGCGCGCTCGGGGAAGCGGAGTCGGGCGAGCTGGGCGATGTGCTCGGACATGTCTCCCATGCGCTCGAGCGAGGCGCTCACGCGCAGTGCCGTGACGACGATGCGCAGGTCGCGGGCGACCGGCTGCTGGCGCGCGAGGATCTCGATGGCCTGCTCGTCGAGGGCGACGGCCAGCTCATCGATCTTCGCGTCGTCGGCGATGACCTCTTCGGCCAGGGCCACGTCGCTGGTGGCGAAAGCCCTGGTGGCCTTATCGATCGAGACCGTGACGAGGTCGGCGATCTCGACGAGGCGGTTCTGGAGGTCCTCGAGGGACTGGTGGAAGACTTCGCGCATGTTGGGGCGCAACCTTTCATTCGGATCTCGGCTGAGTCAGCGCGAGAAGGCGGGTCGTCCGCACAGGAGCAGGTCTGTGCTCCCGCACAAGCCCGAAGCGATTGTCTGCTTCGAAGGTTAACGAACGGTGCCCAGCACGTGAATAGTACTTCTCCTCTTCCCGCCAGCGCGCGGAAACCCGCCGGACGGACGGTGAACGCACTCTACGCTTATGACATGACCTTGCCGCAGCTCGCGCTGTCTTCGCTCGCCATCGGGCTGGTGATCGGCGTGGGCCTCTCCCTGCTCGTGGTGTGGGCCTATCGGGCGCGGGCCCGGGTTCAGGAGGAGACGTCGCTGGCGATTCCGTCCGGGATCACCGATGTGCTGCACAGCATGGACGACGCGGCCGGAGTGGTCGACACGTCCGGGCTGGTGCTCGCGGCATCGGACGCCGCGAGCCGGTTCGGGATCGAGGTCGGCTCGACGCTCGACAACCCGGAGCTGCGTCAGCTGGTGCGCGGGATCAGGACGGCCGGCGGCACGGCCACCGAGTCGATGCGCATCACGCGAGGCGGACTGAGCCTCGATCCGCGACTCGTCTCTGCTCGTGCCAGTGCGATCGGCAGCCGCCTGGTCCTGTTGATCATCCGCGACGTCACGGAGCAGGAACGGCTCGATCAGATGCGCCGGGACTTCGTGGCGAACACGAGCCACGAGCTGAAGACACCGGTGGGCGCGGTGAGCCTTCTCGCCGAAGCGATCGAGTCCGCAGCCGATGACCCGGCGCAGGTGCGCATCTTCGCCGCCCGGATCTCGGCGGAGGCAGGACGGCTCGGCCAGCTCACGGGACGCATCATGAGCCTCTCCCGGCTCCAGGCAGAAGACGGTCTGACCAAGGTGGGCCCCGTCGCGATCGACGAGGTCGTCGCCGCCTCCATCGAGGCTCATGTCGTGCAGGCCGACTCCGCGGGCGTGGAGCTCGCCAGGGGAGGCGACCGCGGCGTATGGGTGCGTGGTGACGCGCAGATCCTGATCGAGGCCGTCGGCAATCTGATCGCGAACGCCATCGTGTACTCACCCCGCGGTTCGCGCGTGGGGGTCGGCGTCCGGGCGGAGGACGGCGTGGTCGAGATCGCCGTCTCCGACCAGGGCATCGGCATCGCCGAGGCCGATCGGGAGCGCATCTTCGAGCGTTTCTACCGGGCTGATGAGGCCCGCTCCCGCCGCACGGGCGGCACCGGACTCGGGCTCTCCATCGTCAAGCACGCCACGCAGCGCCACGGCGGGGAGGTGCGGCTGTGGTCGCGCCCCGGACGTGGGTCCACCTTCACGATCCGACTTCCTCGGATCGATGCCCCCGACCACGCCGATACGGGCAAGAAGAGCAAGAAGAAGCGTGCGCGCAAAGCGGCCAAGGCTGCGGCATCCGCGCGCGTTCGAAACGGAGAGAGAGCATGACCCGAATCCTTCTCGTCGAAGACGAGCCCGACCTCGCCGACCCGCTCGCGTACCTGCTGCGACGTGAGGGGTACGAGGTGGAGATCGCGGAGGAGGACGGCCCCGGCGCGCTCGCGGCTTTCCGGGAGCGGGGCGCCGACATCGTGCTGCTCGACCTGATGCTGCCGGGGATGCCCGGCACCGAGGTGTGTCGACAGATCCGCTCGACGTCGGCGGTGCCCATCATCATGCTGACGGCCAAGGACTCCGAGGTCGACATCGTGGTGGGACTCGAGCTCGGGGCGGACGACTACATCACGAAGCCCTACTCGTCCCGCGAGCTGCTCGCCCGCATGCGCGCCGTGTTGCGGCGGGTGGTGCAGGCTGACAGCGAACTCGACGAGCGTGTGCTCGACGGCGGCAGGGTCTCACTCGACATCGACCGGCACACCGTCTCGGTCGCCGGCGAGCAGATCAACATGCCGCTGAAGGAGTTCGAGCTGCTCGAGGTCCTCATGCGCAACTCGGGACGAGTGCTCACGCGCGGTCAGCTGATCGATCGGGTGTGGGGGAGCGACTACTTCGGCGACACGAAGACGCTCGACGTGCACATCAAGCGCATCCGCTCCCGCATCGAGGAGAACCCGAGCGAGCCCGTGATGCTCGTCACCGTGCGGGGTCTCGGATACCGCTTCGAGGGCTGAACGCCGAAGAGGCCGGCACCCCGCGGGGTGCCGGCCTCTTCGTGTTCCGTGCAGCGGATCAGTCCGCAGGCGCCGGAGCTGCCGTGTCGGTCGGCATCGGGGTCGGAGTGGGTACCGACTCCGAGGGGACCAGATCTGCGTAGTAGGGGAGCGAGCCGTCGAGCACCGGGACCTCGGCCTTGACGCCCGTGGAGTCGCCCGACTGGAAGTGGATCTCGACGGTCGCGCCGGGCATGGTGTCGAGGCCGACGATGCGCAGCGGCTCCTCGTCGGCGCCGAGGCTCACCGTGCCACCCGCCGGAACGGTGACGGTGAACGGCTCGCTGTCCGCGAGCGCGATGGTGAGCGTGGCGCTCTCATCGGTCGGGTTGACGATGCCGGCGATGAAGCTGCCGACCGAGCCGTCGTCGGTGGCGATGACGAGGGCGTTGCGCACATCGATCGGGCCGTCGGCGTCGGAGATGTTCACACCGTCGGAAGCCGCGTACTCGGTCTTGGTGGACTGAGGAGTGATGAATGTGCACCCGGTGGCGCCGAACAGAACGAGAGCGCTGAGCGCAGCAGACGCAACAAGGCGCGATTTCACGGGTCCTCCTGAGGTCCGGCGGGATGTCCGTATCCATTCTATGGGTAAGTCGCGACGGCCCCGGGGCCCAGGGGGCGCGAACCTTAGCGCATCTCCCCTGTGGTATCCTTGAGGTTGCCGAAAGGACACGTTTTTATGCTTTTTGAGGTTGGCGAAACCGTCGTCTATCCCCACCATGGCGCTGCGACCATCATCGAGGTCAAGGAGCGCATCATCAAGGGTGAGGCGAAGAAATATCTGAAGCTCAACGTCACCCAGGGCGATCTCATCATCGAGGTCCCTGCGGAGAATGTCGACCTGGTCGGCGTTCGTGACGTGATCGGAAAAGAAGGTCTCGATCATGTCTTCGAGGTGCTGCGCGCACCCTTCACCGAAGAGCCCACCAACTGGTCTCGTCGGTACAAGGCGAACCTCGAGAAGCTCGCCTCGGGCGACGTCATCAAGGTGAGCGAGGTCGTCCGCGACCTGTGGCGCCGCGACCAGGACCGCGGCCTGTCCGCAGGGGAGAAGCGGATGCTGGCGAAGGCTCGTCAGATCCTCATCTCCGAGCTGGCGCTCGCGGAGAAGACCGACGAGGACAAGGCGGGCGCACTGCTCGACGAGGTCCTCGCCTCCTGAGTTCTCTGCGAAGGGGCGGATGCTTCGGCATCCGCCCCTTCGTCGTTCCCGCCACGCGGTAGCGTGAGACGGTGACTCTGCTTCCCGTACCCGACACCGCGATCATCGTCGTCGCCGCCGGTTCCGGCACCCGGCTGGAAGCGGGGGCGCCGAAGGCCCTCGTGGGAATCGACGCGCACTCGATCCTCCGCCACGCGCTCGACGGCGTCTTCGCCGCAGCACCTGCTCAGGTCGTCGTCGTCGCCCCGGCCGGACACGAGGGGGATGCGCTGGCGGAGCTGGACGCGGCGGCAGGGGACCGACGCGACCTCGGCCGCGTCGTGACCGGTGGCGCGACCAGACAGCAGTCCGTCGCTGCCGGTCTCGCCGCGCTCTGGGGCGATGTGAAGACGGTTCTCGTGCACGACGCGGCTCGCGCCCTGACTCCTCCGGCGCAGATCGATGCGGTCGCTCGGGCTGTCGTGCCGGGAGAGGGCGTGATCCCCGTGCTGCCCGTGGTCGACACCCTCAAGAAGGTGGCGGAGGGCGCCGTGGTCTCGGCCGTGGACCGTTCCGAGCTGGCTGCCGCGCAGACGCCCCAGGGCTTCCCGCGCGCAGAGCTCGAAGCGGCCTACGAAGCCGCGCGGGCCGACGGGATCGAATACACCGACGATGCGGCTCTGTTCGCGGCCGCCGGATACCGGGTGCGGCACATCGACGGGTCCGCCCGCGCGTTCAAGATCACGACTCCGGGCGACCTGGAACGGGCCCGGCACCTGCTGGAAGCATCGGCTCCGGTGGCGCGCCCGGACTCCTCGGTGGACATCCCCAGCATTCCTCGCGTCGGAATCGGCACCGACGTCCATGCCTTCGGTGGCGACGGGAGCCTCTGGCTCGCCGGCCTCGAGTGGCTGGGAGAGCAGCCGCTCTCCGGGCATTCGGACGGCGATGCGGTTGCCCACGCGATCGTCGACGCGCTCCTGGGGGCGGCGGGCCTCGGCGACATCGGCGAACACTTCGGCACGTCCCACCCCGAGTACGCCGGCGCACACGCCGACGTCTTCCTCGCTCGCACGCGTGCACTGCTCGCCGAGGCCGGTTTCGTGATCGGCAACGTGTCCGTGCAGTTGCAGGGGAACCGGCCGCGTTTCGGCCCTCGTCGGCACGAGGCGGAGGGGGTGCTGTCCGCGATTCTGGGTGCCCCCGTGTCGGTCACGGCCACGACGACCGACGGGCTCGGCTTCGCCGGACGCGGCGAGGGCATCGCGGTGACCGCCATCGCGGTGATCGTGCCCGACGCTCCGCGGAGCATGTGACGATCGTCGGAGAAGATACCCCTGATCCGTCGGCAGAACGTCACAACCTCGGTGAATCGTCCACACGGGGCGGGCGCTCAGCAGTCGCCGAGTAGGCTTGAGCGGTGACCCTCCGCCTCTACGACACCCGCGCACAGCTGCTGCGCGACTTCGTGCCTCTCGACCCCGAGAACATCACGATGTACGTGTGCGGACCCACGGTCCAGTCGGGCCCACACATCGGCCACGTCAGAGCGGCTCTGAGCTTCGATCTCCTGCGTCGCTGGCTCGAGCATCGGTACGGTCGGGTCACGTTCGTACGCAACGTCACCGACATCGATGACAAGGTGCTCGCCAACGCGACGGATGCCGAGCCGTGGTGGGCGCTCGCGTACCGGATGGAGAGGGAGTTCACCGCGGCGTATGCCGGCGTCGGCATCCTCTCCCCGACGTACGAGCCGCGAGCCACGGCGTCCGTGCCTCAGATGCAGGAGCTGATCACGCTGCTCATCGAACGCGGACATGCCTACCCCGCCCCCGACGGCTCTGGGGACGTGTACTTCGACGTGCGGTCGTGGTCCGACTACGGCTCACTGACGCATCAGTCCCTCGACGCCATGGAGGCGGCCGAGGATGCTGACCCCCGAGGCAAGCGGAACCCGCAGGACTTCGCCCTCTGGAAGGGCACGAAGCCGGACGAGCCGGCAGACGCGACGTGGGCTTCTCCCTGGGGCGCGGGCCGGCCGGGGTGGCACATCGAGTGCTCGGCGATGTCGAAGCGGTACCTCGGTGCCGAATTCGACATCCACGGCGGTGGGCTGGACCTCCGCTTCCCGCACCATGAGAACGAACTCGCGCAGTCGACGGCCGCCGGCGACGGCTTCGCCCGCTACTGGGTGCACAACGGGCTCGTGACCGTCGACGGGCAGAAGATGTCCAAGTCGCTCGGTAACTTCACGCTGGCAGCAGATGTCCTGGCCGCGCATGACGCGCTGGTGGTGCGCTACGCACTCGCTGCAGCGCACTACCGTTCGAGCCTCGACCTCGGTGAGTCATCCTGGACCGAGGCCGAAGCAGCGCTGAGCCGGATCGGCACCTTCATCTCGCGTGTCCGCCGCACCCTCCCCGGGGAGCAGGATGAGGCAGGTATCGGCGAGATCCCCGACGCTTTCGCCGCTGCGATGGACGACGACCTCGGTGTGCCTCAGGCGATCGCCGTGCTGCACGAGACCGTGCGACGCGGGAACACCGCGATCGACGAGGGAGCGCATGACGACGCCTGGGCAGCATTCGTCGGAGTGGATGCGATGGTCCGCATCCTCGGATTCGATGAACTCATGTCGGCCGGGGGAGATCTCGCTGAACACCGGACTCTGGATGCACTCGTCCAGACGATGATCACCCAGCGCGCTCAGGCGCGCGCTGACAAGGACTGGGCGGCGGCGGATCGTATCCGAGATGCGATCGCCGCCGCAGGAATCACGCTGGAGGACACTCCGGCCGGAACTCATTGGAGTATCGATGGTTAAGCCACAGCGCCCCGGCGCGAACAAGGGAAACAAGAAGGGCCCCACCAAGGGCACCGGCGGACTCGGGCGCAAGGCGCTCGAGGGTCGCGGACCGACCCCGAAGGCGGAGGATCGCGCCTGGCACCCCGCAGGCAAGCGCAAGGCCGCAGCCGAGCGCTACGCCGCATCCGGTGGCAAGGGGCGCCCCGGCGGCAGTCGTCCGGGATCCGGTGGCGGCTCGAACCGTGCGCCGAAGGCCAAGGCAGGAGACGACACCGAGAACGTCACCGGTCGCAACTCCGTCCTCGAGGCACTGCGCGCCAAGATCCCGGCGACGGCGTTCTACATCGCGCAGCGCGTCGAGATGGACGACCGTGTCAAGGAGATGCTGGCGATCGCCACGAATCGCGGGATCCCCGTGATGGAGGTCACTCGTCCGGAGCTCGACCGCATGGCCGGCTTCGACGGTGTGCACCAGGGCGTCGCGATCAAGGTGCCGCCGTACGACTACGCACACCCGCAGGATCTGCTCGAGCAGGTCATCGACAAGGGCGAGGTCCCGCTGTTCGTGGCGCTGGACGGCATCACCGACCCCCGGAACCTGGGCGCGATCATCCGCTCCACCGCGGCGTTCGGAGGCCACGGCATCATCCTCCCGCAGCGCCGCTCCGCCGGCGTGAACTCGGCGGCGTGGAAGACGAGTGCGGGAGCCGTCGCACGGACCCCCGTGGCGTTGGCGACCAACCTCACCACGCAGCTCAAGGAATTCAAGAAGCAGGGCGTGTTCGTGCTCGGCCTCGACGGCGACGGCGATGTGTCGCTCCCGGAGCTCCAGCTGGCCGATCGACCTGTCGTGATCGTGGTCGGCTCGGAGGGCAAGGGCCTGTCGCGACTGGTCTCCGAGACCTGCGATCAGATCGTCTCGATTCCGATCTCCGCGGCTACCGAGTCGCTGAACGCCGGCATCGCGACATCGGTCGCGCTCTACCAGGTCGCGTCGCTCCGCGCCGCGAAGAACTAGAACGCCCGAGGGAAGGCAGATCATGGCTCGCATCATCGTGCTCGGAGGGACCGGCTACGCCGGTCGTCACATCGTCGCGGAGGCGGTGAGTCGCGGCCACGCGGTGATCGCGATCTCACGTTCGGAGCCGACCGACCCGGTGGCGGGGGCCGCGTATCTGCAGGGCTCCGCCCTCGACCTCGGTTCTCTCGCGGAGGCGTTCGTCGGCGCCGACGCCGTCGTATCGGCCCTCTCGCCTCGCGGCGACATGGAGGACCGTGCGCTCGACGCGCTGTCGAACGTCGTCGACCGGCTCGCGGGCACGGAGACGCGTCTCGGTGTCGTCGGCGGTGCAGGTGGCAGCCTGGTGGCCCCCGGCGGGCCGCGTCTGTTCGACCAGGACTTCCCCGAGGAGTACAAACACGAGGCGCAGGTCGGCATCGACTCCCTCGCCCTCCTGGAGGCGACGGATGCCGGCCTCGACTGGTTCTTCATCCATCCCGCCGAGGTGTTCGGTCCGTGGGCCGAAGGCGAGCGCACAGGGCACTACCGCGACGGTGGCGACGTGCTCGTCCGTGACGCCGACGGCAAGTCCTTCATCTCGGGCGCGGACTTCGCGGTCGCCGTGGTGGACGAGGTCGAGCAGGGCAATCACCACCGCGAGCGGTTCACCGTCGGCTACTGACGCCACGATGCTCGGCGCCCGTCCGGGCCTCAGACCAGGTCGCGCCAGTCGATGTCCTCGTCGTCATCGGCGACCGGCGTCACACCGGTGACGACCGGCAGGCTCATCGTCTCGGTCGGCGGACCCATGATGGTCGCTTCGTCGCGACGGTGTCGCAGCACCTCGTTGATGTAGCTGGTCAGCACCTCGGCGAGCGGCACCGAGCGCCCCTGCGCCTGCGAGAGGTACCAGCGATGCTCGAGCACCTGGTGGAAGACCTCGGCGGGCTCGAGCTTCGCTCGTAGCTCGTACGGGATCGCGCGCACCACCGGCTCGAAGACGCGGGTGAGCCACTCGTGCGCGTACATCTCCTCGTCGGCCCACTGCTTCGTCGAACGGGCTCGGAACTCGTCGAGGTCGTTCAGCAGTCGCCGCGCCTGGTTCTCCTCCACGTCCAGACCGGTCAGGCGGATCAGGCGGCGCTGATGGTGACCGGCATCCACCACCTTCGGCTGGATCTCGACGACGGTGCCGTCCGCGGTCGTCGACATGGACATCTCGTCGATGTCGAACCCCAGGGCGTTGAGGCGCTCGACCCGCTCTGTGATGCGCCAGGTCTCCGCCGCCGAGAAGGACTCCTGGGCGGTGAGTTCGGCCCACAGCGATCGGTACGACGAGACGATGCCGTCGGCGATCGCCACCGCATCCACACCGTGTTCGAGGCGGCCGCCTGCGGCGAGGTCCATGATCTCGCCGGCGATGTTCGTACGGGCCAGGTCGAGATCGTAGGCGCGCTGCCCGTCAGTCAGCCCCTCCTCGTGCAGCTCGCCCGTCTCCGCATCGACCAGGTACGCGGCGAACGCTCCCGCATCGCGGCGGAAGAGCGTGTTCGACAGGGAGACGTCGCCCCAGTAGAAGCCGACGTTGTGCAGTCGCACCAGGAGCAGGGCCAGGGCATCGACGAGTCGGTTTGCGGTGTCGGGGCGCAGGACCCGAGTGAACAGGGCGCGATAGGGCATCGAGAAGCGCAGGTGAGAGGTGACCAGGGCGGCTGGGAGGGCCTCCCCGTCGGAATCCGTGCGCCCGGCGATCACCGCGACCCGGTCGACGCAGGGCACATCGAGGCGGGCGAGGTTGCCGAGCATGTCGTACTCGCGCTGGGCCATCTCCGCCGTGGTCTCCTTCACGGCGATGACCCGGCCGGAGAGGTCCGCGAAGCGCACGAGGTGGCGGGAGAGGCCCTTCGGAAGCGACACGATGTGCTCCGAGGGCCACTTCGCCAGAGTGGTGGACCAGGGGAGGGCCAGCAGCCCCGGATCGATCTTGCTGGCGGTGATCCGCAGCGAATCCTGCATGATGCTCCCTGGTCGAGGTGAGACAGAAAAGAGACGCGGCGCAGGCGACCGAAGTCAGCCTGCGCCGCGTCTGTGGATCCGATCAGGCGGAGACGACCGGCTTGTCGTTCAGGCGCTCGCCGGACTCGATGTCGAACGCGTGCACGTGGCCCGGGTTCGCAGCAAGCGTGACCGTCTCGCCGGCGTTCGGGTGGCTGCGACCGTCGACGCGGGCGACGATGTCGCTGCGCTTGCCGTTGATCTCGGTGTGGCCGTAGAGGTAGCCGTCGGCGCCGAGTTCCTCGACGAGGTCGACGACGACCGGAAGGCCCCTGCCGTCGGCCGGTCCGACCGTGATGTCCTCGGGACGCACGCCGACCGTGACCTGGCTGCCGTTCGCACGGCCGACCGTGTCGCGGTCGAGCGGGACCGTCTCGGACCCGAACTGAACGCCGCCGTCGGTGAGGTCGGCTGCGAACAGGTTCATCGCGGGCGAGCCGATGAAGCCGGCCACGAACACGTTGTTCGGCTTCTCGTACAGGTCACGCGGCGAACCGACCTGCTGCAGCAGACCGTCCTTGAGAACCGCGATGCGGTCGCCCATGGTCAGAGCTTCGGTCTGGTCGTGGGTGACGTAGACGGTGGTGACGCCGAGGCGACGCTGCAGCGAAGCGATCTGCGTACGGGTCTGCACGCGGAGCTTGGCGTCGAGGTTCGACAGCGGCTCGTCCATGAGGAACACCTGCGGCTGACGCACGATGGCGCGCCCCATGGCGACGCGCTGACGCTGACCACCCGAGAGGGCCTTCGGCTTGCGGGTCAGGTAGGGCTCGAGGTCGAGCAGCTTGGCGGCCTCGAGCACACGGGATGCGCGCTCTTCCTTGCCGACGCCGGCGATCTTGAGTGCGAAGCCCATGTTCTCGGCGACGGTCATGTGCGGGTACAGCGCGTAGTTCTGGAAGACCATCGCGATGTCGCGGTCCTTCGGCGGGACGTCGGTCACGTCGCGGTCGCCGATGAGGATGCGGCCGGCGTTGACCTCTTCGAGGCCGGCCAACATGCGGAGGGACGTGGACTTGCCGCAGCCGGAGGGACCGACGAGGACGAGGAATTCGCCGTCACCGACCTCGAGGTTCAGCTTGTCGACGGCCGGACGGGTTCCGCCGGGGTACAGGCGGGTGGCCTCGTCGAAAGTCACAGATGCCATTGTCTTTTCTCCTTCACCGGCAGGTACGTGCCGGACGATCCGTAGTGATGAAGCGGCGGGTGACCCCGCCGTAACCCGTCATTGGGTCGGGATCAGTATGACATGAACGGCGGTACCTGGGTATTTCTCAGCCTCACTGACTACCATCGAACTCGGCCGCGCGCAGCGGCGATCGTCGCTGAGCGGCGGTCGGGGCCAACCCGGACCCCCGTTGAGACTCACAGAGGAACGATGTCGAGCGACGAAACGCCGAACGTCCCGACGCCTCGCAATTCCCGCGAGGTCGTACGGGAGAAAGCACAGAGAGTGCACGCCCAGCAGTCCAGGGCGCGTCTCATGCGACGGATCATCATCGGCGCGGTGGCGCTCGTCGCGGTGGGTGCGATCGGCACAGCGGTGACTCTCGCGGTGTCCTCCCAGGTGACCAAGCCGCGGCTCACGCCGACCGGCATGGAGTCGGACGGCGTCGTCGTCACCGACCTCGAGTCGTTCGCGGGAACCGGCGCGGTGCCGGAGACCCCGTCTCCCGATGCGACCGACGCCGGCGAATCGGCCAGCCCGACGCCGGAACCGACGGCATCCGGAAAGGTCGACATCCATGTGTACGTCGACTACTTGTCGCCTGACGCCGGGGAGTTCGAGCGCGCCAACGCCCGCCAGCTCGCCGGTTGGATCGGCGAGGACGCGGTCACGGTCAGCTATCACCCGGTCGCGCTGCTCACTGCCAGCTCCAACGGCACCAAGTACTCGCTCCGCTCGGCTGCCGCTGCGGCGTGCGTCGCCACGCACTCGCCAGCACAGTTCTACGCGTTCAACCATGACCTGCTCGACGACCAGCCAGAGGTCGGCAGCGACGGCCTCTCCGACGAGGACCTCGCGAACCTCGCCGGTGCTGTCGGCGTCGACAACGCCAAAGCCGTGCGCTCGTGCATCGAAGACGGCGACTTCGTCGGCTGGGCGAAGGAGGCGACGACCAGGGCCCTGGACGGACCGCTCGCCGGCTCCGACGACCTGGTGCTGACCGCAGCGCCGATGATCGTCGCCAATGGCGAGGCCTACGTCGGGGCGCTGGACGACCCGGCCGAGTTCTCGCAGTTCGTGCTCAGCGTCGCGAGCGATGCCTCGCGTGCGACGTCGACGCCTTCGCCCACCACGACCCCGTAGGTCGAAGCCGGGTCGATGCCATCGCTAAGCTGGTGGCATCCGCCGACTTGGCGCAATTGGTAGCGCACCGTACTTGTAATACGGGGGTTACGGGTTCGAGTCCCGTAGTCGGCTCTTCATCCCTCACGAGAGTGGGGATCCGCGGATTCAGGCCTCAGCGGCGGTCTCGGGTGCGTCCAGCACCTCGTCGATGAGGCTGATGCCGCCCGTGGAACTCGCGGACTGCATCAGGTCCTGTATCCACTGGGGGTTCAACTGCGGCGCCTCTGGCTCGTCGAAGGTGAAGCGGAGCGGTATCGACGGGTGCAGCCAGATCGTCGATCGTCCCACCTGCTGCCCTTCGGGGTGCCGCCAGGACAGAGTGAAGCTCTCATTGCGTCGGAGCTTCGTAGCGATGACGACCTTCAGATGCGCGAGTGCGCGGTCTTCGATGTGGATCTCGTCACCGTTGCCGTACTGGATCGTGCCCATGCGAGAACGATAGTCGCCGCAGGCTGACAGACCGAATCTCCGTGCCCATGCTGCTGCCAGGGCGCCGACGCTGAAAGCGCATTCCGATGTATCGCCTCAGGCGATGATATGTTACACATCAGGCAGGTTTCCTGGCGGGCTATAGGTCGTGCCAGGTAGAAGACGCGCAGGTGGCCGCCTCCCCGCTCCGGCCACCTGCGCTTGCCTGCGTGGTTTCGGGGATCCGCACAGCAACTGAGAGGGCGAGATCTTGAGCAGCGCACCCGATACGGCGATGGTCACGCCGGAGTGGCAGCACGACTACCCGTACACGAAGAAGCTCTCCACCGCGGAGTATGAACGAGAGAAGCGGCTGCTGCAGATCGAGCTCCTGAAGCTCCAGTCCCACATCAAGCACTCTTCCGAGCGGTTGCTCATCCTGTTCGAAGGGCGGGATGCGGCGGGAAAGGGCGGGGCGATCAAGCGCTTCATGGAGCACCTGAACCCTCGTGGCGCCCGGGTCGTCGCTCTCGACAAGCCGACTGATGCCGAGCGGACGCAGTGGTACTTCCAGCGCTACATCGAACACCTGCCTTCGGGCGGCGAGATCGTGATGATGGATCGCTCCTGGTACAACCGTGCCGGCGTCGAACGGGTCATGGGGTACTGCTCGTCAGCCGAGTACGAGGAATTCATGCAGACCGCTCCGCAGTTCGAGCGGATGATCGTGGGTTCGGGCATCCGCCTCATCAAGCTGTGGTTCTCGGTGGGAGAGGCCGAGCAGCGGCGCCGGTTCCGGCGCCGCGGCGAGGATCCCGTCAAGCAGTGGAAGCTGAGCCCCACGGATGTCGCCAGCATCGACCGCTGGGCGGACTACACAGCGGCGAAGGAAGCGATGTTCTTTCACACGGACACGCCAACCGAGCCCTGGATCGTCATCAAGTCGAACGACAAGAAACGAGCTCGGCTCGAGGCGATGAGGTGCGTCCTCGCCCGATTCGACTATCCCGGCAAAGATCCGCTGGTCGCTCACGCCCCGGACACGCGGCTCGTCGGGCGGCCCTCCCAGATCTACGACGAGGGCGAGACGCCGAAGAGCGAGCATTCCGCCCGGCTCGATCACGAAAAATGACGTCATCCGGGAATGCGCGAAGCCCGATCAGCGGTTGTCTTCGTCATGACTCGTATCGGCACCAGTGATCTTGACGTCCTCCCGCTCGCACTCGGCGGCAACGTGTTCGGCTGGACAGCCGATCGCGATGCGTCGTTCGCAGTGCTCGATGCATTCGTGGACGGGGGTGGCGACTTCATCGACACGGCCGATTCGTACAGCTCCTGGGTGCCGGGGAACGAGGGTGGCGAGAGTGAGACGATCATCGGCGAGTGGCTCGCATCCCGCAAGCCGTCGGGCGTCGTCGTCGCGACGAAGGTGAGCCAGCACCCGCAGTTCCGAGGCCTCTCCGGAGCGAATGTGCGAAAGGCAGCCGAGGCTTCGCTCCGGCGTCTCGGGGCCGATGAGATCGACCTGTACTACGCGCACTTCGACGATGAGACGATTCCGCTGGAAGAGACCGTCGCCGCGTTCGGACAGCTCGTCGAGGATGGCCTGGTGCGTCACGTGGCGGTGTCGAACTACTCCACCGAACGCATCAGAGAGTGGATCGAGATCGCGCGTCGCACGGGTGTCGCTGCGCCTGTCGCCGTTCAGCCGCACTACAACCTCGTTCATCGCAACGAGGTCGAGGACACCATCATCCCGGTCGCCGAGGAGTTCGAACTCGGGCTCGTGCCTTACTACGCCCTGGCGAGTGGATTCCTGACCGGCAAGTACCGCTCGACCGATGTCGCGGGGCAGGACTCCCCGCGTGCACAGGGTGCCGCGAAGTACGCGACCGAGGCGGGCCTGCGCGTCATCGATGCGCTCGACCAGATCGCCGACGCCCACGGCGCGTCGATCGCCGCGACGTCACTCGCCTGGTTGCGGGCGCAGCCGACGGTGGTTGCGCCGATCGCGAGTGCTCGGACGGTCGCGCAGGTGCCCGACCTTCTGGCGGGTGCTCGCCTCGAACTCTCCGCCGACGAGGTGGGACTGCTCGATCGGGTCTCGGAATGGACCCCCGCCGGCGCCTGATACCTCAGGTCTCGTTTCCGACGAGGCCGAGTCTGTGCGCCAGGATCACGGCGTGGATGCGGTCGCGTGCGTGGAGCTTCGCCAGCACCCGGCCGACGTGGGTCTTCACGGTGGATTCGCCGACGTAGAGGGTGCGGGCGATCTCGGCGTTGGTCAGTCCGCGCCCGATCGCGAGGAACACGTCTCTCTCTCGATCGGTGAGCGAGTCCAGCGCCGCGCTCTCCGCGGCATCCGGTGTCGGGGAGGGCGAGGCGCTGAGCTGCGGGGTCACGTGCTCGAGAAGCATCCGCGTGATCCGAGGAGAGAGCGCGGCGTCGCCACGGTGTACGGCGCGAACGGCAGAGGTCATCTCGTGACGCTGAGCGTCTTTCAGGAGGAACCCGCTCGCACCGGCACGGATGGCGCCGAAGGCGTATTCGTCGAGGTCGAACGTGGTCAGCACGAGCACCTTCGTCTGGGGGCGATCCCGCACGATGGTCTCGGTGGCGGCGATTCCGTCCAGCTCCGGCATCCGGATGTCCATGAGCACGAGGTCGGGGGCGAGTGCAGCGCTCTGCGCGATCGCCGCCCGCCCATCGCCGGCCTCGCCGACCACGACGATGTCGCTCTCCGCTTCGAGCACCATCCGGAACCCGACGCGGATCAGCTCCTGGTCGTCTACCAGGAGCACCCTGATCGCATCCGTCATCCGTCGTCCTCCGTCGATACGTGCTGTGCGGTGGGAGCAGTCGTCTTCGTCGGCAGCACAGCGTGCAGAACCCATCGTCCCCCCTCGGACGGCGCAGACTCGACGCTTCCCTGCACGTGAGCAGCTCGCTCGGCGAGTCCGCGCAATCCGAAGCCTTCCGTTCCGATGCCGCCGGACACACCGTCGTTGACGATGTCGATCGTCACGGAATCGGGTGCGTATTCCAGCCGCACCCCGATCGCCGAGGCGGTCGGGGCGTGACGCATCGCGTTCGTGACGCCCTCCTGCACGATCCGTCCGATCGCATGGGCGACGGCGGGGGAGACCTCGGTGCGCCCCGCGACCGTGAGCGTCGCCGGGTACCCGGCGCGCTGCGCCGCCTCGACCGTGTCACGCGGCGGCGCAGGCTTCATGGGTGCCAGGGGCAGCGGAGAATCGTCATCCCGCAGCACACCGAGCATCGATCGCATCTCGGTCAGTGCCGCACGAGCGGTGTCCGCCGTGTGGACCGACGCTCTGCGCGCCTGCTCGCGGTCGGGCGTCGCCGCGGCGCCCTCGGAAAGCGCCACGATCACCGTCAGCGAATGGGACACGATGTCGTGCATCTCTCGAGCGATGCGCGCCCGCTCGGATGCGGCGGCGAGCTGCGCCTGCTGGTCCCGCTCGACGAGCAGCTGTCGCGAGCGATCGATGACGGCCGACAGATAGCGTTTGCGGCCGCCGACGTTGACGCCGATGAGTGTGCCGATCAGACCCAGCACGATATAGCTGAGTGCGGTGTCGAGTCCGTTCTGCAGCACGACCACACCGGTGAGCATCAGGATCCCGCTGAGCAGGAGGAACCACACCGCACCGATTCCGTAGCAGGTCCAGGCCGCGCGCGACGACCGGTAGACCGCGAGACCGTAACAGGCGACGAGCAGCAGGATGATGCCGCTGGACAGCCCGGTGAACAGACCGACCGTTCCCAGGATCACCGCCGCGGCGAAAGGGGCGAGAGGCGCCCGGCGCCGCCACAGGAGAGTGCTGCACGCGATGACGACCATCACCAGCGTGGCGATGCTGATCGCGATGTAGGTGGATTCGGGGACGGACTCGTCGACGAGACGGCCCGCCGGGGCGATGGAGAGGAGCAGGCAGAGCAGTGTCAGCAGGACGTCAGCGAACAGCGGATGACGTGCCCAGAACCGCCGGAAGAGTCCCGGCGCACGCGGAAGCCGCAGCTCCTCGTCCTCTCGGATCGAGTCGCTGCGGCTTCGCGTTCTGCTCACAGGGCCGACTTTACGCGTCGCGGGTGCGCAGCACGCCCCACGCGACGAGGGCGCCGCCGGCGACCCAGCAGGCCAGCGTCAGGAATGCGACCGGGGCATCGAGTGCCGCGCCGTCGCTCGGCAGGATCGCGCTCTGGGCAGCGGACACAGGCAGGTAGGCGGACGCCTCGATGACCCATGCCCACGCCTCGCCGGCGAACGAGAAGAAGTTCGCCACGATCGGCAGGACGAACAGGACGCCGACGGTCGCCGCGATCGCTCCGGCCCCCGAACGCAGGATGAACCCGAAGGCGACTCCGATCAGGGCAAACACCGCCATGGCGAGGGAGGAGACGACGATCGGCAGGAACGACGCAGCCGGGTCCGACCACTCGATGCTCTGGTCGCGCGGCGCCACGATCAGCGAGACCGCGACGGCAGCGAGACCGAAGATCACCAGGGATGACAGGAACATGAAGACCGCGAGCACGGTCGACTTGGCCGCCAACACCGACCCGCGGATCGGATTCGCCGTGAGTGTCGAGCGGATCATTCCGGTCGAGTACTCGCCCGTCACGGAGATCGCGCCGATGATGCCGGCGAGCAGCATCGTGAACTGGATCGGCATGACGACGGCCTGGATCGGCTCGAACCCCGGCATGTCGACCGCCTGTGCGATCAGCACGGAGATCCCGATGGTGAGGGCCGCGGCGATCCCGATGGACCACCACGTCGAGCGCAGGGTGGCGAGCTTGATCCACTCGCCGCGCAGGGCGCGGACGAAGGTCAGCCGTCGACCGGTGTCGACGCGCGGCCGCGCGGGCGCGGGTGCCTGTGTCGTGGTCATGAGATCTCCTTGGTGCGGTACTCGACGGAATCGCCGGTGAGGGCGAGGTAGGCATCCTCGAGCGATCCGGTGGTCGGGGTGAGTTCGTGCAGCGGGATGCCGCGGTCCGCGGCGAGGTCGCCGATGCGGGCGGCGGGGAGACCCACGATGTCGAGGAGGTCCGGAGCCGAACTCACGATCTCCACGCCCGGGCCGCTGACGACCGCGGCGAGATCGGTGGGTCGCGGGGTGCGCACACGTACCGTGTTCTGCGTCCAGGAGCGCACGAGTTCGGCCAGCGGAGCATCCGCCAGCACCCGGCCGCGACCCATCACGATGACATGGTCGGCGGTCTGCGCCATCTCGCTCATCAGGTGGCTCGACAGGAGCACGGTGCGTCCTTCGGATGCCGCGTGCCGGACGAACTGACGCACCCAGCGGACTCCTTCGGGATCGAGGCCGTTGACAGGCTCGTCGAGGATGAGCGTGTGCGGATCGCCGAGCAGCGCCGAGGCGATGCCGAGACGCTGTCCCATTCCGAGCGAGAACTTCCCGGCCCGCTTGCGAGCCACCGAACCGATGCCCGCGAGATCGATGACCTCGTCGACGCGGGAGGAGGGGATCCCATGGGTGGCTGCCATCGCCCGAAGGTGATTGCGCGCCGTCCGCCCGGTGTGCACGGCTTTCGCGTCAAGCAGCACGCCGACCTCGGTGAGCGGCGCGCGAAGCTTGCGGTACTCGCGACCGGCGATCTCGGCGCGTCCGGACGTCGGCCGGTCGAGGCCCACGATCATGCGCATCGTGGTCGACTTGCCGGCACCGTTCGGGCCGAGGAAGCCGGTGACGCTGCCCGGCTTGACGGTGAACGACACGTCATCGACGGCTGTCTTGTCTCCGAACCTCTTCGTGAGGCCTTCTGCTGTGATCATGAGGACAACGCTACGGAGCGTCGGGCCGCCGCGCGTCCTCCCCAGGTACCGTCCTCGAGAGGGGAGTGTCATCCCCGCGGCGGATGGACCGGTTCAGGAACGGGGACGGGCCTGGACGCGTGCGGCCATCTCATCGGAAGCGAGGATCGCCTCGTCGATGATCTCGCGCGAAGGTGGCGCCGTCAGCCAATCGTGACTCAGCGAGGCCGGGACGAGCAGCGGCATGCGGTCGTGCAGATCGACGAGGTGGTCGGGAGCGGGCCGCATCACGATCGAATAGCACGTGTACCACTCGCCGTCGGCGGTGCGACCCCGCTGCGTGACCGCCGCCATGCCGAAGAGCGTGCCGTCGTCGATGATGAACTCGTTCCACTGCCGCGAGGGCTTCTGCATCTCGTACCAGCTCGTCGCCGGGACGATCGCCCGCGACTTCGCTCCGCCGGGGCGCTCCTGCAGGCGTTCGGACCGCGTGTTGATCGACGGGAACTTCGCCGGCTCCCCGTTCACGAGGAAGCCCCACCACGCCGGTTCCAGAGTCGGAGCGGCGTCGGGCTGCACGATCACGGGGTTGAGATTGCGGAGGTTCTTCCCGGTCGGACGGATGGTCTCGCCCGCGTTCTCTTCCGCCCAGGCGCGCAGTCCCTCGAGCACCGCATCGTCGGCGGCGGCGAGGACTTCCGCATCGGTGAACCGGGGATCGAGACCATAGCTCGCGCACATGCCGTCAGCGTAGCCCCGGCCGCCGACATCCGTCACGCCCCGGTGAGTCACGGCTCCGATAGGGTCGACTGGTGCCAGAAACCCGTCGACTTCCCGCGCCCCTGGCACTCGGCGGGGCTGTCGCCATCGGCGTCATGACGGCGATCCAGGCCCGGATCAACGGTGTTCTCGGGGTGCGCGTGGATGACGGCATCGTGGCGGGCCTCCTCTCGTTCTCGGTAGGCCTGCTCGCACTGGTTGCCGTGATCTGCTGCATCCCCTCCGCCCGGCGCGGCGTAGGACGCCTCTGGAGCGGCATCCGACACCACAAGATCCCGTTCTGGATGCTGCTGGGCGGGGCGTGCGGAGCCCTCACCGTTTCCACTCAAGGGGTGACCGCAGGGGTCCTCGGCGTCTCGCTGTTCAGCGTCGGCGTCGTCGCGGGACAGACCCTGCACGGACTCGTGCTCGATCGGATCGGGTTCGGTCCGGCGGGCGTCGTCGCGGTCACCCCCGGCCGGGTCGCGGGCGGCGTTCTCGCGCTCGCCGCGGTCGGCATCTCGTTGTCGGGCGACGTGCTCGCCACCGCCCCGCTGTGGATGCTGCTGCTGCCGTTCGCCGCGGGAGTCGGAATCGCGTGGCAGGCGGCCACGAACGGTCGCCTTTCGCAGCGTGTGCAATCGCCGCTCGCCGCGACTCTGATGAGCTTCATCACCGGCACCGTCATCCTGCTGCTCGCGGCCGGAACGAGCATCGCCTTCCGTGGGATGCCCGACGCCCTTCCGGTCGAGCCGTGGCTGTACCTGGGCGGGTTCCTCGGAGCGGCCTACATTCTGCTCGGCGCGTTCATCGTCGCGCACACCGGTGTGCTCCTGATGGGGCTGGGCTCGGTGCTCGGACAGCTTGTGACGTCGGTCGTGATCGACCTGATCTGGCCTCCGGCAGCAGGGCCCGCGCTCTGGCAGGTCGTCGCCATGGTCGTCGTCGCGGTGGCGTCCGTGATCGTCGCCCTTCCGCGCAGACGCCGTCGCTGACGCGCTACTTCTTCTTCGCCTTCTTCGCCCCGGCCTTCGGCATCCGCGTGATCAGCTTGCGGGCATCCACGGCCTTGCGGCGGCCCGGCTTTTTCCCTTCAGGCTTGCCGCCCACATACAGCCAGCCGAGAAGTTCCTCGTTCTTGTCGAGGCCATGGGCCTTGGCGACGGCCTTCGCACGTGTGTAATGGCCCGTGCGCCAGATGACGCCCCAGCCGGCTTCATCGAGGAGCAGGCTCAGCGTGTGCGCGACTCCGGAGGCGACGGCCTCCTGCTCCCACCGCGGAACCTTCTCGCTCTTGCGGTAGCTGGCGACGACCGCGATCAGCAGCGGCGCGCGCAGAGGTTTCGACGACGGGTCTGCGTCTCCCTGTGCCTTGGCGATGGCAGCGCCGAGCGCCTCGCGGTCGGCTCCGCGCAGTTCGATGAGCCGCCATGGGCGGAGCGAGGAGTGATCCGCGACGCGACCGGCTGCGGCGACGAACGTGAGCAGCTCTTCGCGGCTCGGCGCCGTTTCCTCGACCTTCGACCAGGACTGACGCGCGCGGACCGCGTCGAGAGCGCTCACGAGGCGTCGGGGGTGAAGTTCATCGCGATCGAGTTCATGCAGTAGCGATCTCCCGTCGGCGTGCCGAACCCGTCGGGGAACACGTGGCCGAGGTGCGAGCCGCAGTTGGCGCAGCGCACCTCCGTTCGCACCATGCCCAGGCTGTCGTCCTCGATGAGTTCGACCGCATCGGGGCGGATCGACTCGTAGAAGCTCGGCCAGCCGCACCCGGAGTCGAACTTGGTGCCGCTCTTGAAGAGCTCCGCGTTGCATGCCCCGCAGGTGTAGAGGCCTGCGCGCTCCTCATCGAGCAGCTCACCCGTCCAGGCGCGCTCGGTCGCGGCCTGACGCAGCACGGCGTACTGCTCATCGCCGAGCTCGCGGCGCCATTCGTCTTCGGTCTTGTCCACGCTGTACGACATGTGTCCTCCTCAGTCGACTCCATTCTCTCTCGTCGGACGAGGCCTCGGGCGCTGCGCGTCAGAATGGACGGATGACGGATGCCGTGCAGGAGCGCTACGCGCGATTCGCCCGTGACGAGGCTCCGGGGCGGAGCGCGCTCTATGCCGAGTGGGCCGCCGGGGTCGCCGGGGATGAGGAGGTGCGACGGATCCTGCTCCGGATTCCGGAGACGAGGCGCCAGCCGCCGCTGGTGTTCGCCGTCACCCGGCTGCTCGGCGTCCCGCTCGAGTCCTACGCGCGGTGGCGTGCTTTCGTGCTCCGGAATGCGGATGAGGTCGTCGTCGAGTGTGAGCGGAGAACGCTGCAGACGAACGAGCCGCTCCGTCTCGCGGCACTTCTGCCGGTGCTCTCCGAGATCGAGGGGCCGATCGCGCTTCTCGAGATCGGGGCGTCGGCGGGACTCTGCCTCTACCCCGATCGGTACTCGTATCGCTTCACGGGTGAGGCCGGGGAGCTCCGCGCCGCGCTCGACCCGGTCGACGGTGTCTCGACGGTCGTGCTCGAGAGCCGGGTGGCCGGTCCGCTCCCCGCGCTCCGGATGCCGGAGGTGGTGTGGCGCGCCGGGATCGACCTGGCACCGCTCGATGCCGCCGACGAACGCGACCGGCGGTGGCTGCGCGGGCTGGTGTGGCCGGGGGAGTCGGGGCGCGAGGACCGCATCGAGGCTGCTCTCGACATCGCGGCAGGCGCCCCTCCTCTCCTGGTGGAGGGGGACGCCGGCGCGCATCTCGACGCGCTGGCGTCGGCGGCACCGCCGCAGGCGACCCTCGTCATCACCACTCCCGGGGTGCTGGTGCACATCCCCCGGGCGGAGCGGACGGCGCTGATCGCGAGGATCTCGCGCACGGACGCCCGCTGGATCACCATCGATCCGCCTGCGGTGACCGACGCATGGGAGCCGCCGGTCGATGCGGATCGGTGGCCGGGGTTCGTGGTCGCACTCGACGGACGGGTGCGCGCGGCCGCGGATCCGCTCGGGCGATGGTGGGAGTGGCGACCCGGACCACCGGCGGTTGCGTCCTAACCTGGAGCCATGCTCGGAGATCTCACGGAGCGCGATCGCGCGATCCTCGCCCTGGAAGCGGCATGGCCGCGCCACAGCGGGGCGAAGGAAGAGATCATCCGCGCTCAGCTCGGGATGAGCGCGGCACGCTACTACCAGCTGCTCGGACGACTGATCGAGTCCGAAGCCGCTCTCGAATACGATCCGATGCTGGTACGCCGCCTTCGCCGCATCCGCGATTCGCGTGCGAACCGGCGCACGGCACGGCTGCCCGGCTTCGTCGGCTGAGCCTTTTCGGGGCCGCTCTCCGGCGGCGCGCACCTCCAACCCCGCGGCGACACGGATTGACAGGAAGGTGCCGCTAGCATCGAGGGGTGTCAAAGCCCACCCGCGATCGCTTCGATGATGCTCCCCGTACGTCCGGACGGGTGGGAGCACACCGTGCCGAAGCGCCGGGGATGAACGGCTGGGTCGTGCTGCTCTGGTCGTTCGTGGCTGCACTCGTCCTCATCATCGCCGGCATCTTCGGCTCGCTGGTGGTCATGGGCCGTGTCTCGCTGTTCCCTGACGCGGCGCCGAGCGCTGTTCCGACGCCGGAGGAGACGGGGATCGTCGACCCCAGCATCTCGGTCATGATCCTGAACGGCACGCCCGACGAGGGCGCCGACACGCGTATGCGCGACACGCTCATCAACAACGGCTGGGCGGCCGACAACGTCTTCGCGGGCGACAGTTCCAGTCAGGATTTCGCCAACACGACCGTGTTCTACGTCGAAGAGGCGGACGAGCTCGCAGCCGTCGGCCTGGCGGATCTCCTCGGCGGTGCGGCCGTGCAGCAGAGCGACTACTACTCCGGTCAGACGGAGGACGGACAGAAGCAGTTCACGGTCGTGATCGGTCTCGATCGGTCGACCTCGGCGCCCGAGACGCCCGAAGAGACTCCAGCCTCCTGACGTCGGGATACGCCCCACCTCCGGCGGCTTGCACTCGAAGGTGTCGAGTGCCAGAATGGCGTTAGCACTCTCACACTCTGAGTGCTAAACCCAACGTCTACGTCCAGGAGGGACGAAAAAACTCATGGCAAAGATCATTGCTTTCGATGAGGAGGCCCGCCGCGGCCTCGAGCGCGGCCTCAACATCCTCGCCGACGCGGTCAAGGTGACCCTCGGCCCGCGCGGTCGCAACGTCGTCCTCGAGAAGAAGTGGGGCGCTCCCACGATCACGAACGACGGTGTCTCCATCGCCAAGGAGATCGAGCTGGACGACCCGTACGAGAAGATCGGCGCGGAGCTCGTCAAGGAGGTCGCGAAGAAGACCGACGACGTCGCGGGTGACGGCACCACCACCGCCACGGTCCTCGCACAGGCTCTGGTCCGCGAGGGCCTGCGCAACGTCGCAGCCGGCGCCGACCCCATCTCGCTCAAGCGCGGCATCGAGAAGGCCGTCGCCGCGATCACCGAGGAGCTCCTGTCGAGCGCCAAGGAGATCGACTCCAAGGAGCAGATCGCCGCCACGGCGTCCATCTCCGCTGCAGACCCGGCGATCGGCGAGCTCATCGCCGAGGCGATCGACAAGGTCGGCAAGGAAGGCGTCGTCACCGTCGAGGAGTCGCAGACGTTCGGCACCGAGCTCGAGCTCACCGAGGGCATGCGTTTCGACAAGGGCTACCTGAACCCGTACTTCGTCACGGACCCGGAGCGCCAGGAAGCCGTCTTCGAGGACGCCTACATCCTCATCGCGAACCAGAAGATCTCCAGCATCAAGGACCTTCTGCCCATCGTCGACAAGGTGATCCAGGACGGCAAGGAGCTCGTCATCATCGCCGAGGACGTCGAGGGCGAGGCTCTCGCGACGCTCGTGCTGAACAAGCTCAAGGGCATCTTCAAGTCGGTCGCCGTCAAGGCTCCCGGCTTCGGTGACCGCCGCAAGGCGCAGCTGCAGGACATCGCGATCCTCACCGGTGGTCAGGTCATCACCGAAGAGGTCGGCCTCAAGCTCGAGAACGCCACGCTCGACCTGCTCGGCCGTGCGCGCAAGGTCATCGTCACCAAGGACGAGACCACGATCGTCGAGGGTGCTGGCGAGGCGGAGCAGATCGAGGGTCGCGTCACGCAGATCCGTCGCGAGATCGAGAACACCGACAGCGACTACGACCGCGAGAAGCTGCAGGAGCGTCTGGCGAAGCTCGCCGGTGGCGTCGCCGTCATCAAGGCGGGCGCGGCCACCGAGGTCGAGCTCAAGGAGCGCAAGCACCGCATCGAAGACGCCGTCCGCAACGCGAAGGCAGCCGTCGAAGAGGGCATCGTCCCCGGCGGTGGCGTCGCGTTGATCCAGTCCGGCACCAAGGCTCTCGACAGCCTGACGCTGACGGGTGACGAGGCGACCGGTGCGAACATCGTCCGCGTGGCGATCGAGGCTCCGCTCAAGCAGATCGCGCTCAACGCCGGTCTCGAGCCGGGCGTCGTCGCGAACAAGGTCTCCGAGCTCCCCGCGGGCCAGGGCCTCAACGCGGCTACGGGTGAGTACGTCGACATGTTCGCTGCCGGAATCATCGACCCGGCCAAGGTGACCCGCTCGGCGCTGCAGAACGCAGCCTCGATCGCGGCTCTCTTCCTCACCACCGAGGTCGTCGTGGCTGACAAGCCCGAGAAGGCTGCTGCTCCGATGGGTGACCCGTCGGGCGGCATGGACTTCTGATCCAGCCCTCATGACAGAACGCCCCCGGCTCCGGCCGGGGGCGTTCTGCGTTTTGTATCAGGCGGGGCTCAGCGGAACAGGCTCGCCGAGTACTGGTCGGCATCCGCGTACTGCGAGGCTGCCGATCCGAGTGAGGTTCCGATCGAATCGAGCACCTGTTCGACATGGAGCTGAGCGCCCTGCCACTGCTCCGCGCAGCCCTGGAAGGCAGTGGAGGCGCTGCCGACCCACGAGGACTGCAGCTGCCGCAACTGCGACATGAGCGTGGCCGACTCGGCCTGCAGCCGTTCGATAGTGGCTCTGGTTGCCCCGTGCGCGGCGTGGACGGCTTCGGTGTCGACGGTGAAGACGGACATGAGAACTCCTTCTGTTGGAGTTCCGACGCTAAGCGGACCACCCCCGCATCCTCCGTCCCGTAGCGACCTGCACACGGCGGGTGTGCAGAACCGCGCCCCACGGCGGGTCGTGCAGAGCCGTCAGGGCAGATCGAGCCGTTCCAGGGGCTGGGTGTCCTCGAGAAGGTGCTCGGGCGTCGCGCGGGCGGGCGCGAGGGGAAGCGTGACCGTGAACGTCGCTCCACCGCCCGGAGTCTCCGAGACGTCGACGCCGCCGTGCAGCGCTTTCATGATCGACGCGACGATCGCGAGCCCGAGGCCGGAACCGCCGGTCTCCCGTGCGCGGGAGGTGTCGGCGCGCCAGAAGCGCTCGAAGATCTGCTCCCTGATCTGCGGGGGGATGCCCTCGCCGTGGTCCACGATCGAGATGCTGCCGGTGCCGTGTACCCGGTCCGAATCGACGACGATCTCGATCGGGCCGTCCTCGGGGGAGAAGCGACGGGCGTTGCCCAGCAGGTTCGTCACGACCTGGCGCACCTTGTTCTCTTCGCCGAGAACGATCGGCGGGGTTCGCACGGGGATGTCGGGGATCTCGGTGAAGTCGATCGCGGGTGCCGGATCCGGCTGCCGCGGACGACGACGCAGGCGTGAAAGCGCGGTGCGGGAGAGTCCTCGTGCGGGCGGCGCGGTCGGCTGATCCGGTTGCGGAGCAGCCGAGTCCTGCAGGCGGATGGGCGACATCGCCTCGACCGTGCGATCGATCACCGTCACGGTCCGGCCCGGTGCTGCGGCGCGCAGATCGAGTGCGGCGTCCCGGGCGATCGGGCGCAGGTCGAGCGCGACGATCTCGGGCTCACGCTCCTCGTCCAGACGTGCGAGCGCGAGGAGGTCTTCGACCAGGACGCCCATGCGGATGGCCTCTTTCTCGATGCGCTCCATGGCCCTGGCGGTGTCTTCCTCGCCCTTGATCGCCCCCATGCGATAGAGCTCGGCATAGCCGCGCACGCTCACCAACGGCGTGCGCAGCTCATGGCTCGCGTCCCCGATGAATCGCCGCATGTGCTGGACGCTGCGGTCGCGCTGCGCGAGTGAGCCGTCCACGCGATCCAGCATCGTGTTGATCGCCGTGTTCAGACGCCCGACCTCGGTGGTCGGTTCGAGGTCGGTCAACCGCTGCCGGAAGTCGCCTGCCGCGATGGACATGGCCGTCGCCTCCACCTGCCCGAGCCGGCGGAACGTGAGCGTGACGAGCCCCCTGGTGAGGAGCGCCGCGATGAGGATCGTGATCAGCGCGATCGTGATGTAGATGCCGAAGTACTGGCTGATGATGCGGTCGGCGGGCGCAAGCGGCAACGCGACCAGTTGGATGCGCAGGGCACCGCCCTCCGACCCCACCACCGCGACTGCCCCGTGGAAGACGCTGCCGTCGGCGCCGGGGATCTCGATCGGAATCTGATCGGTATCGGCGGTCGCCTTGGCGAGTGAGTATTCGGAGGGGAAGAGCGGGGCCTGGCCCGATGTGCCTCGCGCAGTGGCACGGAGAACCCCTGTCGCGTCGTAGATCGCGAAGGAGAAGTCCCGCGGCTGCTCCTCACGCGGGGCGTAGCTCGTGACGCCGTCGACCGTCGTGGCGTCGAAGTACCGCTCGACCAGATCGCTGGTGACCAGTGCGGGCAGTTGTGCATCGATGTTGGCGACGAGCGCGTTGCGCAGGATCGGAACGGTTCCGAGTCCCGCGACGAGAAGACCGAGAGCGAGCACCGCCACCGTGACGCCGGTGACCTTCGCGCGCAGGCTGATGCGACGCCACCAGGCGGTGACCGCGTCGGGCTTGTGCGCCATGCGGTCCTCCTCAGGCGTTCACAGCGCCGCAAGGCGGCGCCGATGGTCGGTGGCCGGTCGTCAGACCGACTTGCCGACCTTGAGCATGTATCCGAACCCGCGCTTGGTCTGGATGAGCGACTCCTCGGTGTGCGGGTCGATCTTGCGACGCAGGTACGAGATGTAGCTCTCGACGATGCCGGCATCGCCGTTGAAGTCGTACTCCCAGACATGATCGAGGATCTGCGCCTTCGACAGCACGCGATTGGGATTGAGCATCAGGTAGCGCAGCAGCTTGAACTCGGTCGGGCTGAGCTCGATCGGCTCCTTGCCCACGTGGACATCGTGCGTGTCCTGATCCATCGACAGCTCACCGGCGCGGATGATCGACTCCTCGTCGGCCTGCATCGTGCGCCGCAGGATCGCCTGCGCCCTCGCGACGATCTCGTCGAGGCTGAACGGCTTGGTGACGTAGTCGTCGCCGCCGGCGTTGAGGCCCTCGATCTTGTCTTCGGTGCCGTCCTTCGCCGTGAGGAACAGGATCGGAGCGGTGAACCCGGCGCCGCGGAGACGCTTGGTGACGCTGAACCCGTTCATGTCGGGGAGCATGACGTCGAGGATGATCAGGTCCGGCTCCTCTTCGAGGACGGCCGAGATCGTGGCGGCGCCGTTGGCCACCGTCTTCACCTGGAATCCGGCGAAGCTGAGACCCGTCGAGAGCAGGTCACGGATGTTGGGTTCGTCGTCGACGACCAGGATGCGCGGAGCAGTCATGTCCCCATTATGGTGACTTCGGCCATGCAGATGCTGACTATTGTCCGGAACGGCGCGGAGTCGCGCACCTCCGCATCGTTGAGAGGATGGGAGCATGAGCTCGAACGAGGACGCCTCCGCCGCCCCCGCATCCGCCATCGCTCCGGCCGCGCCGCCGCGCGGCGAGGAGATCCCGTACCACCGGCTGGCACGCCTGCGACCGAGGTATCGCTGGTGGCGGATGCTCGTGACCGGAATCGTCGGAGTGGCGCTCTACGTGGCGATCCTGTTCCTCCTGATCGTGCCGCTCGTCGTCGCCTCGCTGCTCGTACCGGGGTGGGGAGCCGAGATGCAGGTTCTGCTCACGACGGTGCAGTACTTCGACCTCGACCGCCCGTGGCTCTTCCTCGCACTGGTGCTGCCGCTGATCCTGATGATCCCCGCGCTCCTGCTCGCGTCGCGCATCGTCGAGGGCCGCGGCGTCGGCCTGCTTTCCTCTGTCACCGGGAGGCTGCGGATGGGGTGGCTCGGCCGGAGCCTGCTGCTGGCACTCGGGGTGTTCGTCGTCTACTTCGCGGTCGTGCTCGGCGGGGCGGCCGCTACGGGCGAGTCGATCGTCGTCGACTTCTCGCACCCGTCGCTGTGGGTCATGGTGCTCCTCGTGCTGCTACTCATCCCGTTGCAGGCCGCCGCGGAGGAGTACGTGTTCCGCGGCTATCTGATGCAGCTCGTCGGTGGGTGGTTGCGGCATCCGGCCTTCGCCATCCTGCTTCCGGTCCCGCTGTTCGTGCTCGCGCACGGCTACGACATCTGGGGTGCCGCGAGCGTGGGCATGTTCGCGATCGTCGCCGCGTGGCTGACCTGGCGCACGGGCGGTCTGGAAGCGGCGATCTCCCTGCACATCGTGAACAACGCGCTCATCTTCCTGCTCGGCACCGTCAGCCTCGTCGATGCCAACGCCACCACGGGAACGCCCGTCGATCTGCTCGCGTCGACGGTCGCGATGGTCGTCTATGCGCTGCTCGCCGACCGGTGGGCGGGCAGGCTCGGTATCGCCCGTACCGCTAGCAGGGCGACGGGCGCCGGCGTCGGAAGCGGAACCCACTACCTGAACAGGACGCTGCACGGCTGAGCCGTACGGCCGCCGGACGACGGCTCAGGCCGCGATCGCGTCCGAATCCATGATCGTGTAGCTGTATCCCTGCTCGGCCAGGAATCGCTGGCGGTTCTGCGCATAGTCCTGGTCGATGGTGTCGCGCGCGACGAGCGTGTAGAAGCTCGCGGTGTGTCCGGACTGCTTGGGGCGCAGCAGTCGACCGAGTCGCTGCGCCTCTTCCTGGCGGGATCCGAACGAGCCGGACACCTGGATGGCGACCGAGGCCTCAGGCAGGTCGATGGAGAAGTTCGCGACCTTCGACACGACGAGGAGCGAGATCTCGCCCTCGCGGAAGGCGCGGTAGAGCTCCTCTCGCTCGTCGATCGGGGTCGCACCCGTGATCTGGGGAGCGTCCAATGCCGTCGACAGGGACTCGAGCTGGTCGAGGTACTGTCCGATCACGAGGATGCGCTCGCCCTCATGCTTCGCGATCAGCTCTCGCACCGCCTTGACCTTGGCCGGAGCGGATGCGGCGAGTCGGTACCGTTCGTCGTCGGTCGCCGCAGCGTATTCGAGCCGGTCGCTCGGCGGAAGGTCGACGCGCACCTCGTAGCAGGCGGCAGGGGAGATGAAGCCCTGTGCCTCGATCTGCTTCCACGGTGCGTCGAAGCGCTTGGGTCCGATCAGGCTGAACACGTCGCCCTCGCGGCCGTCCTCGCGAACGAGGGTCGCGGTGAGTCCGATGCGGCGGCGGGCCTGGAGGTCGGCCGTGAGCTTGAACACCGGCGCCGGCAGCAGGTGGACCTCGTCGTAGACGATGAGACCCCAGTCGAGCGCGTCCAGCAGGGCGAGGTGAGCGTACTCGCCCTTCCGCTTGGCGGTGAGGATCTGGTAGGTCGCGATCGTGACGGGCTTGACCTCTTTGGCCTGGCCCGAGTATTCGCCGATCTCTTCGGGAGTGAGGCTCGTGCGCTTCAGCAGCTCGTCGCGCCACTGCCGTGCGGAGACGGTGTTGGTGACGAGGATCAGCGTGGTGGTCTTGGTGGCCGCCATCGCGCCGGCGCCGACGATCGTCTTGCCCGCGCCGCAGGGCAGCACCACGACGCCCGACCCGTCCTTCGAGAAGGCGTCGACAGCATCCTGCTGGTACGGACGGATGTGCCAGCCGTCCTCGGCGAGATCGATCTCGTGCGGAGTGCCCGGCGTGTAACCGGCGAGATCCTCGGCCGGCCAGCCGATCTTGAGCAGTTCCTGCTTGATCTGCCCGCGCGCCCAGGCATCCACCACGAAGACCTCGGGAGTCGGATGCCCGATCAGGAGGGGCTGAATGCGCTTGTTGTTCGCGACCTGAGCCAGCACGGCGGGGTCGGAAGAGCGCAGGATGAGGGTTCCCTCGTCGTCGCGCTCGATGACCAGTCGGCCGTAGCGGTTCACGGTCTCGCGCAGGTCGACGGAAACCGACGGCGGAACAGGGAAGCGCGACCAGCGATCGAGCGTCTCCAGCATGTCCTCCGCGGTGTGCCCGGCGGCGCGCGCGTTCCACAGTCCGAGGCGGGTGATCCGGTAGGTGTGGATGTGCTCGGGGGCTCGTTCCAACTCGGCGAAGATCGCGAGTTCGTGGCGGGCGCTCTCGGCGTCGGCGTGGGCGACTTCGAGCAGCACGGTGCGATCGCTCTGGACGATCAGGGGGCCATCAGACATAGCTGTCCAGTTTACCGGTCGCGAGAGGCACTCGGCCTACGGCGCGACGATCGTCGCTGCGAGGATGCTCTTCACCGGGAGCGTGCGCTCGACGTCGGCTGCACGGTCGCGGCCGCGAAGACGGCCACCACCCATCCCCGTGGCCTCGAGGAGGAGTTCTCGGGTGGAGCCGTCCGGCATCCCGACGGTGACCTGGAGGACGGACTTCGCGCGCACCGCCGCCTCGAGCTCTCGGTCGAGCCAGGCGGCGTCGGCATCCGGTCCCTGATGGGAACGCAGGCGCGTGATGAGCGGGGTCAGGTCCAGGGCGTCCAGGTCGGGCAGCGCCGCCGGGGCTGCGGGGTGGCGTTCGCGCACGAGGAGGGCGCCATCGGCACCGACCAGCGTCGCCGGATACCTCGCGTCGGTGAGCGCCCAGTACACCGTCTCGCGGCCGACGCGGGTGGTGAGCGACCCGACATGCAGGGCGAGTGCGAGCGGTCGCAGGGACTGGTCGACGGCCATCGCCTGGATGAGGTGCGAATCCGTGCTCTCGATCCGCGTGCGGCCGGTCTCCTCGTCCGTGAACACGCGGACCAGGCCGTGCCGTTGCGCGGTCTGCGCGATCAGGTAGCCGAGCGGCTGCGGGATGCCGGTGAGAGAGAGGGAGCCGAGGAAGTCGAGGATCGATTGCTCGGTCTCGCCGGCGACGAACGCGTGCGCCACCGATTCTGCGGTGAACCGGTACGACGAGGCCTGGGCCGCTGACTCGCGGGCGGCGATCGTGCGCAGGCGCACGTCGAGTGCGGGCTCCAACGGACCGGGCGCGATCGCCGTGAGGTCGTTCTGCAGGAAGATGCGGTCCACTTCGGCCGGCAGCAGCCGCACGAGGGTCCGCGGGTCGGCGGCACCTCCGCTGCGCAGTCCGACCGCCCACTCCGGTTCGCTGCCGTCTTCGGCGATCAGCCCGAGCAGTCGCGCCGCCTCGTGAAGGACGCGGGCGCGCTCGGTCCACGCCGGATCCCACGGATGCGCGCCGCGCCATGACTGTGGCGGAATCCACCCGCCGTCGGGAGAGCGGACACCACGCGGCAGGGCATCGCGGAACGCCGTCGCCAGCACGCTCCAGCGCTCGACCGCCGAGGAGCGCAGCCAGGCCTCCGCAGATTGACTCGATCGCAGTCGGCGGTCCGCCGCGACCGCGAGCCCGGACTCGAGCGCGATCGACACCAGCGTGTCCACGATCTCCACCGGGACACCGGCTTCGCCGAGCTGGCGCTTCTCGCCGGCGTTCACCCCGCCGCCGGTGAGCAGCGAGAACGGATTCTCCCTCGCGACGAGAAGGAGGTCTGCGAGCACGGCGACCGTCGTGAACGCACGCTCTGCGGCGTGGGCCGATGCCGTCTCGGAGGAGGGGCCGGCGATCGGCTGACCTGTCGGGACGTCCGGAACCGGCCGCCCCGCGAGCGCAGCGGCCACGGGGGGATACGGGGTGCCGTCCGCACGAAGCAGCGCGAGCGCCGTCAGGCTCTCTTGCTGGATCCCGGCGCCCACGCCCGACGCCGCGTTCATCAGCGACTTCGCCTCGGCGGCGGTCAGTGAGGGGAGGACCTTCGACAGAGAGGCGGGGTCGAGGAGGGCCTCGGCGGCGTCGAAGAAGTCCTGCCAGGCGACGTCCGGTCGCACACGGCGAGCCGTGAGCAGTCGTCGGAGGTCATCGTCGCTCGCCTCCGACAGCCAATCCGCCAGCGGTCGCGCGTGAGTGCTCATGGCCGATGCCTCACGAACGCGAAGACGCGCGGCCCTTTCGGATGAAGCTCATCGTGAGCAGCGTGATGATCATCACGAAGGCGAGAGGCAGGCCCCAGTAGGGGATCGCTGCGATGAGAGGCCACGCACCATGGCCGAAAGCCTCTTGATCCATGCCTATCCAGGTGCCGATGATGATGGCGAAGAAGCAGATCACCGCGGCAGCAGCGATTCCGAGCGCGCCGAAGGCCAGGAAGCGATCCACCCGACGGATGGTGACCTCCGGCTCGGAATTCTGCGTGCTCATCCGTCCCAGCCTACTCGTACTGCGCCCATCGGATCCGCGGGCCCCGCGACCGGTAGGCTGGGTGGACGCGCACGAGCGCGCCCACTGTTCTGCATATCGATCTCAGCGAGGTTCTCCCATGCCCACCGGCAAGGTCAGGTTCTACGACGAAGACAAGGGTTTCGGCTTCATCGCCAGCGATGACGGCCAGGACGTCTTCCTGCACGCCTCAGCGATGCCCACCGGCACCGCTGTGAAGGCGGGTGCGCGCGTGGAGTTCGGCGTCGCCGATGGCAAGCGCGGTCTCCAGGCGCTGTCGGTGCGTGTGCTCGAAGCGCCGCCCAGCCTGTCGAAGGCCAAGCGGAAGCCGGCCGATGACATGGCGATCATCGTCGAAGACCTCGTCAAGCTGCTCGACGGCATCGGCGGAGATCTGCGCCGCGGGCGCTACCCCGCTTCCGGACACGGCCGCAAGATCGCTGCCGTCCTGCGCAAGGTCGCTGATGACCTCGAAGCCTGACGCCGACGCGCGTCTCCTCGGCGCCCACGATCTCGCCCTCGCAGCCCTGGGCGAGATCACTCCCGCGTCCTCGGTCGGTCCCGCAGCCGGGTACCTCATCGAAGAAGACGGCTCGGTGTCGCTGCGGTTCGAGAACCGCTTGGCAGGCTACCCCGGCTGGTACTGGACCGTGACCGTCGCGCAGGTCGACGACGAGGATCCCACGGTCCTCGAGCTCGAGCTTCTGCCCGGCGACGGCGCCCTTCTGGCACCGGATTGGGTGCCCTGGGCCGAACGCCTGGCCGAGTACCGTGCGCATCAGGTGGAACTCGCGGAGGCTGCGGCCGCCGCGGGTGACGAGAGCGCCGACGATGCCGACGATCTCGATGATGACGATGTCCTCGACGACGACGTCCTCGACGACGACGAGCTCGACGACGATGACGATGACCGTGCCGCGGACATCCTGCACGCGGGCGACCTCGACGGGGTCGACATCGACGAGCTCGACGAATCCTCCGACGACGACGCCGACGCCCTGGATGCGGACGCCGACGAGGTCGACGAGGAGGAGTGATCCGGGCGCTCAGGCGCCCAGGTTCTCCAGCACGAAGTCGATCGAACGAGTGAGCTGACGCACGTCATCCGGGTCGATCGACACGAAGGTCGCGACACGCAGCTGGTTGCGCCCGAGCTTGCGATACGGCTCGGTGTCGACGATGCCGTTCGCCCGGAGGGTCTTCGCGATCGCCGCCGCGTCCATGGTGTCGTCGAAGTCGATCGTGGCGACCACCGGCGAGCGGTGTGCGGCGTCCGTCACGAAGGGCGTGGCGACCGTCGACGCCTCGGCCCAGTCGTACAGCACCGACGACGACTCGGATGTCCGGGCCGCCGCCCAGGCGAGCCCTCCGTTGTCGAGGATCCAGCGCAGCTGGCTGTCGAGCAGGTGCAGAGTGGTGAGAGCCGGAGTGTTGAGCGTCTGGTTGAGCCGGGAGTTGTCCACGGCGTTCTTCAGGCTCAGGAACTCGGGGATGTAGCGACCGGACGCGGCGATGCGCTCGATGCGCTCGATCGCGGCCGGTGAGACGGCCGCGAACGACAGGCCGCCGTCCGAGCCGAGGTTCTTCTGCGGCGCGAAGTAGTAGACGTCGGCCTGGGCAGCGTCGAAGTCGATGCCGCCGGCGGCGCTCGTCGCGTCGATGACGGTCAGCGCGCCGTCGGCGTCGATGCGCCGGACGGGAGCGGCGACGCCGGTCGAGGTCTCGTTGTGGGGCCAGGCGTAGACGTCGACACCCGGCACGGGCTCGGCGACGGTCAGGGACCCGGGCTCGGCCTTGCGCACGTCGGGCGCCTCGAGCCAGGGGGCACCGGCTGCGGCGGCGAACTTGCCGCCGAACTCGCCGAAGACGAGGTTCTGGCTACGGCGTTCGATGAGGCCGAAGGCCGCGGCGTCCCAGAACGCGGTCGAGCCGCCGTTGCCCACGAGGATCTCGTAGCCCTCGGGGATGCGGAACAGAGCGGCGAGCTGCTCGCGCACGCTGCCGACGAGGTTCTTCACGGGCGCCTGGCGGTGCGAGGTGCCGAGGATCGACGCCCCCGACGCGACCAGCGCCTCGAGCTGCGCGGGGCGCACCTTCGAGGGACCGCAGCCGAAGCGGCCGTCAGCGGGCAGGAGGTCACGGGGAATCTCGATCGCCATGGGTCGATTCTAGAGGGCGCCCAGCGGGTCGCCGGACCGGCTTCGGATCCGATGTCGGTCCGGGAATGTAGGCTTGCCTAAGAACCTCGGAGGGCCTGCACATGACCGATCTGATCGACACCACGGAGATGTATCTCCGCACCATCCTCGAACTCGAGGAGGAGAACATCGTGCCGCTGCGCGCGCGCATCTCCGAGCGCCTCGGTCACTCCGGCCCGACGGTCTCGCAGACCGTGGGCCGCATGGAGCGCGATGGCCTCGTCATCGTCTCGGAGGACCGCACGCTCGAGCTCACCGACGCCGGTCGTCGTAAAGCTGTCGACGTGATGCGCAAGCACCGTCTCGCCGAGCGTCTGCTGTCGGACGTCATCGGACTCGACTGGGCGTACGTGCACGAAGAGGCGTGCCGGTGGGAGCACGTGATGAGCGAGCAGGTCGAGCGTCGCCTGGTGGAGCTGCTCGGACACCCGACCGAATCGCCCTACGGCAACCCGATCCCCGGACTCGACCAGCTCGGCGACCTGCCGGCCCGCACCTTCGACGAGGGCGTCATCGGCCTCGTGCAACGACTCAACGCCGCGGGCGAGCCCGTCGAGGGGACCGTTCGTCGTCTCGCCGAGCCCGCGCAGGTCGATCCCGAGCTGCTGGAGCAGCTGCGCGACGCCGGTGTGGTTCCCGGCGCGCACGGCGACTTCCGCTTCAGCGAGGGTTACGTCCTCATCCAGATGGACGGCAAGGAAGATGGTCTCGAGCTCCCCGTGGAGCTTGCCTCGCACATCTTCCTCGTGGGCGAACCCGCCTGATCCGGCGCGAATTCGCCTCTCGCAGCGAGAGGCGGAGCGGTCCTGGCGCGGCCTCTGCGACGATTGTCAGGTTCCCGGGGTGACATGATCGTTATCTTCCGGTAACCTCGGTCGAGTCGCCAGCGAAGAAGCCCGCTGGAGATGGACCGCGAAGATACGCCTTTCAGGCTCGTCGTCTTCACGGCAGGAACGCACAAGTACCCGAGATACGTTCGTGCCACGAGAGCAGAGTGCCGACGAGCCAGCGCTACCCGAAAGCGCGAGGCCCCAGGAGGACCACGTTTTGGCCGCAGACATCGAACAGCCCGCGAAGAAGACATCTGAAGACCGAGTGATCGCCCGACGCGCAGGTGCGCGTGTGACCGCTCGCAAGGCCGTCAAGCCACTCCGATCCATCGCCATCTTCGGGGCCGTCGGCGCACTCGTCGCCGGAATCGCACTTCCTGCCTTCGCGCAGTCGAAGCCGAGCGAAGCCGCCCCGACGACCCTGCAGCAGCTCGCCGCGGTCGACGCACAGTCCCTGGTGGTGGCCTCGCAGGCCACCGCTGCCCCCTTGAGCCGAGGCTCCTTCAGCGCGACGACTCCGGAGGAGATCGCGAAGAAGAAGGCAGAAGAGGCCGCCGCTGCTCGGGCGGCCGCTGCCGCAAAGGCATCGACGGCGTCCTCGTCATCGTCGTACAACACGGCTGGCTACGCGTTGACCTCCCCAGGTTCGGGCGAAGTCCGCTACCCGCTCCCGATGGGCTCCTGGAACGTCAGCCGCACGATCGGCGGCGGCCACAACGGAGCCGACATGCTCGCTCCCGCGGGCACCCCGATCTATGCTGCCGCTGCCGGCGTCGTCCGCGCTTCCGCCGAGAGCATCGGCGGATACGGCGTCTGCGTCATGCTCGACAGCGTCATCGGCGGTCAGCGCGTGCAGACCACCTACGGTCACATGCTCTACAACTCCCGCCAGGTGCAGGTCGGCCAGACGGTCGCGGCAGGGCAGCTGATCGGTTACGTCGGCAGCACCGGACGCTCGACCGCGAACCACCTGCACTTCGAGACCTGGATCAACGGCGGACTCGTCGAGCCCATGTCGTGGCTCTCGGTCAACGCCGGCTGATTTCCGGACACGCCTCGCTCCATTCACCCGCCGTTTCGCCCCGCATGCAGCCGGATGGGTTAGCCTGATCCCGTTGTCGTACAGGTGGGAGAGGCTGATGGAGCGAATACCGACCATCCGAACCATGGATGCCCTCGGTCGTCACGTCCTTCTGCATAGCCCGCGGGGAAGCCACGGCGTTGCCGTGCGCGAAAGGCGCTGTCTTTAGACGGCGCCTTTTTTCGTCCCCACGATCGCTCTGCCATCTGCGCGACCTCGTGTGATTCGAGAGTGCCGGGAAGCCGTCCCGGCGGATCGAGAGGATGACGAATGCGCACACTGGTCCTGAATGCTGGATACGAGCCGCTTGCGATCGTGTCGTTCAAACGAGCCCTGGTGCTCGTAATGAACGACAAGGCGACCGTGATCGAACGCGTCGAAGATGACCCCGTCTGGGGCACCCACGGCGTCTATGAACGTCCGGCGGTCATCATCCTCGCCCGGTACGTCCGGGTGCCGACGAGCAGACGCGTGCCGGTCACTCGCCGCGGTGTGCTGCGTCGCGACAATCACCGCTGCGGCTACTGCGGGAAAGCGGCTTCGACCATCGACCACGTACTGCCGCGTTCGCGCGGGGGAGCGGACTCCTGGGAGAACCTGGTGGCCTGCTGTCTACGCTGCAACAACGTCAAGAGCGATCGCACACCGCAGGAGATGCGCTGGCAGCTGCGATTCACGCCTCGTCCTCCGCACGGCACCGCCTGGACGGTGCGCGGAACCGAGCGCAGTGACCCGCGGTGGGAACGGTACCTGGCACTGGCGGCGTGACGTCGCACGTCGTGCCCTCGAGTCCTCCACCGGCCCCTCCACGTGCCGCGAGACGCGTAGGTGCGGAACGGTGGGAGCAGGGGCGGCGCGTGGAGCCTCCTGGCCGGCGGGGCCCGCTGACGGGGGCCTGAGACGTCGAAGAGGGGCCACCCTCCGGGCGGCCCCTCTTCGACGTCGTGCCCTCGACAGGATTCGAACCTGCGACCTGCCCTTTAGGAGAGGGCTGCTCTATCCCCTGAGCTACGAGGGCGTGCGTCCAGTCTAGGCGACCGTCCGCACGCCCCCACGCGCATCAGTCCTCGCCGCGACGCCACAGCTTGGAGGGCCACCAGATCGCCTTGCCGATGTCGTACGTCAGCGCGGGGACGAGCAGCGAACGGACGACGAAGGTGTCCAGCAGCACCCCGAACGCGACGATGAACGCCAATTGCACCAGGAACAGGATGGGGATCACCGACAGCGCGGCGAAGGTCGCTGCGAGCACGAGGCCCGCCGACGTGATCACGCCGCCCGTGATCGACAGGCCCCGCAGAATCCCCTCTCGGGTTCCGTGCTGCTTCGACTCCTCGCGGACCCGCGTCATCAGGAAGATGTTGTAGTCGATGCCGAGCGCAACCAGGAACACGAACCCGAAGAGCGGAACGGCGGGGTCCGCACCGGGGAAGTCGAAGATCCCGTTGAACACGAGCGCGGAAACACCCATCGCGGTTCCGAACGACAGGACCGTCGTCAGGATCAGCAGCACCGGCGCAAGGACCGACCGCAGCAGCAGCATCAGGATCAACATGATCACGAGGAGGATCACGGGGATGATCAGGTTGCGGTCATGGATGGACGCATCGTTCGTGTCGATCGAGGTCGCGGTGACGCCGCCCACGAGTGCCTTCGTATCTCCCAGGTCGGAGCGCAGCTCTCGCACGGTGGCGGCAGCGGCTTCCGAGTCGGCCGCGTCGGTCAGCGTGCCCTGCAGCAGCACCTGCCCGTCGACCGTCGTGGGGTCGGGTGCAGGGGTGCCTGGAGGGCCGACAGCGGTGAGGCCGTCTTCGGTCACGGAGGCGGTGCCGCTGGGGGAGTCCGCGGCGGTGACGGAGACGGCGTCGATCCCGTCGTTCGCGAGGAGGACATCCGCGGCATCCTGCAGCCGGTCCTCGTCGACGACCACGTAGACCGGGCTGCCGGACCCGCCGGGGAAGTGTTCGCCCAGTGCCACCTGACCGTCGCGGGCCTCCGATGCGCCGAGAACCAGGTCGGACTGCGGTACGCCGTTCGCATCGAGTTGCGTGACACCCGCCGCTCCGGCGACGAGGACGAGGGTCGTCACGATCCAGATGACCCGCGGTCGCCGCTTGATGAGCCCTGCCAGTCGCGCCCACAGTCCCGTCGTGCGCATGCCGTGCTCTGCGGCGACGACATCCGGTTCGAACCGCGGGCGTCGTGGCCAGAATACGGCGCGACCGAAGAGCAGTAGCAGCGAGGGGAGCAGGGTGAGGGCAGAGAGCATGGCGAACACGATGCCGATCGCCGCCACGGGGCCCAGCGTGCTGTTCGACTTCAGGTCACTGAGCAGCAGGCAGAGAAGGCCGGCTATCACGGTACCGCCCGACGCCGCGATCGGTTCGACGGAGCCCTTCCACGCTGCCAGGAGCGCGACGCCCTTGTCCTGCGCGACCCGCAACTCCTCGCGGAAGCGTGCGACGAGGAGCAGTGCGTAGTCGGTTGCGGCGCCGATCACGAGGATGAAGAGGATCCCCTGCGTCTGGCCGCTGAGTAGCAGCACCTCGAACTTGGCCAGCCACCACACCACGAGGAGTGCCACGCAGAGCGCGAACAGGCTCGTCGAGAGCACGACCAGCGGCAGGAGGAACGAGCGGTAGACGAGGACCAGGATGACCAGCACGGCCAGGAGCGCGACCCCGAGGAGCAGCCCGTCGATCCCGGCGAAGCCCGCGACCAGATCAGCGCTGAACCCGGCGGGACCCGTGATGTATACGGTGATGCCATCGGGGACGGCGTTGCGCAGCTCGTCGCCCAGCGCCGCCGTCGTATCGGCCAGCTCGGCGTCACTGTCGATCGGGATGAACGCCTGTACGGCCTGCCCGTCATCGGAGGGAAGAGCCGGAGACACGTCCTCGCCGACGCCCTCCACGGTCGATGCGCCGGCCACCGCGTCCGAGATCGCGTCGAGTTCGGTCTGCGTGAGCTCATCCTCGGACGTGAACACGGCGATCGCGGGGATCGAGTCGCTGTCGTTGAACTCGCCGAGCAGCTGCTGCACCTCGGTGGCCTGCGCGGACTCGGGGAGGTATGTCGTCTGCTCGTTGGAGGAGACCTCGTCGACCTTGCCGAACAGGGGACCGCCCAGCGAGGCGCCCACCAGCCACACGAGGATCAGAGCCACGGGGATGAACACGCGCGCCCAGGAGTGCTGTCGCGAGCGCTCCCTGAGGGGCGGAGTCGGTGAGGAGTCGGGGCGGGACATCAGATGCCTTTCGGGGAGACGGTCGTTCAGGAGCAGGAGTCAGGAGATCCAGGCGAGGATGAGGATCATCGTCGCGAGGAAGCCGGCGAAGTAGTTGAGGGCGATGAACCGGCGCCAGGCGCGATTCGTCGACGCGGAGGTGCTGTCGTCGACGTTCCACCACGGGGCCGCGTTGACCACGTACGGCAGGGCGAGGACGGCGGCGAGCGGGCCGGGCCAGGGGGTGAACAGCATCGCCACTCCGGCCACCACCCAAAGACCGAGGGCGAGCCGTACCGTAGCCCGCGCCCCGATGACCGTGGCGGTCGAGGAGATCCCGCCCTCGCGATCAGGGCCGATGTCCTGTACGGCACCGAAGGCGTGGGCTGCCATGCCCCACAGGAAGAAGGCGGCGAGCGTGATGATCGTGCCGGCCGTGACCGGTGCGCCGACCAGAGCGAGAGCGACGATCGCCGGACTGACGAAGTGCGTGCTCGAGGTGATCGAGTCGAGGAACGGTCGCTCCTTGAACCGCAGCACGGGTGCCGAGTAGGCGATCACGGCGAAAACGCTGACGGCGAGCCAGAACCAGGACGCCGGGTTCCCGACGACCACGAGGTAGATGAGGAACGGGATGTTCGTGGCGGCCGCCGCCCAGAGCGTCGCGCGATGGATGCGAGGCGCCAGAAGTGCGCCCTCGATGCCGCCCTTGCGGGGGTTCGCCAGATCGGAGGCGTAGTCGAAGACGTCGTTGATCCCGTACATCGCGAGGTTGTACGGGACGAGGAAGTAAAGGGTGCCGATCACGAAGGTCGCATCGAGCTCTCGCGTGGCGAGGAGATAGGCCGCCGCGAAGGGGAACGCGGTGTTGATCCAGCTGATCGGCCGTGAGGAGAGCACGATCTGCGCGAGATCCCGTCCGAAGGTGCGCTCGGGTGCGGTTCCGGCGTTCATCCGCGGGCCTCGTCATCCTCGGCGGACGCTGCGCGCGCTCGCCGCCGTGCGCGCAGTGCCGTCCACACGGCGGGAAGGAGCAGCGCGCCCGCGAGCGGATACGCGAAGTCCTCGACGGGGGCGAGTCCGATGTGCAGACCGAGCAGCGGATCCTGTGCGTAGTGGAACAGCCCGCTCGCGATCATCACGGTGTCGAACACGGCCGTGAGGACGAACAGCACGAGCACCGTCAGCAGGACGGCCGCGGGCACGGGGCCGCGTCGCCGCGAGGCCAGGGCCAGGAGGACGCCACCGCCGGCAGCGAAGAGGAGGAAGCAGGCGGCGACGTGGACGTAACTCATGCCCCGTCGCCCTTCGTGCGGAGCCGGTCGCGCCTGCGGGCGAGCAGGCGGGCTGAGCCGGTGTAGATGACCATCGTGCACACGACGAGGAAGAGCAGGAATACCGGTTCCTCCACGGGCAGTTCCGGTGCGAGCACCAGTCCCGTCGCGATCACCGCGTCGCCGCGGAGGAAGATTCCGTTCACGATGCCTGCCGCATCCCACAGGAGGAAGAAGACGAGGCCGACCAGCGTGACGACGGCGGCCGAGAGCGCATCCCGCCAGAAGAACAGCCGGAACCGCCAGTCCAAGAGCAGCATGCAGCCCAGCGAGACCAACAGCGCGGTCAGGTACAGCGCGCCCATCAGGAGCCCGCCGTCCCGATCGCGGCGGGATCCGGTTCCGGGAGCGGCCCGGGGGAGTGATCGCCGCGGAGACGCTTCAGGACGATCTCGGCGCTGATCAGGCACATCGGCACCCCGACGCCGGGCGCGGTCGTGGCCCCGGCGTAGAAGAGGCCCTGCACGCGCCGCGACGCATTCTGTGCGCGGAACATCGCACTCTGCGAAAGGATGTGCGCGGGCCCGAGCATCCCGCCCCGCCACGAACGGTAGTCGTCGCGGAAGTCCGCCGGCCCTGTGGTCTCGCGAACGACGATCCGTTCGCGGAGGTCGGGGATGCCTGCCCAAGTCGCGACCTGATCGATGGCCGCATCGGCTGCGCGCTCGATCTCCGCGGACCCCGATCCGTCGGATCCGCCATGACCGAGCTCGACGTCCGCCGGTACGGGAACCAGGATGAACAGGTTCTCGTGGCCGGGCGGCGCGACATCGGGGTCGGACGCGCTCGGTCGGCAGACGTAGGTCGAGGCCGGAGAAGGGACGGACGGGGTGGAACCGAAGATCGCGTCGAAGTTCGCATCCCAGTCATCGGTGAAGAACAGGGAATGGTGAGGGAGCTCGGGCAGGGTGCCCTCGACTCCGAGCATCACGAGCACCCCACCGGGGCCGCTGGTGCGGCGAGTCCACCAGGACTCCGGATAGCTCTGCAGCGATCGTGGCAGCAGCGTGGTCTCGGTGTGGTGCAGGTCTGCGGCGGAGACGACGATATCGGCCCGCTCGACATGCGAGGCACCCGATTCGTCGACCCAGTCGACGCCGGTCACGCGTGTTCCGCCGTCCCCGTCCTCGGTGCGGATGCCCGTGACGTCGGCACCCGTCACGATCCGGGCACCCGCATCGACGGCCAGGGCTTCGATCCGTTCGATCACCCGCCAGAAACCACCCTGCGGATAGCTGACGCCCTGGTCCAGGTCGAGTGCGCTCATCAGGTGGTACATCGCGGGAGCGCTGCGTGGGTCCGTGCCGAGGAACACAGCCGGATAGCCGAGGATCTGGCGCACGACGGGATGCCGGAAACGTCTCGCCGCGAAGGATTGCAGCCGGGTACCGAGCAACGTGAACAAGCGGGGTAGCGCTCGCAGGACTTCCGGCGCCATGAGCGACCGCGTCCGGGTGAACGGGTTGTAGAGGAAATACTTCTGCGCCATCTCGCCGGCGTGACGTGCCGACTGCAGGTAGGAGTCCAGGGCAGGTGCAGAACCCGGCTCCAGGGCCTCGAAGAGGCGGGTGACGGCTTGCCGACCGGCGGGCACCGTCACCGCGCCATCCGTCGCATCCTCCGCCGTCGGGTCGCGGAACACCCGGTAGCCGGGGTCCAGTCGGGTGAGGTCGAGCTGTTCCTCGGTCGTGGTGCCCATCATCGCGAAGAAGTGGTCGAAGACCTCCGGCATGAGATACCACGACGGTCCGGAGTCGAAACGGAAGCCGTCACGCGCGATCGTTCCGGCACGTCCGCCGACGCGGTCGTTCTTCTCGAGGACGACCACCTCGTGCCCGTCGCGTGCGAGCAGTCCCGCGGTCGCGAGGCCCGCGACGCCCGCGCCGATCACCACCACACGGCTCATCGGTCGCGTTCCATCGCGGTCACGGCCACCGCGCGAGCGGCGAGCACGGCCTTGATCGGGTCGGGCACCCGCACCCGTCGTCGGTACAGGACCTCGGCCGGCGTCTTCGCGACGCGGCGGGTGAGCGCGGCGAACAGTGCCAGCGCGCTGCGCACGGCCGCGCGAGCATCCTTCGGGAGCAGGGGGATCGCGGCGCGGGCGTCGGCGAGCTGTCGAAGGATCGTGTCGACCCAGGCGTCCCGGTCGGCGTCGGTCAGACGCGCGGTTCCGCCCAGGTAGCCGCGGTGCAGACGATCCGTATCGTCGGCGAGGTCGCGCAGGAAGTTGACGTTCTGGAAAGCTGCGCCGAGCTGTCGTGCCCCGCGTCGGAGGATCTCGAGCTCCTTGGGCGTGCGGCGCGAGTCCCGCAGGAAGACCTGAAGGCACATCAGCCCCACGACCTCGGCGGACCCGTAGACGTATACCGCGTGGGCGTCGGCGTCATAGGTGGCGAATCCCGCCGCACCGCCGATGTCGGCGCTCATCGACTCGAAGAACGGCGTGGTCAGGTCTTCGCCGATGCCGCATTCCCGCGCTGTCCGCGCGAACGCGTGCAGGATCAGATCGCTGCTGTACCCGCTGCGCATCGAGCGGTGCGTCGCCTCCACGTAGGAGGCGAGAGCCGCAGATTGTGCCGCGCTGTCGAGTCCGGCCTCGGCGGCGACACCGTCGACGATCTCGTCGGCGATGCGCACCATCGCGTAGATGTTGCGCACATGCTGACGGTGCCGACGTCCGAGAAGACGCGTCGCGAGTCCGAAAGACGTCGAATAGGTGCGGATGACGTCGCTCGTCGCGATCTCCGCCGTGCGGCTGAATCGGCGGAGAGCGGCGTCATCGGAGTGATGGTGCGGAGTCGCGGTCATCGCTCGCGACCATCGACGCGGGCGGCCAGTGCACGGATCGTCCGACCGGCAGCCGCCGGCAGCGTGCCCTCGGACTCTGCCTCACTGAGGACGGTCGATGCGGCCTCGAGGTGCTCGCGGACGAGCCCGCGCACGAATGCTTCGGCACCGCATTCGCGCAGGCGATCGCGAGCGCGTGAGCCGTCCGCACCACTGAGATCGGGGCTGCCGAAGTGCTGTTCGATCCACTCCCAGTGGCTCGTCATGCGGGCATAGGAGATGATCGCGGTCTCCTTTCCTTCCCGCAGATCGGAGAAGGCGTCCTTGCCGTGTTCATCGGGGTCGCCGAACACGGAGAGCAGATCATCCTGCAGCTGATACGCGAGGCCGAGGTGTCGGCCGATCGCGATGAGGTGCTGTTCGGTCGCGGTCGACGACCCGGCCAGCACGGCCGCGGCGCGCAGCGGAAGCACGAACGAGTACGTCGCCGTCTTGTAGGCGCTGGTCGAGAGGATCGTCCGCAGATCCGGGGTGATGATCCCGTCGCTGAGAGCGACGTCGGCGTGCTCGCCGGCGACCGTCTCGAGGATGGTCTGTTCCAGCAGCGAGAGCAGGCGGTCACGGGCCTGCGCGGAGACGTCCACTCTGGCGAATCCCAGCACTGCCGACGACAGCAGCAGATCTCCGAGGAGGATCGCGCTCGAGCGCGCCCAGTGCAGTGCTGACGCGGCGGTGGCTTCGGGCCGACCGGCGACGAGAGTGCCGATCAGGTTCGGTCCGCGCCGGCGGATGAGGTCTCCGTCGATGACATCGTCATGAAGGAGGAACGCGAAGTGCAGCAGCTCGACCTCGGCCGCGACATCGATCGCGGACGCACTCGCGTCTGCGGAGAGCGGGTGCGGTGAGAGAGCCTGTGCCAGGTCGACGAGCAGTCGCGGTCGGATGAGTTTGCCGCCGAGTGCGTGCGCGGCGGCCACGGTCCAGAGCTCCGTGAACTCGGGACCGTACTTCTCTGCCGCTGCCGTGTTCGCGGAGAAGCGCCGCCGCAGAGCTGCTTCGATCTGTGTACCGAGTGCTTCCTCGGTCGCCGTCGCGCTCATGATTCAGACCTCGCCGAGCCGTCGCAACAGCGGAAGCTGCTCGACGAGCCACGGGCTGAACGCGAACGGTGCATGGGTGACGGCTTCGATCAGGGCGGGAACCTCGACCCACGTCCACTCGGACACCTCGTCCGGATCGGCCTCGGGTTCTCCGTCGATGACGGCCACGTGCACCGGGCAGATCTCGTTCTCGACGATCCCGCTCGCGTCGACGGCGCGGTAGCGGTAGTCGGGCAGCGCGAGGCGAATACCCGTGAGCTGGATGCCGAGCTCGTCGATGCCGCGGCGCCGAACGGCGTCCGCCATCTCCTCGTCGGGTCGTGGATGACCGCAGAAGCTGTTCGTCCAGACTCCTGGCCAGGTCCGCTTCGCGAGGGACCGGCGTGTCAGGAGCAGATGCCCTCGTGCGTCGAAGACGTAGCAGGAGAAGGCGAGATGCAGCGGGGTATCGCTCGTGTGGACGTCGCTCTTCGGCAACGTGCCGACGGCGGTTCCGTCATCGGCCAGGAGGGTCACGTAATCCATGGCATCTCCCTTGTCCGAGCCTCTCAAGATTGCTAACTTGGTGAGTAGTCAACTTAGCATGAAACTGTGGGTGTGTAACATGATCGCATGGACACGGAGCCCGGCACCACCCCGCACGCGGGGTCGCCGGCGATGAATCCGCCCGTAGACGGCGATACGAGCTCTGCTGACCGCACGCCGGATGGGTTGAGCCACGCGGCGATCTACGACGTCGATGCCAGTGATCCGCGGAGCACACTGGTCGACCGAACCGGCGTGCCGCCAGAGGAACTGCGGCAGATAGCCCGCCTCATGGAGTCGCTCGCGGGGCTTCGAGAAGCCGAACAGACCCTCTCTCAGGCTTCACGCCGGTACATGCGGCTGAATGAGACAGATATGCGTGCGCTGCACTATCTCATCGTGTGCGCGAACCGGAGCCTGGTGGCGACACCAGGAGGGATAGCTCACCACCTGGATGTCTCGACGGCCGCGACGACCAAGCTCCTCGACCGGCTGGAAAAGGGCGGGCACATCACCCGCGCACCTCACCCGACGGACCGGAGGGCGCTTCGCATCAGCATCACGCCGGAGACACGGCTCGCGGCGATGGAGACGGTCGGTCGACAGCAGGCGAAGCGTTTCTATGCTGCTGCCAGGCTTTCGCCCGCCGAACGGGACGTCGTGATCCGATTCCTCCAGGACATGACGGAAGAGATCACGCTGCGAGACGAAGCCTGGTTACAGCAGCCGTCCGATTGAGAGTTCGGCCCACGGGGGCCGAACTCAGTGGGCTGCTTTGTACGCATCCAGGATCGGGGCGGGGATGCGTCCTCGCTCGGAGAGCGTGTAGCCGTTCTCGTTGGCCCACGCCCGGATGGCGGCGACCTCGGGATTGCGTGCCGGTCGCTTGCGAGAAGACGAAGAGGAACGTGCGGTGCTGGAGGAGCCGGCGCGTCGGCCCGCAGCGATATACGGCTCGAGAGCCTTTCGCAATTCCTCCGCATGCGCAGCATTCAAGTCGATCTCGTAGGAGGCGCCGTTGACCGAGAAATGCACGGTCTCGCCTTCTCCGACTTCCAGGACGCTGCCGTCGATATCGTCGACCAACTGGTGCACAATTCGTCTAGCCATGCGTGCGACTTTACCTGCAGAAGCGAAATGCGACAACAATTGAATATTGCACAGTCATAATCCGCTTCGGCGCAGGTCTCAGGGAAGAAGCCCCGCACGGCGCGCTCGGGTGACGGCCGCATGACGCGTGGAAGCGTCGAGTTTCGACATCGCGGTGCCGAGGTAGGCCTTGACCGTGCCTTCGCGCAACCCGAGTTGTGCGGCGATCTCCGCGTTGGTCGATCCCAGCGCGGCGCAGGCGAGCACGTCGGTTTCCCGGCGCGAGAGATGGATGGTCGGCACAGGCCCGGTCGTGGCAGGAGCTGCATCCCCGGCGAGCGCCACGAGGCGCCGCTCGACCTCGGCGATCCGTGCGCGTATCGCCGCGTCGTCGACCGAGGCCGCGATGCTGCGCAGCTCGGCGAAGCTCTCCCGGAGCGCCTCACGCTGCGGGGGAGCCACGGTCTCGCTTCCGAGCTGGCTCGTGTCCAGCCGTCGCTGCACCTCGTCGCGGATCCGCAGTTCATCGGCGACGGACTGGGCCACCTGCATGGCCGGAGCCGTGGTGACACCCCCGACCTGTTCCTCGTCCCATGCGCCGGCGTAGAGCACCCCCCGAGACCGGCCGTGGACGACGATCGGGAGGGCAAGGAGCGTACGCAGCCCCTCGCCGAGGACGAAGACGTCGTAGTCGTGGGTGATCTGCTGCGACGATCCGTAGTCGCTCGTCATCCGTGGGCGCAGTTCCATCATCGCCCGCCCGCCGAGTCCGCGCTCCGGACGCACTCGCAAGCCGTCCAAAGATCGGGTGCGCGCGCCGACGATGCTGGTCACGCTCACGACGCCCTCTTCGATGAGGCCGCCGAATGCCACAGGGAAGCGTGTTCGCCGGGCGAGCTCGCGCACCGCATGGGCGACGAGCTCCGACTCGGATCCGAGAGGGACTGGGGCGCTCACAATTACCTACTTCCGGGGGTGACGACTGTGTTCCCCGTTTCGTAGCGTCGACTTTATCATCCGCGCAGTTCCGCTGCGCGGGGACCGGACATGTGGCAAGGAGGCCCCATGAGTGATCAGACGCACGTCGATTCGAACGGTGAGATCGACTACATCGCCATCGAGCAGTCTCCACGATTCCAGCGTTTGAAACGGACGCAGAGATCGTTCATCTTTCCGCTCGCCGTGTTCTTCCTGCTGTGGTATTTCGCATATGTGCTTCTTGCAGCATTCGCGCCCGAGTTCATGGGACAGCGCGTCTGGGGCGATATCACCATCGGGCTCCTGCTCGGTCTCGGACAGTTCGTCACGACGTTCGGCATAACGATGGCGTACGTCTCGTTCGCGAATCGGAAGCTCGACCCGTTGGCGACGGAGATCCGTGAAGAACTCGAGAAGGTGCAGGGACACGCATGAGCGCGATCCGCGCGGCGGTCGATCCGGTCGCTCTCGATATCAACCCCGTCTTCAACATCTCGATCTTCCTGGCTTTCGTCGCGGTGACGCTTTTCATCGTGATCCGCGCGAGCCGCAACAACAAGACAGCTGCCGACTACTACGCCGCCGGCCGTTCTTTCACGGGACCGCAGAACGGATTCGCCATCGCGGGTGACTATCTGTCCGCGGCGTCCTTCCTCGGCATCTGCGGCGCCATCGCGATCAACGGCTACGACGGATTCCTCTATTCGATCGGATTCCTGGTGGCCTGGCTCGTCGCGCTGCTGCTGGTGGCGGAGCTGATGCGGAACACCGGGAAGTTCACGATGGCGGATGTGCTCTCGTTCCGCCTGAAGCAGCGACCGGTGCGGATGGCGGCCGCGATCACGACGCTCGCCGTGTGCTTCTTCTATCTGCTGGCGCAGATGGCCGGCGCCGGTGGACTGGTGTCGCTGCTGCTCGGCATCGACGGACGCCTCGGGCAGTCGATCGTGATCGCCGTGGTCGGCCTGCTGATGATCGTCTACGTCCTGATCGGCGGCATGAAGGGCACCACCTGGGTGCAGATCGTCAAGGCCATCCTCCTGATCGGCGGCGCCGTCGGCATGACTATCTGGGTGCTCGCGATCAACGGCTTCAGTCTGAACACCCTTCTCGAAGCCGCGGTGGTGAACTCCGACAAGGGGGATGCGATCCTGGCTCCGGGACTGCAGTACGGCGCGAACCCGTGGGACTTCCTCTCCCTGGGCATGGCGCTCGTGCTCGGGACCGCCGGCCTACCGCACGTGCTCATGCGGTTCTACACCGTGCCGACGGCGAAGGAAGCCCGCCGCTCGGTCGTCTGGGCGATCTGGCTCATCGGCGGCTTCTACCTGCTGACCCTCGTGCTCGGTTACGGCGCCGGCGCACTGGTCGGCGCGGATGTGATCGCGGCCGCTCCCGGCGGCGTGAACTCCGCAGCACCGTTGCTCGCGCTCCGGCTCGGCGGTCCGGTGCTGCTGGGCTTCATCTCCGCCGTGGCCTTCGCGACGATCCTCGCGGTGGTCGCGGGTCTGACGATCACCGCCGCGGCATCGTTCGCGCATGACATCTACGCCAACGTCATCCAGAAGGGGCGCAAGGATGCTGCCGGCGAGCCGGTCGCCGCCGACCCGAACGGCGAGGTGCGCGTCGCTCGTCGCACGGTGGTCGTGATCGGCATCCTGGCGATCCTCGGCGGCATCGGAGCGCAGGGGCAGAACATCGCCTTCCTCGTCGCTCTCGCTTTCGCCGTCGCCGCGTCCGCGAATCTGCCGACCATCCTGTATTCGCTCTTCTGGCGGCGGTTCACGACCAGGGGCGCGGTGTGGAGCATGTACGGCGGGCTCGGGTCGGCGATCCTGCTCATCGTGCTGTCGCCGGTGTTCTCCGGAACCCCGACATCGATGATCCCCGGGATCGATATCGCCGTGTGGCCGCTGAACAATCCGGGGATCGTCTCGATCCCCCTGGGATTCCTCCTCGGCTGGCTCGGAACAGTGACGAGCTCTCGTAAGGAGTCCCCGCAGCTCGCTGCGGAGATGGAGGTGCGTTCCCTCACGGGGTTCGGCGCGGAGAAGGCGGTCGAGCACTGACCGAGGGCTCGTGAGGATCGAACCCAGGCAAGACGCGGACCCGGCGGCCTACTCGCCGGGTCCACGTCTGCGTCCGCTCCGCTCAACCCGCCTCGAGGTCGAGCAGGTATCTCTTGCGCTCGGGGTGCGCGCCGTACTGGCCCACACTTCCGTCCGACCGGACGACGCGATGCACCGGCACGATGATCGAGAACGGCGTGAGCCGACACGCGGTGCCGACCGCGCGGGCCGCGCCGGGGTGCCCGGCGCGGACGGCCACCTCTCCGTAGCTCATCGTCTCGCCCCATTCGATCGTGCAGATCGTCTGTAAGGCGCTCAGGTGGAATCCATCCACCAGCCGCCAGTCGAGCCGGACGTGCTGGTCGAAGCGGACCGGATCACCGTCGAAGTAGTCGGCCAGAAGATGTGCGAGCTCGTCGGCGGCCCCGGGGTCGGGCTCCGGAACAGCGCCCAGCTGCCGCGTGACGCCCTCGAGGAGCCAGGGCACGAGCGGGTCTTCGGATTCGGAGAGGTCGAATCGCACGATGCCCTCGTCCGAGAACACCGCGAGGGCGTCGCCGAACGGAGTCGGAGCGAAGTCATAGCGGAAGGTCATGCGACCATCCTGACCGGCATCGCCGTCCGGGGAGCACCAGCCTCCCGGGCGGGGTGGAGAACGTGACGGTCATCGCCACCGGGCAGGAGGAGTGCGGATCGGCTCTCGGAGGCGGATATTCGGCGGAAACCCGCCTGGGATACCCCAGCTCGCCCGGTCTCGCGCCTAGGGTGTCATTGTGTGGCGACGTGAAGACAAGACTGCGGAGAACACAGCGGCAGACGCTGCTGTGGCCATCGGCGATCTGCACGAGCCCACGACCGGCGTCGACATCGCCCATGCCGCTGAGGCTGAGCGCACCCGGCTGAGGGCGGAAGCGGCCGACCTCGGCGGCCCCTCTCCGCTGGTGAGCTTCCGCGACAGCCCGGAATCGGGCATCGACATCTCCAAGGCCCATCCCGGCAGCCTGCCGCAGTTCATCACCGGAAAATCGACCCTTCTGTCGAACCTCTTCCGCGACGAGGTGGGTCTGCGCACCGCACGGCTGGCCGCCGAACGGATCACCGCGAAGAACACCGAACTGCGCACCGTCCGTGGCATCGAGGCCGTGCACCTGGCCGTCGGAGTCGCCCGGTGGCGCATCGGCGGAGCGGGCTTCGCCGCGCCGGTGCTGCTGCGGCCGCTGGCGATCCGGCGGCATCACTCCGACTTCGAACTCAAGCTCCAGGGCGCGTTCGAGGTCAACCCCGAACTCGTCCGCATCGCCCGTGATCACTTCGGCCTGTCCATCGATGCCGCGTCCCTCGCAGCGCTCGCCTACGACGGCGGGATCTTCAAGCCGCAGCCGGTCATCGACAACCTGCGCGTGATGACCCGCTCGATCGACACCTTCTCTGTCGAACCGCGGCTGGTGGTGTCGACCTTCGCCGACGTCTCCGGAGCGATGTCGCGCGACGCCGGCAGCCTCGATCACGCGCTCCTCAACGCGCTGGGCGGCCATGTGGGTGACCGCGAGCGTGTGACAGCACCTCGGGCCACGCCACACCACACCGGACCCGACGATCGGGCTCCCGCCTCGGACAATCTCCTGCTCGACGCGGACGCCGAGCAGGAGGCCGTTCTCGCGCGCATCGCCGCCGGACACTCGCTCACCGTGGCGACGCTCCCCGGCACGGGCGGGACGCAGACGGTGATCAACGCGCTCGGCGAACTGGTCCGCGGCGGCAAGCGCGTGCTCGTGGTCTCAGCGCGTCGTTCGACGCTCGACGGCGTTCGTCACCGGCTCGCGGGTATCGGGCTCGACAGCCTGGCGATCTCGCCGGCCAGCGTGCGTCGCGACCTGGTCAGGGCGATCGGGCGCAACGAGAAGGCGTCGGCACCCAAGGTCGGCGAGGTCGACGACGCGCTGGTCCGCCTCCGGACCGTCCTGCGCGACTACCGCCAGGCGCTCACGGCTCCCATCGCCGGGGTGGACGCCTCGGTGCTCGACGCGACCCGCCAGCTCACCAGACTTGCGTCGCTGCCGGTGCCGCCGTCCACCACCGCCCGGCTCGGCACCGACGCGCTTCGCCGGCTCGCGGCGGATCGCAGCGAGGCGGCAGAAGCTCTCGCTCAGGCCGCGCGTCTCGGCGAGTTCCGCTTCGGTCCGAACGATTCGCCGTGGTACGGCGTGACCTTCGCGAGCACCGAAGCGGCCAGAGCTGCGCACGAGCTGGCCGGTCGACTGCACTCGGACAGCATCCCCACTCTTCTCGAGCGCGGGTACGAACTGATCGCCCAGACGCACATGCGCCCCTTCGCGACGATCGACGAGCTCGGCGAGTACCTGCGTCTGCTGCAGGGCATCCGCGATTCGCTCGACCGCTTCAGCCCCACGGTCTTCGAGCGGCCGTTGGGCGAGCTCATCCAGGCGCACGGCTCCCGTCGCGACGCCCCCGGCCTCTCCGGAGCGAACCGGCGGCGGCTGCGGCGTCTGGCGAAGGAATACGTGCGTCCGGGCGTCCACGTCACCGAGATGCATGAGGCGCTGCTGCGGATCCAGACTCAGCGCACCCAGTGGCAGCGGTACGTCGAGGCGGGGGCCGCGCCGGAGATCCCGCTCGGTCTCGCCGACGTGTACGTGGCCTGGCAGCGGGCCGAGGCGGAGCTCACCGAACTGGATGCCGCGCTGGGCCGCCGCGAGCCGCTGGCGTCGCTCCCTGTCGCACGACTCGTCCGCACTCTTGCCGGGCTCGCCGCCAAGTCCGACGTGTTCGAGAACCTCGTGGAGCGCGCCCAGCTGCGCGATCGACTCGCACTCCTCGGACTCGAGCCGCTGCTCGCAGAACTTTCCGTGCGGCACGTGGCCGAGTCGCAGGTGGGGGAGGAGCTCGAGTTCGCCTGGTGGCAGTCGCTCCTCGAGCGCGCACTGCAAGACAATCGCGCACTCCTCGGTGCGAACACCGCCGTCGTCGACCGTCTCGAACGTGACTTCCGGCTGGTGGACGAGGCGCACGCCGCGATGGCGGGCCCGCTCCTCGCCTGGCAGCTCGCCAATCAGTGGCGGATCGCGATCGTCGACGAACCCCAGCAGTCGCAGCACCTCCGCCGTGCGCTGACCCAACCCGCCGCGACCACGGCGCAGGTCGTCAGCGCCGCGCCGACGCTCGTCGACGTGCTCGCGCCCGTCTGGATCTCTTCCCCCTACCTCGTGCCCGAGATCCCGGAGTCGGTCGAGTTCGACACCATCCTCCTCGTCGATGCCGCAGCGATCAACCTGGCCGAGGCCGCACCGGCGATCTGTCGCGCGCGCCAGGTCGTCGCGTTCGGCGATCCGGTCACGCAGCGTCCCACTCCGTTCCATATCGCCGTCGATCCGGAGGATGCCTGGGAGGCGGAGGTGCCGTTCGACGACGTCTCGGTGTTCGAGCGTCTGTCCGAGCTCCTGCCCGTCATGACTCTGACGCGCAGCTATCGCGCCGGTGGCGAGGATCTCGCCGAGCTCATCAACGATGCGTTCTACGGCGGCGAGATCGTCTCCCTGCCGTGGGCGGGCTCCTATCTCGGTCGCGGCAGCCTCACGGTCGACTACGTCGAGGGCGGGACGGGGACCCCTGATCCGGTGTCCGGTGCGGTCGAGAGCCCCGATGCCGAAGTCGCGCGCGTGGTGACCCTGGTGGTCGAGCACGCCGTGCACCGGCCATCCGAATCCCTCATGGTGGTCACCGCCAGCGCACGTCATGCCGAGCGGGTACGCGCCGCGGTCACCTCGGCTTTCGCCGGGCGTTCCGACGTGGCGGACTTCGTCGGCCGCGACACGGCAGAACCGTTCGCCGTCCTGACCCTCGAGGAGTCCGTGGCGGAGAGTCGCGATCGGGTGATCTTCTCGCTCGGCTTCGGGCTCACCAAGCACGGCCGCGTCCTGAGCGACTTCGGCGACCTCTCCACGCCCGACGGCGAGCGTCTGCTCACGGTCGGCATGACCCGAGCCCGCCGTTCGATGGTGCTCGTCTCGTCGATCCGCCCGTCTTCCTTCGACGACGGGCGCCTCGAGCACGGAGCAGCCACGCTCATGTCGATCCTCGGCGGCCTCGCCGCCCGTGGCAGGGATGCGCGGCTCGAGGATCTGGCCGACCCGCTCACTCTCGCACTGGCCAGAGAACTGCGGCGGCTCGGCGCCTCCGTCGATGTCGACTACCGCGGACTGCTTCCGCTGGTCGCGCAGCACAGCGGCAAGGCGGTCGTGATCGAACCCGACCCGGAGTCGCGCGGCGAGTCCCTGCGCGAAACGCTGCGACTGCGGCCGCACGTGCTCCGTCGCCTCGGCTGGCACTACGTGCGCGTGCACGCGTTCGATCTCTACAGCGATCCGGCGACCGTCGCGACGCGCATCGCCGCTGTGCTGGGCATCTCCGACACCGTGCCGCGCGCCGAGAACGACACGCAGCCGCTCGATATCGCCGACACCCCGAATGACTGACCAGGTCGACCCCGATGCTCCGCGTCAACGTGTGGTTCGGGTCGCTGGATCGCGTCGTGCCCGACTGACTCCGGTGCCCGGAAGCGACCCGGCCCCGGAGACCGGGACCGACCAGCCGTCGCCTCCGCGTGCCCGGGCACAGGGTGCGAAGGGCCCGAACGACGATCAGCTCATCCAGGACGTGCCGCCGCACTACTGATCGTTCGTCACGAACCGCGGCGAAAGGAAAGACGCACGATCCCTCCGAAGAGGAATCGTGCGTCTCGTGTCTGAGCGGCGGGCGTCAGGCGCCGCGCTGAGCCTTGAGCAGGTCGCGGATCTCCACCAGGAGTTCGGCCTCGCTCGCTGCGGCCGGCTCCTCCTCGGGCTCTTCGGCCGGCGTGCCCTTGCGGGCCTCGACGTGCGCCTTGAAGGTGTTCATCGGCAGCACGAAGACGAAGTAGACGACGGCGGCGACGGCGAGGAAGCTGATGATCGCCGAGATGAGGTCACCGATCGGGAACGTCACCGTCTCGCCGTAGATGTTCAGAACGGGGATGCCGAACTCCCCTGCGGCGTCCGCCTTGAGGAAGAGCGAGATGAAGGGGTTGATGATGCTGTTGACCACGGCGGTCACGATCGCGGTGAACGCCGTGCCGATCACAACGGCCACGGCCAGATCGATCACGTTCCCGCGGAGCAGGAAGTCCTTGAAACCTTTGAGCATGGGAACCCCCAGTAGATCAGGGCCTCACGAAGAGGCCGGAGTCGACGCAGCCGCCGGTTTGGCGCTCGTCGTCGATTCCGTCTTCGATGATGCCGAAGCATCCGAGGATCCCCCGGATTTGGCGCGCGAGTCCGTGCGATAGAAGCCGGAGCCGTTGAAGGTGACGCCGATCGAGCCGTACTGCTTCCGCAGCTGGCCGCCGCACTCGGGGCACACCGTCAGGGCGTCATCCGCGAAGCTCTGCACGGCGTCGAACTTGTGTCCGCACGATGTGCAGGCATAGGCGTAGGTGGGCATGGGGGTCCTTGCAGGTCAGCGTCGCCGAGACGACAGGGTGAGAGTCTGCGACGGCGTCACGATCCCGTTCACGGGCTGGTCGTGCACCTCTCGCGGGAGTTCGTCGAGTACCTCGGAATCATAGATGACCGCGTAGACGGGCGGGCACTGCTCCATGGAGCCGATCGTCTTGTCGAAGTAGCCGCGTCCCCAGCCCATCCGCATCCCGGTGCGGTCGACGGCGGCGGCCGGGACGATCATCAAGTCCACGTCGTTGACGGCGATCGGACCGAGGACCTCACCCGTGGGCTCCGGCAGGCCGTAGAGCCCCTCGGACACCTCGTCGTCGTCGGTGGCCACGGCCCAGTCCAGCAGGCCATCGGCGCGGGTGACCGGCAGCAGGACGCGGATGCCGCGGCGCACCGCCCTCGTCACGAAGTCGCGGGTGCCTGGCTCAGTGGTGGTCGACAGGAAGCACGAGATCGACTGCGCGCCGAGCTCGTCGACCAGGGCGTCGAGGCGCTCGCCGATCGCCGTGGCCGCGGCCTCGCGCTGCGGATCGGAGAGGAGCTGACGTCTTTCGCGCAGTTCGGCGCGAAGAGCGCGCTTGGCGTGTTCGACGTCATTCGACATGGCTCCGAGTCTACGGCGACGCTCACCGCTAGGCTGGGAGGATGGCTGACCACAAGATCAAAGCCGTCATTCCCGCAGCAGGACTGGGGACACGGTTCCTGCCCGCGACGAAGGCGATGCCGAAAGAGATGCTTCCCGTCGTCGACAAGCCGGCGATCCAGTACGTCGTCGAAGAGGCGGCGGATGCCGGGATCGACGACATCCTCGTCATCATCGGGCGCAACAAGAACGCGATCTCCAACCACTTCGACTCGGTGCCCGAGCTCGAGGTGAGGCTCATGGAGAAGGGCGACACGGGGCGGCTCGAGCGCGTGATGAAGTCCAGCGACCTCGCCGACATCCACTTCGTCCGCCAGGGCGAGCCGAAGGGTCTCGGTCACGCGGTGCTGCGTGCACGCACCCACGTCGGCGACAGCTCGTTCGCGGTGCTGCTCGGCGACGACCTCATCGATGAGCGCGATCCGCTCCTCACCGACATGATCGCCGAACACGAGCGCACCGGCGCCGCGGTGATCGCACTGATGGAGGTCGACCCGGCGAACATCCACATGTACGGTGCGGCCGCGGTCGAGCCGATCGAGGGCCAGGCCGCCGTCCGGGTCACCGGTCTCGTCGAGAAGCCTGCGCAGGAAGATGCTCCGTCCAACCTCGCCATCATCGGCCGCTACGTACTTCCTGCGTCGGTGTTCGAGATCCTCGAACGCACCGAGCCGGGCAAGGGCGGCGAGATCCAGCTCACGGATGCGCTTCAGGAGCTTGCGACCGATCCCGACGGCCCCGGCGTCGTCGGTGTCGTCTTCGGTGGACGCCGCTACGACACGGGCGACCGCGTCGACTACATCAAGGCCATCGTCCAGCTCGCCTCGGACCGCGATGACCTCGGTCCCGAGCTGCGTCCCTGGCTCAAGGATTTCGCGGAACGCCTCTAGGCGATTCTGCGAGCGTCGGTGCGGCATGGATCTGGCGACGGGAATGCGACACGGACCGATCGAGTTGCGGCTCGTGCGTGCGAAGGACGCCCGTCCGCTGCAGCATGAGCTGCTCGCGAACAGATCGTGGCTCCAGCCGTGGGAGGCGACCGTCCCGTACGGTTCCGTCTCGTTCGACATGCGGCTCAGCATCCGTCGGTTGCTTCAGCAGTACCGTGACGGCTCGGGCTATCCGTTCGTCATGGAGTACGACGGCGAGGTCGCCGGGCAGCTCAACGTGTGGGGAGTCTCGCGCGGTTCCCTCTGCTCGGCGACCATCGGGTACTGGGTGAGCGAGCGTTTCGCGGGCCGGGGCATCACGCCCACCGCCGTGGCGTTGGCCACCGATGCCTGTTTCACGGAGTACGGGCTGCATCGGATGGAGATCTGCATCCGACCGGAGAACGCGGCGAGCCTGCGGATCGTTCAGAAGCTCGGATTCCGCTACGAAGGTCTGCGCCGGCGCTACATCCATATCGACGGCGACTGGCGTGACCACTACGCGTTCGCGCTCACTCGCGAAGACGTCCCTCAGGGTGTGCTCGCACGCTGGCTCAGCGGCCAGGTGCCGCCCGACGCTGCGACAGTGCCGCCGTCCGACCGAATCGCTCTCTGAGCCGGTGCTCACCTGGCGATCCTCACGGACTCGCCGCGACACGCGCCCTTCTGTACGGCTGTGTCACCTCCGAACCCGTACCGTTGTCGATATGGACGGGCCGGTGCTGAGCGGGGGAGTGATCGTGCTCGTCGCCGTGCTCCTCTGGATGCTCTATCTGCTCCCTTCGTGGAGAGGTCGCTTCCAGTACAACGCCGCGGAACGCAACGCCGTTCGTCTGAACCAGGCGCTCCGCATCCTCGCCGAGACGAGTGAGACTCCGGGCGAGGTGCACGTCGAACTGAACGCTCGCACGGCGCTCGCGCAGCAGAAGCTCGCCAAGCGGGTGCAGTCGGAACGCGAGGCCGCCGAGCTCGAGTCGCTTCGCCAGGAGCTCGCCGCGACCAGGGCCGACCCGGTGATCCGTCGTGCTCGTGCCCGTCGCAGGGTGCGTATGGTCGCGACGATCTCGCTCCTGCTCGGTCTTGCGGTGGTCGGATTCGGCATCTGGCAGCTCGTTGCCGTCGGATCCTCCTTGCTGCTGTGGTTCGGCGGAGCCTTGATCCTGCCCGCCGGCATCGCGCTGCAGCGGATGGCGTCGGTCGCCAACCGCGCCGCACGCGCCACGCATGAGGTGGCCGCACCCGTCAGGGAGCGCGTCGCACCTGTGCTGCACGATCAGGGGCCGGCCACATGGACACCGCGTCCGCTGCCGGAGCCGCTGGTGTCCGTGTCGGGATCGCGTGCACAGGCTGCGCAGGCCCAGATCGAGGCGCAGGAGCAACGACGCAAGGCGGCTCGAGTCGCCGCGCTGCGTGAGCGCGCAGAGCAGATGGCGCCGGCAGCACCGGTGCCGCTTCCTGCCGCGTCGTCTCCCTACGCGAAGATGGGATTCGTCGACGATGCGGAGATCGAGGCGCACGTGCGGGAGCTGCTCTCGCGTCGCGCCGCGGGTTGATCATCGCCGACGCGAGCAGCGCTTTCGTCGTGATAGCGTAGATCTCGTTCACGGGCCTATGGCGCAGTTGGTAGCGCGCCTCGTTCGCATCGAGGAGGTCAGGGGTTCGAATCCCCTTAGGTCCACAGAACATGAAAGCCCCCGGTGAGAACCGGGGGCTTTCTTCGTTCCTCGGATCGATCTCGTGTCGGCCATGCTCTCCCAGACACACATCTGACGTGGGGGAGAGAGCGCAGCCCCCGTAGACGCCGCTGCCGAACTCATCTTGCGTGGAGACACGGGGTCGGACCGCACGTCTGCCCGAGTGGTGGAGCCCTCCCTCCGTTGGACGAGACGGCACCAGGAACCGGATTCACGGGCGACACGCCCGGCGGTTAGCCCTGATTTGCCCGATCCCCGGGATCCGCGTAACTTATTACTTGTTCGCCCCAAACGGTTGAGCGGAGGTCCTCGGACCGGCTCCCGTCAAGCATCGAACACCTCCCGAATCCCAGACACTCACTGAGTGAAAAGGATGAAGGTGCTGATCCGTTCCCACGGTCAGGCCGAAGAAACTCGGACTTGACAACGGAAACGAGATCGGTAAGATAGAGAAGTTGCCCTGCGGGCCTGGCTGTGATGGCTGGGTCGTGGGAGCATCCGATCCTTGAGAACTCAACAGCGTGCACTTGTCAAATGCCAAATTATCCTCGTCTCCACTTCGGTGGGGGTGAGAATTCCTTTGGATCAAAGACCAACCTCCTTGTGGGGTTGGCAACGGATAAAGTCAGCAGTGAATTTGTCTCTTTGGTCAG
>NZ_JAGGPG010000004.1:0-19265 GCF_018613945.1 Microbacterium sp. ISL-59
CCACGACCCGCGACACCACGAACAACGGCAGCGAGACCGACGACGCCGCGAACAACGACGCCACGGACGACGGCAGCAAGACCTACGACGTCGCGACCCGCACCCGCGGCCTGCCGCTCGACAGTGCTCAGAGCATGAGTGGCCTCGACCGTCTCGGCGTGAACTGTCGACCTGTGCGACACGATGTGGCATGCTTGCGGGCATTGCGCCGGGCCCCGTTTCTGGGGCCGTACGTGAATCGAGAGGCAGACGCCGGAACACATGTCCAGACCACTCGCGGGACCGCAGGGCCTGCTACGCACGCTCAACGGTCGCGCGATCCTGGAGGCGCTCGCGCGCAGCGGCCCGCAGACCCGCACGGAGCTGATGTCGGCGACGGGTCTCTCCCGCACGGCCGTCACCCAGGTGCTGCGGATGCTGGAAGCGGCGGGAGCCGTCGCCGCCGCGGGGGTCGACCGCGAGACGCGGGGGCCTGCCGCCGGTCGTGTGACCCTGCATCCACGGCTCGGGTTCGCCGCCGCCGTGCACATCGACCACCATGCCGCGCACGTGGTGCTCGTCGACGCCCGCGGAGTCGTGCACGCAGAGGAGCACGCGGTGCTACCGCTGCAGGAGGATCGCGTCGAGCACATCGTCGCCCTCGTCGACCGATGCCGTCTCGCGGTGAAGGCGGCGAAGGGCGCGATCCACCTCGCGGTCGTCGGCATTCCCGGGATCGTCACCGCCGATGGCGGCATCCGCGACGATCTCGGTCCGGACGGCGGTGCTTTCCGGGCCGCGCTGACCGCGTCGCTCGGTTGCCCCGTGCGCATCGAGAACGACGTCAACCTCGCCGCCCTCGCCGAGCTCACGGCGGGCGCGGGCGGCGACCTCGCCAGTTTCGCCCTGCTGCTCCTCGACGACGGGATCGGAGCCGGCATCGTGATCGACGGCGCGCTTCATCGCGGGTTCTCCGGAGTCGCCGGTGAGGTCATGTATCTGCCGCAGACGCCGCTCCCGATCGGGGCACCCATCGTGAGTGACGTCGTCGTCGGAGACCTCGCGCTCGGGGTGGGGCGGGACGCCGATGCCGGGCTGGAGGAGCACCTCGAGGCGGCCGGTCGCGGCGACGAGGCCGCGAGCCGCGTCGTCGCCGAGATCGGCAAGCGCATCGTGCTCGTCGCCGGCAGCGTCGGTCTCGTGCTCGACCCCGAGGCGTTCATCCTCAGCGGCAAAGCCGCCCATCCCGTGCTGGTCGAGGCGATCCAGCGCGTCGCGGACGAGTACGCGCCCCAGCTCCCGCTGCGGTTCCTGGTCTCTTCATTCGGCCCGGAGGCCCCGCTGGTCGGCGCCGTCGACGAAGCGGCATCCGCCCTCCGGAGCATGCTGTTCACCCGCATCCTGACCCCGGCTGCGAAGACCGGCCGCTGAGCACCGCCCCGATCGCCGCCCTCGATCGCCCGTCCCTACCCGACAGGATCCCCGATGACCGCTCCCTCCGACCTCGCCGACCGCCTCGGCCTCGCTCCCGGCGCGCGGGCGATCATCCTCAACGCCGACGACTTCGGCATGTGCCATGCGGCGAACACCGCGATCGTCGATCTGCTCACTGCCGGGCGCATCGACTCGACGACCGTGATGGTGCCGTGCTCGTGGTCGCCCGAAGCCCTGGCCTTCGCGGCGTCCCGCACCGATCTCGACGTGGGCGTGCACCTGGTGCTCACCAGCGAATGGCGACGCTACCGTTGGCGCCCGCTGACCGGCACGGGGACGAGCCTCGTCGATGCCGACGGGTTCTTCCCCGTCGATGTCGCGTCCGTCGAGCGGACCGCGACCGACGACGACGTCGCCGCCGAGCTCGCCGCCCAGCTGCAGGTCGCGCTCGACGCCGGTGTCGATGTGACGCACCTCGACAACCACATGGGCTCGGTCTACGGCCTCGTCACCGGCCATGACTTCCTGGGCCCGGTGTTCGAGCTCGCCGCCCGCAACGGCCTCCCGTTCCGACTGCCGCGTCGCATGGACGGGGTGGGGGAGGAAGCCGCGCTGCAGGCCAAGCTCGACGACGCGGCGGCCTCCGCCGATGCGATGGGCGTGGTGATCATCGATCGGCTGTGGTCGCATCCCTTCGAGCTCCTCCGCGAGGGCGAGCCCGACGAGGAGACCTACGAACAGGTGCGCGACGGCTTCATCGCGTTGCTGCGCGCCGTTCCCGCCGGCGTCACCGAGATCTACCTGCATCCGATGATCGACGACGACGAGCTCCGGGCCGCGGTCGACTTCAGCGCGGCGAAGCGCGGGTACGAGCTGCGTCTGCTCACCGACCCCGCCGTGCTGCAGGCCATCGAAGACGAGGCGCTCGTGCGCATCGGCTGGCGCGACCTGCGCGACCTGCAGCGGGCCGGCGACCGATGACCGTTCTGGGCGAACGCCTGCGCGATCGACGGCTGGATGCGGCGCCGACCAGGGCGCAGACGATCGCGTTCGGAGCATCCGGGTTCCCGACCCAGCTCATGGCGCAGACGTTCTCCGCCTTCATCGTCTACTTCTACGTCTCCCACCTGGCCGTGCCGGCCGGATGGGTGGCCGCGGCGATGATCGCCCACGGCATCCTGAACGCGGTGCTGAATCCGGTCGTCGGCACGATCTCCGACCGGATGCGCACCCCCTGGGGCCGGCGCATCCCCTGGATCGGTCTGGGCATCGTGCCGCTCGTGGTCGCCTTCGCGCTGGTGTGGATGCCGCCCGAGCTCCCGGCCGCCGGCCTCATCGTGTGGTTCCTCGTCGTCGTCGCCGTGTACGACATCGCGTTCGTCGTCGTGGTGCTGAACATCTCGGCGCTGTTCCCCGAGATCTTCCGCACGACCGAGGAGCGGGCGCGCGGCAACGTGCCGCGGCAGATCTTCGCGATCCTCGGCATGGTGCTCGGCACCGCCGGCGCGCCCGCCCTGTACAGCGCGCTCGGGTGGCCGGGGATGGCCCTGGTGTTGGGCGCCGTGTGCCTCGTGCTGCTCGTGTGGTCGTTCTTCGGCGGGATGATCGAGCGCCGAGTCCCGGAAGCGGCGTCGGAAGCGATGCGGTGGGGTGACCAGTTGAAGTACACCTTCCGCAATCGGGCCTTCGTCCCCTACGTGCTCGGGTCGCTGTTCGTGCAGACCTCGATCGCGGTGATCCTCGCCGCGATCCCCTTCTACGTGCGGTACTCGCTCGGGGCTGCCGAGGGAGAGGGCAGTCTGCTGCTCGGCGCGATCTTCGTCACCGCGATCCCGTCGATCGTGCTGTGGAGCGCGGTTGTCCGCCGCACCTCGCCGCGCACGGCGGTGCTGTGGAGCGTGACGGTGTTCGGAGTCGCCGTGCTCGGATACCTGGCGCCGTCGAACGTGCTCGGCGCGGTGTTGGTCGGCGTCGCGGTCGGGGTAGGCGTCGGCGGGCTCCTGCAGCTGCTCGAGGTCATGCTCGCGCAGATCATCGACGAGGATGCTGTGCGCACCGGGCACCGCCGCGAGGGCGCCTACTTCGGGGTCAACGGCTTCGTGGTGCGCGGATCGGTGGGGCTGCAGGCCGTCGTGGCCGCGGTGGTGCTGACGGCATCCGGCTTCGATGCCACGCTCGGCGACGCGCAGCCCGCGAGCGTCGACGGCGGCATCCGTCTGATGCTCGCCGTGATCCCGCTCGTGTTCACCGCCCTCGCGTGGCTGTGCTTCTGGCTCTACCCCATCCGCACCCGCGACATCTGAGGCCATCTCTCATACTCAGCACGGAGGAGGCGCGACGCCCCCGTGCGACAGAGTCGACCGTCCTGCCCGAGGGCGCAGGGTCGCGCCGATGCGAGCATCGGGGAGGGGCCCCGCTTGCGGGGAGGGGTGCCCCGCTCTGCGAGCAGCGGCGCGACCCGGAGCCCGTCCCCACAAGTCGAAGACTCAGACCGATGCAGCCTGCCGCGCCTCCCACCCCGTGCGCACCATCTCGTCGACCGTGTACCGCATGGTCCAGTCGAGGTCGCGGGCGGCGAGCTCTCCGGTGGCGACGATGCGGTCGGGGTCGCCGGGGCGGCGGGGACCGATCTCGGGGGTGAAGTCGATGCCGGTCACGCGGGCGACGGCATCCATGATCTGCTTCACGCTGAGTCCGTCGCCGGAGCCGAGGTTGTACGCCGCCTCGATGGAGCGGCCGTCGGCGAGGCGCTGGGCGGCGGCGACGTGCGCGGCGGCGATGTCGCCCACGTGCACGTAGTCGCGCACATTCGTGCCGTCTGCGGTGTCGTAGTCGTCACCGAAGATCTTCGGGGTCTTGCCCGCGAGCAGCGCCTCGAACACGATCGGGAAGAGGTTGTGCGGGCTCACGTCGTAGACCGTCGGATCGGCGGAGCCCACCACGTTGAAGTACCGCAGCGAGGTGTGCCGCAGCGGGCGCGCGGAGTCGGCCGTCGCGATGGCCTGGTCGCGCAGCAGCCACTCGCCGATGAGCTTCGACTCTCCGTAGGGACTGGCCGGCTTCTTGGCGGTGTCCTCGACGACGAGCGCGACATCGGGGGTGCCGAACACGGCGGCCGAGGAGGAGAACACGATGTTCGAGACGCCCGCGGCTTCCATCGCCTCGAGGATGATCCGGGTGCCCTCGACGTTCTGCGCGTAGGTGTGCAGCGGGCGCTGCACCGAGACGCCCGCGTACTTGTATCCCGCGACGTGGATGACGCCCTGGGCATCGTGGTCGCGCAGCGTCTTCTCGACGAGCGCGCGGTCGAGGATGCTGCCCTGCACGAACGGCACGCCCTCCGGCACGAAGGACGCGACGCCGCTGGAGAGGTCGTCGAGCACGACCGGGGTGAGCCCGGCTTCTGCGAGGGCCCGCACGACGTGGGCTCCGATGTAGCCGGCGCCGCCGGTGACGATCCAGGACATTGCGTTCCTCTCCTGCCGCGGAGTGATCGCGGCTCGATCGATCATTCTCTCAGGCGTCGCGGAGCGGACCTGCGGATGGGGTGACCGTGAACAGGTGCGGTGCGCCGAATCCCGAGGCGGCGAACGCGGCGGTCACGGCATCCGACACGGTGCCGACGGCATCCTGCTCGATCAGCGCGATCGCGGCTCCCCCGAAACCCCCGCCGGTCATGCGGGCGCCGAGAGCGCCGGCGGCCAGTGCGGTGTCGACGGCGGTGTCGAGCTCGACGGTCGAGATCTCGAAGTCGTCACGCATCGACACGTGCGATGCCACGAGGAGGTCGCCGATGGCCCTGGCACCCTGCTCCTGCAGCACCTGGACGGTGTCGAGCACGCGCTGGTTCTCGGTGACGATGTGACGCACGCGGCGGAAGGTCACGTCGTCCATCAACTCCTGAGCGCGGGGGAGTTCGGCGATCGACACGTCGCGCAGGGCAGGCACGCCCATGAGCGATGCTCCGAGTTCGCACGATGCCCGGCGTTCGCGATAGCCGCCCGTGGAGTGGGCGTGCTTGACGCGGGTGTCGATCACGAGGATCGCGAGTCCGGCTTCGGCGATGCCGAGCGGCACCGGCCGGGCCTCGAGCGAGCGGCAGTCGAGGAAGATCGCGGTGTCGGGCTGACCGAGCATCGACGCCATCTGGTCCATGATCCCGGTGGGAGCTCCGACGGCCTCGTTCTCGGCACGGCGTCCGACGCGGGCCAGAGCCGTGGCGTCGAGGCCGGTGCCCCAGAGCTCGTTCAGGGCGGATGCCGTCGCCCCCTCGATCGCGGCGGACGAGGAGAGCCCAGCGCCCACCGGCACGTCGGAGGCGATCGCGATGTCGAGGCCGCGGAACGGGCCGTCCTCGGCGGTCGCATGCCGCAGCGCCCAGGCCACGCCCAGCGGGTACGCGGCCCACTCCGGGACGGCGGGGTGTGTGCCCGGCGCGGTCGGAAAGAGTCCGTCGAGTTCGTCGAGACCGACCTCCACCGGCTCCTCCGCGAAGGTCGACCCGACCAGGACGCGGCCGCGGTCGTCGCCGCGCAGCCCGACCGCGGCGACCGTGCGCTGGGGGATGGCGAACGGCAGCACGAAGCCGTCGTTGTAGTCGGTGTGCTCGCCGATCAGGTTGACGCGACCCGGTGCCGACCAGAGGCCGTCGGGCTCGCGACCGGTGAGCTCGGCGAACAGGGCGCGGGCGTTGTCGTGGGCGCCGGTCATGCGGATGCTCCGTCGGAGGTCGAGGTCGAGGTCGGGTTCGCGGTCGGGTTCTGCGAGGAGCGTTCGATCGCCTCGCGGAGGCGTGCGGCGCCGACCTCCGGCGGGACCTCGGCCGCCCATGCCCCCATCGCGGCCTCAGACCCGGCGAGGAACTTCAGCTTGTCGGCGGCCCGGCGCGGGCTCGTCAGCTGCAGGTGCAGGCGCACGGTGTCGCGACCGACGTGCACGGGGGCCTGGTGCCAGGCGGCGATGTACGGGGTCGGAGTCTCGTAGAGGGCATCGACGCCGCGCAGCAGGCGCAGGTAGAGCGGGGCGAGCTCGTCGCGCTCGGCCTCGGTCGTCTCGGCGAAGTCGGGCACGTGGCGGTGCGGCATCAGGTGCACCTCGAGGGGCCAGCGGGCGGCGAACGGCACGAAGGCCGTCCAGTGCTCGCCGCGGAACACCACGCGCTCGGAGGCCTGCTCGGACTCGAGGATGTGCTGGAACAGGTCGGGTGCCGTGCGGTCGATCGACTCGAGCAGCCGCGTGGTGCGTGGCGTCACGTAGGGGTAGGCGTAGATCTGGCCGTGCGGGTGCGGCAGGGTGACCCCGATCGCCTCGCCGCGGTTCTCGAACGGGAAGATCTGCTGGATGCCGGGCAGCTTCGAGATCGCCGCCGTGCGGTCGGCCCAGGCCTCGATGACCGTGCGAGCGCGGGTGACGGACTGCGTGCCGAACGAGCCGGAATGGTCGGGGCTGAAGCAGACCACCTCGCAGCGCCCGACCGAGGTGCGGGTGCGACCGAGGCCCAGGGCGGCGAGGTCGTCGAGGCCGCGCGGCGCGTTCGATGCCTGCGGCGCGGTGCCGACGGCCTCGGCGAGGGCGGGGCCGAACGCTGGGGAGCGGTTCTCGAACACCGCGACGTCGTAGCGGGACGGCACCTCGGAGGGGTTGCCCGGGGTCTGCGGTGCGAGCGGGTCGGCGTCGGCGCTGGGCATCATGACGCGGTTCTGCCGGTTGGCGGCGACCGTGATCCAGTCGCCCGTGAGCACGTCGAGGCGCATGGTGGCGGTGTCGGGACGCGGGTCGAGCGTGCGGGCATCGACACCGCGTTCGGCTCCGAGCGCGGTGCCCGGATCGTCGTAGTAGATGAGGTCGCGGCCGTCGGCGAGGGTGGTGGCGCGTTTGACGACGCCGGCGCCGAGGGTCTCGGTGCGTAACTCAGGAAGATCGTGCGTGTTCACGTAAACATGGTAGCCATAGAGCCGTGATAACGTCAACACTGCGGAGTTGTGCACGGGTGTCGAACGGAGAATGTGCGTGGGAAGCGAACACGACCTGGTCGGGAAAACGGGCTCCGGACGGCCTCGATCGGCGTCCGGTCGCGTGTCGATGGCCATGGTCGCCGCTCGCGCCGGCGTCTCTGGTCAGACCGTCTCCCGTGTGGTCAACGGCAGCCCTCGCGTCGATCCCGACACGCGCGCCCGCGTCGAGGGAGCCATGGCCGAGCTCGGGTACCGCCCGCACCGTGCGGCCCGCGCCCTGCGCACCGGTCGCTCGCAGACCATCGGCCTCGTCGTCACTACGCTCGCCACGGTCGGCAACTCGCGGATGCTGCAGGCCACGGCCGAAGCGGCGGCGGAACGCGGATACGCCCTGACGCTCGTGACCGCGACCGACGGCGTCGCCGAGGCGTTCGAGCGGCTCGCCGAGCAGGAGGTCGACGGCGCGATCGTGCTCAACGAGGCATCGGCACTTGTCCCGGCGACGCAGCCCCCCGCGGGTTTGCGCCTGGTCGTGGTCGATGCGCCGACCGACGCGGGATTCACCTCCGTGCACAGCGATCACGCCGGCGGAGCGGCACTCGCCACGGCGCGGCTCCTCGCCCTCGGGCGCGACACCGTGCACCACCTCGCCGGCCCCGAAGATTCCTTTGCGGCCGTCGAGCGCGAGCGGGGATGGCGCGAGACTCTGGACTCCGCCGGCATCCGTCCATCCGCCGTGGTCCGGGGCGACTGGAGCGCCGACTCGGGATATTCGGCGGGGGGAGCCCTCGCTGGGGCATCCGCGGTCTTCTGCGCCAACGACCAGATGGCGCTCGGGCTGATGCGCGCCCTGGCCGAGTCCAGCCGCCGCGTGCCCGAGGATGTCGCGGTCATCGGCTTCGACGACGTGCCCGATGCGGCGAACTACCGCCCGCCGCTCACCACGATCCGGCAGGACTTCGCCGCCCTCGCCCACCGCGCGGTCTCGGCGCTGGTGGATGCGATCGAGGGTGCCCCGCAACCCGAGGGCTCCGCCGTCATCCCGACCGAGCTCGTCGAGCGCGACAGCACCGCCTGACCTCCGGCGCGAAAGCGCTTCGGTTGCGTTCGACTCTCGTCTCGTGGCATGATCTCGGAAAGCGCTTTCCACTTACGGTCGAGAGGAAGCACCGACAGCTTCCCGCGAAAGAAACGGAACACCATGGCCCAGGCGAACACCCGCGAGATCGGCATCATCATGAACGGCGTCTCCGGACGCATGGGATACCGGCAGCACCTGGTGCGCTCGATCCTCGCGATCCGCGAAGAGGGCGGCATCGAGCTGCCCGACGGTTCCCGCATCACGGTGAGGCCGATCCTCGTCGGTCGCAGCGAGGCCAAGCTCGCAGAGCTCGCCGCGAAGCACGGAATCGAAGACTGGACGACCGACCTCGACGCCGCCCTCGCCGACCCCCAGTGGGAGATCTACGCCGACTTCCTGGTGACCAAAGCCCGCGCCACCGCGATCCGCAAGGCCATCGCCGCCGGCAAGGCCATCTACACCGAGAAGCCGACCGCCGAGTCGCTGGAAGAGGCGCTCGAGCTCGCCCGCCTCGCGAAGGACGCTGGTGTCAAGACCGGCGTCGTGCACGACAAGCTCTACCTGCCGGGCCTGCAGAAGCTCAAGCGTCTGATCGACTCCGGCTTCTTCGGTCGCATCCTCTCGGTGCGCGGCGAGTTCGGCTACTGGGTGTTCGAGGGCGACTGGCAGCCGGCGCAGCGCCCGAGCTGGAACTACCGCACCGAAGACGGCGGCGGCATCATCACCGACATGTTCCCGCACTGGAACTACGTGCTCGAGAACCTCTTCGGCGAGGTCAAGAGCGTCTACGCGCAGGCGGCCGTGCACATCGCCGACCGCTGGGACGAGAAGGGCGAGCACTACACGGCCACGGCCGAGGACGCGGCCTACGGCATCTTCGAGATCGAGGGCGGCGTGATCGCCGAGATCAACTCCTCGTGGACCGTGCGCGTGAATCGCGACGAGCTCGTCGAGTTCCAGGTCGACGGCACGCACGGCTCGGCCGTCGTCGGGCTGTTCGGCGCGAAGATCCAGCCCCGCAACGCCACCCCCAAGCCGGTGTGGAACCCCGACCTGGAAGACACCCGCGACTACGACGCCGACTGGCAGAACGTGCCGACCAACGAGGTCTTCCTCAACGGCTTCCGTCAGCAGTGGGAGGAGTACCTGGTCTCCTACGTCGAGGGCACCGAGTATCCGTTCGACCTGCTCGCCGGTGCCCGCGGTGTGCAGTTCGCCGAGGCCGGTCTGACCTCGAGTGCCGAGGGTCGCAAGATCGCCCTCTCGCCGCTGACGCTGGGCTGAGACGCGCATGAGCACCCTCCGACTCCTCCGTGCGACCGGTGAGACCGCCGACGTCTCCCTCAACGACTCGGGCGCCTACACCCGTCCGACCGTCCCGCTGCAGAGCCGCGTCGCCTATGCCGCCGCGCACGTGGTGCCGAAGGTCCACGCCGACAACACCCCGGGGCAGCCGGCCGACATCGACTGGGACGCCACGCTCGCGTTCCGGCGCAACGTGTACTCGTGGGGACTCGGCGTCGCCGACGCCATGGACACCGCGCAGCGGAACATGGGGCTGGATGCCGCGGCCACCCGGGAGTTGATCTCCCGCAGTGCCGAGGTCGCCCGAGAGGAGGGCGGCTCGGTCGTGGTCGGCGTCAACACCGACCATGTCGCCGAGACGCACATCTCGATCGACCAGGTGATCGCCGCCTACCTCGAGCAGCTGCACTTCACCGAGGAGCAGGGGGCCGGCCCCGTGCTCATGGCCTCCCGCCACCTCGCCCGTGTCGCGACGGGCGCCGACGACTACCGTCGCGTCTACCGTGAGGTGCTGTCGCGCGCGACCGTGCCCGTGGTGCTGCACTGGCTCGGCACGGCATTCGACCCCGAGCTGGCCGGATACTTCGGCGCCGACGACTGGCAGACGGCATCCGCAGTGCTGCTCGATGTGATCGCGGAGAACCCCGACAAGGTCGCGGGCGTCAAGATGAGCCTGCTGAACGCCGAGTCCGAGATCTCCGTGCGGGAGCGGCTCCCCGAGGGGGTGCGCATGTTCACCGGCGACGACTTCAACTACGTGAGTCTGATCGGTGGCGACACCGTCGGCGACGGCGCGGGGCACTCCGACGCGCTGCTGGGGGCGTTCGCGGCGATCACGCCGGTGGCGTCGGCGGCGATCCAGGCGCTGGACGCCGGCGACCCGGAGTGGTACCTGCGCATCCTCGGCCCGACCGAGGAGCTCAGCCGACAGGTCTTCGCGGCACCGACCTTCTATTACAAGACCGGTGTCGCCTTCCTGGCCTGGCTCAACGGCCACCAGCCCGCGTTCCAGATGGTGGGAGGCCTGCACTCCGCGCGCAGCCTGCCGCATCTGAGCCGCATCGTCGAGCTCGCCAACGCCTCGCTCGCGCTCGAGCAGCCCGACCTCGCCCGCGAACGCTGGCACGGGATGCTGCGCCTGAACGGGGTGGACGCGTGAGCGCCGTGGATCCGCGCCTGTCGATCAACCAGGCCACCGTCAAATACGCCGACCTGGCCACGGCCCTGCGGGTCACCGCCGACGCCGGCATCCAGGCGATCGGACTGTGGCGCGAGCCCGTCAACGAGGTCGGCCTCGACGTCGCGGCCCGGATGCTGTCGGACTCGGGGCTGCGCTTCACGACCCACTGCCGCGGCGGCTTCTTCACGCTGCCCGCCGGGGCCGAGCGGGAGGCCGCCCTCGACGACAACCGTCGGGCGATCGAGGAGACCGCGACCCTGGCCGCCGCCGGTGCCGAGGGCTCGACCGCGGTGCTCGTGCTCGTCGCGGGTGGCCTGCCCGAGGGGTCGCGCGACCTGATCGGGGCGCGCGAGCGCGTCCGCGATGCGATCGGCGTTCTCGCTCCCGAGGCGAAGGCCGCGGGGGTCACGCTCGCGATCGAGCCGCTGCATCCGATGTTCGCCTCCGATCGTGCCGTCGTCTCGACGCTCGGTCAGGCGCTCGACATCGCCGCCGACTTCGAGCCCGCCGTGGTCGGTGCCGCGGTCGACACGTTCCACATCTGGTGGGATCCGCAGGTGCTCGAGCAGATCGCCCGCGCGGGTCGCGAAGGCCGCATCGCCACCTACCAGGTGTGCGACTGGAAGACGCCCCTCCCCGCCGACGTGCTGCTCTCGCGGCACTACACGGGCGACGGGGTGATCGACTTCGGCTCGCTCACCCGGGCTGTCATCGCGACCGGGTACGACCGCGACATCGAGGTCGAGATCTTCAACGCCGACATCTGGGCGGATGCCCCCGAGAACGTCGTGCGCCGCACGGCCGAGACCTTCGCCGCGGCCGTCTCCCCACACCTCGGATGACGCGCGCCGGTCGCCGGTCGTGTCCCACCTGTCGGACGGATGCACGGATGCAGGACGAAAACGGGGCATTCGGTCCGACATCCGTGCATCGCGCCTGCATCCGTACCGCCGACGACTCGCACGGACGGGACTCGAGAGGATGACGGCATGACCCGGACCCGCCAGGGACTGTGCTCGGTGACGTTCCGCGCGCTCGAGAGGCCCGAGTGACGAAGAGTCGGGAAGTAGGCTCGGAGACATGACCAACCCCGCATCGCCCGCGGAGCGGCCGGCGTCGGAGCGCGCCTCGCGTCATCCCCGCGGCCCCGCGCCCACGCTGCACGATGTGGCGCGGGAAGCCGGTGTCTCCCTGGCGACGGCCTCGCGCGCGCTCAACGGCTCGGAGCGCAAGGTGGCTGAGTCGTTCCGCGAACGCGTCGAAGCCGCGGCCGCGAAGCTCGGCTACACGGCCAACGTCTCCGCCCAGGCGATCGCCCGGGGAACGTCCCCCGTCATCGCCCTGCTCGTCGCCGACATCGCCGACCCCTACTTCGGTCTGATCGCGTCCGGCGTCGCGCGTGGTGCCGACGAGCACGGGCTGGTCGTGACGATCGCGATCACCGAACGCGACCAGGCGCGGGAGGCGCGGATCGTGCGTGCCCTGCGCGGTCAGCGGCCGCGCGGGCTGATCCTCGCGGCTTCTCGCACGCAGGAGCCGATGGAGGTCGACACCGCGCACGAGCTCGCCGAGTTCGCCCGCCTGGGGGGCACGGTCGTCGCCTTCGGGCCGGACGGCGATGCCGACCGCCGCATCGAGATCGACAACCGTTCCGGTGCCGAGACGCTGGCGCGGCGAATGGCCGAGCTCGGTTACCGCTCGGCGATCATCCTGGGCGCCGCCGAGGGTGTGCGTACCTCCGACGATCGCCTGGCCGGCTTCCGCGCCGGGTTCGAGGCCTCCGGAGGCGTGGTGGAGAGCGTGCGGCGGGGCGACTTCCGACGTGAATCGGGGAGTGCGGGCATGGCAGCCGCGCTCGCCGACGGGGTGCCGGCGGGAACCCTCGTCTTCGCGATCAGCGACGTCGTCGCGATCGGCGCGATGTCGGCCATCCGCGACGCCGGTCGTGAGATCGGTGCGGACATCGCGGTCTGCGGCTTCGACGACGTGCCGGCCGCGAGCGATGTGTCACCGGCTCTGACGACCGTCCGCGTGCCGCTGACCGAGGTGGGCTACCAGGCGTTCCGTGCGACGGTCGACGCCGACTGGGAACAGTCGCCGCTCCCTGTCGAGGTCGTCGTGCGGGCGAGCACTCCCGCGATCACCCGATGACCCGCGTGGTGCTGGCGCCCGACAGCTTCAAGGGCACGATCACGGCGGCCGATGCCGCGGCCGCGCTCGCCGAGGGCTGGGCTGCGGTGGATCCCACCGCCGAGTTCGTGCATCGGCCGATGGCAGACGGCGGGGAGGGTACGGTCGCCGCATTCGAGGCCGCGGTCCCCGGCGCGGTCCGGATGCCGGTCGTCGTCGACGGTCCTTCCGGAACGCGCGTCGACACCTCGTGGCTGCTGCTGCCGCCGAGCGAGGGCGCGCCCGCGGGAACCGCGGTGGTCGACCTCGGCTCGACCTCCGGAATCGAGCTCCTCGACGAGCTGCGGCCCTGGGATGCCGACACGACGGGCCTCGGCCAGGCCATGGGCGCAGCCCTCGACCACGGCGTCTCGTGTCTCGTGGTCGGCATCGGATCGAGCGCCTCGACCGACGGCGGCACCGGGATGCTCACCGCGCTGGGTGCGCGGTTCCTCGACGCGTCCGGCGTGCCCGTAGCCCGCGGTGCCCGAGGGCTCGCCGAGATCGCCGCGGTCGACCTGACGGGGTTGCGAGCGGCGCCCGAGGTGCGCGTGCTGACCGACGTCACCAACCCGCTCACCGGCCCACGGGGTGCGGCCGCGGTGTTCGGCCCGCAGAAGGGGCTGCGTGCGATGGCGGACATCGCGCTCGTCGACGACGGTCTGCGCCGCCTCGCCGAGCTGCTGGGCATCGACCCGGCGGGGGAGGGCAACGGCGCGGCAGGCGGCACCGGTGCCGCGCTCGTCGTGTGGGGCGGCGTGCTCGCTCCCGGCGCCGCCGAGGTGGCCGAGCTCATCGGCCTCGCCGACGCGATCGCCGACGCCGACACCGTCATCACCGGTGAGGGCTCCTACGACGGACAGTCCGGCGACGGCAAGGTGCCCTCGTTCCTCGCCGGCCTCGCCGCTGCGGCGGGCACCCGCGCGTTACTCGCCGCCGGACGCATCACCGCGGATGCCGACACCGCGCTGTTCACGGCATCCGTTTCTCTCACCGATCTCGCCGGCTCGACCCAGTCAGCCCTCGCCGACCCCGCGCGCTGGCTGCGGGAGGCCGGCGCCGTGCTGGCCCGCGCCGCGGCGTCCTGACTCCGGCCCTGCAGGCGGGCCTGAGGCCTCGGATGCGGCCGTGACACGGCGTTGTCTCCGTCGGAAATTGTTCATCCGACGTAGGGTTCGCCCTCTGCTACGATCAGCGCAGAATACCGGTTGTTCGATCGAATGGACTGAGCCGGCTTCGCTCGATCTAGGGGAGATTGTCCGTGAGTCCTGTCCGTTCGCGCCGTCGCGCTGCGCTGTCCGAATCCCACCGGGGGCTGGGGTCCCGCATGCTCCGCACCGGCGGAGTCCTGCTCACCGCACTCGCGCTGATCGCCTCCTCCGCAGTGCCCGCCGTCGCCGGCGAGATCGCACCCGCGACCCCGACGATCGTCACCGCAGCGGCACCGGATCTGGTCAGCGACGACCCCGCCGTGGTCTCCGCGGCCCACGGAGCGCAGATCAGCACCGAACTCGGTGACGTCTCATCTCGCGATGCTTCTTCCGACGATGCTTCTTCCGACGATGCCTCTTCCGACGATGCCTCTTCCGACGCCATGCCGCCCACCCAGGATGCCCCGTCGACGCAGTCGCGCATCGCCGGTGCGGCAGCGACCGAGGCGGGCCCGCCGGAATCGAGCTACGGCGAGGTGGTGCGGGTCACCGTCTCCGGACGCTTCGTGACCCCCGCCGGAGCGGCCGTCAGGGGAGTGAACCTCCGCGCGGAGGCCATCTACGGCGATGGTCCCGGCCTGTTGGCTCAGGTCATCACCGGCGCAGACGGCACCTTCACGATGCACGTCGACACGGCGCGTCCGTTCTATCTCCTGGTGACCCCGGGGGCGGGCTATGTCGCCGGAACGCTCGGCACGGACCGCAAGATCCTTCCCGGCAACTGGGCGGAGGATCAGTGGGTCCTCGAGCCGGTCGCGGCCGTCTCGACGCTGGGCGATGTCGCGCTCGTCGCGGGACAGCAGGTGTCGGGAACCGTGGCGGTCACGGGCCCCCTGTCGCTCACCGAGGCGCGGCTCCAGCTGTCGGCGGACGGCATGCAGTTCGATCTGCCCCTCTCGATCCAGACGGGCTCGACGCCCTGGTCGGTGACCGTCCCCAAGGGTACGTATCGCGCATCGGTGAGCGCGTACGGCCTGGGTATCGACGCGTACCACGGAGGAACCTCGTACGAAACGGCGAAGCTGATCGTCGTGAACGGTGCGGTGGCGAACATCGGGATCGGCGTGACGGTGAGCTCCCGGACCATCTCGGGCACGGTCCGCGATCTCAAGGGGAACCCGGTCGAAGGCGCCGGTGTCACGCTGAACCCTCGCCCGTGGGTCACGGGGAGTCTCTCCCGGTCCGCGTCCACTGCGGCCAACGGCACGTACACCCTCATCAACGTCGTGCCCGGTACCTATGACCTGAGCTTCTACAGTTCCGGACCGCCCACGTACTGGCCCGGCGTCGGCAGCTGGGAGGATGCCGGGACCATCACCGTCACGGCGGCCTCCGGTTCGCTGACCGGCCGCGACGCCACGGTGACGGCCGGTGTGCGCATCTCCGGCACGTCGACCGACCCCGACGGGACGCCTCGAGAAGGCGACACGGTCTGGTTCCGTCTGGCGGGCAACGACGTCGGGTCCACCGTGACCGCTGCCGACGGCTCGTACTCGTCCTACCCGCTGGCGGCGGGGGAGTACACCGTCGGTCTGAGCCAGGCGGGCTCCACGGGAGCGCCGCAGCAGTGGTACGACGGCAAGAGGAGCGCGGCCGAGGCGGATCTCGTGCGTGCGACGACGGATGGCACGGTCTACGACGGCATCGACTTCGTCGCGGTGAAGGGCGGCTCGATCGCCGGCACCGTCTCCTTCGCGGGCGGTGCCGCGGTGAAGGGCGCCACGATCTCCGTGTTCGCGGCGCACAACACCTTCCAGCCGGTCGCCACGGCGACCACGGATGCGCAGGGCCGATACACGGTCAAGGGTCTGAACCGCGAGAACTACGTCGTCAAGGTCACCTCCGGCACGAGCGGCGTGGTCGATGTCTGGTACGGAGCCACCGCGAACGATCCGGCTGCCACGGTGATCGAGCTCGGCCTCGACGCGACGTTCCGCGCCGACGTCACCGCCGTCCTCGGCGGCACGATCAGCGGAAGCCTCACGCCGAGCATCGCAGGTCAGTCGTACTGGGTCTCATTGAGCAAGCAGGACGGCTCCGATCAGCGCTCCATCGCGGTGCCGACCACCGACGGCTCGGCCGTGAAGTGGGAGGTCTCCGGACTGACGGGCACGTGGATCGTCTCGGTCAACGGTGTCTACTGGAACGGCTCCGGGTCTGCCGATGGTGTCACGCCGATCACGGCCCTGCCCGGAAAGGTCTTCGGCGGCGTCGACTTCGATCTGCGCAAGAACCTGAACGTCACGGGGGCGTTGCGGACGACCGACGGATCGCAGATCGCGCGCGTCGACGTGACGATCGAGCGCCAGGACGGCGAGTGGTGGAACTACGTGGACTCGTCGTACCCGACCGGTGCGCAGTTCGGGTTCTCCGTGGAACCGGGCGTCTACCGTGTGCGCACCTCGGGATTCTCCCCGAACGGCGACGCACTGCGCGAGACGACGACGCCGTTCACCGTCGTCGCCGGCACGCCGACCGTGCTCGACATCGCGACGCAGCGGGGCTGGGCGGTCAGCGGACGCCTGACCGATGCGGCGACGGGTGAGCCGGTGTCCGGGGCATCCGTGCGGGCGCAGTCGCTCGTCACCTACTCGACCGCCTACGGCATGACCCAGTCCGACGGGACCTACCGCGTCGTGGTCGGGGCCCCCGGCGCCTGGGACGTCGTCGCGGCGGAGGGTTCTGCCACCTACTCGGCGGCGACTCGACGCGTCACCCTCGCTGGCACGGATCTCAAGGACATCACGTTCGCGCTCGCCAAGGGGCAGCGCGTGACTGGCCGGGCGACCGGCGAGAACACGACGAATCCGCTGCCCGGCATCCAGGTCGATGTCTGGAACGCCGCGGGGGAGATCGTCGCCTCGGCGACCACCTCCGGCGATGGCACCTATCGCACTCCCGCCCTGGCCGACGGCACCTACACCGTGCGCTTCGTGAACTGGAACGGACTGTACGTCGAGGAGTGGTGGAAGGATGCCACGACCTCGGCAACCGCGACGAAGATCAGCGTCGCGGGCAAGCCGGTCACGGCCGTCGACGCCTCCATGCGTCTCGGCGGCGTCATCATCGGGTCGGTGCTCGACGCCGACGGCAATCCGCTCGCCGGGGCCACGGTCGGCCTCGCGTCGATGCCGGACACGGGGATCGGGGCGTTCTTCGCACCGCTGACTCAGATGTTCGGTGCCACGCCAGGGGGAACGATCCTCGACGTCGAGACCACCACGGATGAGCATGGCACCTACACCCTGCCTCCGGTTGAGGCGGGATCGTACGGGTTGTACGTGTACTCGCCGACGACGGGCACGACGTGGTTCGACGGCAAGAAGACGTTGCGCGAGGCGGATGCCGTGGAGGTGTCCGCCGGAGGGACCGTGAGCGTCTCGCCGCAGCTGCGCGCCCTCGCCTCGGGGGAGGAGCCGCGCACGCCCGAGCAGTCCATCAGCGATGAGTTCACGATTCAGCGACAGCCCGCCGACGTGACCGTGACCGACGGTGAGACGGCGACCTTCCGTGCCGCCGCATCGGGCGCGACGGCCCCGACGATCCGGTGGGAGAAGCGCAAGCAGGGAGCCGCGACGTTCACGACGATCGCGGGTGCGACCGACACGACGCTCGCGCTGACCGGAACGCTGGCCGACTCCGGCACAGCGGTGCGCGCCGTCTTCACATCCGGAGGATCGACGAAGACGACGGACATCGCGACGCTGACCGTGAAGGCGAAGCCGTCGGTGCCGAAGGCTCCGACGGTGCCCGTCGTGTCGAAGCTGCAGGACACGGCCGCGCAGCTCGACTGGACCGCGCCCGCCTCGGGAGGATCTCCGATCACCGGGTACTCGGTGCGGATCTACACCGGGGGAGCGCTCGTCCGAGAGATCGCCGTCACCGGTGCGTCCTTCTCGCTCACCGGGCTCACCGCGCAGACGACCTATGCGGCGTCTGTGACCGCGGTGAACGCGGTCGGCAGCGGTGTGGAATCGCCGCGGGTCTCGTTCACCACGCTCAAGCTCCTGACGGTGCCGACCGCTCCGACCGCGGTGTCGGCCGTTCCCGGCGACGGGCAGGCCGTGGTGTCGTGGAAGGCTCCGACCTCGAACGGCGGGTCTGCGATCACGGGTTACACCGTGACGGCGTCGCCGGGCGGTGCCAAGGTGACGACGACGGGTGCGACGACCGGGATGGTCACCGGACTCACGAACGGCACCGCGTACAAGTTCATCGTCACGGCGACGAACGCCGTGGGGACGTCCGTGGCATCGGCCGTCTCGGACGCGGTCACCCCCGTGGTCGCACCGAAGGCTCCCGGCGCCCCGACCGCGGTGTCGGCGGTGGCCGGCAACGGGCAGGCGACGGTGTCGTGGAAGGCCCCGACCTCGAACGGCGGGTCTGCGATCACGGGTTACACCGTGACGGCGTCGCCGGGCGGTGCCAAGGTGACGACGACGGGTGCGACGACCGCGACGGTCACCGGGCTCACGAACGGAACGGCCTACACGTTCACGGTCACGTCGAAGAATGCGATCGGCACGTCGGTCGCGTCTGCCGCCTCCGCGGCCGTGACGCCGACGACCGCCCCGACCGCTCCGGTGGCCCCGAGCGCGGTGTCGGCGGTGGCCGGCAACGCCCAGGCGACGGTGTCGTGGACGGCGTCGGCGTCGAACGGTGGGTCCGCGATCACGGGCTACACGGTGACGGCGCAGCCCGGCGGCAAGACCGCCACGACCACGGGTGCCACGACGGCCACGGTCACGGGCCTCGCGAACGGGACGGCATACACGTTCACGGTGAAGGCGACGAACGTGGTCGGCTCCTCTGCGGCCTCTGCCGCATCCGCCGCCGTCACGCCGAAGGCCGCCGTCGCCGCGGTTTCCCGTCAGTCGGGTCCTGGTCGGTATGAGACGGCGGTGGCGGTGTCGGTGGCGTCGTTCCCGACGGCTGGCGTGCCGGTGGTGTAT
>NZ_JAGGPG010000004.1:19371-557647 GCF_018613945.1 Microbacterium sp. ISL-59
GACCGAGGCGGTCAAGAAGCAGGCCGGTGCCTACACGACGGGCGGTGTTTCCCGTCAGTCGGGGCCGGGCCGGTATGAGACGGCGGTAGCGGTCTCGGTGGCATCGTTCCCGACAGCTGGCGTGCCGGTGGTGTATCTCGCGAACGGGCGGGACTTCCCGGATGCGCTGGCCGGTGCGGCCGCAGCGGGACACTTCGGTGGTCCGGTGCTGCTGACGGAGCCGGGCGCGTTGCCGCCGGTGGTCGCGGCGGAGCTGGCGCGTCTAAAGCCGCAGAAGATCGTGATCCTCGGTGGCACCGGTGTGGTGACCGAGGCGGTCAAGAAGCAAGCCGAGACCTACGTCAAGCGCTGACGACAGAGGGTCGAGGGAGCGACCCGTTCGCTCCCTCGACCCTCTGCGGCGCAGAAGCGCTCGGGTCAGCCCTCGAGCGCAGCCGAAACCACGGCACGCGCCTCGGCCTGCACCTCGGCGAGATGCTCCGGGCCGCGCAGGCTCTCGGCGTACAGCTTGTAGACGTCTTCGGTGCCCGACGGCCGGGCGGCGAACCAGGCGTGCTCGGTCTGCACCTTGAGGCCGCCAATGGCCGCGCCATTGCCCGGTGCGTGCGAGAGCTTCGCCGAGATGTCTTCGCCGGCCAGAGTCGTCGCCGTCACGGCCTCGGGAGCGAGCTTCGCGAGCGTCGCCTTCTGCTCGGGCGTCGCCGGTGCGTCGACGCGCTGGTAGGCGGATGCGCCGAAGGCGGCCTCCAGCTCGCGGTAGCGCTCCGACGGCGTCTTGCCGGTGACGGCGATGATCTCGGCGGCCAGCAGGCACAGCAGGATGCCGTCCTTGTCGGTCGACCAGACCGAGCCGTCTCGGCGGAGGAAGGATGCTCCGGCAGACTCCTCGCCGCCGAACGCGACCGAGCCGTCGAGCAGGCCGGGCACGAACCACTTGAACCCGACGGGGACCTCCAGCAGGCGCCGGCCGAGCGACTCGGCGACGCGGTCGATGATCATCGACGACACGAGCGTCTTGCCGATCGCGGCATCCCGCGGCCAGTCCTGCCGGTGCGAGAAGAGGTAGTCGATCGCGACGGCCAGGTAGTGGTTCGGGTTCATCAACCCGGCATCCGGGGTGACGATGCCGTGCCGGTCGGCATCGGCGTCATTCCCGGTGAGGACGTCGTAGGAGCCCTTCTTCGCGACCAGCGAGGCCATCGCCGAGGGCGACGACGGGTCCATCCGGATCTTCTCGTCCCAGTCCAGGGTCATGAAGCGCCAGGTCGGGTCGACCTCGGGATTCACGACGGTGAGGTCGAGATCGTGCATCTCGGCGATCAGCGACCAGTACTCGACGGATGCTCCGCCCAGGGGGTCGGCGCCGATGCTGACCCCGGCGTTGCGGATCGCATCGATGTCGATGATCGAGGGCAGGTCACGCACGTAGGCGTCGCGGAAGTCGTAGCCGTTGAGCGCATCCCAGTCGACGTCGGCGAACCGCACCGACTTGACGCCCTCGAGCCCCGCGGCGATCAGCGCGTTCGCCCGGTCGGCGATCCAGCCGGTGGCGTCCGTGTCGGCGGGTCCGCCGTGCGGCGGATTGTACTTGAAGCCGCCGTCACGCGGAGGGTTGTGCGACGGGGTCACGACGATGCCGTCGGCGCGGCCCGGGTCGTCCGCCGCGCGTCCGCGGTTGTAGGTGAGGATCGCGTGGCTGAGCGCCGGCGTCGGCACCCACGAGTCGCGGGAGTCGACGCGCACATCCACACCGTTGGCGAGCAGCACCTCGATCGCACTGCGCTCGGCGGGCAGCGAGAGTGCATGCGTGTCGCGACCGAGGAACAGCGGACCGGCGATGCCCTGGGCCGCCCGGTAGTCCACGATCGCCTGAGTCGTGGCGAGGATGTGGTTCTCGTTGAAGCTGTTCGACAGCGACGAACCGCGGTGGCCGCTGGTGCCGAACACGACCCTCTCGGCGGCGACTTCTGGGTTCGGCGTGCGGTCGTAGTATGCGGCGATCAGCTCGTCGACATCGATCAGGTCACTTTCCTCCGCGGGGAGGCCGGCACGGCTGGTCATCTCTTCAGTCTGCCCCCTGATCGCCCGGTTCGCATCCGCGAAGTCATCCGCATATCGCTCTCCCGGCAGAGGGATAAGGTGAAACCCGTGACTGAACGCCGTACCTACAGCTATCTGGGCCCTGCCGGAACCTTCACGGAGGCGGCGCTGGAGCAGGTGGCCGAGGCTCGCGGTCAGCAGTGGCGCTCCGTGCACAACGTGGGTGAAGCTCTGGCCGACGTGCTCGAGGGCCGCAGCGACGCCGCGATGATCGCGATCGAGAACTCGATCGAGGGCGGCGTCTCCACCACGCAAGACGCCCTCGCCACGCTCCCCGGCCTGCGCATCGTCGGCGAATACCTGGTGCGGGTCAACTTCGTGCTGGTCGCGCCGCGGGGAACGACGCTCGACCAGGTCGAGGTGATCGCGGCGCATCCGGTCGCCTATGCCCAGTGCCACGGCTGGCTCGGCGCACACCTCCCCTCGCACTCGCACGTGCCCGCATCGAGCAACGTCGCATCCGCGATCGGCGTCCTCGACGGCACGCTGCCCGCGCAGGCGGCCATCGCGGCGCCCGGCATCGTCAACCACTACGACGTCGACGTGCTCGCAGAGGGCATCGGCGACAACGCCCAGGCCGTGACCCGCTTCGTCCTCGTCACCCGCACGACCCGTTCACCCGAGCCGACCGGGGCGGACAAGACCTCACTGATCGTCGAGCTCCCGCACGACCACCCCGGCTCGCTCCTCGAGATGCTCGAGCAGTTCTCGACCCGCGGCATCAACCTGTCGCTCATCGAGTCGCGGCCGATCGGCGACGAACTCGGCCGCTACCGGTTCGTCATCGACGCCGACGGGCACATCGAGCACGAGCGCATGGCCGATGCGCTGCTCGGCATCCGGCGGTTCAGCCCTCGCGTGGTGTTCCTCGGTTCGTACCCGCGCGCCGACCGGCAGATCGTGCACTACCCCGAGCGCTACTCCGACGACATCTTCATCGAGGCGCGCGACTGGCTGCGCGGAATCCTCTCCGGCGAGCCCGACGTCTGACGCCACCCGCCCGACCGCCCAGCACGGTCAGGCGGATGCCGTGGTTCAGTGCTCCTGGAAACGCGGCCAGTCGCTGCCCGGAGCCATATGGGAATGCAGGGCACCCTTGGCCGACGCGAGGTTCGGGTACGTCCCGGTCACCTCGTCGGAGCCGACCATCGTCACCGTGTAACCGTCGTCATCGTGGCGGATGCTGCCGACGACGCCGTTGCGGCCATAGGCGACCCAGAGGGCGAGAGTCTTGGTGGTGCTCATCATCGAACTCCTTCTGCTGCTGCCGACAGTGCGATCGCCGAAGGGGCGGCGCCCCTGTCGACGGCACTGTTCGTGACGCTACGCCTGAACCGGCGGGAAAACCAGGGCTTGACAGGTGATCAGCGTGCGGCGGCGATGAGCTCGAGTGTCTGTGCGCGACCGGTCGGTGCGTCGTTCGGCTCGGCGTCGTAGGCGCCGGCGACCGGAGACAGCATGACCTCGTCGACGCCGTATCGTTCGGCGAAGGCGCCGATCTCCGCGGCCACACTCTCGCCCGTACCCACGAACCAGCGCGAGCGGGCGGCCTGCACGACCTCGTCGGTCGCGGCGTCGGTCTCGGCGGCGGCCGCCTGCTCGACGGTCTCGAGCGCGGCGAGCGGCTGATTCAGGCGCAGTCGCGCCATCATGCGCAGCTGCGGGAGGGCGCGTGCCTCCGCCTCCTCCTGCGTGGGAGCGGCGACCGCGTTGACCGTGAGGAACGTGCGCGGCTCCGGGTGCTCCTCGCTCGGACGGTAGCCGGTGCGGTACAGGTCGAGCGCGCGCTCGAGGCCCTGACCCGAGAAGTGGTTCGCGAAGACGTAGGGCAGGCCGTGCGAGGCGGCCAGCTGCGCCGAATAGTCGCTCGAACCGAGCAGCCACACCTCGGGGGTGCCGGTCGCGGCGGGTGTCGCGCGCACGGTGTACTCGCCGCCCGAGGTGAAACGCAGCGCGGCACCGTCGGCCGAGAGGAGGGCGGCGATGTCCTGCACGTGGCGGGGGAACTGCTCGACGTCGCTCGTGGTGCCCGAGCCGCGCAGCAGCTGGGTGATGACGGGGTCACTGCCGGGGGCGCGGCCGAGACCCAGGTCGATGCGTCCGGGCGCGATCGCCTCGAGCGCCGCGAACTGCTCGGCGACGATGAGCGGGGCATGGTTGGGCAGCATCACGCCGCCCGAGCCCAGGCGCATGCGGGAGGTGCGGGTGGCGGCCGCCGCGATCAGCACCGGGGGCGTGGTGGATGCCACCGACGGCATGTTGTGGTGCTCGGCGAACCAGTACCGGCGGTAGCCGAGCCGATCGGCGATCTCGGCGAGGGACAGGGAGGCGGCGATGGCCTCGGCACTGGTCTGGCCGGTGCGCACCGGGACGAGGTCGAGGACGGAGAGGGCTGTATCGGACATCCTTCAGCACAACGCGCGTCTGCACGGCTCCATTCCCCCGCTACCGTGGGGGCATGGAAGCGGGTATCTTCTACGTCCTCGTCGGCTCGGTCGCGGTGGCGGCGTTCGCGCGCTCACGAGGGTGGCCGGCGCCGCTACTGGTGACGGTCGTGGCGCTCGCCGTCTCCTTCCTCCCCTTCGTCCCCGACATCGACATCGACGGACACCTGCTCCTCAGCCTGGTGCTGCCGCCGCTGTTGTACTCGGCGGCGCTCGACGTGTCCTTCGTCGGGTTCAAGCGCAGCCTCCCGCAGATCCGGCGACTCGGTATCTGGCTCGTGCTGATCACCGCCCTCGCCGTAGGATTCGTGGCCTGGTGGATCTTCCCCGCGCTCACCCTCCCCGGCGCGCTGCTGCTCGGTGCGATCGTCGCCCCGCCCGATGCGGTGTCCGCCGCGGCGATCGGTCGCCGACTCGGTCTGCCCCGCCGGATCATGACCGTCCTCTCCGGTGAGAGTCTCATCAACGACGCCACCTCGCTCACGCTGTACCGGGTGTTCGCGTCGCTGACCATCGCCGGCGCGACGGTGACGATCGGAGCAGGCATCGGACAGTTCCTGCTCGCGGTCGTGATCGGGGTCGGCATCGGCCTCGTGTTCGGCATCGTCCTGCACCAGCTGCGGATGCGCATCAGCGATGCGGTCGTGATCGGCACGTTCGGGCTCCTCGCTCCGTTCGGCGCCTACGCGATCGCCGAGCATCTGCTGGGCTCCGGTGTTCTCGCCGTCGTCGCGATGGGTCTCTACGTCGGCTACAACTCCCCGCGCACCGACTACACCACGCGTCAGCAGGAGAAGCCGCTCTGGCTCTCGGCCGACCTGCTGCTGGAGAGCTTCGTGTTCGCCTACATCGGACTGCAGTTCCCGCGGGTGCTCCGCGATCTCGGCAGCGAGTCGGTCGGGCACATCCTCCTGCTCTCGGGGGCCGTGCTGCTGGTCGTCCTGATCGTGCGGCCGCTCTACATCTATCCGACGAGCGCCTGGGCGAACTTCCAGGACCGCAGGAAGCTCGAACGGTGGGATCGCGGCGTGCAGAGCGGCGAGTTCGCGAAGCGGCACCGCAAGTCCCGACGCTGGGGGGACTACACCGCCGACGAGCTGCGCAGCCAGATCGTGCGCGACCGGATGGCGGGGCTCAAGCTCACCTGGAAGGACAGCGCCGTCATCTCCTGGGCGGGCATGCGCGGCGTGGTCACCCTCGCGATCGCGGTGGCCGCCGCCGACCTCGCGACGCTCGACAGCGAGGCCTCGCACGCGATCGTCGTGGTCGCCTTCATCGTCACCGTCGGCACGCTGCTGCTGCAGGGGCTCACACTGCCGCTGCTCATCCGGAGCCTCGGGATCGCCAGCGACGCCGATGAGAAGGAAGACGAAGCGGCGCTCGCCGACGTCAGGGCGAAGAGCCGCGAGGCCGGCAAGGAGTTCCTCGCCGAGAAGCGGGTCGAGTGGGAGGCGAAGTACGGCGAGGTCGATCTGAGTGTGTTCGACGCGTTCACGAAGCGCATGACGCGGGTCGAGAAAGACACCGACGAGGCGCAGAAGGTGGAGGATGCCGCGAGCCGCCCGTCCTACGAAGACCTCGTCGCCCTGTCCCGGGGATGGCTGCAGGTGCGGCGCGAGATCCTCCTCGCCGAGCGTGATGCCGGCAACCTCGACGAAGAGGTGATGCGCGAACTGATCGCCGCGATGGATGCCGAGGAGCTCGCGCTCGACACCCGTGGCGCGACCCGTCAGCAGAGCCGGGCATGACCTGAAACGGCAGAGCGCCCCGTCCCGAGAAGGGGCGGGGCGCTCTGTGCGAGGTGGGAGTGGGGTCAGCGGGTGCCGACCGGCTCCTTGTCCGTGGCGGCATCCGCCTCAGGAGCATCCTCGTCGTCGCCGGAGTCGTCGGCGAACGGCAGGCCCTCGCGCGGCGCGTTGTAGAGCTCCTCGTTCAGGATGCCCTCGCGCTTGGCGACGATGGTCGGGATCAGTGCCTGGCCCGCGACGTTGACCGCGGTGCGGCCCATGTCGAGGATCGGGTCGATCGCGAGCAGCAGTCCGACGCCCTCGAGCGGCAGGCCCAGGGTCGACAGCGTCAGCGTGAGCATGACGACCGCGCCGGTGGTGCCGGCGGTGGCGGCGGAGCCGACGACCGAGACGATCACGATCAGCAGGTACTGCACGAAGTTCAGCTCGATGCCGAAGAACTGGGCCACGAAGATCGCCGCGATGGCCGGGTAGATCGCGGCGCAGCCGTCCATCTTGGTGGTGGCGCCGAGCGGCACGGCGAACGATGCGTAGGAGCGCGGCACACCGAGGTTGCGCTCGGTGACGCGCTCGGTGAGGGGCAGCGTGCCGATCGAGGAGCGGCTGACGAAGGCCAGCTGCACGGCGGGCCACACACCCGAGAAGTACTGCTTGATCGACAGGCCGTGCGTGCGCACCAGGATCGGGTACACGACGAACAGCACGAGCGCGAGGCCGATGTAGACGGCGGCCGCGAACCAGCCGAGCGAGGCGAGCTTCTCCCAGCCGTACTTGATCACGGCCGAGCCGATGAGGCCGAACGTGCCGAGCGGGGCGATGCGGATGATCCACCACAGCACGCGCTGGATGACCTTCAGCAGCGACTCGGTGAAGACGAGGAACGGCTCGGCCTTCTTGCCGGCCTTGAGGGCCGCGATGCCGATGACGGCCGCGACCACGATGACCTGGAGGATGTTGAAGCCGACGCTCGATGAGAAGGTGCCGTCGACCTCACCCGGCGAGGTGTTGACCGTCAGTCCGAGGAAGTTCTGCGGGATCAGGCCCAGCAGGAAGTTCCACCAGGTGCCCACCGTGTACGGCTCGCCGGTCTCGAGGCCCTCGCCGGCGCGGTTGCCCGGCTGGATCACGAGGCCGAGGAGGATGCCGATGATGACCGCGATGAACGCGGTGATCGCGAACCACAGGATCGTCTGGCCGGCCAGGCGTGCGGCGTTCTGCACGCGACGCAGGTTCGAGATGCTGGCGACGATGGCCGTGAAGATCAGCGGGACGACGGCGGCGCGCAGCAGCGTGACGTACGAGTTGCCGATGGTGTCGAGGGTCGCCGACAGGCCGTTCGGGTTCTCTGCCGTGGCTCCGAGCTGGCGGCCGATCAGACCGGCGGCGACGCCGAGGACGAGGGCTGCGAGGATCTGGAAGCCGAACGAGGTCAGCAGCTTCCGGACCGGCCCGCGGGTGTTAGGCGCCTTCTGGGCGCGTGCGGTGGTGCTCATGAGGTGGGGACTCCAGAATCACGGCGCGCCGAGTGCGCGCCCTGAGGCCCAACGCTACGTCTGCCTGAGAATTCCCTGGGCGGATGTGACGAACGATGACGCGGGTGTTGCGTCAGCGCGGGGCCAGCACGAGCAGCTCACCCACCTCGCAGTCGAGCGCCTCGCAGATCGCGCGCAGCGTGGAGTAGCGGATGGCGCGGGCGCGGTCGTTCTTCAGCACCGACAGGTTCACGATGCTCACCCCCACCGTGGCGCTGAGCTCCGTGAGCGTCATCCCCCGGTCGGCGAGCAGCTCGTCGAGCCGGCAGTGGATGCCGGTGAGCTCGTCGTCGCTCTCGGCCGGGGTCACACCAGTCCCTCCGTGTCCTTCTGCAGACGCTCGGTCTCCTCCTGCAGGCGAGCCCTGTCCTGCTCGAGCCGCGATCCCTGGCGGAAGACGGCGGCGAGGGCGACGAGGGCGAGCGCGGCTCCGAAGGGGAGAGGGGTGACGGTGAGCTGATAGGCCGAGGGGTACCACTCGCTGTCGGGCGGGAACACCTCGCGCAGGCCGGTGGTCGCGGCGATGCCGCTCAGCAGGTCGGCCGCGACGCCGAACACGAGGACCGCGATGGCGCCACCCACGAGAGCCCGCGTGACCGTGCGCGAGAACACGCGTCCGCGCAGCGTGTGGAAGCAGATGACCGCGAGGATCACGGCGGGCATGGTCGTCAGGGCGAGGGTGCTCAGCTGTGCCGCTGCCGCGAGGAGGCGAAGCCCGAGCGAGGCGTTCCCGACCGTGAACTCCGCAAGGCTCTCTCCCCGGCAGCTGAGCATCGTCGTGCCACTGTCGCCGAACTCGGAGCACGGCAGGTTCGCCGGCCAGTCCATGTAGACGTACGTCTGCCCGTTGAGTTCGGCCCAGTCGACCGTGAACGCCTTGATGATGAGAATCGCGGCGCTGACGATCCCGAGCAGGATCCACCACGCGGAGAGGGTGAGGGCGGCATCGAGGGCGACGGTGCGGCTCCCGCGGCGGCGACTGTTCCAGACGACGACCGCCACGATCAGGGCGATCACCGCGAGCCCGATCCCGATGAAGAGCAGGGATTGTCCGAGCTCGTCAGATCCGAAGGTGAGCATCAGACGAGTCCCTCCGTCTCCTTCTCGAGCGCCGCCCCCTCATGCTGCAGACGGATGCCGCGACGGAAGGCGACGGCGACCAGGCCGACCGTCACCCCGGTGGCGAAGAACGGCGCGATCGTCCAGAACTCGAGCGGATGCACCGGCTCGCCCTCGCCGAGACCGAGGGCGGCCGTCACGCCGTTGCGCCCCATGGTCTCCAGCATCACGATCAGGATCGGCGCTCCCACGAGCGTCCAGCCGATGATGTTGAACGCCCAGACGTTCGCGCGGACGAAGAACCGGCCGCGCAGGAAGTTCCAGGCGACCAGGGTCACGCTCGCGATGACCAGGAGCGCCGCGAGCGCCCACAGCGCGATGGCGGCGACGATCGCGACGATCGACACCGTATCCACGCCGCTCGCAATGATCATCGCCTCGTCGGCGAACCCTTCGATCGAGATGGCGCCCGAGTCGGTCGTTGCCGAGATCGGCTGCTGGTCGATCGGGATCGTCCAGGCGATTCCGGTCTCACGGAACGTGCTCGCGACGCGCAGGATCGTGGCGAACGCGACCGTGACTAGCGCCGCGGCGGCGTAGAGGATCACGGTGATGGCATCCGCCGTCTCCGACCGGGTGGCTTTCGAGGTCGTGTTCGTCGTGGACATCAGACGAGTCCTTCCGTTTCGCGCTGCAGCCTTCGGCCGATCTCGAACAGGCCGGCGACGAGGGCGAGGGCGAACGCCCAGCCCACCGGCGCGAGGTCGAACTGCACGAGGAGCGTCCACAGCACGTCCTCGACCTGCGGATCGGTGGTGGCGAGGTCCTGCACGATCATGGCCCGGCCGACGCCGCCGGCGAACTGTCCGAACAGCGATCCGGCGATCATCAGGATGGAAGCGACCGCGAACATCCAGCCGAGCGATGCGCGGAAGGGCCGTGAGCGGATGAGGGAGACGCCGAGCCACCAGACGCCGGCGCACAGCGCCACGGTCGCGAGGGCGGGGAGCAGCGTCTCGAGGAGCAGCATCCAGCGGGCGCCGGAGGGCATCGCCGGAACGGTGACGAGCGCGGTGTCGACCGTCGCCGCGCTCACGCCGGAGACTCCGTCCAGCGCGGTCAGGTCGACGTCGTGCACGGGCATCGACACGGTCGGCGCGGTGCCGAAGATCTCGGATGCGGCCGAGGTGACGGCGACGATCGCGCCGATCCCGACGCTGACGGCGCCGGTGGCGATGAGTCCGAGAGCGATCCCGTCGACGAGTGAGGGGCGTCCTTCTCTGGTGCGCATCGCTGCCTCCTTGAGTTCGGTTGTTATCGACTGTCGTTAACATAACGACTGTCGATAACTCGGTCAACCCCCGGTATGCCCACGGCGAACACGGGCATACCTGCCCTGCGCGGTGGTTACTCTCGATGTACAGGCGCAGAGAACGCCATAGGTGTCAGCGCTTCGCCCCGTGCGAATAAGGAGTCACAGCATGTTCGAGAGATTCACGGACCGAGCCCGTCGAGTGGTCGTCCTCGCCCAAGAAGAGGCGAAGATGCTCAACCACAACTACATCGGCACCGAGCACATCCTGCTCGGTCTCATCCACGAGGGCGAAGGCGTCGCCGCCAAGGCCCTCGAGAGCCTCGGCATCTCCCTCGACGCCGTGCGCGAACAGGTGCAGGACATCATCGGCCAGGGTCAGCAGCAGCCGACCGGGCACATCCCGTTCACGCCGCGCGCCAAGAAGGTGCTCGAGCTCAGCCTCCGCGAGGCCCTGCAGCTCGGCCACAACTACATCGGCACCGAGCACATCCTCCTCGGCCTCATCCGCGAGGGCGAGGGCGTCGCCGCTCAGGTGCTCGTCAAGCTCGGCGCCGACCTCAACAAGGTCCGCCAGCAGGTCATCCAGCTGCTCTCCGGAGCCCCTGGCCGCGAGCCGGCATCCGTCGGTGCGCAGACCAACGACTCGCCTGCCGGTACCCAGGGTGGTTCCGCTGTGCTCGACCAGTTCGGCCGCAACCTCACCCAGGCCGCGCGCGACAACAAGCTCGACCCGGTGATCGGGCGCGAGAAGGAGGCGGAGCGGGTCATGCAGATTCTCTCCCGCCGCTCCAAGAACAACCCCGTCCTGATCGGCGAGCCCGGCGTCGGCAAGACCGCCGTCGTCGAGGGTCTTGCCCAGGCGATCGTCAAGGGCGATGTTCCCGAGACGCTGAAGGACAAGCAGCTGTACTCGCTCGACCTCGGCTCTCTCATCGCCGGTTCCCGCTACCGCGGTGACTTCGAGGAGCGCCTGAAGAAGGTCACCAAGGAGATCCGCACGCGCGGCGACATCATCGTCTTCATCGACGAGATCCACACCCTCGTGGGTGCGGGTGCCGCCGAAGGTGCGATCGACGCGGCCAGCATCCTGAAGCCGCTGCTCGCCCGTGGCGAGCTGCAGACGATCGGTGCGACCACGCTCGACGAGTACCGCAAGCACTTCGAGAAGGATGCTGCGCTCGAGCGCCGCTTCCAGCCGGTGCAGGTCAACGAGCCGACGCTGCCGCACACCATCAACATCCTCAAGGGGCTGCGCGACCGGTACGAGGCGCACCACAAGGTGCAGATCACCGACGGTGCCATCGTGGCCGCGGCGAACCTCGCCGACCGCTACGTCTCCGACCGGTTCCTGCCCGACAAGGCCATCGACCTGATCGACGAGGCCGGCGCACGCCTGCGTCTGTCGATCCTGTCGAGCCCGCCCGAGCTGCGTGAGTTCGACGAGAAGATCGCCACGGTGCGCGAGCAGAAGGAAGTCGCCTCCGAGGAGCAGGACTTCGAGAAGGCCGCATCCCTCCGCGACGAGGAGAAGAGCCTCCTCGCCGAGCGTCTGCGTCTCGAGAAGCAGTGGCGTGCGGGCGACGTCGCGACCTCTGCGGTCGTCGACGAGGGTCTGATCGCCGAGGTGCTCGCACAGGCCACCGGCATCCCCGTCTTCAAGCTCACGGAAGAGGAGTCCAGCCGACTCGTCTTCATGGAGAAGGCCCTGCACCAGCGCGTCGTCGGTCAGGAAGAGGCGATCGCCGCCCTCTCCAAGACCATCCGTCGCCAGCGTGCCGGTCTCAAGGACCCGAAGCGTCCCTCGGGCTCGTTCATCTTCGCCGGCCCCACGGGTGTCGGAAAGACCGAGCTCGCCAAGGCTCTCGCCGAGTTCCTGTTCGACGACGAGGCGGCTCTCATCTCGCTCGACATGAGCGAGTTCGGTGAGAAGCACACGGTCTCGCGTCTGTTCGGTGCCCCTCCCGGATTCGTCGGATTCGAAGAGGGTGGCCAGCTCACCGAGAAGGTGCGCCGCAAGCCGTTCAGCGTGGTGCTGTTCGACGAGATCGAGAAGGCTCACCCCGACATCTTCAACTCGCTGCTGCAGATCCTCGAAGAGGGTCGGCTCACCGACGGCCAGGGTCGGATCGTGGACTTCAAGAACACGGTCATCATCATGACCACCAACCTCGGTGCACGTGACATCGCGGGTGGTCCCGTCGGCTTCCAGATCGAGGGCAACGACTCGACCAGCTACGACCGGATGAAGGGCAAGGTGAACGAAGAGCTCAAGCGGCACTTCAAGCCCGAGTTCCTCAACCGTGTCGACGACATCATCGTGTTCCCGCAGCTGTCCAAGACCGAGCTGGTGCAGATCGTCGATCTGTTCGCCAAGCGCCTCGGCGAGCGTCTGCTGGACCGTGACATGACGATCGAGCTGTCGCAGGCCGCCAAGGAGCGTCTCATCGAGATCGGCTTCGACCCGGCGCTCGGCGCCCGACCGCTGCGTCGCGCGATGCAGCACGAGGTCGAGGACCGCCTGTCGGAGAAGATCCTGCACGGCGAGCTCAACTCGGGCGACCACGTGAAGGTCGACGCGAAGGACGGGGAGTTCCTGTTCGAGCACGGCCCGCGCGGCGAGAAGGTCGCGGTCGGTGCCAACACCGGCGGCGGCGCGATCGCCGGCACCCCCGACCTGGCGGTCGCCAGCGGGGAGTGACCTCCGGCTGAATCACGAAGGCTGAATCACGAAAGGGGCGGATGCTGCGGCATCCGCCCCTTTCCTGTGTCCGGCACAGGTGGCGACGGGTCGTGGGTTCTAGGCTTGTCCCGTGAGCGAGTACATCGTCCGACCGGCGCGCAGTGCCGACATCGTCGGCATCCGCAACCTGCTGCAGCCCCTCGTGGAGCAGCGCATCCTGCTCGGCAAAGACCTGGCGGTGCTCTACGGCGCGGTGCAGGAGTTCGTCGTCGCCGAGGCTGACGGTGTGCTGATCGGATGCGGCGCGCTGCACGTGTTCTGGGAAGACCTCGGCGAGGTGCGCACCCTGCTCGTGCAGGATGACTGGCTGCACCACGGTATCGGCCGGGCCATCGTCGATCGTCTCGAGGAGAATGCGCGCACGCTCGGGCTTTCGCGCCTGTTCTGCCTCACGTTCGAGGTCGAATTCTTCAGCCGCCGCGGCTTCACTCCGATCGGCGAGCAGGTCGTCGACCCCGACGTGTACTCCCAGCTGCTGCGCAGCGGTGACGCGGGTGTCGAGGAGTTCCTCGATCTCGCGCACGTCAAGCCGAACACGCTCGGCAACACGCGCATGCTCAAGGTGCTCTGAGGACGCACGGCAGACCGCCGCCGCGGCCTCCCAGGCTGCACGGGCACGATCGCTTAACCTGGAACCATGCCCCGTCCTTCCGCTGCCGTCTATCGTCGTCGGCGCCTGGTCGTGGTGATCGGGCTCATCCTGCTCGTCGCCGCCATCGGCATTGGGATCTGGCTCCTGATCGCGAAGCCGTGGGCCGCGGCGGATGCCTCTCCGAAGCCGACGTCCTCGTCGTCGCAGACCCCCTCCACGACTCCGACGACCGACGCCGAGTCGCCGTCGCCGAGCCCCTCGGCCGAGCAGACGCCGGCGATCGTCGCGTGTGAGGCGAAAGACGTCGAGGTCTCGGCGGTCACGGATGCGGAGACCTATGCCGCGGGGGTCCTGCCGAAGCTCTCCATCTCGTTGACCAACAAGGGCACGAAGGACTGCACGCTCGACGTCGGATCGACGACGCAGGTCTTCACGATCTCCAGCGGCGCCGACGTCTGGTGGCGGTCGACGGACTGCCAGGAGAACCCGAGCAGCATGATCGCGACGCTCACCGCCGGAACGACGGTCACCAGCAAGGACCCGGTGACGTGGGACCGCACCCGCTCGAGCGTCGAGACCTGCGACCAGGAGAACCGTCAGCGCGCCCCTGGCGGGGGAGCCTCGTACCACGTCGAGGTCTCCATCGGTGGGTTCACGAGCCTCACGACCACCCAGATCCTCCTGTACTGATCCGCATTCGCAGTTCGAAGGGAACGCGCCGCAACGCCTTCGAAATGCGTCGCGTCGAGCGACTTCCCGTGCGGAAAGACGCGACCTCGGGAGCCTTGGCCGTCTGAGGCAGACAGGCGCGGATCTTTGGGATACCATTGAGGTGACTCTCCGCATCATGCGGCAACATGCCATCCCCAGTGGCGTCGAACTACAGCGTCCCCAGCGCTTCGACATCGCCGCACCGAGAGTCCGAGGGCCCTCTCGAGTACCCCAGTCCCCAATGGAGGACTCGAGAGGGCCCCTTTACGTCTCCGCGGTCGATTCCGCGCGCTGCGCCTCGCCGCCTGCATAAGCTGGATGCATGGCAGCGAAGAAGGCGAAACCCGGGAAGAAGAAGCCCGCCCCCGAGGACTTCCGGTCGGAGGCTCTGGCTCTGGCACTCGAGAAGCAGGATGTCGCCGCGGTCGCGCTCGCCTTGCGCAACGGCACCACGGTCGTGCCGCTGATCACGCCCGGAGCCCGCGACAATCCGCTCGACAGGGGCGAGGTGTGGACCTACCGCGACCCGAACACCGGCGATCTCGCGCTGCTGTTGTTCAGCGACGCGAAGAACAAGCCCGCCAACCTCCCGCCCGGCGTGGGCATCTACACGTCTGACTGGCTCCGGAAGTTCCTGGCGGCGCACCCGATCACGACCGTCTTCCTCGACATCGCGGGCCCGCATCCGATGCAGGCCGACCCGATCGAGCTGCTCAAAGCGCTCGACGCCTGAGGCGGCCGTCGCCGATCTCAGGGAGCCGAGGCACTCCCGATCAGAACGGCGGGACGTCGTGATCGGAACGGCGTGACGTGTTGCGTGCGCGCACATCCCCGAGCGCGGCGCGGAGTGTCTTCGACCGGTCGTCGACGACCTGCTCGTAGCCGAGTCGGGCGGCCTCGGACCGACGTTGCGCCGCCTGGGTGACCGGACGGATCTCGCCGGCGAGGCTGAGCTCGCCCACGGCGGCGACCGTGCGCGGTACCGAGAACTGCTGGATGGAGCCGGCCACCGCGATGGCGATCGCGAGGTCGGCTGCCGGTTCGGTGAAGCGCACCCCGCCCACGGTCGACACGTAGACGTCGAGCGTGCTCGTCTTGATGTTCGCGCGCCGCTCGAGGATCGCCAGAACCATCGCCACGCGCGACGAGTCGACTCCGTGGACGATGCGGCGGGGATTCGGGGCGTTGCTGGGAACCGTGAGCGCCTGCACCTCGACGGGAAGCGCGCGGCGCCCCTCGAGCGAGATCGCGACGCACGTGCCGGGCTCGGTGGCCCCCTGCGAGAGGAAGAGGCCTGACGGGTCGGGGACTTCGGCGATCCCGTCGCCGGTCATCTCGAAGCAGCCGACCTCGTCGGTGGGGCCGAAGCGGTTCTTGAGCGCGCGGATGAAGCGCAGCGAGGTCTGCCGGTCGCCCTCGAAGTGGCACACCACGTCGACCAGGTGCTCGAGCACGCGGGGGCCCGCGACCTGGCCGTCTTTCGTCACGTGACCCACGATGATGATCGGCAGATCGCGGTCTTTCGCGATGCGGATCAGGGTCGCCGCGACCTCGCGCACCTGGCTCGGCTGCCCGGCGGCACCGTCGATCAGCGACGACGAGACGGTCTGCACCGAGTCGACGATCACGAGCTGCGGCTTGACCTCGTCGATGTGGCCGAGGATGGTCGCCAGGTCGGTCTCGCTCGCCAGATACAGCTCGTCGTGCAGGGCACCGGTGCGCTCCGCACGCAGCCGCACCTGGCCCGGCGACTCCTCGGCGCTCGCGTAGAGGACACGGCGACCGCCGCGAGCCGCCTGGGCCGCGACCTCGAGCAGCAGGGTCGATTTGCCGACGCCCGGCTCGCCGCTGAGCAGGATCGCGGCACCCGGCACGATGCCCCCGCCGAGCACCCGATCGAACTCTCCGACACCGCTCGAGCGCCGCGGGGCATCCTGCGTCGTGATCTGCGTGATGGGTCGTGCAGCGCGTTCCGCCGTCGGGGCGGTGGGACCGATGCGTCGGAGGATGCCGGTCTGCGCCGCCTGCTCCTGGACCGTGCCCCACTGCTGGCATTCGCCGCAGCGGCCGACCCACTTGGCGGTGGTCCACCCGCATTCCGTGCATACGTAGGCTGGAGGAGCGGGTTTTCGGGTGGCCATGCTGCCAGGCTATCGCCGGGATCGGACATCCCTATCGAGCAGGTGTTTATTCACGGCCGGACACCGGTGCAACCGGCCGGTATCACGGGATACTGGGATCATGGCCAACGGCGGGTCCGTCTGCGGGCCGATATCGAGCTACTCCCGGGTGCAGATCCTGCACCTGCTCTTCGAAGCGGGAAGCGCGAAGGCGCGCGCCGAACTCAGCATCGCTGAGCTGTGCGAGGCCACGGGTCTGCATCCCAACACGGTCCGCGAGCACCTGCAGCGGCTGATCGAAGGCGGCCACGTCATCCCGACCGTCGAGCACCGCACGACGCGGGGGCGACCGCGCACCCTCTACCGGGCCGCCACAGGCGCGCCGGGGGCATCCAGCCCGGTGGCGCGCGACAAGGCGAAGGCGGCTGCACGTCGGGGCGACCTGATGCGCAGCATGATCCCCGACGCCGAGTCCGACCTCGGGCGCGACGCCACGTATCAGCTCGACGCGCTCGTGGAGCACCTGGAGGAGAGCGGCTTCGAGCCCCTGATCGACGACGGCAGCCTCACGATCGACCTCAGCCCGTGTCCGCATGCGGCCAGCCGGTCCGAGGACCGCCCGATGCTGTGCCGCGTGCATCTCGAGCTCATGCAGAGCGTGCTGAACGAGGCCGGCGGACCACTCGAAGCCGAGTGCGTCCGCGACGCCGTCCTCGCATCGGACTTGCACCGTCCAGCTGCGCGACGCCACGGCGCGGATGGCCGAGGGAACGACGCTGCGGCGTCACAGCGCGGGGCAACGGCCTCACAGAACAGGAGTAGCGCATGGAATGGCTTGATCCGCTCGCTCTCGCCCGATGGCAATTCGGGCTGACGACCGTCTACCACTACCTCTTCGTTCCGCTGACGATCGGCATGGCCCTGGTGGCCGCCATCTTCCAGACCGCGTGGGTGCGCACCGGCAAGGTCCAGTACCTGCACCTGACCCGCTTCTTCGGCAAGATCTTCCTGATCAACTTCGCCATGGGCGTCGTCACCGGCATCGTGCAGGAGTTCCAGTTCGGCATGAACTGGTCGGACTACTCCCGCTTCGTCGGCGACGTGTTCGGCGCCCCGCTCGCCTTCGAGGGCCTGCTCGCGTTCTTCTTCGAGGCGACGTTCATCGGACTGTGGATCTTCGGCTGGGACAAGCTCCCGCAGAAGCTGCACCTCGCCACGATCTGGTGCGTCTCGATCGGCAGCATCCTCTCGGCGTACTTCATCATCGCGGCCAACGCGTTCATGCAGAACCCGGTCGGCTACACCTTCAACGAGGCGACCAACCGCGCCGAGCTGACCGACTTCTGGGCGCTGCTGACCAACCCCGTCGCGCTCGCCGCGTTCCCGCACACGATCTTCGGCGCGTTCATGTTCGCCGCCGGTGTCGTCATCTCGGTCTCGGCCTGGCACCTCTCGCGCGGCCAGCACTTCGACACCATGCGCATCTCGCTCAAGTTCGGGCTGTGGGCGATGATCGTCTCCACCGCGGGCGTCGTGCTCACGGGAGACCAGCTCGGACTCGCGATGTATGCCGCGCAGCCGATGAAGATGGCCGCGGCGGAGGCGACGTTCAACACCGTCTGCGGACCGGACGCCTCCTTCAGCCTCTTCACGCTCGGCACACCGGACGGCAGCTCCGAACTGTTCTCGATCCGAGTGCCGTATCTGCTGTCGCTGCTGTCGACGCACACCCTCGACGCCTGCGTGCACGGCATCAACGACCTGAATGCCGAGTACGCCCAGACGTACGCCGCCACGGGACTCGAGGACTTCGCCCCGGTCCTGTGGATCACGTACTGGGCGTTCCGCTGGATGATCGGTCTCGGCATCGCCGCCGCGCTCGTCGCCGTCGTCGGCCTCTGGCTCACCCGCAAGGGCGCCAAGAAGCCCCCGGCGCAGTGGATGTGGAAGCTCGCGATCTGGTCGTTCCCGCTCGCGCTCGCCGCCAACATCATGGGCTGGGTCTTCACCGAGATGGGCAGACAGCCCTGGATCGTGTTCGGGTTGATGACCACCCAGGACGGTGTCTCGCCGGGAGTCAGCGGCCTCGAGGTGCTGATCTCGCTGATCTCGTTCACGGCGATCTACGCGGCGCTCGCCGTCGTCGAGATCCGCCTCATCATCCGGGCCGCGCAGAAGGGACCGGACACCGACGAGCAACCGCACGAGGAGACGGCCCAGCTGCCGTCGGTCGTCTACTGAGAGGGAGGAGCATCATGGATCTCGCAACACTCTGGTTCTTCATCGTCGCCTTCTTCTTCGTGGGCTACTTCGTGCTCGACGGGTTCGACTTCGGTGTGGGCATGTCCTTGCCGTTCCTCGGCAAGGACGATGTCTCGCGCCGCCAGGTCATCAATACGATCGGCCCGGTCTGGGATCTCAACGAGACCTGGGTCATCGTCGCCGGCGCCGTGCTGTTCGCGTCGTTCCCCGAGTGGTACGCGACGTTGTTCAGCGGCTTCTACCTGCCGCTGCTGCTGATCCTGCTCGCGCTGATCCTGCGCGGCGTCTCGTTCGAGTACCGGCACCAGCGCGACAGCGCGAAGTGGAAAGCGGGCTTCGACCGGATGATCGTGATCGGCTCGGTCGTCCCGGCGCTGCTGTGGGGCGTCGCCTTCGGCAACATCGTGCAGGGCGTCGCGATCGACGAGAACCACATCTACGTCGGAGGCTTCTTCGCGCTGCTGAACCCGTACGCCCTGCTGGTCGGCGTCACCACGCTGCTGCTGTTCTTCCTGCACGGCGTGCTGTTCGTCGCACTCAAGACCGACGGTCAGGTGCATGAAGACGCGCGGCGCCTGGCGAAGAGGGCGGCCATCCCCACGATCCTCGTCGCGGCAGCCACGGTGATCTGGACGGTCATGATCGCGATGGGGCGCGAGGCTCCGCTGCTCTGGCTCGTCATCGGCGCCGGTGCGCTCGCGGCGGTCAGTCTGATCGCGGCCGTCGGGTTCTCGCTCGCTCGGCGCGACGGCTGGGCGTTCTTCTCCGGCATGCTCACGGTGCTGTTCGCCGTGGTGATGCTGTTCTTCGCCCTGTTCCCGTTCGTGATGCCGTCGACGATCGACCCGGCCTACAGCCTCACGATCGCGAATGCGTCGAGCACTCCGTATACGCTGCAGATCATGAGCTGGACCGCCCTGATCGCGATGCCGCTCGTGCTCGCGTACCAGGCGTGGACGTACTGGGTGTTCCGCAAGCGCGTCACCCGCAAGTCCATCGAGGGGGCTCCGGCGCACGCGTGAAACCCGTCGATCCGAGACTGCTGCGATACGCGGGTGCCGCGAGGGGGTTCCTCGCGGCATCCGCGTTGATCGGCGTCGTCCAGACGGCGGTCGTGATCGTCTTCGCCTGGCTGCTGACGGATGCCGTCACCGGGGCGATCGCGGGGCGTGACGTCTCGGCATCCCTGCTCTGGCTGCTGCTCACAGCACTGCTGCGGGGGCTGCTGATCGCCGCCTCGGATGCCGCGGGGACGCGGGCTGCCGCGAAGACGGGGATGCAACTGCGCTCGGCCCTGATCTCGGCGGTTGGTCGACTGGGGCCGGGATGGCTCGCACAGCGGAACCAGACCGAGCTCGCCGTGACCGCGGGGCACGGACTGGAAGCCCTCGACGGGTACTTCGCCCGCTACATCCCGCAGCTCGTGCTGACCGTGATCGCGACGCCGGTGCTGGTCGCGGTGATGTGGTGGCAGGACTGGCCGAGCGGGCTGACCGCGATCATCACCCTGCCGCTGATCCCGCTGTTCCTCATCCTGATCGGGATGGCGACCCGCACGGTGCAGACGCGGCAGTGGCAGACGCTGCAGCGCCTCGCCGCCCGCTTCGCCGACACGGTGCAGGGGCTGTCGACGCTGCGGCTGTTCGGGCGTGATCGGCGCGCTGCCGACCGCATCGAGGTCACCGCCGACGAGTACCGCCGCGAGACCATGAAGGTGCTGCGGTTCTCGTTCCTGTCCGGCTTCGCGATGGAACTGCTGGCCTCGCTCGCGGTCGCGCTCATCGCGGTGTCGGTCGGGTTCCGGCTGCTGTCGGGCGACCTGACGCTCGAGGTCGGGCTGTTCGTGCTGCTGCTCGCGCCCGAGGCGTTCCTGCCGATCCGACAGGTGGGGGTACAGTTCCACGCGGCCGCCGAGGGGGTCGCGGCGACCGAAGACGTGTTCGAGGTGCTCGACGCGGCGCGGGCTCGAGTGCAGATGCAGGACCGTTTCACGGATGCAGGAGGAATCGCCGAAGAATCGCCCGACATCCGTGAATCGATCCTGCAAGTGGGACCGGCGGGACCGGCGGGACCGGCGGATGTGGCGGATGCGGGAGCCCTCTTGGTCCGAGGGCTGCGCGTGCGCGATCTGCCGCCGGTGTCGTTCACTGCCGAGCCGGGGACGATCACGCTGCTCGAGGGGCCGAGCGGCGTGGGGAAGTCGTCGCTGCTCGCGGCTCTCCGGGGAGCAGCCGACTTCGACGGGACGGCCGCCTTCGCGGGGAGCGACGTTCGCGAGCTCTCCCCGGCGGCGTGGCTCGCCTGGGCTGGGCAAACTCCGGGGCTGATGCGGGGGACGGTCGCGGCGAACGTCGCGCTCGGCGACGCGGAACCGGATGCCGACCGCGTCCGTGTGGCGCTCGACGCCGCCTGCGCCGAGGGCATCGACCCCGCCCTCGAGCTCGGCGTGCAGGGCAGTGGTCTGTCGGGAGGCCAGGCGCAGCGGATCGCTGTCGCCCGAGCGCTGTACCGTCAATCGTCCGACCCGCGCCGGGTGCTCGCACTCGATGAGCCTTCGAGTGCTCTCGACCCCGACACCGAGGACCGGCTCTGGCGGTCGCTGCGCGCGCGGGCGGATGCCGGGGCGACGATCCTCCTCGTGTCGCACCGTCGGACCGCGCGGGACATCGCCGACCACGTCGTGACGCTGGGGGTGAGCGCATGAGCGGGTCGACACGTCGCGAGCGGATCCGCGGCGTCCTGAAGCTCGCGCAGCCGCCGATCCGACGCTTCCTCCCCGGACTGGTCTGGGGAGTGCTGTCGGCTGCCGCCGCAGTGAGCCTGCTGGCGGTCAGCGGCTGGTTGATCGTGAGCGCATCCATCGTCGACTCGCTCGTCCCACTGTCGATCGCCGTCGTCGGCGTGCGGTTCTTCGCGGTGTCCCGCGCCGTCACCCGCTATCTCGAGCGGCTGAGCGGCCACGATGCTGCGCTGCGCCAACTCGCCTCGACGCGGGCCGACATGGTGCGGAGACTGACACCGCTCTCTCCGGCCGGTCTCGGCGCGACGGATCGCGGACAGATGCTCACGGCGCTCGTGGACGATGTCGAGAACCTGCAGAACCTGCCGCTGCGTGTGGTGCAGCCGCTCGGGGTCGCCGCGGTCGTGGCGGTCGGGGCCGTGGGCTTCATCGCATTCGTCTCGCCGCCGGCCGCCCTCACGCTGGCGGTGTGCCTGGTGGCCGCCGCGGCTGCGGCGATCGGACTCGGGTGGGTGTTCGGCTCGCGTGCCGAGGCGCTCGTGTCGGTGCGACGGGCCGAGCTCTCGGCCGCGCTCGTCGACTACCTCGGCAGCCTCGACGTGCTCCTGGCCTACGGTGCCGAGGCGCAGGCGCGCGAGCGGATCGCGGCAGCCGACGCCGCATTGCGACGCGTCGTCGACCGTGCCTCGTTCGCGCAGGCCATCGCCGCCGGCGTCGTCTCCGCGGTCGCCGGGGCGGCATCCGTCTGGGCGCTCGCCGCTGCCGCGCCCGGGCTGACCGACGGTTCGATCGACGGACCTTGGTTGGCCGTGGCGGTTCTCGTGCCGATGGTGGTGTTCGAGATCTTCGGTGCGGTGCCGGTGGCCGCGGCGTCGTGGCGGAGCGTCCGCTCGAGCGCGGAGCGCATCGTCGACACGCTGCCGGAGCGGATGCCCGATGAGCTCCGGCCCGACGCGGGCGACGACGTCGAGCTCGACGGCACACCGACGATCCGGATGCGCGGCGTTCGCGCGAACTGGCCCGGCGGTGCTCCTGCGCTCACGGGGGTCGACCTCGATCTGCGGCCGGGGGAGCGGGTGCTGGTGGCAGGGCCGAGCGGGGCGGGGAAGAGCTCGCTGGCGGCCGTACTCGTCGGCTTCCTCCGCGTGCAGGGCGAGTACCTGATCGACGGGCAGGACGCGGCGGAGATGTCCGGGCCGGCGCTGCGTCGGACCATCGGCCTCTGCGAGCAGAGCCCCCAGCTGTTCGATGAGGACATCCGCCAGAACCTGCTCTTCGCGCGCGACACGGCGACCGACGACGAGCTGTGCGCCGTGCTCGACCGGGTCGGCCTCGGGGAGTGGGTGCGGGAGCGCGGTGGCCTCGACGCGAGGGTCGGCGACCGGGGCGCGCTCGTGTCGGGCGGCCAGGCGCAGCGCCTCGCGCTCGCCCGCGCCCTGCTGCGCGGTTTCCCCGTGCTGGTGCTGGACGAGCCGACCGCGGGGGTCGACCCTGATGCTTCCGACGCGCTGCTGCGCGACCTGCTCGAGGCGGCGGGGGAGCAGTCGGTGCTGCTGATCTCGCACGTGGCACCGCCCGCAGGAACCGTCGACCGCGTGGTGCGCCTCGACGGCGGACGCACGGTCTGAGTCGAGACGCCGACGTGGCGACCGATGCCGGTCGTCTCGGCGTGACGAGACCCCGAATTAAAACGGTTCGGTCCGCGACCTGATCCGACGCCACCCGCGATACTGGATGTAACACGTTACATGCGTGTTCTGAAGGGATCGTGCACGTGAAATCCGGGGAAGCACTCGCCAAGGACCTGTCCAACTGGAATCCGGAAGACGACGCCACGTGGGACAGATCCCTCGCCTGGCGCACCCTCTGGATCACGACCTACTCGCTGTTGCTCGGCTTCGCGACCTGGTACCTGGTCAGCGCTATCGCCCCGCGGCTGAACGCCATCGGCTTCGACCTCGACCAGGGGCAGCTCTACTGGCTGGCGGCGATCCCCGGTCTGGCCGGCGGTCTCCTCCGCTTCGCTTTCATGTTCCTCCCGCCCATCGTGGGCACCAGGGCGCTCGTGGGGTGGAGCTCGCTCCTTCTCGCCCTCCCCATGCTCGGGTGGACGCTCGCGGTGCGCGACACGTCGACTCCCTATGCCGTGCTCCTGGCATTGGCCTTCGCAGCGGGGATCGGCGGCGGCGTCTTCTCGGGCTACATGCCGTCGACCAGCTACTTCTTCCCGAAGCGGATGCAGGGCACGGCGCTCGGGCTTCAGGCCGGCATCGGCAACTTCGGCATCGGCGTCGTCCAGGTGCTGGTGCCGTGGGTGATCGGTTTCGGGCTCCTCGGCACCTGGTTCCTCGACCCGCAGTCCACTGTCGACGGTGGCGCGAACATGTGGCTGCACAACGGCGGTCTCGTGCTGATCCCGTGGGCGGTGCTGGCGAGCATCCTCGCCTTCGTCTTCCTCCGGCGCGTCCCCGTGCAGGCGAACTTCCGGGAGCAGCTCGACATCTTCCGCCTCAAGCACACGTGGATCATGACCGCGATCTACATGATGACCTTCGGCGCCTACGCCGGCCTCGCCGCACAGATGGGGCTCATCATCGTCAACGTCTACGGCGGGTTCGAGAACGCGCCCGATCCGCTCACCTACATGTGGATCGGCCCGGCTGTCGGTGCTCTCGTCCGTGCGGCCGCCGGCCCGCTCTGCGACCGATTCGGCGGGGCGCCGTTCACGTTCATCTCGGGCATCGGCATGACGATCGGCACCATCATCACGCTCTTCTTCCTCGCGCCGTCGGACGTGAACGAGTTCTGGGGATTCCTCGCCGGGATGATCACGATCTTCTTCTTCGCCGGTCTGGGCAACGCGGGAACGTTCAAGCAGATGCCGATGCTGTTCCCGAAACGTCAGGCGGGTGGGGTCGTCGGCTTCACCTCCGCGGTCGCGGCCTTCGGACCGTTCATCGTCGGGATGTCGTTGTCGGCCGTCGCCCCGTTCGCGTTCTTCGTGATCTGCGGGGTCTGGTGCCTGTTCTGCACGGCGCTGACCTGGTACTACTACGCGCGTCCGGGCGCGCCCGCCAAGAGCTGACCGACACGATCAGAGAGCTGTGCCATGACACCGACCACGCATGACATCCATCCCGCCACCGACGGTCCCCTCGCCGATGCGCTCCTCGGCATGGGGCGGTTCCTCCGTCGCGGCGAGGTCTCGCAAGACCTCCGGGCGCTCTTCCTCGAGGGCGGCCGCTCCGGCGATGTGTTCTACCGCGACCGGTGGGCGCACGACAAGGTGGTGCGGTCGACGCACGGCGTCAACTGCACCGGCTCCTGCTCGTGGAAGGTGTACGTCAAAGACGGCATCATCACGTGGGAGGCGCAGCAGACCGACTACCCCTCGGTCGGCCCCGATTCGCCGGAGTACGAGCCGCGGGGGTGCCCGCGCGGCGCGGCCTTCAGCTGGTACACCTACTCGCCGACCCGCGTGCGCTATCCCTACATCCGCGACACGCTCGCCGGGCTCTATCGGGCGGCGAAAGCGCAGCACGGAGACCCCGTGACGGCGTGGGCGTCGATCGTCGAAGACCCCGAAGCCGCGCGCTCGTACAAGAGCGCGCGCGGCAAGGGCGGGCTCGTGCGCACCACCTGGGACGAGGCGCTCGAGATCGCGGCGGCGGCCCACGTGTACACGGTCAAGACCTACGGCCCCGACCGCGTCGCCGGGTTCTCACCGATTCCGGCGATGTCGATGGTGTCGCACGGCGCCGGTGCCCGGTTCCTCAACCTGCTCGGCGGGTCCATCCTCTCGTTCTACGACTGGTACGCGGATCTGCCCGTCGCGAGCCCCCAGGTCTTCGGTGACCAGACCGACGTGCCGGAGTCCGCCGACTGGTGGAACGCGGGCTACCTGATCATGTGGGGCTCGAACGTGCCCGTCACGCGAACGCCGGATGCGCACTTCATGGCCGAAGCCCGCTACCGGGGTCAGAAGGTCGTCACGGTCTCGCCCGACTACACCGACAACACGAAGTTCGCCGACGAGTGGGTCGCTCCTCACCCGGGAACGGATGCCGCGCTCGCGCTGGCGATGGGGCATGTCATCCTCACCGAGCACTTCGTGCACAAGCGCACGGAGCGTTTCGAGGACTACATGCGCCGGTTCACGGATGCCCCGTATCTGGTGACGCTCGAGCGACACGGCGAGCAGCTCGTCGCAGGCAAGTTCCTCACCGCGAGCGACCTGGGTGGCACGGAGGCCGCCGCCGTTCGCGCGGACTTCAAGACCGTGCTCCTCGACGAGCACGGCGACGCCGTCGTGCCGAACGGGTCGCTCGGACACCGGTTCACGCCCGAGGACGAGGGGAAGTGGAACCTCGACCTCGAGGGCGTCGAACCTCCCCTCTCCATCGCCGACCTCGCGTCGTGGGATGGAGCGGCCGCCGAGGTCGCCCTTCCTCGTTTCGACCTCCCGCCCGAGGCCGGTGCCGAACACGCCGGCGGCTCCGGAGTCGTCGTCCGCGGAGTACCGACCCGCGAAGTCGCCGGCACGCTCGTGACGACCGTGTTCGACCTCATGCTCGCGCAGTACGGTGTCGGTCGCGACGGCATCCCCGGAGAGTGGCCGACCGGCTACGACGACCCGACGTCTCCGGGCACACCGGCGTGGCAGGAGGAGATCACCGCGGTGCCCGCCGAGCAGGCGCTGCGCATCGGTCGGGAGTTCGCCGACAACGCCGAAAGCTCCGGGGGTCGATCCATGATCCTGATGGGGGCCGGGACGAACCACTGGTTCCACTCCGACACGATCTACCGCACATTCCTGGCGCTGACCACCATGACGGGGTGCCAGGGCGTCAACGGCGGAGGGTGGGCGCACTACGTCGGCCAGGAGAAGGTGCGGCCCATCACCGGGTACTCGCAGTATGCGACCGCCGGCGACTGGAACCGCCCGCCCCGTCAGATGATCGGCACGGCCTTCTGGTACCTCGCGACCGACCAGTGGCGCTACGACGGACTGCCCGCCGATCAACTCTCCTCTCCGCTCGCCCGTGGCGCCTTCGCCGGCCGCACGACGGCCGACTGCCTGGTCGAGTCGGTGAAGCGCGGATGGATGCCGAGCTACCCGACCTTCTCCCGGAATCCGCTCGACCTGTGCGACGAAGCCGAAGCCGCGGGCAAGGAGCCCGCGCAGCACATCGTCGACTCGCTGAACGACGGATCGCTGCACTATGCCGTCGAAGACCCGGACGCACCGGAGAACTTCCCCCGCGTCGTGTCGGTGTGGCGGGCCAACATCCTCGGGTCGTCGGGCAAGGGCAACGAGTACTTCCTCAAGCACCTGCTCGGAACGGACTCGGCCATCCGCGCTTCCGAGACCGAGGAAGGCTCTCGGCCCCGCGACATCGTGTGGCGGGAGGACGCACCGGTCGGCAAGCTCGATCTGCTCATGACGGCCGACTTCCGCATGACCTCGACGACGCTGTTCTCCGACCTCGTCTTCCCCGCGGCGACCTGGTATGAGAAGTACGACCTGTCGTCGACCGACATGCACCCGTTCCTGCACTCGTTCAACCCGGCCATCAACCCGCCGTGGCAGACGAAGACCGACTACGACCTGTTCGGCGAGCTCGCCGAGCGGTTCAGCGAGCTCTGTGAGGGGCATCTGGGTGTGCGCCGCGACATCGTCGCCTCTCCGCTGCAGCACGACACCCCCGATGTGATGGCGTACGCACACGGTGTGGTCCCGCAGGACGCGCCTCTCGTGCCGGGCGTGACGATGACGAAGCTGATCCCCGTCGAACGCGACTACCCCGCGCTCGCCGCGCGCTGGAAGTCGCTCGGACCGCTCACGGCGAAGCTGGGCATGACGACGAAGGCGATCACCTATCGGCCCGACAACGAGATCGCGTCGCTGGCACAGTCCAACGGGGTGTTCCCGTCCGGGCCGGCGGCCGGCCGCGTGCGGCTCGACACGGACAAGCGCGTCTGCGAGATGATCCTGGCGTTCTCCGGAACCAGCAACGGCCGGCTGGCGGTGCAGGGGTTCCGCGAGCTCGAGAAGCGCACCGGTCAGCAGATGGCCTTCCTCGCCGAAGAAGAAGAGGGCAAGCGCATCACCTTCGCCGACGTGCAGGTGCAGCCACGGAGCGTGATCACCTCGCCGGAGTGGTCCGGATCGGAGCACGGCGGGCGGCGCTACACGGCCTTCGCGATCAACGTCGAGCATCTGAAGCCGTGGCACACCCTGACGGGGCGCCAGCACTTCTATCTCGATCACGACTGGATGGAGGAGCTCGGCGAGAACCTGCCGACGTTCCGTCCTCCGCTGGACATGCACCGGCTGTTCGACGATCCGAAGGTCGGCGCGACCGGGCGCAGCACCCAACGAGGTGCAACGGGCCAGGCCGAGGTCGCGGTGCGGTATCTGACTCCGCACTCCAAGTGGTCCATCCACTCGGAGTACCAGGACAACCTCTTCATGCTGTCGCTGTCGCGGGGAGGTCCCACCATCTGGATGAGCCCGCAGGATGCCGACAAGATCGGCGTGCGCGACAACGACTGGATCGAGTCGTACAACCGCAACGGCGTCGTCGTCGCGCGGGCGAACGTCTCGCACCGGATGCCGGAGGGCACGGTGTACATGTACCACGCGAAGGACCGCACGGTGGATGTGCCGATCGCCGAGACGAGCGGCCAGCGCGGAGGGATCCACAACTCCCTCACGCGAATTCTGCTCAAGCCCAGCCATCTGATCGGGGGCTACGCGCAGTTGGCCTGGGCGTTCAACTACCTCGGCCCGACGGGGAACCAGCGAGACGAGATCACGACGATCCGCCGTCGTGACCAGGAGGTCGAGTACTGATGAAGGTCATGGCGCAGATGTCGATGGTGATGAACCTCGACAAGTGCATCGGATGTCACACCTGCTCGGTCACGTGCAAGCAGGCCTGGACCAATCGCACCGGTGTGGAATACGTCTGGTTCAACAACGTCGAGACCCGTCCGGGCGTCGGCTATCCGCGCAGTTATGAGGACCAGGAGCGCTGGGGCGGCGGCTGGACGCGCACGAAGCGGGGGCGCCTCAAGCTGCGCAGCGGCGGTCGTCTGGCGAAGCTGGCTCGCATCTTCTCCAACCCGAAGCTCCCCGAGATCCACGACTACTACGAGCCGTGGACCTACGACTACGACATGCTCATCAACGCGCCGAAGGGTGCGCAGGTGCCGGTCGCTCGGCCGAAGAGCCTCCTCACCGGCGAGAACATGAAGATCTCGTGGTCGGCGAACTGGGACGACGACCTCGGTGGCTCGATGGAGACCATGCAGGACGACCCGATCCTCCAGAAGATGAGCGAGCAGGTCGAGGCGGAGTTCTCCAAGGCGTTCATGTTCTACCTGCCGCGTATCTGCGAGCACTGCCTCAACCCATCGTGCGTCGCCTCCTGCCCCTCGGGCGCGATGTACAAGCGTGCGGAAGACGGGATCGTCCTCGTCGACCAGGACCAGTGCCGCGGATGGCGCATGTGCGTGTCCGGTTGCCCGTACAAGAAGGTCTACTTCAACCACAAGACGGGCAAGGCCGAGAAATGCACGATGTGCTACCCGCGCATCGAGGTCGGTTTGCCCACCGTGTGCTCCGAGACCTGCGTGGGACGGCTTCGATACCTCGGCTTGGTGCTCTACGACGCCGACCGCGTGGCGGAGGCGGCGAGCGTGGAAGACGACAAGGCGCTCCTCGCGGCGCAGCGCAGCATCCTGCTGGATCCGAACGATCCGGCCGTGATCGAGCAGGCGCGGCGAGACGGCATTCAGGAGGACTGGATCGAGGCCGCCCAGCGCAGTCCGATCTGGCGGCTGATCCAGGAGTACGAGGTGGCGCTGCCGCTGCACCCCGAGTACCGGACGATGCCGATGGTCTGGTACATCCCGCCGCTCTCTCCCGTCGTGGACGTGATCTCGGGTTCCGGCAACGACGGTGAAGACGCGCGCACGCTGTTCGCGGCCATCGACAAGCTCCGGATCCCGCTCGGCTACCTCGCCGAGCTCTTCAGCGCGGGGGAGAGGGGGCCGGTCGAGCATGCGCTCCGGCGGCTCGCGGCGATGCGCTCCTACATGCGCGGGGTCAGCATCGACGATGTGCGCGATGAGCGCATCGCCAAGGCGGTCGGGATGACGGGCGAAGAGGTCGAGGCCATGTACCGCCTGCTGGCGATCGCGAAGTACGAGGATCGATACGTCATCCCCTCGGCCCATGCGGAGCAGGCGCACTCGCTCGAGGAGATGGCCTGCTCGCTCGACTTCGACGGCGGGCCCGGCATGGGCGGGGCGGGGCCGTTCGGACTCTCCAGCGGCCAATCCGTTCCCGTCGCCGTGGAGAACTTCCACATGCTGGCCGACCGGCAGAGTGCGGACCGACCGTCGACGCCCGGCCGCGTCAACCTCCTCAACTGGGACGGCAACGGCGGCACGGATGGGCTGTTCCCGCCGGAATCGACGGGGCCCGTGCGCACGACGGGCCCGAGAGATCCCCAGGGGGACGATTCATGAGCACGATCCTGCCGCGGGTGACTCCGCGACGTGAGCTGCCGACGGAGCTCGATCCGCTGGTGCTCTCCGCCGACCGGCGCGCGGCCGCGCACATGATCGCCTCGCTGCTGCTCGACTACCCCGACGACGCCTGGTACGCCCGGCTTCCGCTCCTCCAGGAGCGTGCGGCCGATCTACCCGGGCCGATCGCGGAAGCGCTGACGGGATTCATCGCGGCCGCGACGACCGCGGGGACGACCGAGTGGCAGCGACGGTATGTCGTCACGTTCGACCTCAAACGCAAGTGCAGCCTCTACCTGAGCTACTACGCCACGGGGGACACCCGCAAGCGGGGGACGGCACTCGTGACCTTCCTCGAGGCCTACCGTGCGGCGGGGTGGGAGTTCGACGCGCAGGAGCTGCCGGACTATCTGCCGGCCGTGCTGGAGTTCTCGGCCCTGAGCGATTCGCCGATCGCAGAGGCGCTGATCGCCTCGCACCGGGAGGGGATCGAAGTGCTGCGGGCCGCCCTCGAGGCGATGGACAGCGAGTGGGCAGCGGTGGTGCGTGCGATCACGCTCTCGCTTCCTCCCGTCGACGCCCGCACCCGGGAGCGATTCCTCGCGCTCGTGAGCGAGGGGCCTCCCACCGAGACCGTCGGGCTGAGCTTCCTCGGCAACCTCGCACCGTTCGCGCCCGTGTCGCAGCGAGGAGAGTCATGAACGCGGCCGGCTTCATCCTGTGGGTGGCGATCCCGTACGCGGCGATCGCCGTCTTCATCGTCGGACACATCTGGCGCTACCGGTACGACAAGTTCGGCTGGACGACGCGTTCGAGCCAGACCTACGAGAACCGGCTTCTCCGCTGGGGGTCTCCGATGTTCCACCTGGGCATCCTCATGGTCATCGCCGGGCACGTCGTCGGTCTTCTCGTCCCGCGCGAATGGCTCTACGCGATCGGCATCTCCGAGGAGATCTACCACTTCGGCGCGACGTCGCTCGGAACGATCGCCGCGATCCTGACGCTCGCCGGGCTGGCGATCCTCATCTACCGGCGGCGGACGGTCGGGCCCGTGTTCCTCGCCACCACGGCGATGGACAAGGTGATGTACGTGTTCCTCGGGGCGACGTTGGCCTTCGGCACCCTCGCGACGGTGGTGTTCCAGGTGTTCGGCTCCGGCTTCCACTATCGCGAGACGATCTCGCCGTGGATCCGGTCGATCCTCTTCTTCCAGCCGCAGCCCGAACTCATGACCGATGTGCCGCTGCTCTTCCAGATCCATGTCGTCACGGCTTTCGCGCTCTTCGCACTGTGGCCGTTCACGCGTCTCGTGCACGTGTTCTCGGCACCGGTCGGGTACCTGTTCCGCCCCTACATCGTGTACCGGTCCCGTGACGACCAGCGCGGTGCGCGGCAGGTGCGCCGCGGCTGGGACCCCGTGCAGGCGCCGGATCCCGACAAGCTCCGCAAGCTCTAGGCCTCGGAAGGGATCACCGCTGTGTCTGTCGCCCCGCGTCCGGGTGCTGTGAGCGTCCTGACGCTCTCCACCATCGCGTTCACGCTGATGTTCGCCGTCTGGCTGATGTTCGGCATCCTCGGCATCCCGATCCGAGACGAGTTCGGGCTGTCCGATGTGCAGCTCTCGTGGCTCACCGCGGTCGCGGTGCTCAACGGGTCGATCTGGCGGCTGCCCGCGGGCATCATCACCGACCGGTTCGGTGGGCGTCGTGTCTTCGCCGTCATGCTGCTGATGGCCGCGGTGCCGACGTTCCTCGTCTCCTTCGCACACGACTACGGGGTGCTCCTCGTGCTCGCGTTCTTCGTCGGCATCGCGGGGAATTCGTTCAGTGCCGGCGTCTCGTGGAACAACGCCTGGTGGCCCGATGCGCGAAAGGGCTTCGCCCTCGGCGTGTTCGGTGCCGGCAACGTCGGGGCGTCGGCGACGAAGCTCATCGGCCCGGGGCTCATCGCGGCGACGGCCGGCTCCACCTACCTCGGCTGGATCGTCGGCGGATGGCGTCTCGTGCCCGTGCTGTACGCCGCGCTCCTGGTGATCATGGCGGTGCTGGTGTGGTTCCTCGCGCCCCGTCCCGATCTGCTCCCAGGGCAAGGGCGGTCGCTGCGCTCGCAACTGCGACCGCTGAAGCATCTGCGCGTCTGGCGCTTCAGCCTCTACTACGTGGTCGTCTTCGGCGCGTACGTCGCCCTCTCGGCCTGGCTTCCGCTGTACTACGTCGACAACTACGGGCTGGATCTGGCGGTGGCGGCACTCCTGACGGCGAGCTTCATCTTCCCGGCATCCTTGCTTCGTCCGCTGGGCGGCTGGTTCTCCGATCGCTTCGGGGCGCGGCGGGTCATGTACGCGACATTCACCGTGATGCTGGCGGTGCTCTTCTTCCTGTCGCTGCCCTCGGGGCACCTGGTCGTGCAGACCGTCGACGGGTCGGCGACGGCACTGCCGTTCACGATGCCGCTCGCGGCCTTCGCGTCGTTGGTCTTCGTGCTCGGATGCGCGATGGGGGTGGGCAAGGCCGCCGTGTACAAGCACATTCCCGACTACTTCCCCGCCGATGTGGGCTCGGTCGGCGGGCTCGTGGGCATGCTCGGTGGTCTCGGCGGTTTCATCCTCCCGCCGGTCTTCGCCTACACCCTGGCGCTCACGGGGCTTCCGACCAGCACCTTCGCGATCCTCTTCGTCCTGACCGCGGCGTGCGCCGTATGGATGCATCTGACGGTATGGCGGATGCTGCACCGGCACTCCCCGCAGCTCGCGGGCCGGCTCGAATCCGGGGAACTCGCCGGATGAGTCGGCGTACTCTCGGAAGACGATCAGTCCGTCCAGGAAGGGAGGGGTGATGAGCGCGATCCCGGTGCAGATCGGCCGTCGCGTTCCCGTCGCGCCCGAGATGCGCGCCGACGGCACCCTGGTCGACACGCATGGCCGCGTCCACCGCGACCTCCGGATCTCGCTCACCGATCGCTGTTCGTTGCGCTGCACCTACTGCATGCCGGAGCAGGGGAACGAATGGCTCGCACGGGAGTCGATCCTCTCGGTCGACGAGATCGTGCAGGTCGCCCGCGTCGCCGCCGCGGCCGGCATCACCACGTTCCGCCTCACGGGTGGGGAGCCGTTGCTGCGGCGCGACATCGTCGAGGTGGTGCGACGCCTCAGCGCGATCGAGTCGATCGACGGGCCGGTGCAGGTGGCGATCACGACGAACGGCATCCGTCTCGACGACGCGCTGGACGACCTGATCGCGGCGGGGCTGCACCGCCTCAACATCTCGATCGACACCGTGCGGCCGGAGCGGTTCGCCGCACTGACCCGACGAGATCGGTTCGAGGATGTGCGCCGCGGCATCGAAGCGGCAGCCGCATCGGACCTGCGCCCTCTCAAGTTGAACGCGGTCGCCATGCGCGGTGTGAACGACGACGAGCTCTGCGACCTGGTCGACTTCGCGATCGCGCACGGTGCCGAGATGCGCTTCATCGAGCAGATGCCGCTCGACGCGGGGCATGAGTGGGATCGCGGCACGATGGTGACGCGAGACGAGATCCTCGCCGCGCTCTCGCAGCGGTGGCACCTGTCCGAGATGCCGGGCCGAGGGGGTGCGCCGGCCGAGCGGTGGCTGCTGGACGGCGAGCACACGGTCGGCGTGATCGCCTCGGTGACGGCCCCGTTCTGCGGGGACTGCGACCGCCTGCGGCTCACGGCCGACGGACAGTTGCGCAACTGTCTGTTCTCCGCCGATGAGTTCGACCTCCTCCCGGTCCTGCGTGGGGATCGACTCTCGGACGGAGACTCCGATGCGGCGATCGACGCCGTGCTCCGCGGATGCGTGTGGGCGAAGCTTCCCGGGCACGCCATCAACGATCCCTCATTCCTCCAGCCCGCACGCGGGATGAACGCGATCGGCGGCTGATCGCTCGCCGCTCAGCTTCCGGCAGGCGCGGCGCGTGCGGAAGTCAGCGTGCTGAATCGGCGACGGCGGCGGCGAAAGGGGTCGCCGGGGAGGTGAGCACTTCAGCGACGGCGGCATCCTGAACGATGCGCCCGGCCTGCACGATCACCAGCCGCTCCGCGAGAGCCTGGGCGTCGAGGATGCCGTGCGAGACGAGGATCGTCGTGGTGGATCCGCGCTGTTCGCGCACGACCTCGCGCAACTGGGCCGCGGCCTCCACGTCGAGGGAGGTGAACGGCTCATCGAGCAGCAGCAGTCGCGGCGAGGCGGCGAGGGCTCGCGCGAGGGCGATGCGCTGGCGCTGTCCACCGGAGAGTTCGTCGGGCCGCCGATCGCCGAATCCGGAAAGGCCGATGCGATCCAACCACTCGGCCGCGAGCCGGGTGGACTTGTCCCTGGTGCGACCGCCGACCCGGACGGCGAACGCGATGTTCTGCGCCGCGGTCATGTGCGGGAACAGCAGGGCGTCCTGCCCGAGCAGGCCGATCGCACGGCGTGACGGCGGCGCGTGCTGCCGCGGTCCGGAGAGGCGGATCCCATCGAGGTCGACGTGCCCCTCGTCGAGTCGCACGAGCCCGGCGACCGCCTCCAGGAGGGAGGTCTTGCCGGCGCCGCTCGGGCCCATGACCGCGACGAACTCGCCCGCGGCGACGCGGAGTGCGGCATCGAGACCCGCATGCCGCACCACGACGTGAGCGTCGAGGGCGCCGTGGTCGAGCGAGCCGACGTCGTCGGTCATCGGAGGGCCCCCGGCCGCCACGCCCGCACGAGCAGCAACACCACGACGGCGGTCCCCAGCAGCAGGATCGACAGGGCCACCGCCGTCTCGCGGCCCGCACCGGCGCCGTTGAAGGCGGTGTAGATCGCGAGCGGCATGGTCTGCGTCACTCCGGGGGCGTTGCCGGCGAACAGGGCCGTGGCCCCGAATTCGCCGATCGCGCGGGCGAAGCACAGGATCACTCCGACCACGATGCCGGGCGCGGCGAGCGGCAGCGTCACCCGCCACAGCACCGTGCTCGGCGAGGCCCCGAGCGTGGCAGCCGTGCGCTCGTACCGGCTCCCCGTACTGCGGATCGTCCCCTCGACCGCGAGCACCAGGAACGGCAGCGCCACGAACGCCTGCGCGAGCACCACGGCCGCCGGCGTGAACGGGATGCCCGTGCCGAACCACGCGGCGATGAGACCTCCGAGTGGACTGGAGCGGCCGAGGAGGAACAGCAGAGCGACCCCGCCCACCATCGGCGGGAGCACGAGCGGCACCGCGACGAGAGCCCGCAGCAGGGCGGAGGTCCGCGGTCCCGAGCGGGCGATGAGCAGGGCGAGCGGCAGGCCGAGCACGATGCACAGCGCGGTGGCGGCGAGTCCGGTGGTGAGTGAGAGGCGGAGGGCATCCAGCGCCACCGCCGAGGTGATGTCGGTCCAGAAGGTCGACCACGACGCACGCGTGAGCAGGGAGATCAGAGGCAGCGCGAGCAGAAGGATGCCGAGCACGGCGGGCGCGACCAGGAGGAAGGGCGGTGCCGCTCCTGTGTCGACACGTCGCATCCTCGACATGCTCCGCCTCGTCATGCTCCGCCTCGCCGGCCGATCCCGATCACGGCGCGCCGAATCCGTGGTCTGCGAGGATCTGGCGGCCGACCGGCCCCCGCACGAACTCGGCGAAGGCCCTGCCGGCATCCGTCGCTCCGTCGAGCGCGACGATCGGGTAGCGGTTCACGACCTCGTCGCTGCCGTCCGGCGCGAAGCTCTCGACGTCTTCGCCCACCACGTCGGTCGCATAGACCAGACCGGCGTCCGCTTCCCCGGCGACGATCTTCTGCAAGACGGCGGAGACGTTCTGCTCGAGGCTCGCCGCCGTGACCGAGACGCCGGCGGTGTCGAGCAGCGTCTGCGACGCCGCCCCGCAGGGCACCTCAGGCGCACACAGCACGGTGGTCGCGTCTGCGAGGTCGGCGAGAGAGGTGATGCCGGCGGGGTTTCCTGCGGGCACCGCGACCACGAGGGTGTTCGTCGCGAACGGCTCCGGGTCGTCGGCGAGTCCGGTGTCGATGAGCGTCTGCATCGTGCGTTCGTCGGCGGTGGCGAGGACATCGGCGTGCGCGCCCTCGGCGAGCTGCGTCACGAGCACGCTCGACCCGTCGTAGACGATCGGTGCGACCTCGACCGCCGGATGCTCCGCGGTGAACGCCGCCGCGATCTCGTCGAAGACCGGGCTCAGCGAGGCCGCGGCGAAGACGGTGACCTCACCAGTGACGTCTCCATCGGCGGCAGCGCTGGAGGCAGAGGGCGACGGGTCAGAGGAAGAGGCGGCAGAGCATCCGCCCAGCAGCAGGATGACGGCCAGCGCTGCCGACCCGGTGAGGAGTCGCTTGATCACCGCGGCGTCTCCACGATCACGGTGGTCGCCTTGATCACCGCGACGGCGAGAGACCCCGGCTGCAGATCGAGCTCGCGAACGGCCTCCGCCGAGAGCAGCGACACGAATCGATGCGGACCTGCCTGGATGTCGACCTGTGCCATGACACCGTCGGTCTGCACGCGGGTGACGAGTCCCGTGAAGCGGTTGCGCGCGCTGGAGAGCACATCGCCCGGAGTGGGCGGGGCCGCGGCGAGGGCGACCGCGTGCTGGGCGAGGGCCTCACCGGGGATGCGGGCGGGACTGTCGGCGGTGACCGGCAATGCGTCCTGGTCGATCCACCGCCGCACCGTGTCGTCACTCACGCCGAGCAGCCGTGCGGCTTCGGCGATGCGATAGGTGGTCACAGGCCGAGCCTAGATGCGCGAGTTCCGCAGATCCAGGCCCTCTGTCGTGCATATTCCGCATCCGCGGAGATTTGTCGCGCTATCGGTCCTTCGGCGGTCTATTTCTCCGGCGCTCGAAGGGCCTGGCACCACGCGTCCCGGAGTAGCCTGAGCGCATGCCGCTGCCTCCGCTCGTCGAGCCCGTCGCAGCACTGAGCGCCGCCGAGGCCGCGCGGACCGCCCGGCATCTCGTGCTCGCCGACCTGGGGGAACTCGGCCAGCGACGGTTGCGCGCAGCTCACGTCGCCGTCGTGGGCGCGGGCGGGCTCGGATCTCCTGTCGTGCTCGCGCTCGCCGCGGCTGGTGTCGGCACCCTCACGGTCATCGATGATGACGTGGTCGAGCTCTCGAACCTGCAGCGTCAGGTGCTGCACCGCTTGGCCGATGTCGATGCGCCCAAGGTCGACAGCGCGGTGCGCGTCGCGGCCGACCTCGCACCCGAGACGACTGTGCTGCCCGTACGCGAACGACTGACCGCGACCAACGCCGAGGCGCTGCTGTCCGGGGCCGACCTCGTGATCGACGGCTCCGACACGTTCGAGACCCGCACGCTCGTCGCTGCCGCGTGCGAGCGGCTCGGGGTGCCGCTCGTGTGGGGCGTGGTGCAGGAGTTCGCTGCGCAGGTGACGGTGTTCTGGTCGGCACCACCCGCCGGAGTGCGGCCCGTCGTGTTGAGCGATCTGTATCCGCCCGAGGGGGTCGGCGAGCTGCCGAGCTGCGCGGCGGTGGGAGTGCTCGGGGCGCTCTGCCTCCAGGTCGGATCGGTGCTCGCGATGGAGGCCATCAAGCTCATTGCCGGCATCGGTGAGCCGCTGTTCGGTCGCGTGCTGCTGATCGATGCATTGCGGGGTCGGATGAGCGAGGTTCCGTTGCGCGGGCGCGCGGAGACGGCCGGTGCGGCGACGACCAGCGAGGCGACCTCGGTTCCCGCGCGCCCGGCGGTACCTCACGTCGCCGCGGACGCACTCGACGACGAGGTCGCCGCCGGAGCGTTCGTGCTCGATGTGCGCGAGGCGGATGAGATCGCCACCGGCGCGATCCCCGGATCCCGGCACGCTCCGCTGGCGGAAGTGCTCGGTCGTCCCGAGGTATTCGCCGCAGAGGGCCGGGTCGTGGTGGTGTGCCAACGCGGGGTGCGGGCGGTGCGCGCGGCGGCCGCGCTGCGGAGCGCCGGGGCCGATGCCGTGGTGCTGACCGGCGGCATGGACGCCTGGAGCGCGCGATGAGCGGCATGCGCACCGTCGAAGAGCAGCTCGCCGTCGTGCTTGCCGCCGTGCGGCCCCGTCCGGCGGTCACGAGGACTCTGGACGAGGCGATCGGCTTCACGCTGGCGGAGCCGGCTCGCGCGCAGAACCCGGTCCCCGTGTTCGACAACTCCGCGATGGACGGCTTCGCGGTGCGCTTCGTCGACGTCGCCACGGCATCCGAGGAGCATCCGGTCGTGCTGCGGGTCGTGGCAGATGTGCCGGCGGGCAGTGCGGAGGATCCGCCGCTCGCTCCGGACACGGCCGCCCGCATCATGACCGGCGCCCCGGTGCCGGCTGCGGCCGATACGGTCATTCCTTTCGAAGACACCGTGAGTGGCCTCGCCGACTCGCTGGGGGACATCCGGGTGGTTCGCGCACCGGCGGCGGAGGGCGCGCATGTGCGTCGAGCGGGGGCGGATGCCGCGGCCGGTGCCGTCGTTCTCGACCAGGGCACGCTGCTCGGCGCCCGGCAGCTGGCCGCACTGGCATCCGTCGGCATCGCTCGGGTCGCCGTCGCCCCGCGGCCGCGGGTGGCGATCGTCTCGACCGGCGCCGAACTCGTGCCGCCGGGGGAGGCGCTGTCCCGGGGGCAGATTCCGGAATCGAACGGGCTGCTGCTCGCCGGGCTCGTCGCCGAGGCCGGGGCCGAGGTCGTGTTCCGGGAGGTCGTCGGTGACGATGGTGCCGGCCCGGCCGACGCTGTGGCGCGTGCGACCGCGCTCGGGCTCGATGCCGTGATCTTCTCCGGGGGCGTGAGTGCCGGCGCATACGAGCCGGTGCGGCAGGGTCTGAGCGACGCGATGGAGTTCGTCAAGGTCGCGATGCAGCCGGGCAAGCCCCAGGGCTTCGGGGCGACGGACGCCGGCATGCTGCTGTTCGGACTGCCCGGCAATCCGGTGAGCGTGGCCGTCTCTTTCGAGGTGCTGGTGCGTCCCGCGCTGCTGCGTATGCAGGGCCGGCATGATATCCACCGCCCTCGACGGCGTCTCGCCGCCGGGACCGAGTGGCGCACCCCTCCGGGTCGACGCCAGTATCTGCCCGCCGTGATCGACGCCGACGGCCGAGTGCACCCGGCGACCCGCGGCGGCTCCGGCTCTCACCTCGCGGTCGGCCTCGGGGTCGCCACCGCCTATGCCATCGTCGCCGCCGAGACCGACCAGGTCTCGGTCGGCGACCTCATCGACGTGCTGGAGCTGTCATGACCTTCACCCACCTGGATTCGGCCGGCCACGCGCGCATGGTCGACGTGACCGAGAAGCAGCCGACCGTGCGGGCAGCGACCGCCGCAGGCTTCGTGCGCTGCGCGCCGGAGACGGTCGCCCTGCTCCGCGACGGCACAGTGCCCAAGGGCGACGTGCTCGCAGTGGCCCGCATCGCCGGCATCCAGGCGGCGAAGCGCACGCCGGAGCTGTTGCCGCTCGCGCACGTCATCGGCGTGCACGGCGCGGTCATCGACCTCGACATCGAAGACGCGGGGATCCGGATCAGCGCGACCGTGCGCACGGCCGACCGCACCGGGGTCGAGATGGAGGCGCTCACCGCCGTCGGTCGCGGCGCTCGCCGTGGTCGACATGATCAAGGGTGTGGACCGCGCGGTGACGATCGAGAACGTGCGCATCGTCGCCAAGGAGGGTGGGCGCAGCGGTTCCTGGCGGAGGCCGGGGGAGTGACCACCTCGTCGCACGCCGAGGTCGGCGCCGTGCTGCTCGTCGGCGGTGAGGGCCGTCGGATGGGCGGCATCGCGAAGCCGCTCCTCGTGCTGGAGGGGCGATCGCTGTGGGCGCGCACGGTGGATGCGCTGGTCGATGCGGGCGTGGGCCCGATCGTGGCCGTCGGTCCGGTGCTCGAGGAGTCGGCCGACGTCGTCTGGGCGCGGGAGGAGCCGCCGCTGGGTGGCCCCGTCGCGGGGATCGCGGCCGGACTCGCGCAGATCGCGGCCGACGGGGTGCTGATCCTCGCCGGTGATCTCGCGCGACCGGATGCGGTCGTGCACGGCTTGCTCTCGCGCCGCTCCGATGATGCCGCAGCCCCGGAATCCGTGGATGGTGTCGTCTTCTCTGCAGACGGGCAGCCGCAGTGGCTGGCCGGCCTCTATCGCACGGAATCGGTCCGCCGCGCGCTCGATGTGATCGCGACCGACCGGAATGCCTCCGTCCGCGCACTCCTCGGTGGCCTCGCCATCGAGTGGGTCGTCGACCAGGAGGGGATCACCGCCGACATCGACTCGCCCGCCGATCTGGCTCGCGCGCGAAAGGAACTCGAGGAGACGCCATGACCGAGAACAGTCGCACCCTTCCTCCGGAGGCGCTCGACGCCTGGGCGGCCGAGCTGCGCGAACGATTCGACCTGGGGGCGGACGATGTGCCGGTCGCGCTGATCCTCGACCTCGCCAGAGACGTCGCGAACGGGGTCGCGCGCCCGGCGGCACCGTTCAGCGCGTTCGTGGCCGGTCTCGTGGCCGGTCGCGCGGGCGGCTCGCCCGACGACGTGCGTGCCGCGGTCGCCGCGATCGTCGAGCTCGCGAATGCGCATGCGGCTCAGGAGCCGAGCTGATGGCCACGGTGCGTTACTTCGCGGCCGCGGAGGATGCGGCGGGCCGGGCGACGGAGCCCTCGGATGCCGTGACTCTCGGCGCGCTCCGGGCCGAGCTCGTGGAGACCCATCCGGCGCTCGGAGCGATCCTCGACCGCTGTGCGCTGCTCGTCGACGGCGCCAGGGTGGACGACGACTTCGCGCTGGCGGGGGTGGGGACCGTCGACGTGCTGCCTCCGTTCGCCGGAGGCTGAGGTTCAGCCGCCGATGCCCTTCCACGCCGTGGTGCCGTCGGCCTCGACCTGACGCTTCCAGACCGGGAGTTCGCGCTTGATGGCCTCGATCATCTCGCGGCACACCACGAAGGCTTCGTCGCGATGCGCGGCGGCGACCGCGACGACGACAGCGGCCGAGCCGACCGGAAGTCGACCGATGCGGTGGCTGACGGCGATGATCGCCTCTCCGCTCGCTCCCGCGGCGACGGCCTTCTCGGCGAGGTCCCGGAGGATCCGCTCGGCATCCGGGTGCGAGGAGTACTCGAGGGCGACGACCTCTCCGGCGGCATCCGGGTCGTGGTCGCGGACGCGTCCGAGGAACGTCGTGACCGCGCCCGCGCGGGCGTCGTCCACCGCGGCGAGGTGCGCATCGAGAGACAGTTCGGTGTCGCTGATCGCGGCCAGAGCGACGGTCATCGGTGGTCCTCTCCGTCGAGCTGGGCGATCACGTGCGCGGCGACCGACAGGATGATCGGCATGCCGTCGGCGACGCCACCGGGGGAGCCGGGCAGGTTCACGATCAGCGCGCCCTGCGCGGTGCCGGCGAGGCCGCGGCTGAGCAGCGCGGCGGGGAACTTCGCGGCACCCTGCCGCCGCAGCTCTTCCGAGATTCCCGGGAGCTGTCGCTCGAGCACGCGCGCCGTTCCCTCGGGGGTCTCGTCGCGCGGGGAGATGCCGGTGCCGCCGGTAGTGACGATGAGCCGCACGCCGCGGGCGAGGAGCTCGCGCAGCGCCTGCTCGACGGCATCCGCCCCATCGGGGATGATCCCGGGATCGGCGCAGTCGAACTCGGCGTCGCGGAGCGCGGTGACGGCGAGGGGCCCGGCCGTGTCGGGGCGGGTGCCTGCTGCTCCGCGGTCGGACACGGTGAGCACGGCGGCGGAGGTCATAGGCCGAGGGTAACGTCGGGCGTTCCGGACACGAGCGGTCAGACGCTCATGTCGACGGGCGGTTCCATCACGATGCCCTGCGCCTCGAAGGCGCGGCGGCGCTCCTCGATGCGGCGGTGCAGCTCGACCTGCGCGTCGTCGACGAACTGCGGGTCGAGGTCGACGGTCGGCGGATGCGGGTCGCCGTGGTTCGCGGCGATGTACGCGTCGAGCTCGGGGCCGCTCGTCCACGAGGTGATGAGGGCGTAGCGAGGTGCGGTGCCGCGGTGCCAGACCGCGTGCCAGAAGCGCTGGGTGTCGACGATGATGCGCGAGCCCGCGCGCAGCGGCAGGCGGATCTCGGTCGCCGGGTCGAAGCGGTCGGATCGCAGGATCAGCATCGACTCGGTGTCGTCGGAGAGGTTGAAGAATCCGCGGACCACCCAGCCGGTGCCCTCTTCGTTGAGGCGGTTGTTGTCGTCTTGATGCAGGTTGTAGATCGCGTCGGCGTACTCGTTGGGCTGCAGCTCGATCACGCGGCAGCGGCCGATGCCGGCGCCCGGCTCCTGTGCCCGGTGCTGGAGCGTGGGGGCGATCGCGACCTGCGAGTCGACCCAGACGCCGTCTTTGTCGGCCCGCGGCGGGGTGTGGTTCCAGAAGCCGTTGCAGTCGACGTCGCCCGCGTAGCTGGTGAGCGGGGCGAAGCGGGTGATGCCCGAGGAGCGCCATCCGACGTACTCGAGATCGAGCCATTCGGTCGGATCGGCGGCCGACGTGTGGTCGTCGAGGACGACGTAGCCCGTCTCGGCCAGTGCCTTGGACGTGATGAAGCCCATGATGAGTACCCTTCCCGTCATCGCTGCCCCCACAGGCGGCGGGTTCTTAGGCAATCCTAACCCGGTTCGCGTGCTCTCGCAGGGGGATCCTGCCGTGCAAAAGCGCGAGGGCGCAGGTCCTGCGCGCCGATATTCTGAGGGGATGACTCAGCCGCAGGGTGCCCTCCTCGTGGGCAGTGTGAACTTCGACGACGCCGAGACCACGATGCGCACGGCGGCGGAACTGCTCGGCGACCGGCTCCGTCGCATCCCGGATGGCGAGGTCGGCAAGCGGTTCCACTGGATCATGTTCCAGCCCGACGTGATCGGCCGGGCCGACGGCATCGAGCGCGTCGGCGACGAGCCCATCCCGTTCCCCGCCGGGATCGACGCGCGTGGCCTGCGCATCGCCGAGGGAGTGGATGCTGCGAGCATCATGCTGCCGCCGCTCGGCTACGCCACCGCCGCGATCGAGTCGTACGCCGTGTTCGCGCGTCTCCGCGCTGAGGGGGCTGTGCCCGCCGGCATCCGATTCCAGGTGTCGCTGCCGACGCCGCTCGCCGTGATCTCCTCGTTCTTCCAGGGCGACGACCGGGGCGCGATCGAACCCGTGTACACCGCCGCGATCCTCCGTGAGCTCGACGAGATCCTCGCCGCGATCCCGCACGAAGACCTCGCCGTGCAGTGGGACGTCGCGAGTGAGATTGGCATCATCGAGCGCGCGGCCGGCTACGGCGCGGTCATGGAGGCGTGGTGGCCCGGCGACCCGTTCGACGGTCTCGTCTCGCGCCTTGCCGCGCTGGTCGACGCCGTGCCCGCAGACGTCGAGGTGGGCGTGCACCTCTGCTACGGCGACGCAGGGGAGAAGCACTTCTTCGAGCCGACGGATACTGCGAACCTGGTGCGCTACGCGAACGCCGTGGCTGCCACATCCGCCCGTTCGCTGACGTGGCTGCACCTGCCCGTGCCGATCGCCAACGACGACGAGGCGTACTTCGCGCCGCTCGCCGACCTCGCCCCCGTGTCCGAGCTGTATCTCGGGCTCGTGCACCGCGAGGACGGCGCGGAAGGGGCCGCGCGCCGCATCGCCGCAGCCGCCCCGTTCGCGTCTGAATTCGGCGTCGCGACCGAGTGCGGCATCGGCCGCGCACCCGCCGGCTCGACCGAGGGCATCCTGCGCACCCACGCCGAAGTCGCCGCCGCCTGGTGACCCGCATCACTCGATTCGCGTGCTCGCCCCGCGTCGCGTAAGCTATTCCGCGGTGACGTGTCCGAGCGGCCGAAGGTGCAACTCTCGAAAAGTTGTGTAGGGTAACCCCCTACCGTGGGTTCAAATCCCACCGTCACCGCCACCACGAAGGCCCCGACTCCCTGGGAAACGCTGGGAGGCGGGGCCTTCGTCATGTCTGTAGTGGCGGTTGCGGTAACGCGAGATAGGTCGCGTTCGTCATCCGGTGGGTGTTGCACGTGCTCATCTGTGAGCAAGGAGTCCGACGGCGGCGCCGGCGATCACCAGGGCGAGCACGAGCGTGCTGACCCAGGCGAAGATCCTGTCGTTGCGGGCGAAATGCCCCGCCATCAGAAGGAGGCGTGCGACGGGGAGCAGGACGAGAGTCGCGCATCCGGCGAAGAGCAGGGCCGTGCTGGACAGCCCAGCGCCGATTGCGCCGAGGAGTACCCCGGCGCTCAGCAGTACTGCTGCAATCACGGTTCCTGCGCTCATGAGTATGGCGATGCGGCGCGAGAGTGCGCTGTCTGGACCCTGAGTCGATGAGTGCTCGCTCACGCGACACCTCCCCATCCGAGTCCGAAGGCGTTCGCAGTCATCGGAATCGCGAGGGCGAAGAGCACCACCATGAAGACGATGCGGAGTGAGGGGCCGGCGAGGCGGATGAGCACCTGCGCGCCGAGCACGGACCCGGCGAGGGAACCGAGCACGACCGGCGCCGCGAGCCGCAGGTCGAGTGTTCCGGCGAGGAGGTAGGCGGCTGCGGCGCCGCACGCGGTGACGCCGATCATGAGGTTCGCGGTGGCGCTGGAGACTTTGATCGGTAGCCGCATCGCGGCATCCATCGCGGGGATCTTCAGCACGCCGCTGCCGATGCCCAACAGAGCGGACAGCGTGCCGGCACCGAACATGAACGTCATCCCGAGCGGGAGGCGGACCACGCGGTACGGGACTAACTGACCCTCACGGTCAGCGTAGACGCCGTCGAGCCGCGGATACCGAGGGGCCCCGGCCGCCGCGGCCGGCTCTCGGCGGCCGGCGATCATCTGGACCGCGGAGACGAGGAGCACGGCGGCGAAGATGCCGTAGAGCATGCTGCTGGGCACGAGGCCGATCATCAGTACGCCGACCAAGGCTCCAAGGGCGGTGAACACCTCCAGCACCAGCGCCAGGCGCAAGTTCGGAAGGCCGGCGGCGAGGAAGCCCGGCGCACTGGCGCACGAACAGGCGATCACCGAGATGAGGCTCACCGCGACGGCTGTGGGGAACGGCACGTGCGCGATGAGGGTCAACAGCGGCACCACGAAGATGCCGCCGGCCATACCCAGTGCGCTGCCGAGCGCGCCGGCCGCCAGCGATCCTGCGAACAGGACGACGAAGAGCTCGACCGTCACTCGGCGTCGCCCGATGCACCTGCTCGAGGAAGACGCATGGTGAAGGTCATCGCGTCGGCGCGGTAGTGGAGGATCTCGTAGTCGACGGGCTTCTGCCCGGTCGTGAAGCTGGTGCGCTCGATGCGGAAGATCGCGCTGCCTTCGTCGACGTCGAGCGCGGCCGCGGTCGGGCTGTCGGCCGTGCCGGCCTTGAGGGCATAGGCAGCCTCGACCAGGGGAGTGTCGTGCCGTTTCTCGAGCAGGTCGAAGATCGGCTCGTTCTCCAGGTCGCCCTGTGCGACCAAGCGCCCCAGATGGAGCGGGAGGTACGTCTCGTCGAGCGATACGGGCTGCCCCGCAGCGAGACGCACGCGCTCGATGCGGACGACCTTCGCCCCGAGTGGCAGCTCGAGCGCCTCACGGACGTGCGCCGGCGCGGTGATCTCCTCCACGACGAGCACCCGGGCCGTCGTGTTCAAGCCGTGCGCGTCCATGTCCTCGACGAAGCTGGTCAGCGCGGTGAGCGGCTGACTCAGGGCCGGGGTCGCGACGAAACTGCCGATTCCGCGCTTGGTGACGATGAAGCCTTTCGAGGCAAGGTTCTGGAGCGCTCGGCGAACGGTGATGCGACTCACCCCGTACTCGTCGATCAGTGAGTCCTCGGTCGGGAGCTTGTTCCCTGGATGCAGATCGACGCCGAAACGGGCGACCAGCGCCGATTCGATCTGCGCGTAGAGAGTGCCGTCGGATGCCATCCGATCACTCTATATTATGTTGTCATAATAACCATGCAACGCTCGGGTCGATGAAGGGTTCCCGCGTGACGCAGAACGAGTTCAGCCGCCCGTGTCTGGCGTCGGAACTCACACGGGAAGAGGCGCCGCGAGCTCTGGAGTGCACCCGCAGCTCGATCCGATGATGAGCCGGCCAGGCAGCAGCGTGTGTGTCGGCGATGTGCTCGGGGTCGCGATCTGGTCGAGCAGACCCTGGACGGCGCTCCGCGCGATCAGCGACGTGGGCTGCCGGTACGACGTGATGGAGGGGACCGAGTACGCGGCGGAGAGTGTGCCGTCGAACGACACGATCGCCAGCTGCTCGGGAACGCGAATGTCGAGGTCGGCGCACGCGCGAAGGGCCCCGGCGGCCTGGATGTCGGAGGAGACGAACAACGCGGAGGGGCGGGTCTCCGCCATGCCGCCCAGGAGCCGCCGCGTGGCGTCGTAGCCTCCACGTTCGGTGAAGTCGCCGCGCGTGAGCAGAGCATCCTCCTGATCGCGGTGGACGAGCGGGAGTGTGTCCCGCCATGCCTGGACGCGCTCTTCGGCGGACTCGGTCATCGCCCTGCCGCCGATGCAGGCGATGCGTTCGTGGCCATGCGATCTGAGGTGCTCGACGGCTTCGACGACGCCGGCGCGATTGTCCACGGCGACCGAAGACACGGACAGATCCCTCGCGACCCGGTCGAGGACGATGGCGGGCGTCGGCTGATGGGCCACTCGGGCGAGGGTCTCGCGGGAGTGCGAGGAGATGACCATGATCCCGTCGACGCGACGGTCGAGGAAGGTGTCGATGTAGCGTGACTCCCGCTCGGGGTCGTCGGCGCTCACTCCGACGGCGAGGGTGTGACCCACGTCGAACAGCTCCTTCTCGATGGCCGTCGTCAGCTCGCCGAAGAAGCGGTTGACCGCGGAGGGAAGCAGCAGGCCGATCGTTCGCGTCGATGCCCCCCGCAGCGCTTGGGCGATCGAGTTCGGGCGGTACCCGAGTTCCTCGATGGCGCTTTCGATGCGTGTCCGCGCCGCCTTCGAGACGGCCCGGGGGCCGCCGTTGAGCACATAGCTCACCAATGCGGGGGACACCCCTGCTCGTTTCGCTACGTCTGCCCTGGTGACCGTCAACGTCAACCCCTCCCGATCGCGTCCGTCCGTGAGGCAACCCTAGCGTCTTTCAACACGTGTTGCGTGGAATTGGAAAGTTGCTATATGGTGTCGTTCAACTCGTGTTGAACAAGGGAGTTCCAATGATGTGGACGTTGTCCATAGCCAACCGCCCGACGGGCACCGACCGCGGGTGTCGCGCATGAGCCGGCCGATCATCCTCGACTGTGATCCCGGTCATGACGATGCCGTCGCGCTCTTCATGGCGCTCGCCTCACCGGCGATCGACCTTCGGCTCATCACCACGTGCGCGGGCAACCAGCGTCCGGACAAGACGTTCCTCAACGCCCGACGCCTCCTCGCCCTCGCCGGCCGCGAGGACGTGCCCGTCGCGCAGGGAGCACCCCAGCCGATCCGACGCCCGCTGATCATCGCCGACTACGTCCACGGCGAGTCCGGTCTCGACGGCGCCGACCTGCCGGAGCCCACGGTCGCCGCCTCCTCCGAACGGGCGATCGATGCGATGGCGCGTCTGCTTCGTGAATCCGCCGAGCCGATCACCATCGTCGCGACCGGTCCGCTGACCAACGTCGCGATCCTGCTGCTGGCACACCCGGAACTGCGCGCGAAGATCGAGAGCATCTCCCTCATGGGCGGCGCGTGCTTCGGCGGCAACTACACGCCGAACGCCGAGTTCAACATCTACGTCGACCCGGAAGCGGCCGACATCGTCTTCTCCTCCGGAATCGAGGTCGCCATGTTCGGTCTCGACGTCACGCACAAGGCGCAGATCTTCGCGGAGGAGATCGACGCCATCGCAGCGCTCGGAACCCGCACCGGCGAGGTCTTCGCGGGACTGCTGGAGTTCTACGGACGCTCGAACACGCCGCCGTTCCTCGCCCCGGAAGGCCACGTCGAAGGCCTCCACATGCACGATCCGTGCGCGATGGCCTATCTGATCGACCCCTCGCTGTTCACGATGGTCCGCACGCGGGTCGATGTCGTGACCTCCGACGGCCCGGCCCTCGGAGCGACAGTGGTCGACTACAACGGCACGAGGTCCGAGGAGCCCAACGCCCTGGTCGGCTTCGACGTCGATCGCACCCGTTTCGTGGAACTGCTCCACTCGTCGCTCGCCGCATTCCACTGACCTCCGAACACCCCGAACCCTCTTTTCTGAAAGGCATCGCCATGTCCAAGTTCGCAGATGCGGTGAAGCGTGACTTCTCGCTCATCGCCTTGCTCCTCATCCCGGTCTGCGTCGCGATCAACATCGTCGGCTTCCAGCTGTGCCAGCTGCTGCGCCTGCCGATCTTCCTCGACTCGATCGGCACGATCCTCGCCGGCGCCATCGCCGGCCCGTGGATCGGTGCCATCACGGGACTGCTGACCAACGCCATCAACGGCATCTTCAACCCGGTGTACTTCCCGTACGCGCTGACCTCGATCGCCGTTGGCGTCGCAGCCGGTCTGCTCGCGCGCAAGGGGATGTTCACGAAGATCTGGAAGGTCATCGTCTCGGGAATCGTCATCACCTTCGTGGCGACGATCTCCTCGGGGTTCATCACCGCGATCGTCTTCGGCGGTGCCACCGGCGGCACCGGATCGATCATCACGGCGACGCTGCTCGCCGCGGGGAACAACATCTTCACCAGTGTGTTCTCGGTGCAGTTCTTCCAGGAGATCGCCGACAAGCTGGTCTCCGTGTTCGTCGTCTACATCGTGATCAAGGGAATGCCCTCGCGCTACCTCACGAAGGTCAAGTACGGCAGCCACTACATTCGCGCACCCAAGAAGCGCGTGCGCACCAGCGCGCCCGCAGCCTGACGCCATGGAGACCGCCATCACGAGCCTCTATCCGGGAACCAAGTTCCTGGCGGCGCTCTTCATCGGCATCACGGCGTTCATCGTGCCCACCTACTGGTACGGCTTCGCCGCGTTCCTGGTGTGCATCCTCCTCGCCTACCTGGCGGGTCAGGGAACGCCGTTCGTCAAGACGATCCGCAACACCCTCCTGATCCTCGTGCTGTTTATGTTCGCCATCCGGGTCCTGTTCAGCGGAGGCAGCCACGTCTACTGGGCGTGGGGGAACATGAGCGTGACGCAGGAGAGCCTCGACGGCGCGCTCACCATCGTGGCAGGCGTCCTCGCGCTGGGCTCCGCCCTTCTCCTCTTCTTCCGGCTCACACCGGTGAAGGACATCACCGCGGCGCTGGAGAACGCCGGGATGCCCCCGTCGGCGACCTATGTCGTCCTCTCGGCCATCCAGATGATCCCCGAGATGCGCAAGCAGTCGAGCACGATCATGGATGCGCAGAAGACGCGCGGCGTCGAGACCGAGGGCAAGCTGATGACCCGCGTGAAGGCGTTCGTCCCCACCCTCGGCCCCCTCGTGCTGTCGTCCATCGCCAGCACCGAGGAGCGCGTGATCACGCTGGAATCCCGGGCGTTCACGGCCAAGGTACCCAAGACCCGTCTGCACACCGTGACCCGACGACGGGCCGACAACGTGATCCAGGTCGTCCTGATCTCCGCCTTCGTCCTCATTCTCGCCGGAAGGATCGTCCTGTGGCTGCTCTAGAAGTTCACGACGTCTCGTTCACCTATGCGACCGCCGAGCATCCGGCCGTCTCCGACATCTCCTTCGACGTCGAAGCCGGACAGCTGTGTGCGCTGATCGGACCGAACGGCGCCGGGAAGACGACGGTCTGCAACATCATCCGCGGCTTCATCCCGCGGTTCCACACCGGAGAAATGACGGGCCGGGTCGTCGTCCAGGGCGAGGATGCCGCGGACAGCGATCTGGGGCTGCTCGGTCTCACGATTGGCTTCGTCTTCCAGAACCCGTTCGTGCAGATCAGCGGCGCCAAGGACACGGTCTTCGACGAGGTGGCCTTCGGACTGGAGAACCTCGGCGTCGAGGTCGGCGAGATCCGGCGGCGGGTCGAGGAGACGCTCACTCTGATCAACATCCAGCATCTCCGCGACAAGAACCCGGTGGAGCTCTCCGGCGGGCAGAAGCAGCGCGTCGCGTTCGCGTCGACTCTCGCGATGGATCCGCCGATCTTCGTGATCGACGAGCCCACGTCGCAGCTCGACCCGCAGGGGACCGAGGAGATCTTCCGCATCATCAGCATGCTGAAGGAGCGCGGGAAGACCATCATCCTCGTCGAGCACAAGATGGAGTTGGTCGCCGAATACGCTGACACCGTCGTCGTCCTCGATCGCGGGCGCGTGGTCATGACGGGGACGACCTCCGAGGTGCTCTCCTCGCCGGAGCTGGCCGCGCACAACGTGGCGTACCCGCAGTACGCGAGCGCCGGACTCGCGCTGCGGGGAGCTGGCCTGCCGATCCCGCAGATCCCGGTCACGAAGGAGCAGGCGCTTGCCGTCTTCGGGCGCGCACGTGCCGCACAGGAAGGAGTCGTCGCATGACGGAGCTGATCCGATTCGACGACGTTTCGTTCGCGTATCCGAACGGTCACGTCGCGATCGAGAACGTGTCGCTCTCGATCGCCGCGGGAGAAGCCGTGGCGATCGTCGGCCAGAACGGTGCCGGCAAGACGTCGACCGCGAAGGTCATGAACGGCCTGTACAAACCCTCGAAGGGTGATGTCACGGTGGCCGGCGAGAACACGAAGTCGCGCACGACGGCGCAGATCTCGCGCAAGGTCGGCTACGTGTTCCAGAACCCCGACGACCAGATCTTCCACAACGACGTCTACAGCGAGATCGAGTTCGGACCGAAGACCCTCGGCTTCACGGGATCGGAACTCGAGGATCGCGTGTATGCCGCGGCGGAGCTCTCGGGGGTCAGCGCCCAGCTCGACGAGAACCCCTACAACCTGCCGTTCTCGACGAGGAAGTTCGTCGCGATCGCCTCGACCCTCGCGATGGGCTGCGAGGCGTTCATCCTCGACGAGCCGACCGCAGGACAGGACCTGGCCGGCATGGAGACGATCGGGCGGATCGTGGAGTCGCTGAAGGCAGAGGGTCGTGCCATCGTGACGATCACCCACGACATGCAGTTCGTCGTCGACAATTTCGAGCGTGTCGTCGTCATGGCGAACAAGCACATCGTGGCGGATGCCGGCAAGCGCGAGATCTTCTGGAACCTCCCGGTCCTCGAAGAGGCCATGCTCAAGCAGCCCTACCTCAGCGAGTTGGCCAACGAGCTCCAGCTCGACGGTCGGGTGCTCGAGCTCGACGAGTTCGTGCAGTCCTTCCGCCGACCGCAGGCGGTGGAGCGTGTCTGAGCGCCGCGTCGTCGTCGTCGCGAGCCTCAACGTCGACTTCACCGTCTCGTCCCCACGCCTTCCGGGAACGGGAGAGACCATCCTCGGCTCGGCGTTCTCCACGTCGCAAGGCGGGAAGGGCGGCAATCAGGCCGTCGCCCTCGCCCGGCTGGGCGTGGACACGACGGTCATCGGATGCGTGGGCGACGACGACAGCGGACGCGGATACCGTGCGGCTCTGGACGAGGAGGGTCTCTTCACCGCGCATGTGCGCACGGTCGTCGGCACTCCGACGGGGACGGCGTTGATCACGGTCGACGATGCCGGCGACAACACCATCGTCGTCGTCCCCGGTGCGAACTCCGAGGTCTCCGTGCACGACGTCGACGCCGCTGCGGGCAGGATCGTCGGGGCGGCGGTGACGCTGGCTCAGCTGGAGACCCCGACCGCCGCGACCGTGCACGCTTTCGCCCTCGCGCGCGACGCCGGATCGATCACCGTTCTCAATCCGGCACCGGCAGGACCGGACATCGCTTCGATCCTGAATCTGACCGACGTCCTCGTCCCCAACGAGGTGGAGTTCGAGCAGATCCTCGGCACGGCGCCGGCAACCGACGAGGAGATTCTCGCCGTGTGTGCGTCGGTCTTCGCCCAGGGCGTTCGGTGGGTCGTCGTGACGCTGGGCGACAGAGGGTCCGCGCTCGTCGGACGTGACTCCGTCATCCCCATCGCCGCATTGCCTGTGCGTGCGATCGACACGACCGCCGCGGGGGATTCCTTCGTCGCAGGACTGGTCAGTGTGATCGCGTCGCAGCGGAGCCTGGACCAGGAGACGATGATCGCCGCCTGCCGACACGGCGCACGGGTCGCGGCCTGGTCGGTGCAGCGCTCCGGCGCCCAGCCCTCGCTGCCGCGTCTCGAGCAGTTGGGTGCGGTCAGCGGTGCGCCGGCGTCGGCCGGCGCCGTCTGACGTACCGTCGGTGCTTTCCTGATCCCGACATCGACTGGCATAGCCGCGGAGCCGGTGCTGGCCGAGGGCTTCGCGACGGCGCGCGCGGGGCTTCATCCGCGACGGCGATCTCCATGATCTCCCACGCCACGTCCATGCGCCCCTGGTCTCCGTCCGCATCGCACCGATCCGTGCGAGGTCGTCAAGCGAATCGTGCGGCTGGGGTCGCGAGATCGGCTCGAACCCGCGCAGATCGACCAGTTCATCGGCTTGATCCATACGATGTCGTCCGCTGTCGCACCCAGATCAGAAATCAGCGAATCGTGCAAACAATCAGCTCGAAGGGAATGGCCGCTCCACCCCGATCCGCGTAGCTTTCCAAGGGTGAGGTCAGGACGGACCTCACCCTTAGCGGAGAGAACGGATCAGCCACTGTGACATCTCAGACGACCGACGGCGCGCCCGCGACCGATGAGGACGACCCCTCCTCCGTGTGGCCGATCACCGACGACGATCTGTGCCGGCGGTTCGAAGCCGTCCCGACGGCGGCGATCAATGATGTTCTGCGGACGCGGGGACTCCTGCGCCGGGTGCTCCCGCCGTCGATCGTCGAGCTGCAGTCCGGCAGGCGTATGGCGGGCATCGTCTTCACTATCAGCGGTGCGGTGAGCACGGCGCTCCGTGGCGAGATGGAAGAGCGCGCTCAGATGCTGGAGGCCATCGGCCCGAACTCGGTGTGCGTCTGGGAGACAGGCGGCGATGAGGAATCGGCGCAGTGGGGCGAGATCATGACGATGGCGGCCATGAAGCGCGGCTGCCGCGGAGCTGTGATCGACGGCGGCATCCGAGATGCGGACAGAATCCTGGACCTGGATTTCCCCGTCTTCAGCCGCTACCGAACCTCGAACGGGATGCTCGGTCGATTCCGGCTCACGCACTGGCAGCGGCCGGTCGCCATCGGTGGCGTCGAGATCGTGCCCGGCGACGTGATCGTGGGTGACATCGACGGAGTAATCGTCGTCCCCCAGGGCCTGGCCTTCGAGGTGCTGGTCGAAGCGGAGCAGATCGTGGAGAACGAGGTCGAGTTCAAGGAGATGATTCTCAGCGGGGTATCTCCCCGCGATGTCGTCGCCCGCGGCGGCTACTTCTGATCACCCCCGACGAACGGAGAAGGCAATGGCGCCGAACGAATCCGCAGCTGCTGCGACCCTGACGGACATCGAGAGCAGTATCGACCTCGCGGTCCATCTCTACGATCATTACGAGTCGCTGGGCGAGGTCAAGCACTACTACGGGGTGCTGGCGATCTACGCGCTGGTACGCGCCGCGAAGACGACCGGAGACCCGGTCCTCGTCGCGCGATGCGAGCGGATACTGCGGCGCTTCCCCGCCGAGGTCGAGCATCCTCGATACAACTTTCAGATCTACGCGATCGGCGGTCTCGGTCAGGCGTATGCACTGGCGATGGGCATGATGCCCGACCGTGCGGACCTGGTGCGCGAGCATGCGGAGGAGCTGATGGCGGCTCCACGCGACGCCGAGGGCATTCTGACGATGCCGGGCGAACCGGGAGACAAGGTCTGGATCGACACGGCCATGGCCGCCTCGCCCTACCTCATGTACGCAGGCCTCGCTCTCGACGAGCCGGCGTATCTGGATGAAGCCGTGCGGCAGACCGTCCTCATGTACGACCTGCTCCTCGATCCCGACAACGGGCTGCTTCACCAGTGCATGAACTTCGTTGGCCCGGGGCTGCTCTCCGAAGATCACTGGAGCCGCGGCAACGGCTGGGGGTACTTCGCCCTCGCGGAGCTGGTCGCGGAGCTGCCCGCCGCGCATCCTGGGCGTCCCGGGATCGAACGCCGCTTCCGCGACCTGTCCGAGGCGCTGCTTCCGCACCAGGCCGCATCCGGACTCTGGCGGCAGGAGATCCCGCTCGCGACGAGCTGGGAGGAGTCCTCGGGCTCGGGCCTGATCGTGTACGGCTTCGCGGTCGGCATCCGCACGGGACTCCTCACCGGCCGCCGTTGGCAGGATGCCGTCGACCGGGGTGTCGCCGGCCTGATCCGCACGTCCATCAATGCGGACGGCTCGATCGAGAACAGTTGCCCGGGGACGCTCTGCCCGGGCGACGGCGTCGAGAAAGGCACGGTGCGCGCCTACGTGGAGTTACGTGCGCCGTACCGGGACGAGCCGCACGGGTGCGCGCCGCTCATGCTCGCGTTGACCGAGGCCGCGATGCACGAGGAGTCTGCATGATCATCGACGACCGGGTCGTCGAGTCGACCCCGGAGCGCATGTCGCCTCCGCCCGCGCCTCGGTCGCGGCGACCGCATCGCGCCAGGAACCAGAAGCTCCTGCTCGCCCTGCTTCTCCCGGGTGTGGCGTACTTCCTCGTCTTCCACTACGGCGCTCTCGGTGGATTGGTCATCGCCTTCCAGGACTACGTGCCGTTCCTCGGCATCGGTGGGTCGGAGTGGATCGGGCTTGCCAACTTCTTCGAGATCTTCCGGGATCCCGCCATCTGGACGGCGGTGCGGAACACCATCGAGATATCCGCCCTTCAGCTCATCTTCTTCTTCCCGGCGCCCATCGCCCTGGCGATACTCCTGCACAGCGTGACGTTCGACGCCGTACGCAAGTTCATCCAGAGCGTCGTGTATCTGCCGCACTTCATCTCGTGGGTGATCGTGGTCGCCCTCTTCCAGCAGTTCCTCGGCGACACCGGCCTGCTCAACAATGCGCTGACGGGTATGGGGTTCAGCACGGTCGACATCATCGGCAACCCGGACGCCTTCAAGCCGCTCATGGTCGTGCAGGTGATCTGGAAGGACTGCGGATGGGGCACGATCATCTTCCTCGCGGCTCTGTACCAGGTGAATGAGCAGCTGTACGAGGCATCCGCTCTGGACGGCGCCGGATGGTGGTCGCGGCTGTGGCACGTGACGCTGCCCGGCATCCGCCCGACGATCGTGCTGCTGTTCATCCTCAAGCTGGGCGACATCTTGAACGTCGGCTTCGAGCAGATCTTCCTGCAGCGCAACTCCGTCGGACCCGCCGCGGCCGAGGTGATCGACACCTTCGTCTACTACACCGGTGTCGTCGGCGGGGACTGGGGGTATGCGACCGCGGTCGGTCTGCTCAAGGGATTCTTCGCCGCGGCGCTGGTCTACGCGGCGAACAAGTTCGCTCATCGACTCGGAGAAGCGGGGTTGTACAACTGATGTCCGGTCTCCTCACTCGCACGCAGCGACCCGTCTGGGCGTCGCGCCCCGGCCCGGTGCTCCTGACGTTCAAGACGCTGTCACTGATCGTCATCGTGCTCCTCGTGCTGTTCCCCCTGCTCGTGGTCGTCTCGACCAGTCTGTCCACGCCGGAGGAGGTGCGCGAGAGCGGGGGCTGGGTGATCTGGCCGACGCAGGTCTCCTTCGCCGCGTACGGCGAGATTCTCGCCGGCGGCGTCGTGACCCGCGCCACGATCATCAGCGTTGGGGTCACCGTCGTCGGTACAGCGGTGTCCCTCGCGGCGACGATCGGCATAGCCTATGCCCTGTCGCGACCACGGTTGTTCCTGGGTCGGCCGATCACGCTGCTCGTGGTGCTGACGCTCTTCTTCTCGCCCGGGATGATCCCGACCTACCTCGTCGTGCAGTCTCTCGGTCTCGTCGGAAGCCTCGCGGCTCTCGTGGTGCCGGTGCTGGTCAACGCTTTCAACCTCATCGTGCTCCGCGGCTTCTTCCAGGGAATTCCGGACGAGCTGTTCGAGGCCGCGAAGATCGATGGGGCGAGCGAATGGCGGATGCTGCGCTCGATCGCGTTGCCCTTGTCGAAGGCGGCGGTCGCCGTGGTCGGGCTCTTCTATGCGGTCAGCTACTGGAACTCGTTCTTCAACGCGATCCTCTACCTGAACGACTCCTCGCTCTGGCCGCTTCAGGTCGTGCTCCGGCAGTACGTCCTCGAGGGCTCGCCGCTCGCGGGCAGCATCGACGTGGCCACGGCGAGCGCCCCGAACTCGATTCAGATGGCCGTCGTCGTCCTGGCGATGCTGCCGATCGTGTGCGTGTATCCGTTCGTGCAACGCCATTTCGCCTCCGGTGTGCTCACCGGTGCGATCAAATCCTGACGCGCGCGGCCCGAACTCCGACCCCATACCCATCAGACGGATCAGAAAGAGGAATCACAGTGGCAGAAATCACGCGGCGCGGCATGCTCCAGCTCGCTGGAATCGGCGCTTTGGCAGTGGTGGGCGGGGTCTCCCTGGCCAGTTGTGCACCCCAGGCCCCTCTTTCAGGCGGGTCCGCTTCCTCAGGGCTCGCGCCCTGGCCGACCTACATGAAGGCGACCGGCCCGACGCCGGACCTCGCGGGCGCCAGTTCCGCGGAGGCGGATGCCTTCTTCTCCTATCCCGCGAAACTGGCTCGGTCGGTCAGCGCGGTGCCCGGGGACGGCAGCACCGTGAACGCCATGATGCTGACGTACAGCCCGCCGGCATCGGGGGCCGACGGCAACGCGCTGTGGACGGCCATCAACAAGGAGCTGGGAGTCAACCTCGAGCTCAACCTCGTCCCGGCATCCGAGTATGCAGCGAAGTTCGCCACGGTGATGGCATCCACTGCGCTGCCGGACAGCATGCTGATCATGAACACGGTGTCGCGCGCGCGTGACTTCGTCAAGGCCAAGTGCGCCGACCTCACGGACTTCGTCAGCGGCGACAACATCAAGAAGTACCCGAACCTCGCCAACATCCCCACGGCGAGCTGGGAAGCCATGGGACGGATCGACGGGCGCATCTTCGGCATCCCCCTCACTCGGCCCAAACTCAACACCGCGCAGTTCCACGTCAATCGCACGAAGCTCGATGCGCTGCAGGTCCCGGCGGACTGGTCGCAGCAGGACTTCCTCGATGCGATGAAGGCGCTCAAGAAGGAGGGCTCCTATGGCTTCGGGATCGACTCCTCGACGGCGTACGGAGCGGGCTACTTCGCCGGCGCCTTCGGCGCTCCGCAGGGGTGGAAGCTCAACAAGGGCGCCTTCACGAGCGCGTACGAGTCCGACGAGTATGTGGCCGCGCTCGAGTTCGCGCGCCAGATGTACAGCGACGGGTACTACCACCCCACGTCCTCCAGCGGCTCTCTCAACGACATCATGAACCTGTACTACAACCAGGAGATCTCCAGCACGGTCGGCAATTTCTTCAACTTCGCAGGCGGCACCTACGTCACGCGCGTCGGCGGCGCTTTCCAGACCGACGTGGCGGTGCCCTTCGGATCGGATCGCACGTCGTGGATGGGATCGGGCGTCTACGGCTTCACGGCGTTCAAGGATGCGCCCGCCGAGCGCATCGAGATGATGCTGCGCCTCTGCGACTACCTCGCGGCCCCGTACGGGACGACCGAGTACGAGCTCCTCAACTACGGCGTCGAGGGCGTGCACTTCACCCGTTCGGACGGCGGACTGACTCCCACCGACCTCGCCAAGACGGAGAACGCCAACTCCGTTCCGGTCAAGTACATGTCCTGCGCGCCGATGATCATCCAAGTGGCCGATGACCGGGCGGCGACCGAGCGGGCCTTCGCAGTCCAGTCGCAGCTCGTCCCTGCGGGCATCTCCGACCCGTCGGTCGGGCTGTTCTCCGCGACCGCGGAGAAGAGCGGGGCCGCGCTCGCCCAGACGATGAACGACACCGCAGCGGGCATCATCTCGGGCCGACAGAGCGTCGCCGATTGGGCGGCCGCCATCGCCGACTACAAGAACAGCGGCGGAGCCCGGATCGCCGATGAATTCGCTGCGAGCCTCACCGCCAACTCCTGAAAGGAAACGAACATGCACTCCGCCTCCTCACTCACAGGTCAGCGCATCCTCGTCGTCGGAGCGACCGGCGGGATCGGAACCGCGCTCTGTCGCGACCTCAGCGCACTCTCCGCGCGATTCGCCGTCGTAGGAACTCGGGCCGAGGCTGTGTCGGCCCTGGTGTCGGAGACGGGCGCGGAAGCCGGTTGGGCCGTCGACGCGACGGACGAATCGCAGATGGAGCAGCTCTTCGCTGAGGTCGAGCGCGTGTTCGGCGGACTGGACGTCCTCATCAACCTCGTCGGCTATTCCGTCCCGCATGCGGTCGCGGACCTCGATGCCGCAGGCTATGAGCGACTGATGGACGTGAACGTGAAGAGCACCTTCCTCAGCTGTCACTTCGCGCTCGCCCTGTTCCCCGAAACGGGCGGTCGTATCGTGAACGTCGGCTCGATGGCCGGGCTGCGGCCGAACGGAGTCGCACCGCTCTACTGTGCGGCGAAGGCGGCGGTCGCGATGTTCACGGACGCGCTCGCCATCCAGGTCGCCGACCGTGGCATCCAGGTGAGCTCGGTGACTCCCGGTGGCGTCGACACCGGATTCTGGGGTGACCGACCGGTGGATCGCGGCGCACTTCTCGCGGCGGAGGACGTTGCCGTGGCGCTCGTGAACGTCCTGACGCAGCCCTCGCATGTTCTCACCAGGAACGTCGTGCTCGAGTCCGCCGCGAGACGCTCATGACAGCGCTCCTACCGTTTGTTCAGCGCCGACGGCGGCTTGCCGGTGACCTTCTTGTAAAGCCGACTGAAGTAGTACACGTTCGTGAAGCCGGCACGCACGGCGGACTCCGTCACATTGAACTCGCCGCTGGTGAGGAACTCCGTGGCCTTCGTGATCTTGATGCGCTGCTGATAAGCGATCGGCGAGAGGCCGGTCACCTTCTTGAACACGAGCCGGAAGTGGGAGGCGCTGAGCCCCGCCATGGCCGCGAGCTCGTCGACCGAGTACGTGGACGCGTAGTTCTCGAGGATCACGCGGGTGATCTCGTGGATGCGCCGGGCATGGGGCTCTCGCAGGAGAGGAACGCTGTGCTCGCGGATCAGCGCGTGCATCACCTCTGTGACCCGGCTGCGGATGCCGATGATGTACCCGGGGCTCTGTTCTCCCCAGAGCTGCGACATCTCGGCGAAGAGGGACGGAACAACGCTTGCCGTTCCCGAGGTGACGAAGGGCAAGGACTCGAGTTGCTTGTCGAGAGCGATCGCACCCACACCGCCGGCACCGAAGGCGACCGACCGGAAGTGCCACGGGTCGTCGGGGTCGCTCGCTGCGGTGTGCGGCGTCCCGGCAGGCATGAACAGAAGGTCCCCCGACGTGACCGTGCGGTGCTGGCCGGCGAGCTCGTAGTGCGCGGTGCCGGCGACGGCGAAGGCGAGGATGTGCGACCGGTTGTTCGTGAAGTGCCTGATCCGCCACTCCGGATCCGGGGGACGTTCTCGGACGTAGGCGATGTCTGCGACGGCGAAGTCGAAGAAGTCGGCCGAGGTCTCGACCTCTGCGATGTGCGCTTCGCTCATGACCTGTCCTGGAGTCGGTCGTGCTGATCTCGGTGCCCGGGTACTGGCTTATACATTCCTACTACACGGTATCTCCTGCGGCCCCAGATCGCTCCGGGAGACTTCTCGCGTCCGGAGCCGACCTCAGCTCGGGGAAGAACGCCGTGTTCCTCCTCGATGAGCAGGGGGAAATGCTCGATCGCTTCGGAGAAGCCGCGGTGACGGAAGCGTCGTTCTTCCACACCGGACGATGGCAGACGTGGAGCGCAGATGCACGATTCGCCTACTACACAGCCGGCACTCTGAAGCATCCTCAGGTCGTGCGCCGTGAACTCGCGAGCGGAGTGGAGGAGACGATCGACGGTGACCTGGAGGGAGCGTCGCCGGCCGACGCTCCTCTGCTGTCCGGGTTGCTGGGCATGTTGCATGCGGCCGGCGACGGCACAGGACGGCATGAACCCGAAGCCTCCCCGGTCCCGTTCCCGGACCGATCCGCGCACGGACTCTTCCAGCATTCATTCGACCCGCCCCGCTCGCGACTCGCGCTCAGCGTCGACGCGGTCCTCGCCGAGCATCCGGATCGGGATTCGCTCCTGCGACTGGATTCACAGGTGCGAGCGGAGACCGGCGAGGGGCTGTCGCTGATGACCTATTGCGTGCGCTGGAGTCCGGATGGCACCCGCCTCCTGTTCTACTTCGGCAATCATCTGGCCTTCATCGGACGAGGCGAGCCGCGCGTGGCGCATGTGATGACGAGCACCCCGGATCTGCGCGACATCAGGGTCGCCCTCCGGCTCGGCGAGGGGCGGCCCGGTGTCCACTGGTCGTGGCAACCCGACGGCGAGCATCTGATCGGGTACGGACCCGACCCGGACGATCCCCGGCGCATGTGCCTCGCCGAGGTCCGCTTCGACGGCACCGGCTATCGGCGCCTCAGCGAGCATGACAGCGGAGGGCACCCCTCCGTCAGTCCCGTGGACCCGGATCTGATCGTGACCGACGAACCGACCGAGGCGGGAGGCGCCGTCGTGTTCCTGTCCCGCCGCACCGGAGGAATCGTGCGGCGCATCGAGCTCCCGCGGTTCCGCCCCGGCTCTGAGGTTCGTGGCCGGAGCCGCCTCCATGTCGACCATCATCCTGTGTTCTCGGCGGACGGGGCCGTCGTGCACGCGAATGTGCTCCCCGACGAGCACGCCAGGATCGCTGTCCTGGAGTCGCCGAGATGACCCTGTGGTCCCTCATGGACGGCGGCGCGGGTACGGTCGGCACGGCATCGGCCGGACAGCGGTTCGCCGCATGGGCCGGACGCGCCATCGCGGCGCGGAGGAGAGGTGTCACGATCGCGAGAACAGCGCTGATCCATCCCGAAGCGAGGATCAGCGCGCGCTCCGGTGCGCTCGTGATCGGCGACCGCAGCGAGATCGCCCCTGGTGCTGTCATCCAGGGCGATGTGACGATCGGTGCGGACAGCAGCGTGCAGTCCTACGCCATCGTCGTGGGTTACGGCGGCGGCCCCATCACCATCGGCGACGGGGTGAGGATCGCCGCCCACACCATGATCATCGCGGCGAACCACGTCTTCGACGATCCCGACACCGCGATCCGCCTCCAGGGTCTGCGGCCGGCGCCCATCGTCATCGAAGACGATGTGTGGGTGGGCGGAAGAGTCGCCATCACAGCCGGCGTGACGATCGGCCGGGGGAGCGTCATCGGGGCCGGTGCCGTCGTGACGGCGGATCTGCCTGCAGGCAGCGTGGCGACGGGGGTCCCGGCACGGGTACGGGGACGCCGATGGTGATCCAGAGTGCCGCGGGCGAGACGACGCTCGACATCGCCGCCGACGGAAGCTTCCGCCTCGCCCACCGAGGTCGCGACTTCATCGTCGGAGCAAGCCGCCGATTCCGATTCGAGACGCTCGACATGTCGTTGCCAGATGCTGGGACGACTCACCTGCAGACCGAGGCCGGCGGGCTGGTGAGCCGGGTGCGCTCGATCGTCGATCGTCGGGTCGGGGGCCGGATGCTTCGCACCGAACGGGCATGGCTTCACGCGCTGCCGCATGTCGTCGTGATCATCGACCGCGTGGTGTCCACCGACCCCGTCGAACTGATCGCCGACTTCGCGATCAGCGACGCCGATGGAGGGCTGCGGACGAACATCGCCACGCAGACACGCCTGGTGCTGCGGCAGCATGATGCCGCGATGAAGTTCTTCCTCATGGTGGCCGAGACCGACGGGTCGCCCGCGGACGCCGTGCTCGATTCGGGCCTCGAGGACGGATTCCGGCGGGTGCGGTGGCAGCTTCCGGGTCGCGGTCGCGAGCACCTGATGGTCTTCGCCGCAGTGCTCGAGGCGGAACCGGCGATTCCGCAGTGGCACATCGACAGGTCTGGTGCGGACGCGATCCGCATCGAAGGGCCGGACGGAAGCGGACTGTTCGTCCGGTTCCGTGAGGCCGACGACTGAGTGAACTCAACCAGCAGAAAGGACGAAGATGTCATCTCACAACACTCCGGCCGGGGTATCCCGGCGCGCGTTCGTCACCGGAGGACTGGCCGCCACGATCGGACTGCTCGCCGGCGACCTCATCATCGGCACCTCAGCCGAGGCAGCGTCTCCTGACCTGACCGGGGGACTCCAGCTGTCCGGCTCCGGCTTCTCGATCATCGGCACGGACGACGGGAAGGTCACCGTGGTCGACGGGAACGGGACCGCACGCATCGTGCTGCCCGGCTACCGGCTCACCGCGGCGGTGAACACGGGAGGCACTCCATCGATCGTCACGAATACCGACGGCGCGCAGTCCATCGTCGTCGACTACGTCACAAACTCTGCGTCGATCACGATGCAGGGAACGTTCACCCCGGTCGCCGGCCGTCTGCGAGCCGTGTACGACATCTGGGCGCCGGACGGCACGACAGTGCATACCGGGAAGATGCGCCGGCAGGTTGTCCCCGCCGGCATCGTGGAGTCGTTCACGCGGCTCACCGATTGGACGCGGGACGCCCGCGGAGGCGTTCCCTTCGAGGTGCAGCAGAGCGATGGCGTCTACATCGAGAACTTCACGGATCTTCAGGTATTCATCCGTGCTGAGGGGACGAACCCCTCCTGGGGCGACTCCAACAACCTCAGTTGCCCCGCCGTGCTCGTGGAACCCGGCCATTACCGTGCGCAGGCGGACCTCGCCGTCGGTGATCTGCGTCCGAAACTCGCCGGTGCACTCATTTCGAGTGCCGCGCTCTCTGCCGATGTCTGGACGGATCGGCCCTACAACATCTGGGATTCCACGACCGCTCCCGCCGTCGTGCACGCAGCTGCCTTCAACGGCGCGGAGCTGAGGGATGTGTCCTTCGTTTGGAAGGTGACGGACTTCAACGGTCAGGTGATCGCGGCGCGCACGACGACCGTCTCGGCGGGCTCGGTCGCGATCGTCTCGGACGATCTGTCCGTGACGTTGCCTGCCCGGGGGATCTTCTTCGTCGAGGTGACCGCTTCGGCGGGAACGGATACTTCGTACACGCGGACCAACATCGCCATGCTGCCATCGCACACCTACGCGGAGGGTGTAGGGAGCTCCTTCGGCATCTCGGCCAACTTCCTGCTCGACACCGACGATGAGCGGGGGCTGCTGCGAAGGATCGGGATGCGGTGGTCGCGCAACAACCAGTTCACCTCTGCGCAGCTCAGCGCGTTCGGGTTCACCCAGAACCGGCTCAAGACGCCGCCCGCGCCGGATGCGTATGACAACGACCCGGTGCAGAAGGCGGCGTACATCAATGGAGAGGTATCGACGGCGATCTCGAGTGGAGCTGTGCTCTACGAGCTCGCCAACGAGTGGAACATGAAGGGAGGCGTCCTCCAGGGCGTCTACGCCGACGACTACGTGAACAAGTGGCTGACGCCGTTCCACGCTGCGTTCGTCGCAGCCGGCGCCTCCACCCAGCTGATGTCGGTCGGTCTCGCCGGGATGGACCACGTCTTCGCGACGAAGATGTTCGCCGCCGGTGCGGGCACCATGATCTCCGCGTTCGGTCTGCACCCGGGTCGAGGAAACTTCACACCGGATTTCGCACCGACGCCGGACCAATGGCTCGTCGGATCCACCGGCACCTACTGGAACTTCCTCGGTTCCGTGCGGGAGGCGCGGCGGATTCTCGATGAGCAGCCGCAGGAGATCGAGCTGTGGCTGACGGAGGCCTATGCCTGCACGAAGCCGAACAGCTGGTGGTACGACACTCATCGTCACGCCGCCGAGAACGTCGTCCTTTCACAGGCGCTGGCGCTGTCCGAGGGCGTCCGCAACGTGCAGTGGTATCAGTTCTACGACTCGGTCAAGGCCAACCCGACCGGCGCCACTGCGGACAACAACGAGTACCACTATGGTCTCGTGCTCCGTGACCACAGCCCGAAGCCCGCGCTGCTCGCCCACGCCACCATCGCGGAGGCACTCGACGAAGCAACCTTCGTGAGGTGGCTGGAATTCGACGATGCCGACGTCAAGGGTCTGCTCTTTGATACCCCGCGTGGGCCGCTGAGCATCCTCTGGTCACGCGCGGAGGGCTACGTGCTCAACGCGGATCACGGCCCCGGGTCGTTCTACGCCTCCCCGGAGCCCTGGGTAGACCCGTGGCCGCAGAAGACCACGCTCCTCCTCCCTGCAGCGCTCGCGACCGTGACGGAGATCGACAGCATCGGCCAAGAGCGGTCGATCATCGCGCAGGCGGGGGTCGCATCGGTGACCGTCGACGGAGCCCCTCGCTTGTACTACGGACTCGATTTCCCCGCGCAGGCGTCGTAGCCACGCGGCTCATGCAGGGCGGGGGCGGCGCGTGGCCGTCCCCGCATCGAACACCAGGAAGGCACACAGTGGGAAAGACCATCGGATTCATCGGAGCGGGCCAGTTCGCAGGAGGCTTCGCCCGATTGTTCAAGCTTCATCCGGACATCGACCGCGTCTACGCAACGGACGTGGTGCCCGAGCGGGCCGAGGCCATGAACACGAAGCTCGGCCTCGACGGAACGTACTCCTCCTTCGAGGAGATGCTGCGTTCGGACTGCGATGCCGTGGCCATTTTCACCCAGCGATGGACGCACGGGCCGCTCGTCGTGCAGGCGCTTCGCGCCGGCAAGCACGTGTACTCCGCAGTTCCCATGGCGACCGAGATCAGCCACATCGAGGAGATCGTCGGTCTGGTCGAGGAGACCGGGCTCATCTACATGATGGGTGAGACCAGCTACTACAACCCCGCGACCATCTTCGCGAGGGAGAAGCTCGCGCGAGGGGAGTTCGGGCGGGTCTTCTACTCGGAAGGCGACTACGTCCACGACATGGACAACGGGTTCTACGACGCCTATCGATTCAGCGGCGGCGAACGCTGGAAGGAGACCGCCAGCTATCCGCCGATGCTGTATCCGACGCACTCGATCGGCGGCGTACTGGGTGCACTTCCGACCCGGGCGGTCAGCGTCAGCTGCCTCGGGGTGCCGGACGCGGCAGGCGACGGGGTCTTCGACCGGGACGTCAGCATGTTCGACAACGACTTCAGCAACTGCTCCGCCCTGTTCGAGCTCGCCGACGGCGGCATCCTGCGCACGAATGAGATGCGCCGGGTCGGGTACACGTCGGGGAAGAGGGAGTCCCGGTTCCGCTTCTTCGGCACCGAAGCCGTCTTCGAGCAGAACGCGGTGCTCAGCGTATGGCACACCAAGGCGGCGATCGATGACGTCTCCGCGCTGCTGGAGACGGAGCCGGTCGTCCGGGACACGGAAGAGCACGCCGATATCCCGGCGGGGCTGCGCGATTCCTTTCTCAGCGGCAGCGCGCCGATCCAAGACCGTTCGCGGCTGCCGCAGGAGTTCACCGGTGCCGTGAACGGCCACGAAGGAGCACATCACTTCCTCGTCGATGACTTCGTCCGCTCGCTCGTCAGCGGCGATCATCCGCCGGTCGACGTCTGGATGGCTGCGCGCTTCACTGCCCCCGGTATCGTGGCGCACCGCTCCGCCCAAACGGGTGGCGCGCGCCTCGAGATCCCCGATTTCGGCGATCGCCCTCGAGCGCTTCGGGATGACGCCGTCGATGGTGGTGCCGCATGAGGGCGGTGACCTATCGCGCGGGCGCGGGGCTCGCGCAGGTGGAAAGCGAACCTGATCTGCCCGGGCCAGGGCAGGTCGCAATCGACGTCGCCTATGTCGGACTGTGTGGAACCGACCTCCACCTCGTGCATGGGGCCATGGACCATCGGATCGGCGACCGTCACCACGTGTTCGGACATGAGATGAGTGGGACCGTCGCCGAGGTCGGTGTCGATGTCGCCGACATCGCCCGGGGAGACCGTGTGTCGGTGATGCCGCTGCGCTGGGACGGCACGTGCCCCGCATGCCGGAACGGCAACTCGCATGTGTGTCAGAACCTCGACTTCATCGGGATCGACAGCCCCGGCGCGCTGCAGCAGCGGTGGGTCGTCGATGCCGACACCGTGATTCGGCTCCCGCAGGAGCTCCGGCTGGATCATGCCGCCCTCGTCGAGCCGACCGCCGTGGCCGTGCACGATGTGCATCGCGGTGCGGTGCGACACGGCGAGAAAGTGGTCGTCGTCGGCGCAGGACCGATCGGATCGTTGATTGCTCTCGTCGCACGGCGATCGGGTGCGGATGTACTCGTCATCGAGGTCGATGCGACGCGGCGGCGACAGGTGGAAGAGCTCGGGTTCGCCACACTGGATCCGCGCGGCGAGGACCAGGTCGCCGCCGTCGAGAGATGGACCGAAGGGGCGGGCGCCGACGTCGCGTTCGAAGTCTCGGGAGCCGCCGCCGCGGTGCTCGACATCACCTCCTTGCTGCGCGTTCGAGGTCGGGTCGTGATCGTCGCGATACACGTCGAACCGCGACCCGTCGACCTTCAGCGAGTGTTCTGGCGCGAACTCACTCTCCACGGCGCACGCGTCTACGAGCGGTCCGACTTCGAGGAAGCCGCGAATCTGATCGCCGAGGGGGCGATTCCGGTGGACCGACTGATAACGGATGTCCTGCCTCTCTCACAGGTGGCCGAAGGAATCGGGATGCTCGAGAGCGGAGCGGCGATGAAGGTGCTGATCGACGTCCGGAGCCAGAACGCATGATGTTCGACCTCACCGGACAGACCGCACTCGTCACAGGCGCCGATCGTGGCATAGGGGCAGGAATAGCGAAAGCGCTCGCCTCAGCCGGAGCCGAGATCATCGGCGCGAGCCGCACCATCGCGGAAGACGGAGGCGACGTGGGCCGGCAGATCCGCGCGATGGGGGGAGTGTTTCGCGCGGAACGCCTCGACCTCTCCGATCGGGGAGAGGTGGCGGCGTTCGCCGAGAGAATGGCCCCGGAGGTGGACATCCTCGTCGCCAACGCCGGAACGATCGAGAGGGCGCCTGCGGAGGAGATGTCTTTGGATGCGTGGGATCACGTGTTCGAGGTGAACCTTCGCGGCCAGTTCGCCCTCATCCAGCCGTTCGGTCGGAAGATGTTGGCCGCGGGCGGGGGACGCATCATCGTGACGGCATCGCTGCTCAGCTTTCAAGGTGGGATCAACGTCGCGGCCTACACGGCGACGAAGTCCGGGCTCGTCGGCATGGTGCGTGCGCTGTCCAATGAATGGAGCGGATCCGGGGTGACGGTGAACGCGATCGCCCCGGGCTACATCGAGACCGAGAACACGCAGGCATTGCGAGAGGACCCCGCGCGTTCTCGGGCGATCTTGGATCGAATCCCCATCGGCCGATGGGGAGCCCCGGATGATCTCGGTGGTGCGACGGTGTTCCTGGCATCACCGGCCGCGTCCTATGTCACCGGCATCGTCCTCCCGGTCGACGGGGGATGGCTCGCACGTTGACCGATACTCTCTGAGCCCCAACTGCAGGGGGACAGCCGTTAGCTCCTAGGAGTCGGTCTCAAGGGTGAGGTCGGCCCGAAGTTTCGCGCGTGCCCGCGAGTATCGGCTGCGGACGGTCGCGGGCTTCTTGCCGAGGACCTTCGCCGCCTCTGCGAGGGAGAACCCGTCCCAGTGGACGAGCTGGATGATCTCGCGATCGCCCGTCGGAAGTGCCTCGAGTGCTTCCCACACGTCATCACGCACGGGGCGGACGTCGCCGCTGACGAGCGCTTCACCCGTGAGCCTGTCGCTGAGCTTCCGCCTGCGCGAGAGCGCTCGTCGATGGTTGGCGAGGATGTTCCGGGCGATCCCGAACGTCCACATCCGTGCGTCGACGGGCTCCGACGGCATGGCATCGACCTTGCGCCACATCGTGAGCAGCACCTCACCGGTGAGGTCCGCGGCATCGTCGGTGGAGACGACCCGTCGAGCAAAGTAGCCGAACAGTGCACGTTTGCTTTCATCGATCAGGCGAGGAAGGTCGAGCCTGTCGTCGCTCCACATCGATACCAGTGCTTCGAGGGGCTCCTCAGGACGGCCGGGCATCAGTGCCGCACCCATGTGCACGTCGACGTGCCGGCGGTGCCGATACCGGGTGCGTTGATCAGCTCGAACGGGATCTCGTTCCCGATAGCGGTGACGATGCCTGTGGACACGGTCGTCCGGTCGAGGTCCTCCTGGGTGAGCTCGGGAGCCACGTCAGGGTCGCCGACGGAGTCCGGGTTCCTCTCGCCGAGGTCGTAGCCGCGTTGGCCGATGCCGGTCCAGTCATGCGAGGCGATCCATTCCTTCGTCTCGGTGACGTCCGTGCCATCCCAGGACGTGACCGCGAGTGAGTATGTGCACTCCACCGTCTTGCCCTCATCCGTGACGTAGGTGATCGGGATGACGACATCCGGGGTGAAGCTCGGGGCGATGTAGACGGCTGCCGCTGTCGCGATCGCTCCGACGCCCAGAAGCGCACCCAGCGTCGCCGCGATGCGGACGCCACGCCGGCGACGCGGAGGCCGCGCGGGCTGCTCTGCGGCATTCCTGGCGACGCGTTCAAGCATCGCGTCAAGGACTTCGGGCGACTCCGCCCACTTGTCGTGTGGAGTGAGCAGCCGGTTGAGCTGTGTGTCGTCCATGGGCTTCCTCCGATGATCCGTTCACTACTGCTCATGTCCGATCATCGCCGAAGCGTTGCATCGGGGAAGAACCGCGGGAGTCGCGCGAAGTATCCATGCCGTCGCGGGTTGGCAGGAATCCGGGACCGCAGGTCCGCCGCACGGGGGATGCTCGCGAGCATCCGGTTTCCGTAGCGTGGATCGCATGGATATCGCTTCGATGATCATGGGGGCCTCGATCGTCTCGATCGCGTGGATCGCCTTCTGGCCCTGGGCGCAGCTGAAACGCCTTCGCGAGCTCGAGGCGAGTGCCGCCGTGGATCCTGATCAGGAGTCGTAGATAGCGGACGCATCAGAAGTTAGTGAACTATGATTTACTAATGGGATGAGTCGCCCTCCTCGTTCTTCCGACGCCGAGTTGCTGGAGCGTATAGACGACGCGCTGCGTCTGCGCACATCGACCGATCCGTGGGGGCTCGCTGACGTCGCGCCTGCCGCGGGGATCAGTGCAGCAGGTCTGATCAAGCGGTTCGGATCGAAGGAGCGCCTGCTCCATGCGCTCTCCCGGCACTGGATCGACGGGATCCCGGGCGCGCCCATCGATCCGGAGAATGCACGGGCCGAGCTTCACTCCTACGGTCAAGCGCACTTCGCGACGGCCTCGTCATCGGCGGCGATCGCGGGACTCGGAGAGTTGATGCGCGACCTCTGGTCGCCCGAGGCGGCTGACCTCCTCCGTGAGGGGTGGGATCGTCAGGCCCGCTACTTCGAGGCACTGCTCCGGCACCTGCCGCTCCGCGGCGACGTCGACCGGCGCACGGCGGCCCTGACCCTGCTCGATGCACTGCACGGCAGTCTCTATCGGCAGGCGGTGTCGCTCGAACCCACTTCGCCGGAAGACACCATCGACCACCTCTTGAAAGGCTGGACATGACCCTCGATCGCACCTGGCGCGGATGCGCGTTCATCGGAGTGAGCCTCGACGGCTACATCGCCAAACCCGACGGAGACCTCACCTGGCTCACCGAGCCCGACCGACGTGCACACATCGCCGACGAGGGCGCACACCCGGCACTCGTCTGGGAGACCTTCTTCCCGACGGTCGACACGATCGTCATGGGTCGCACCACATACGACACCGTGTCGGGTTTCGAGCAGTGGCCTTTCGAGGGCAAGGCGGTGATCGTGCTCAGCTCGACGCTCGATGCGAGCCCGCACGCGCAGGTCGCTCGTTCGGTGGAGCACGCGAGCGACATGCTCGCGGCGATCGACGCGAAGCGCGTCTACGTCGATGGCGGGCGGACCATTCAGTCCTTCCTTGCCGCAGGGCTCATCGACGAGATCACGGTCTCCATCGCACCGATACTGCTCGGTCGCGGAAGTCGCCTCTTCGGAGAGCTCGACAGTGACGTGCTCCTCACCCTTCGCGGTCACCACTCCACCCCGGACGACGGTCTCGTCCGCGTCACGTATGACATTGCGCGGGCATAGCCGGACGCGGAGCATGGCTACCTGCCGTTCAAACGGGCACATCGTCGTCAGTGCGCTGCGTCCCACATCGCGTAGGAGATGACCCCGGCAGGGAGTCCGTCACGGGGTTCGATGAGCTCGCTCTCCACCCCGACGAGACGTCCGGTGTCGCGCGAGATGAAAACGGTGTCCGTCCGTTCGGGGATCGTCGAAGACACCTGCAGGCCGATCACATCGCGCCCCAGTCGGTCGCGTGTCGCCCCCAGAACCTCGACATCGCCCGCGTCGATGAGGATTTCCAGGAGTTCGGCATGCTGCGCGTTCGACAAGGTCCAGTACTGCATGAGTCCATCGATGGCGGCGAGCAGCTCGCCCGAGGATGAGCTCTCGGACACGCCGAAGGCGCCAAGTGCTGCGAACAGCTCCTCACGAGAATCGCCGGTCAGCGAGGTCAACTCAGCCGGTGCGTCGAAGTCCTCGGGCGCGGTCTTCACCTCGTCGATGATCTCGCCCGGTCGGTAGGGGCTCGGCTCGACGCCGGGGGGACGGTCCCCGTCGGGCCAGTAGGAATCGGCGGCGACGATGGTGGTCGTCGCCGTCTCCCCCTCTCCCCAGTCGAAGGTGATCTCCTGGGGAACGGATTCGATCCGCTGCTGTTCGATCTCCGCGCTCCAGCCCCAGACGACGGACTCGACGTGCGACGCCTGTTCGGGACCGGGGGAGGCCGACAGTGCGCGTTCGGCATCGGTCACCACATCGCTCATGCTTCCTGCCGTCGAGTACGGCAACGGAGGCGGAGTGAGGGCGACGGCCTGCTGTGCCGGCGAGAGGACACTGATCGTCACCAGTACGGCGACGGCGAGCGTCGCCAGCGCCGCCGTGGCGCCGGCCCAGATGATCCGCGGCCGAGCGCGGCGGTTCGGCGCCCGGACGTTCCCGCGAATGATGTTCTCGCGAAGGGCGATCTCCGCAGCACCGAGCGGTCTGTCGCTCCTGACTTCGGCAGGACGTGCGGCACGGAACAGGCGGTCGAGTTCATCGTCATGACGATTCATGGTTCGTCCCCTGGTCTTCGAGGTGGGCGCGCAGCTTCGTCCGCGCTCGTGTCAACGTGGTCCATACCGCCCCCTGGCTGCTTCGGAGGACTTCTGCGACTTCGCCTGCCGTCAGGTCGTTCCAGTACGTGAGGACCACGACCTGCCGTTCGCGCGCGCTGAGGGTCGTCAGAGCGTTCCGAAGCGCGAGACTCTCCCAGGGGTCGAGCGGCTCGACAGGATCCTCGAGGCCGCGAACGAGCGCCTCCATAGCTCGGGTCCGCGAGCGAGAGCGTCGCGTTCTGTCCTTCAACTTGTTGTTGGCGGTGCGCAGGAACCAGGTCAGACCCATCGGGCGATCAGGGTCCAGCTTTCGCCAGGCGACGACGAAGACCTCGGCTGTGAGCTCATCGACTTCGTCAGGATCATCCACGTAGCACTCGAGGTATCGGCGCACGCGCGCCCAGTACTCATCGAAGAGCCGACGGAATACGACGGCGCGGGGATCGCCGACCGGCGGAGCGGAAGCGCCCGCGGCGGCGGCGCCGCGGCGTGACTCGCGCGACGGAGGCGCGGAGGCCTTCCCGGCAGCGGGGAATCCTGCGAACGCGATGTCGAGCGCCGCGAGAATGCCATATCGGTGCATGGGATCCTCACTCACGATGACGCGTGCTCAGACAGGGTAACGCGGAAGAACGTGAGTCACGCCGCGCACCGCAGGGAGCTCACCTGGCCGAATACGTTCGTCGATGTTCCCGCGGTGGCTGTTGCGAGCACCGTGGCGGCAGCGTTCCGAGCCTGCACTTTTCCTGATGATCTGGCGTTCGCGATTGACTTCACAGAGGCGAGGGCAGCCGTACTGACCGTCGTGCAGGTCGTCCAGCTCAGCTTCGTTCCGCCTCTGTCTGCCTGGGAGTACGCGCAGTACTGGCCGGTGGCGCACGAGCCGACGGCGCGGGCGCTCACCGGCGCGACCCTGAGCTCCATCCCGAGCTGCGGCCAGACGACGGTGTACTCATCGACGATGGTTCCCCCCGGGACCGCATCGATGGCGTACGCCACGTCGGGATGCATCGTGGGATCGGCGTGTGCAGGCGTCGCAACGCCGATCGACAGGAGGGCGGCTGCAATCGCCGCGACCAGCTTCGTCTTCAAGGCAAGTCCTCTTCATAGGGCTGAGACGGTGTCCGGAAGGACCTGTTTCCACGATCTCAGCACGGGCGCGCCGCCGGAATCCGCGTACCCGCCCCCCTTTGCGTATCCGCCCGATTCCTGACACACGGAGGCGATATTGGCCGATGTCGGCGGTTCCTTACAGACATGTTCTCCGTCGCGACGCCGCCGGTTCGCACGGTATCGACGTGGCTACCGTGGGGTGAAGCCCACAGATGGCCCGCCGGCAACTCGGTACGTCAGCGGCGGCCAGGAAGAAGGAGGCGCTTTGGCGCATCGCCCCACGTTCGTTCGACCCATATCCACCAACCCTGGAATGTGGCTGTCGATCGCGATTCCTGTCGCAATGGTGATCACCCTGAGCCAGAACTTCGATCCGAACGCGGTCTCGACGTGGGAGGCGGTGTTTGCCAGCGCGAACTGGGGAGCGATCCTGGGGATGCCACTCAGTGCAGCCGCGGTCGCCATCTCCGTCCGCACACCGAGTCGCTGGATACGCGCGAACCATGCTGCGACCAATCGTTCCCTCGCCACACGGACGCTGGCGGACATCATGCCCACTCTGATCGCGATCTCGGTCGGGTATCTGCTCTCGCTCGCGATCGTGCTCCTGCGCACCTCTCCGAGCTCCGCGCCGACGTTTCGATCGTTCGGGCCGCTTGGCGTCTTCCTCACGATGGTGCTCGTCGCTGTGTTCATCGGTTTCGTGATCGGCCGGCTTCTGCCGGCAGCCGTCGCAGTCGTGGTCGCAGCGCTCGCTCAGTATCTCCTGATCTCGCTCCCTCTTGTGTCAGAGCCTCTGGAGCATCTGCGTTTCGCGCTCGGGTACTCGCTGCCGCTGGTTCTGCAGACAGTTGATCAGCAGATCGCATGGCCGATGCTCCTTCTTCCGATGCTGCTCGGTGGCGTCGTCGTGGTCGCCATCGTGCTCGCGTCGGCCAGGCTGCGTCTGCCGGCGATCGTCTGGACTGCGGGAGCCACGACGGCCATCCTGGTGCTCTCCTCGCCGCTCACCGCCTCGATCGCGCCCCCCGGCTACGAAGCGCGCTCCACCGGGGATCTGCATTGTGAGTACCGTGACGGCGTCGAGGTATGCGTGTGGCCGGAGTTCGGAGACGCCGAACATGATGCGGTTCCGCTCATAGACAGCCTCGCGACGTACGTCGGGACATTGAAGGCGAATGGAATCGAGATCGGGCCCGTGATCACGAGTTCGTCCGCCCAGGCCGAGGAGCTCTCCGCGCTGATGTTCGCTGCCGGCCCGGGTGACCTGTCCGGTGATGAGCTTCCGATCTCCCTCGCGGACGGTGTGCGGAATCAGGCCTCGTGTCCGGCCGCTGAGCAGGAATCCCTCGTCGCAGAAGGCGACCGCGCCGTGTACGCGTTGGCGATCGCTCTGGGGGCATCCCCCGACGCTCTCGCTCAACGGGAAGGCTCGGGCACCGGCGATGATCTTCTCCAAGCGCTGGGCCTCTCGACGGCCCGCGAGGGCTTCTCGACGTTCATCAGGTGGCAGGAAAAAGTAGCCGACATATGCAGAAAGGGCGACAGTTGAACGCCGTTCTCAGATTCGATGAGGTCTCCTTTCGATATCGCAGACACCTCGTCTTCGAGGGGTTCTCCTTCGATTTCACTCAGTTCCCCGTTGCATTGCTCGGCCCGAACGGTGCCGGCAAGTCAACCTTGATCGGCCTCTCGGCGGCGACCGAGAGGGCTCGTCGTGGGCGGATCGAAGTCGCAGGCGTATCCACTGAGTCCGCCGCCGGCCGCAAGGAGATCCGCCGGACTGTTTCCGCCGTGGCCCAAGCGCCGACGGGCATGCGGGGGCTCTCTGTTCGCGAGCTGGCCGCATACACCGCGTGGCTCAAGGGCATGAGCCACCGCGAGGCGTGGGACGAGTCGGAGCACGCGTTGGAGCTGGTGGGCTTGACGCGTTTGAGTGACCGACCTTCTCTGGGGCTCTCGGGTGGCGAACTGCGACGAGCAGCCATCGCCGGCGCTCTATGCTCTCGACCCACGCTGCTCCTGCTCGATGAGTCGACGGTCGGACTGGACCCGGCTCAGAGGGAGTCCGTGATCGACACCATCGCCACGCTCTCCACACGGATCCCGATCCTGTACAGCACGCACGAGGTGGACGACTTGTGGAGCTTCGCCCGTGGGGTCGTCGTCCTCGATGCGGGAACAGTGACGTTCGCGGGAACCGTCGATGAGTTCTACGCATTGGCCCAGCGAGGCGAAACGCCGCGGGAACGCGCATCCAGCGCGTACGCCCGAGCGCTGAAGACCACGTCGCCGAGCACGCGATGAGGTGGTGGTTCCGCGTCCGCATGGCCAGCGCGGGGGCCTGGGCTTTCCTGGTGGGCTGGGGTGGAACCTTCATCACGCCGTCCGCCAGGTTCGAGTTCCCGACGCTCGCCGGCGGGCAGTTCGCCGCGGTCCCGGTCGCGGTGCTCTTCGCCACCGTCGCGGCCGCGGGTTGGGTCGCTATCACGACGACGCGTGCGCGTGAACTGTCCGTCGGAACCTCCCGCCGCTGGGCGTGGGGCGGAGACGTGGTTGTGCTCTTCGTCGCTCTCGGGGTCTCGAGCGTGAGCGCCGCGCTGGCCTTCGGTGGGGCTCGTGAAGCACTCGTGCCGTTGCTCTTTCAATCGGCACTTGCAGTCCTCGTCGCGCGACCGGGTCTCCGGCCGGCCTGGCTGATGGCGCCCGGCGTGGCGCTGCTGACAGCGATGTTGCTCGGCTTCGACTCTCTGGGCGTGCCGTCAGTGTGGGCGCTGCCGGTGATGGATGAGGCCTCGGTGGCACAGCTGCTCAGCTCGGTATGCCTCCTCATCGCCGCGACCGGGGTCTATGTCGGCAGCGTCGCGAGGAATCCCGCCGCGTCGGCCGCCGTCTGACGGGCCGCGACCATGCCTGAGCTCATGTCCCAACCAGCGCGAAGGAGGGGACGCGCTTCGCGCTCCGGTTCCGTGCCAGCGCCATCATCGGGCGTTCGACGACCCACCATGATGTCCCCGCCGCCAGGAGGGTGAGCGGCACCGCACAGATGAGTACCAGCCAGGGCTGACCGGCAGGGACCGTGGCTATCACGGCCTGCAGGATCAGGAAGCCCCACAGATAGATGCCATAGGAGTAGTCGCCGAAGCGGGCTGCATCGCGCAGCAGCGGGGTCGAACCCCCGCCGACGTATCTCGTCAGATAGGGAAGGGCCACGACGAGGAGAGCTCGCCCGACCCACTCGTCTCCCACAAGCCCGACGATCATCAGCGCAACCACGAGGCATCCGGCGAGCGCGTGCGATCGGCGCACTCCCCACCTCTCGTAGACGCCGCCGACGAAGAACATCATCATCGCGGTGAACGTGATGTTCAACGCGCGCAGGGATCCGTCGCCCGCTGTGGCGACGCAGCCGATCAGCAGCGACGCGCCGATGAGAACCGTGCTTGCGGTTCGCCAAGGCGTCGAAAGCCGGAACGCCAGTGCGCCGATGAGCATGACGCCTAGGTAGCACGCGACCTCGGGGCCGAGGCTCCACAACGAACCGTTCACGGCATCCGACGGGTTGTCGATGAAGACACCGGGCAGGGGGTACTGGGCGATCAGGAGAAGATTCCACAAGTACTGCCACGTCGAGGTGTCACTGAAGTACCGGGTGGTGGTCAGGCTCGAGAAGAGCGGGCCGATGACGAAGATCGTCGCGACGACGACCACGGCCAGCGCAGGAAAGATGCGCCCGGCACGCCTGACGACATAGGGAATGACCCTCGGGTCTCGGAACCAGCTCTGCGTGATGAGCTGACCGCTCACGGCGAAGAACACGAACACGGCGACCGTGTAGACGGGCCAGCCCATCATCCGTGGCGCGCTGCCCCAACCGCCGAGGGGCCAGGCGTGGAAGACGAGAACGATCAGCGCGGCGATGAGCCGGATCGCGTCGAAGTTGTTCCGGTGCGTTGCAGCGTTGCTCTTGGCATCAGACATATGTTCTTCCGCTTTCGGACGGGGGTCACGCGCGGCAACGCGTGACCCCCGTCGAACGGGTCTCACAGTGAGGCGGCCGTCTCGGCCACCGTCGGGCGAGGAGCCCGTGCCGTGACTACCAGGAGATGTTCGCCCCGCCGGCGATGATCCACACTCCGGAGCCCGACCCCTTGAACGACTGGCCGGCCGGTGTGCCGCCGTTGTACTGGAATCGGTATGTCCCTGCGGCGACATCGCCCCAGTCTTGGTTCGCGCCCGGTGCAGCTGTTCTGTTTCCCTGCGACACCCATCCCGTTCCCCACACGTCTTTGAGCAACTGCAACTGGGTGGAACTGATGTTGGTCCAGGAGATCGGGGTGTTCGGCACATAGAGCTGAATCGATGTCAGGCGCACGCGCGTTGCCGCGGAGTCCCCGTTCGAATCGGCCCAGGTGCTGGATCGAGTGCCAACCGTCCATCCCGGAGCGGGGATGGAGCTCGAGCGACTGCCTTCAGCCATGGCCGGTGCCGCGAAGAGCAGCGATGCGGCGACCGCGCCGGTGATGGCGGCGGCGGCGAGTTTCCGAGAACGACGAATCATTGCAGATTTCCTCCGGTCCAACCGGCGTCGATTGGTGCCGGTTGGCGCCACTATGGCAGCGCGTCCGCGGTGCTTTGCCGTACCTGCTGGTTCCTGACAGACGACCTCACAGCACCTCGAGCTTGTACGCGAGGATGACCGCGTGCACGCGATCTCTGAGGTAGAGCTTGGCGAAGACGCGGTTGACGTGGGACTTCACCGTCGCCGGAGTGAGGTGCAGGCGCGCACTGATCTCTGGATTGGAGAGCCCTGTGGCGATCGCGAGGAAGACGTCGTATTCGCGAGGAGTGAGACGGTCGAGGGGTGAGGGCGGGCTGCCGGTGACCGGAGTCGCGTCGCGCTTCACGTAGTGGTCGATGAGTTGTGTCGTGATGCGCGGTTCGACGACACTGTCGCCCGCGGCGACGGTGCGGACGGCCGCGGTGAGTGTTTCGGGCGTGGCGCTCTTGAGGAGGAAGGCACTCGCACCCGCATGGAGCCCGCCGAAGGCGTACTCGTCTATGTCGAAGGTCGTGAAGACGATGACTTTGATGCGGGAGTCTTCGGTCGTGATCCGTCGGGTGGCTTCGATGCCACCGATGCCGGGCATGCGCACGTCCATGAGCACGACGTCGGGGTGCAACTCCGCTGCCAGGGCGACGGCCTCTTCGCCGCTGCCGACTTCGGCGATGACGTCGATGTCGTCGGTACTGTCGAGCACGAGGGCGTTGCCCATGCGCACGAGGGGCTGGTCGTCGACGACCAGGACGCGGATCGGTGGCGGAGTCATGAGGGATCGGCTCGGCTTTCGTCGTCGATGAACAGGGTCGCGGTCGTGCGCCACCCGCCGGCGGGGAGTCGTCCGCTGGAGCTGGTGCCCGAATACGTGGCGGCACGTTCTGCGACGCCGCGGAGCCCTCTGCCGCTGCCCTGGCTCGGTGCCCCGGCTGCGGGCGCGTGTCCGTCGTCGGTGATCCTGAGCGCGATCTCGGACCCGTCCGACTCGAGTCGCACCTCGACCCGGGTGGCTCCTTCGGCATAGCGCAGCGCGTTCGTCAGGGCTTCTTGGACTATTCGGTAGACGGTGGTCGCCAGGGTGGGGTCGTGCGGGACGGCGCTTCCAACGCGGACCAGGTGCACGGGGAGTCCCGCAGCGCGGAAGACGTCGACGAGTTCTTCCAGGTCGGGGAGGTTGTGGCCGGAATGATGCAGTGCTTCTGCGAGGCCGGCGTCGTCATCGCGGAGCAGGTGGAGGATGCGGCGCATGTCGCTGAGCGCGGTTCTTCCGACGTCGCTCAGGTTCCGCAGCGCGGTTGCAGAGCGGTCGGGATGCTTCTGCCACCCGGTCGATGCGCCGTCCGCGAGGGCGATCATGATCGAGATCGAGTGGGCGACGACGTCGTGCATCTCGGCGGTGATCCGGTTCCGTTCGCTGACCCGCGCGTTCTCCAGTCGCTGTTCCACGAGCGCCGCGTGTGACTCCTGACGTTGCCGGCGGTTCCTCCCGGCGAGCCCCAGCGACAGCGCGACGAGTGCGAGCGGGTCGAGGAAGAGCGGTGAGAACGTCTGCCCGTTCGTCAGGAAGAGCGCGAAGGCACTCAGCGCAGGAAGGCAGACGCCGATCGCGTATCCGAGTGCAGCGCGCGGAAAGGGGCGAGTGGCGGCGACGGTGTAGAGCGTGAACGCGAACGGGAAGCTCAGTGCCCCGACGCCGGGGAGCACCCATACGGCGACGGCGCCGACGCACACGGTCGCGCAGAGTGCGAGCAACGGTGATCGGCGACGCCAGAACAGCGGTACGGATGAGACGACGGCGATCAGGGCGCCGGGCCAGAGCGGACCCTGCCCGGCCAGGGCGAAGGCGAGAACCTGCAGAGCGACGGCGGCGATCACCACCAGCACGTCGACGACGAACGGGTGTGATGTGAACCAGCGCATCTTCTCGAGCATCCGTCCTGCGTGCTGTTCCTTCTGCGGCATCGGGGCGGCGGCCCGGAGCTCGGACCGCCGCCCGCATGCGGTCATGCGTCCCGGCGTCTGAGCACGATCGCGGCTGCGGTGAACAGGACGACGCTCCAGGCCAAGAGTACGAGATAGCCGCCCCAGGGTCCCATCGGGTCGGTTCCGAGGGGCGCCAGAAGGAGCGACCCGGACTCGATCGGGAAGAATCGGGTGATCTCGGTGCCGTATTCGGAGAACATCTGCGGGATCACCGGCACGATGACCAGGAACACGATGGTCGTCAGGACGGCCGCGACCACGTTTCTGATGAGCGAGCCGACGGCGATGCCGATGATGCTCAGCGTCGCCAGGTAGAGCCCCGATCCGAGGATGAGGCGGATCGCATCAGCGGTATCCAGCGGATAGCTGTAGCCACCGCCGGCGAGGATGGTCGGCGCGATCGCGAATCCGATGCTCGAGCTGACCACGCCGATCACGAAGGACACGGCGGCGATGATCGTGGCCTTCGACACCAGCGCCGGAACCCGCTGGGGGACCGACAGGAGCGTCGTCTTGATCTGACCCGAGCGGTACTCGTTGGTCACCATCAGTGCGGCGAGGACCGCGAGGACGACGCCGACGTATCCGGTCTTGTCGACGATCATCTCCGCGTAGGCCTCGTAGTCGGCCTTGGGCGAACCGCGGTCACGGAACACATAGGCCAACGGCATCGCGATCCCGTTCGCGATGAGCAGCAGCAGGGTGAATCCGGCCAGGGCGAAGTTCGAGGTGAGGCCTCGGAACTTGATCCATTCCGAACGGATCGCGCCGGGGAGGTCGGCATTTCTTCCGGTGGCTTTCACCGGCTCGGTGAGAGTGGTCATCATGGTCCTTTCTGCGGTGCTGATCTCAGAGCCCGGTCGAGGCATACTCGACGGCGTCTCGGGTCAGCGCGTTGTAGGCGTCTTCGAGGGTCTGGCGTACAGGCGTCAGCTCCGTCAGGAGGATGCCGGCTTCGCGCGCTGCCCGAGCGATCTCCTCCGCGGTGAGTCCGTCGATCTCCAAGAGCTCCAGCTCCGAAGAGGTGACCGTGACGCCGGCGTTCGCGATCCGGTTGCTCAACGCGGCGGTTTCCGTGGTGCGCACCCGCACTCTGGTCTGCCCGCCCGCCGTGAGGGCGTCGATCGGTGAGTCCGCGATGATCTCGCCGCGTCCGATGATGATGACGTGGTCCGCGATCAGTGCGAGCTCGCTGAGCAGGTGCGACGAGAGGAACACGGTGCGCCCCTCAGCGGCGAGATCACCGAGCAGGGTCCGCACCCAGGTGACGCCTTCGGGGTCGAGACCGTTCACGGGTTCGTCGAGGATCAACGTCGACGGGTCGCCCAGCAGTGCGGCGGCGATGCCGAGCCGCTGGCCCATGCCCAGCGAGAACCCGCCCACCTTCTTCTTCGCCACCGATGTCAGTCCGGTCGCGTCGAGCACCTCATCGACCCTGGCCCTCGGGATGTGGTGGGTGGCCGCGATCGAGGCCAGGTAGTTCACGGCCGTGCGGGACTTGTGGGCCGATCTCGCGTCGAGCAGCGCGCCGACCTGCTGCAATGGTGCTCGGTAGGAGGCGTACTGTTTCCCGTCGATCAGTGCCTGCCCCGAAGACGGGCGGTCGAGTCCGACGATCGAGCGCATCGTGGTCGACTTACCCGCCCCGTTCGGCCCGAGAAAGCCCGTGACCGCACCCGGCTGAACCGTGAACGACACGTCTCGCACGGCATAGCGATCGCCGTACCGTTTGCTGAGATTCTGAACCTCGATCGTCATTGCGTCTCCTTCGATCCAGCGTCCATCGCTGACCTGTTTCCAGGCTAGAAATTCGCACTCCGCCCGCCCGCCAACCAGGGGTTGATCTTCGAGGTCCACCGACGGATGGGGGCGTCCGGAGGAGGGCCTACAGAGCCCGGTCGGGCTCAGCGAGGACGCGCCGCAGCAGGGGAGCCGTCGCGACGACCCCGAGCTGCACGAGCAGAACGCCGAGCGCGATGCACGCGATGACGGTCACGATGAACAGGGGCGCGGTGAAGACCGACAGTGCGACCACCGGTGCGAACAGGACGCATGCGGCCACGGCCGGGAAGACCGCCGCGACGAGCAGCGGAGAGGCCACGGCGAGACGTCGGGAGCGATTCATCACCCGTGGCGGCATGCCCAGCCGGTCGAGGCTGACGTAGAGGGCGCGACGTTCCAGCACGGACGCCGCCTGAGTGATGCCGACCGTGCATGCCACGAGCAGATACGACACCGCCACCGCGGCGATGACGACCGTGCGGATGTCGGCGAAGAACACCAGCTGGTCCGCTGCGAGGACGGTGTCGCCGTTCTGCACCATGTCGAGGAAGCCCAGAACCGATCCTGCCGGAACCGCGATGAAGCTCGCCAATCCCACCCCGGACACCCATCGCCACGCCGCTGCCGGAGACTCCAGCACGCCGCGAGCTGCGATCAGGTCGTCGGCCGTCCGGACACGAGCGAGCTTCCGCCGTGCGGCCCCGCCGATCAGGAACGGCCCTACGAGATTGAGAACAGCCATGACGGCCACGAGCACGACCACGATCGCCGCGGTGATCCCCACAGCGCCCCAGCTCACCGACGTGACCTGCATCAGAGTGACGCCACCGGCGAGCACGACGGCGCCCGTCACCAACCGGACCCAGTGGAGACGCGGAGCATCCGTCCGCATCCGAACTCCCAGAGGCGAGATGATCACGCGGCGCAGCCCGACCGCGGCACTGATCGCCGCCACGGCTGTGAGAGCGCAGGCCAGAATGCCGAGTGTCCACGCCGGGAGCCACACCTCGGAGAGAGCGAGGCGCTCCCCGGCGATCGGCACCAAGGTGAGGGCGGGGACGAGAACGGCATAGCCGAGCAGGCCGGCGATCGCCCCAGCCGCAGCGAGAAGAGACGCCTCGATCACGGCGAACCCACGGACCCACGTCGATGACGCGCCCAGCAGACGCAGCACCGCCAGACGATCTTCCCTTCGACGGGCGGAAAGCTGAGCCGCCGATGTCCCCAGAGTGCCGGCGGGCACCACCAGCACGGCGACCATGGCCACCGCCAAGATGTTGTACTGGCCGAAACCGTCATCCGACGCCATCCAGAACAACCTCGCCAAGGCTGCAGCAAGATAGGTCACCGCCCCGATGATCGCGAAGGCCACCACCGGCAGCGTCACGGCGGAAGCGTCGCCGCGGGAGGGACGCACGAGAACGGCCAGCGCCCGCAGTCTCATCGGGACGCCTCCTTGGCGGCATCGATTCGTCCGTCGCGGAGGCGCACCACCCGATCGCACCGCGCGGCGACATCCTCGTCATGCGTCACCACGACCAGGGATCGCCCCTGCCCCGATGTCGCCGCCAGAAGTACCCCGAGAACATCCGACGCCGTGCGCGAATCGAGCGCCCCGGTCGGTTCGTCGGCGAAGATCACGCGTGCGTTGGTCGCGCGTGCGCGGGCGATGGCGACCCGCTGCGCCTGTCCGCCGGAGAGTTGACCGATTCGTCGGTCTTCCATGCCGCCCAGGCCCAGCTCCGCGAGCAGACTCTCGGCGGTCCGCTCGGCCTCCGCCCGCCCCGCGCCGTTCAACAGCAGAGGTAGAGACACATTCTCTGCGGCGGTCAACTCCGGAATGAGCATTCCGTCCTGGAAGACGAAACCGAATTCCGTCAACCGCAGGGCAGAGCGCTCACGATCCGCCATCGCCGCCACATCCACCGCGCCCTGTTCGGTGTGCAGCATCACCGTGCCGGAGTCGGGGCGGATGACCCCGGCCAGCACGAGGAGCAGCGTGCTCTTTCCCGATCCGGATGCCCCCATGATCGCCACGGCTTCGCCGTCGAGGATCGTCAGCGACACCCGGTCGAGCGCGACCGTCGAACCGTAGTGATGGGTCAGGTTGGTCGCACGGAGGCGTGCTTTCCGTTCCTGGCTGCCGACGGTGTTCGCGTGATCTGATGCGTGCATGAAGCCGACGCTAGAACGCGCCGGATCACGCGAACACCAACCACGGGATGAGGTCAGGGATCATGCGGCCGGGATCGGCCAGCGCACGCCTTCGGTGGTGTAGACCCCTTCGCCGCCCCACTGCACGCTGACGGCATCGAGGCCCTTCGGGATGAGGAAGATCTTGCACCCCTGGTAGACATCGCCGACTTCCTGCGGGAAGTCCGACGCCGCCGGTTCCCGTGCGCAGAACGCGTCGGTCTGCGACGGGCCGAGGCCGCCGACGATGATCGGGATGTCGGCGAGGGAGCCATCGGACAGGACCAGCTGGACCGCAGTCACCGCCGGATACATGCGCTCGCCCTCGAGGAGCGCGTATTGATAGTCGACGTAGAGCGGCGTGACGTCGCCGAGCTTCGCCCGCTCGTCATCGGGGACGTAGGCGAAGTCCGCCTCGAGGTCGCCCGGCGTCGCCGAGATGGGCACGACCCCGACGGTCATCGTGGTCTGGTCCGAGGCCCACTCCCGACCGACGACAGCCCATTCGCCGTCACCGAGCGTGGTGCCGGCGGGCGTCGTCGGCGCCGCGGCCGGAAGCGGAGATATCGGGTCGACGAGAGACTCGAGACGCTGCTCGGCCAGTTGTTCCTGATACCGCTCCTCGACGCTCGCGGTCGGGGTGGTTTCGCTGGTCGGCGCCGAGGGAGAACAGCCGGCCAGAAGCACGGCGACGGCGATCGCCGCCGCTCCTGTCGTTGCTCGTCCCGCGATGACGCCGGTCGTCTTCTTCGCATCGCTCATGACTCCACGGTATCCAACGCGGCTCATGCGAACACCAACCACGGGATGAGGTTCGGGCCCTCGAGGTGGTCGGCTAGCGTGGTGCGCATGCATCCCCGTTTCCGTGTCTCCCACAGCCAGATCGAAGGCGATGCCGCATGAGCACCGACGTGTGGTTCCTCGCGGCGAACGCCTCGTTCGACGAGTTCGTCGCCGCATTCCAGCCGGGCGACGCCGGGCGTGACTTCGGTGACGGGCAGACCCTGCTGCACCGCGCTCTGACCAACGGTGACCTCTCGGCACGCGTGGCGATCAGTTCGTTCCTGCTCGATGAGGGGGCCGATGCCACCGCCCTCTCCGGGGTCGGTGGCGAGCGGAATACCGTGCTGCACGCCCTGCTCGGCCGGGGTGACCACGACGTGCCGGCGGAGGTGCCGTTGCTGCGCCGGCTCATCGAGGCGGGAGCCGACATCAATCACTTCTCCGGTCGGTTCCGCACTCCGCTGCTCACGATCGCCCGTCAGGCGAAGTTCTCGGATGCCACGCTGGCACCGTTCTACGACGTGTTCTTCGAACAGCCGCACCTCGATCTGCTGGCAACGGCGAAGGATGGTCGCTCGGTGTACGAGAGCATCCAGCTCATGCGCGAACCGCATCGTTCCGACCTGAAGCGCCGTGCGGCCGCCTACCTCGCAGAGCGCGGCCAGCAGGCTCCCGAGACCACAGCGAAAGAGTAGGTGGATGAGCATGAGGCCCGCCGACATCATCACCAGCGCTGTGAAAGACACCCTGAAGCCGTATCTCCTGGAGAAGGGGTTCGAAGCGGACGGGACCACCAAGTTCCGACGTTCGGTCGGTGAGGCGGTCCAGACAGTGGAGATTCAGCGCAGTCGCGTCGGCGGGGCGCAAGGCTTCGTGTACCTCAACGGCATCATCCACCTGCCGGCAATCCACGAACTCCTGGTCGGGGTGGATAGTAGGCCACGCCCGAGTAATTTCATGTTCCGCCCTCACAACGTCGATCGGAGCCTCCCCGAGGCGATCGCCATCACGCAGGAATCCGACCCGGCCGACATCGGTGCGGTGGGGGTTCGCGGTATCGACGCGTTGCTCGGCAGGATGAACGAGTTCACGACGACGGCCGATGCCGTCGACTATCTCTCCGGGAAGAAGCTCTCCGTTTTCGAGGGCGTTTTCGCGTGGTATCTGCAGCACGATCAGCTGGACCGCGCACAGGCCTTCGTCACCGGACTCCACGAGTACTTCGGCGCACAGCGGCGGTGGGAGAAACTCGCGGGGATGCTCGACGCCGTCGCCGCGCACATCTCCCCGGAAACGCCCTGGCGAAGCTGGCTCGCCACCCCGTGACCGGCGCGATCGGATGACGGACAGCACGCCGCAGCCGCTGGTCGAGCTGCTGATCGAGGGCGTCGATCTCGAGCTGGTCGATGTCACGCTCGAGCCTCCGTCGGTGCCGACGACGCTCGCGTGGTGCTGGGCGCACCTCGACCGCGCTGTTCCGGATCCTTCACGCGTGCAGTTGGTGGTGACCGGATACATGGCCGGTTCGGTGGCGCGCTGGTCTCCCGAGAAGGACACCGCGGGAATCCATACCGTCGAGCACGGTGCGGGACTCTCCGCAGGGAAGACGATCCGGCTGCCGGACGGCCGCGCCGTCGTGCTGCTCCACGCGCACCACTTCCGCAATGATCTCGACCGCGACCAGACCGAGGTCAACGAACTGATCGCCAGGCGCGTGCTCGTGCACGAAACGCAGCACGTCGTCATGCACCAGAACCGACAGGTCTACCAGCCTGATGCGACCGCGAGCTTCCGTGATCTCAATCTCGTGGGCGGAGCTGCAGCGATCATCGAGGAGTACCGGGCAGAGATCAGTGTCGGTGAAGAGTTCCGCCGTGGCGAGCCGGTGTGGGAGCCGGCCGCGGTCATCGCCGACCTGCAGGCCAACCTCGATACAGCTGTCGCCACGTACCAAGGTCATCGCTCCGTCGACCGGCTGGTGTTCGAGGTGACGAGTTCTGTGCTGATCGGGTGGCGCGGACTCGCGTATGCCGCCGCCCGGGACGCCGTCGTCCCCGGTCGCGATCTCCGGAGCGAGGTCGGTACCGACCCGGTGTGGTTGCGAGGATTCGATGAGGCCTGGCCCGCCTTCACCGCTGTTCTCGAGCGCATCGGACCCGCGGATGCCGTCATGTCGAGACAGGCTCTGGACGACGCGGCCGCGGAGTTCGCCCAGATCCTCGGCCTCTCGATGACCGGCCTCGGCTTCCGCTGGCAGGGCGACATGTTCACGATCGAGCCGTGGTTCGTCGAAACCTCGACGTACGGGGCCGCGCGCGCCGACGCGGTGACGGCCATGCAGCGGCTGCGGATGAAGTGGGCCCGACGCCCCGCACTGGGTGGCCGCATCGCGAGTTGAGGGGTCGTCGCAGCCTCGACCTATGGTGGGAACACAGTCAGATAGAACACGGCCAGATAGGAGATGGATGATGCCCAGCGCATACGGATCAGCGAAGTCAGGTTCCTACGAGGACTTCGTCGCCCTCTACGACGGAGACGCTCACGCTGTCGGCTCCACCGGGCTGACTCTCCTGCATCGTGCGCTCGGAAACCGCCACCTCGACGCCCGCATCGCGATCTCGAATCGGCTGCTCGACGACGGGGCGGATGCGGGAGCAGTCGTCGCGCCGGAAGGGTATTCGACGCTGCACATCCTCTTCTCCCAGACCTCCCACGATTTCGCCGGCGAGGTGCCGCTCGTCGAGCGACTCCTGGAGGGTGGGGCAGACGTGAATGCCAACGCCGCCCGCTGGGGCACGCCGCTGCAGACGCTCGCGGGGCTGCACAAGTACTCCGACGAAGAGCTCGCGCCCTTCTACGACGTGCTTTTCGCGCGCGACGATCTCGATCTCCTCACGCCGGCAGGCGAGGGGATCAGCACGCTCGAGACCAGCCGCCGGTTCGAAGAACATCGTGCGAACCTCACCGCGCGGATGGAGCAGCACCTCTGACGCTCGAGCTGGCGGGCTAGGCCTGTGCGGGTGCCGGCGCGGTGGTCTCGGCCTCGACCGGCCTCTCGTCTGTTCCCTTGATCACCCAGTGGACGACGACGACAGCGAGGATGCCGATGACGGGCGCCAGGATGCTCGCCCCGGCGCCGTTGAGGGGTGCGAAGCCGACGGCGAAGACGGACACGTCCCACAGTCCGTGCAGCGCCATGGCCCAGATGAGAGAGCCCGTGACCCGTCGCACGATGTAGAAGCAGGTGCCGGACATGGCGGCGATCACCACTTGCCCGAGTGTGCCCAGGAGCGGGGCTCCGAGTGCGGCGTTGAGCAGGTGCATCGCGCCGAAGAGGATCGACGTGAGCAGCCAGACCCAGACCTCGGATAGGCGTGAACGGAACGCTGTCAGCAGGAGCCCTCGCGACATCAGTTCTTCGCAGAATCCGACGGCGACCCCGAGGGCGAGCAGGGACAGGAGGAATGACGCGTCGAACTGGGACCAGTCGGTGCTGAACAGGTTCACCACAGCGACGACGAGCATCAGCGCGGGAACGAAGATCGGCCACTTGTGGTGCGATCGCTTCCGCTCGAACAGTGCAGGCTTCCACCACCCCAACGCCCAGGTGGTGATCGCGAGAAGGACAGCGCCGACAGCGAGATCGAGCACCGCGCCGCGCCAGGTGAACTCGGCAGACTTTCCGATGTCGGTGTATGCCACCCCGCTCAGCTTCGACACGACGAAGATGACGACGACGTAACCGACGTAGATCGCCAAGCCGATCCAGACGCGAGGGGTGACGCGCATGTGCTGTTGCCTTCCGGTCAGGGAGTGGTTCGACTGCTCAACCTAGCGCGGTGCGCCGACGTGTGCACACCTGCGGGAATCACCCACTGACGTCAGGGCTTGTCAGCGCTCCGCGGGTGTCGGGGTGCTCAGTGTCTCTGTACGCTCCAGATGCGAAGCGGTCAAGACATGGCAGAGCCCGAAATAGGCATTCGTCTGTGTCCTGCGCCCGCTCCTACCCTGAGGTCGTGCGGTCAGGCTGGTGCCTATCGCTGACGACGTCGGGAGGTAACCATGAGTGGTCCGAGTGATGGTGGAGGCGAAGGCGCGCGGCTGAGCAGGCGGACGTTGCTCACCGGCGCCGGCGTCGGTGCGGCCGGTCTTGCCTTCGGGTCCGACACCGCGTCGGCGAGCCCGCAGAGGAAGGACCGGAACCATCGGACGCGCGTCGTGCTCGCGGGGACAGCCGGTGGGCCGCCCCCTCAGGCGGGCAGGCTGGGCATCTGCACAGTGATTGTGGTCGAAGATCGTGCCTACATCGTGGATCTCGGTCCCAGCGGGGTGACCGCCTACGCAAACGCTGGGCTGACGATGGAGCAGATCCGCTCCGTGTTCGTGACCCACCTGCATTCGGACCACATCGCCGAACTGTACAACCTGTTCTGGCTCAACTACGGTGCCCAGGGCGCGCGAGGCAAGATCACCGGTCCGGTCGACATCTATGGTCCCGGGCGCGCGGACAAGCCTCCGCAGGCGCCGGGCGCGAAGGTCCAGAACCCGGACGATCCCACACCCGGGCTGACGGACTTCCTCACGTCATCCGTGGCGGGGACCGCCTATGACCTCAACACGCGAATGACGGAGAGTCGGACTCCCGACATCTGGGAGATCCTCAAGCCCCATGACATCGCCCTCGCCGGCATCGACGCCGGTGCCGCCAACCGCGTCCCCGCGATGGAGCCGATACAGATCATGGATGACGGATTCGTGAAGGTGACGGCGATCCTCGTCGACCACCCGCCCGTCTTTCCATCGTTCGCCTTTCGCTTCGATACGGCCGACGGTTCCGTCGTCGTCAGCGGCGACACCGCCCCCTGCGACAACCTCATACGTCTCGCCCGTGGTGCGGACGTGCTCGTGCATGAGGTCTACGATCACGACTACTTCACCGCGATCAATCCGCGACTGGCGGAGACGTTCTCCCGGACCCACACCGCCTCACACGTCGTCGGCGGGGTGGCAGCGGCAGCCGGGGTGACGACCCTCGTGCTCAACCACCTGGTGCCTGCCGGGATCAGCGACGTCCGCGACTCCGTGTGGAAGCGCAACGCGCGCAGAGGATTCTCCGACGAGGTCATCGTCGGCCGTGACGGCGACGAGATCGGTGTGGGGCGGCGAAGACGCTAACTCAGCATCCAGGCGAGGCGCATTGGCGTTGTTGACTGCTGCTTCATCGACGTCGGTGTTCGGTTCGGTCCGCGCGAGCCATCTGATCGCGATGAAGGACGGCCAGATGGTCGCCGAGGGGCCGTCGGAGGAGGGTGTCCCCGAGCTCGTGACGAGCTCGGGGACACGCCTGGCGCTAGGGGGTCGGCGGCAGGGCGTACAGTCTTCCTTCCCCGGGCGCGAAGCTCGATGACAAGGTTCCCGTGGCTGGGTCATAGTTCGTACCCACCTCGGCTTCCGTCGTCTTCGATACCTCTGTCACGGCGCTCGGTTTAGGTGACAACGAGAACGACACCGTCCTGGAATTGACGGTATCCCGGTTGGTGACCATCACGTACTTTCGCCCGTCAGCGTCCGTGGAATAGCCGAAGACGAGCGGATCCGATGTGTTGGAAGGTTGCATGAAGAAACTCGAAGGCAACGCGGTCGCGCCAGAGGGCAGCGTTCCCGTGTGGTACACGTTCTGCGAGGTCAACGAGAGCAGTGTGGGCCCCAGTTTCTGCACCGCGGCGTTGATATCCTTGGCGTACGTGTACAAGGGACTCTTCGTTCCGTCCGGCAGAATGATGCCGCCATTGAATGTCTCCGCCTGTCCGGTGGGAGTCACATAGGTGAAGTAGTTGATACCCTTCGCTCCGTACGCAAGGCTCGTGAACACCTGGTACCGCATTTCTCCTTCCGTGGGAACCCGGAGGGAGCCCGGAATTCCAACGGACTGAATATAGGTCCAAAATGGAATGTCTGCAGCCAGCGATTGCCGACGGATGACCTCCATATTCGAGTAGTACTCGGGACTCTCGCCGCCGTTCGCGCTGAACGGATAGTGGTCATACATCAAGAAGTCAGGCCTCTTGCTCGCCCACCGATAGACGTAGTCTTCGTAGGAGAATGCCGTGAGGTTCTGGTTGATCGTGAACCAGAAGTCCCCGTCCGAGGGGCTGCCGGCGACATAAGCCTTCCCGTCCTTCTCCCAGTCCGTTCCGCTCGTCGACTTCACGACCCACCCCACGGCGTTGTCGCCGCCACCGTCATGGGTGAGCTCCCAGTAATACTCCGTGTTCGGGCTGACGGTCGCATTCAGAGTGAACTGCGGATAGTTGGTGCTGGAGACGGACTTCGTCTGCTGAGAGATCAGCGAGGTCTTGGCAGGAGAATCCCACAGTTTGAGAGTCAATGCTTCATTCGCGCCCCACTGACTGTTGTCGATGTAGAGCTGAATCGTGGATATCTTCGTCGTCCCCGAGTTCGTCTTGAAGGTCTGCCCCGAAGAGCTCGCCGAACTCACGAAGACGCCCGTCTGTTCGCCGAACCCGAGATCGGCGGCGTAGTTCGGGAGGAGGTTCATATACGTGAGGTGGTCCGGATCCTCCTGTCGGAACAGTTCCATCGTCTCCTGCAGACCGGTCATGATTCGAGCGGGGGGTTCATCCGTCAGGTTGTACCCGAGAAACCCTGGATTCGTCTTGTAGTGATCCGCGATCTCCGCGACCTTGGCCGCTGACGGCACCGACCCGCCGGAGTACATCTTCTGCCCGTAGTGCAGCCTGAACCAGAAGTCGTAGGCACTCAGCGGGCTGCCGCCCTGATAGGCCGTGCCGCCGCTGTACACGTCCGTCGAGCTTCCGACGACCCAGCCGACGCTGGCGGGATCATTGCTCGTGAGTTCCATGTAGTAGGTGGTGTTGGGGGTGAGCCATTTGTACAGGCCGAACACGGGGGAGTCGTTGGTCACCGGCCCGGTGATCGAGGCGCTTCCGATCAAGGTCGTCTTACTCGGCGAGTCGTAGAGGCTGAGCGTCAGAGTTCTGCCGGCCGTCCACCTCGTCTTGTCGATATACAGTTCGACGGTATCGAGTGCCGTGTCCGGATTGGCTGGCGTCGTGAAGGTCTGCCCCAGCGACACGGCGTTGGTCACGAACTTCCCGTCGTTGCCGACGGTCTGCTCCACGTAGAACTTGTTCGAACCCAGTCCGTTGTCCTGGATGACGCATTTCAACCCGGCCGCGGCGCACTGAGTGAGCGCCGCATCCGTCAATGTGTAGTCGAAGATTCCGTTGGACAGCAACGCGTAGGTCGCGTTCATGTCTTTGATCTCTTGGTATTTGGCGGCCGTGGTGTTCGCGGGGTCCGGCGACCAGAATATGCCGATGGGAAACGGCGGTACATCCGGGGTGACGGCCTGCGCCGTCGAGAAACCACTGGATATGACGGCGCACGCCGTCAATATCGTCGCAGCAACGATATTCCTTCCGGTAGACAGTTTGTCTTTTCGCATGGGGATAAGCCTCCTATCAATGTAGCTTTTGCATTCTCATCTGACAGATACAGGAGCCTTCGTGCCCCAGCGGATTTCCAGCTCCACGTGCCGGGTAGGCGCATCGATCCGCACAGTTTCGGAAGCCTCGTCATAGACGCCGCAGCTCACATCCGCGGAGCGAGGGCCGTCAGCGTGCGGAAGTCGGACGAAGAGCTCGGCAGGAAGCCTCTGCTCGTCGAGGTCGACGGTGAGGTGAGCTCGGTCGCCGTCCGACGAGACCGTCAGTTCGACGTCCATGGCGCCGAAATAGCTCCGGACACCAGTGAGACGGATGTTTTCGCCGGCGCTGAGCCACGCGCGCGGGACGCCGGAGAAGAGAGTCAGCCGGTTCTCGATCTCGAGGTAGAGCATCCATCGCGTCTGCATGAGGAACCAGGCTTCCTCGTGGGTCTTATGCGGACTGGCGTGGAAGTAGTGCTCCCAGAACGAATAGGTTTCGCGGTCGGCGAGGGACGTGAGCATCGTGAAATAGCCGCGCAGGAATGCTCCGACTTCGCCTCTTCGCAGATTCGTGTAGAGATGCGGGCTGTAGTACGGCTGGCTGAGCGCAGCGTTGTCGTGCATCAGCAGGTCGGCCGAGTACTCGAGCATCTCGGTAGCCACCTGCTCCTGCGGATCGATGACTTCCTGCATGTTCAGCCACATCGGACCGATGAGTGCATCGCGGGTCGTCACCGTGCCGTGCGTCAGATAGCGCCCGCCGGTGCGATCGAGGACGACAGGGCCCGGCTGACCTGCCCACGGCGGGACGGTCCGTGACCACGTGCCATCGGCGAGCGGGACGACGGGCGACTGGGACATCCAGTGGTCGAGTGATGCGCGGATGTCCTGCCGCAGCTCGTCGGCTGCAGCCTGCCACCCGCTCGCGAGTTCGGGGTCGAGCTCACGCATGACCTCGGCCGCGCGCGCGAGCCCGAGGTAGGCGAATCCGTTCAGCATGTACCCGGCGAAGTCATCTTCGGGGTCCGCGGCCTTGCCCGTGATCAGTCCGTGCGGAACACCTGCGGCGCGCTGCACCCGTCGACGCTCGAGGATGTACCCGACCGCGCCTTCGATGGCGGGTCTGGAACGACGGAGTGCGTCGAGATCCTTGGTGTAGCGGAAATGCTCACCGAATGACCAGAGAGCCGCCTCGGTCTCGAGCATGTAGCCGTTGAAGTTCTGCATGAAACCGTCGTCATGCTGCTTCTCCTCAAAGTACCTCAACGATCGAGCAGCGAGGTTGGACCAGCCGATCGAGTCGAAGAACTGGATGATCGGGGCGCTCTCGGAGCCGATCGGCGGGTAGGTGCCGATGGTCGCGGCGACGGGGCCATCAGGCTCCTCGCCATAGGCGATGATGTCGAGGTGCAGCGCGCCGGCCGACACCATATCGGTGATGCGCTGGTCGGGAACCCGGATCGTGGCAGCCGTCTGCAGACGCGCGCGCCAGAACGCGGCGGTCGTCTCCAGCACGTCCTCGAATCGGCGTGCCTGCAATGCCGCAGCGCGCTCCGCGCTGACGGGCGAATGGACGACATACAAGTCGATGTCCACCGACTCACCCGGCAGGAGCAGCGGCTTCATCTCCTCATCCCGTGCCGGTTCGCCACCGATGGAGACAGCGGCGAAGACCCGGTCGGCGGAAAAGAGGCTGAATCCGTCGGCGAACTCGAAATCCCTCACGCCGTATTCGTCCCCGACGTACGGGCCTGGAGCCGTGACGAAGGCATGACGCGGCGCGGATGACGTGTTCGTCGCACGCACACGGACGTACATGACGGTCTCCTCCGCGGGAGCATGGCGTGCCCACCGTTCGTCGAAGGTGTCGCGCTGCTCGGCGGTGAGCATGTGACCGGAGCTGTGCACATCGGCGATGAGGTAGTCGGTGCCGAGGTTGGTCGCCGGCGTGAGGTCGGATTTCTCCAACCCGGCGAACATCGTGACGTCGTAGCGGATGGAACCGTCGAGGATCTCCGCCAGGACGATGGGGAGACTGCCCTCCAGAAGCGAGCGCCGCACGTCATGTTGCGCGCCCGCGCCCCGGCCGATCAAATACTTGTAGTCGACGGCGGAGTCCAGCTCGTCGAGCTTGACACCGAATGTGTGTCGCTGCGGAGTGATCCAGTTCAGGATGCGCTCGCCCAAGCGCCCGGCGCCGATCCCCGCGAAGCCTAGATTGAAGATGCGGAAGTCCCGGCTGAGGCCTAGCCATGTGGGTCCGTTGAGCCGACGGGTGCGCTCTGCCGCAGCGTCATAGGAGTCTTCGGATCCGTCGAAAGCCGCGTGCGCTGTCGGCACTCCGGGCGACAGTGCGCGTTCGAGCAGGGCGTCGTAGTCGCGCTCGCCCCCCTGTGTCGCGAGGGCGACTCCGAGGGCGCGCACGACGATCACGTTCACCTTCTCGAGATCGTCGGGCCAGACGGAGAATCCGCCGCGCGCAGTCTGGACGGTGATCTGCGCAGAGGGGCGTTCCTCCCATCTGACGGTCATCGACCGTGAGTTCTTCCGAACGATCTCGGCGCTGTTCGGGACCTCTACGCCCGGATCTTCGTCCAGTGTCTCGAGGGAGATCTCGTACATGTCGGCAGGGGTCCTTCCCAGTGGCGAACGCGTGTTGATCGCTCGCGGATGCGAAACAAAGTGATGGCTTTGCTCACGGTAGGAGGTGTCGACTTGTGTGTCAAGTAATTGTTGATGCGGGCAGTTGGCCCGTTGTGCTCTTAGTTTTGGGCGAGGTTGTAGTTCAAGTTGTTCAGACCGCTCTCGGTGTCTGCAAGGTCGGCGCGCATCGCCGCCTCGGCTGCATCGGGGTCGGCGGCGGCGATGGCGTCGCGCAGCGCGACGTGCCGATCGACGGCGACGTCCACCTGTCCGCCTTCAGCGACGTAGCGTTCCCAGACGGCGAGACGCGACTCCATCAGCAGCGCGCTGAGACCACCCAGCACGAAGCCGAAGACGGGATTCGCTGCCGTGGCGATGGCCTGGTGGAACTCCATGTCGATGCGAAGGCGGGCTTCGTCGTCGGTCTCGGTGCGCAGCTCGTTGGCCAGATCTGACAGCAACGCGACGGTCTGGGGCAAGGGGTTCCGCGCTGCGAGCCGTACCGCGCCCACCTCCACCACCTCACGGAAGGCATGCAGGTCGTGCGCTGACACATACTCGAAAGTGAACTTGGTCCTGAGCAGCGTCGACAGTTGTTCGGCGCCGGGCTGCGCGATCACACCCTCCCGACCTTGGCGGCGGTCCAGCATGCCGCGTGCAGTGAGCTGCGCGAGTGCTTCGCGAATCACCGTGCGAGAGACGCCGAACTCTTCGGCGAGCTTGCCGGTGGAGGGGATCGAATCACCCTCTCCGAGGTGCTGTGCGGCGAAGTGGGCGGTCAGCTGATCGACCACGCCGTCGGTCATCGAAGTACCGCCGGTCTTTCCGTTTCCTGAAACTGCCACGTCTCCTCCTCGGTGAACGCGTAAGGTGCCGGTGCCGGGGGCGGTGCGTGTGCCCGGCGTGTGGTGCTGATCACCGACCTGATCGTCCACGTCCAGCTACTCGCGTCGCACAAGTATGACAGCAGTACCGAAAGACTCTGAAAATTCTTGCCACAAAGCCTAGAATCGCCTTGTCTTGACACACAAGTTTGCCGATCAGTAGTGTGTACTGATTCTAGACTCCGATCCGGAGAGTCTCGAGAGTGTTCCGCGATGGGACTGACAAAGGACTTCAGGGCCAGAATGCAGACCACGGGCGAAGCGGCGGGTGACCGCGTGGCGGTCGTGACGGGCGCGGCGTCCGGCATCGGGCGGGCTGTGGTCGCCGAGTTGCTCGACGCCGGGTGGCGGGTCGTCGGGCTCGATATCGATCCGCGCGTCGACGAGATCGCCGACGACCGCTTTCGCGCCGTGCAGGGGGATGTCTCCGAACGTGCCTCGCATGCTCTGGCGGTGGAGGCGGCGCGAAGCCTTGGCACCTTGAGTGGTTGGGTCAACAACGCCGCGGTGCAGGAGAATCAGCGCGCGGACGCGCTGACCTCCGACGCCATTCGGCGGCAGATCGATGTGAATCTCATCGGCACGATGTGGGGCTGTGCGGCTGCCGTCGAAGCGATGCCTTCCGGCGGGTCCGTCGTCTCCCTGAGTTCGATCCATGCCCTCGTGGGCTTCGAATCGGCATTCGCCTATGCCGCGACGAAAGGCGCAATCGTCTCCCTCGCGCGGCAACTCGCCGTCGACTTCGGTCCGGTCGGTATCCGATCGAACTCCGTCCTCCCCGGCGCGATCGACACGGCGATGTGCCGGGACGAGTGGGCGGCGTCGCCGGACCCGATCGCAGCGCGAAGGACTGACGAACGGCTTCACCTGCAGGGCCGCATGGGGCAACCGCGCGAGATCGCCAAGGTCGTCGGCTTCCTATTGTCCGACGACGCGTCGCTGATCAATGGGCAGGCGATCGTCGTCGACGGAGGGGCGCTCGCCCGTATCGCTCCCTGACAGCGGTGTGTCAGAGCCCGCGATGACGGCTCTCTTTGACGGGCGCGCGAGAAACGTGAATCCGTGCGCCGCGCACTTGTCACACAAATGGTGCATGGTTTCGGTGTTGTCTGCAACCGGAAGCGCTCCAAAGTCGTACTTGACACACAAGTGGCACTTTGATTGACTGGCCGAGCCATCGAGTGGTGGCGCAAGCGAGTGCCAATGTGGGCACAGAGATGCGGGGCTGTTGCAGTGAGAATTGATGCAGTCGACTTCTTCTACCTCTCGATGCCCGTCATCGAGGACGTGGGGGACGGGAGCCAGGATGTCCTTCTGGTACGTGTCGAAGCCGGCGGTCATGTCGGATGGGGCGAGTGCGAAGCTTCCCCCCTCACGAGCATCGCCAGCCTTGTCGCCCCCATGTCCCACAGCGCCTGCCACCCCGTGATCGACTCCGTGCGGGGACAGGCGCTGGACACGGTGCAGGACATCGCGCGAATCGGGGAGCTGGTGAAGGAGAGGTCCTTCGACCTCCTCCAGGCGCCACACACGGTGTCAGGCATCGACATCGCGATGTGGGACCTCCTCGGGCATCGTTTCGAGGAGCCAGTTCATCAACTGCTCGGTCGAGCGGAACCGCGACCTCGGCGTCCCTATGCATCCGTGTTGTTCGGCATCACGCCCGAGGAGACTCGCGTCCGCGGCGCACAGGCTGTCGCCGACGGCTTCACTGCGGTGAAGTTCGGGTGGCAGGACTTCGGTCGAGGTTCTCTCGCGGCCGACGTCGAGCAGCTCGCTGCTGCGCGGGAAGGCATCGGCGACGCTGACCTGCTCGTCGACGCGGGAATGGTGTGGGGTCACGATCCTGAACCGGCCATCGCCCGGGTGCCGGCCTTGGAGGCCTTCGGCGTCCGCTTCATCGAAGAGCCGTTCTTTCCGGGGGCCGACAGGGCATACCGTGCGCTCAAGGGTGCTCTTCGCACCGTGAAGCTCGCCGGCGGGGAGGGCAGCCACTCAGTGGAGATGGCCCTCGGAGCCATCGACCATTCCGGGGTCGACTTCATTCAGATCGACGTCGGCCGGATCGGCGGCATCACGGCGGCGGCCGTCGTGGCCGACGAAGCAGCCAGAGCCGGCGTCCAGTACGTGAATCACACGTTCACCTCGCATCTCGCACTCAGCGCGTCCTTGCAGCCCTATTCTTCGGACCCGCACGCAGACTTGTGCGAGTACCCACTCGATGCGAAGGCCGTCTCCAGGGATCTCACCGTGGACCGCCTCGAACCGGGAGTCGACGGGTTGATTCGCGTTCCGTCCGCACCGGGTCTGGGGATGCGCGTCGATGAAGATGTCGTGGTGCGATATCTCGTCGATGTCGAGATATCCGTCGCGGGTCGAGCGTTGTACAAGACCCCGAGTCTGAGTCGAACGTTGGGAGCGGGCAGATGAACGTCTTGGCAATCGGGGCACACCCGGACGACGTCGACCTCCTCTGCGGCGGCACGCTCGCGCGCTATGCGGCCGCCGGCCATCACGTCACCGTTGCCGTCGCCACCAATGGCGACGTGGGATCCCAGACGCTGTCGCGTGACGAGATCGCCAGCATCCGCCGGGTGGAGGCGCAGCGATCCTGCGATGTCATCGGGGCAGAGCTCATTCTCATGGAGTACGACGACGAGTGGTTGTTCGACGACCGCGAGACGCGCACGACGTTCATCGACGTGATCCGCGCGGCCCAACCGGACATTCTCCTCGCGCACAGTGTCATGGACTATCACCCCGATCACCGCATCGCCGGGCAGATCGCGGCCGATGCGAGGATTCCCTCCGCCGTGCGGCTCGTGGAGACACAACGGCCGGCGCTGGCGCAGATCCCCAAGCTCTACACGATGGACACCATCGGGCACCTCGATCCGAACCTCGATGTCCTCGTCGACATCACCGACGTCATGGACAAGAAGCTCGAGATGGTCACCGCGCATGCCAGTCAGCGCGCCTGGCTGGACCACATCTTCGGCATGGACTACGTCGAGTTCGTGATCGAGCAAGCGCGCCGCCGAGGTGCCGAGATCGGCGTCGACTACGCCGAGAAGTTTCGAGATGTACCCGTTTTCCCCCCTGCCAGACCGGAGTTGCCACCCCTGGGCGAAGTCTGAACTCCGTTCCATGCCAAGAAGAAGCAAGAACAAGAAAGGCAAGAAATGTTGCGCAACCATACAGCGGCGTCAAAGGCTCGACGCGCTCTGATCGCCGCCACCGTGGCCATCGGTGCGATCGCACTCGTTTCGTGTAGCCCGGGTGGTACGTCGGCCGGCGATGGAGCCACCGGCGAGATTCGATTCTCGATGTGGGGCAATGAATCCGACTTCGCGATCTGGGAGCAGGTCATCGATGACTTCGAGGCCACGCACCCCGACATCACGGTCAAGTTCGAACCGATGGAGTACGGCGCATTCTGGACCAAGGTCAACACGCAGTTGGCGTCGAACTCGGCACCCGATGTGATCGGCATGCAGTTCCAGTCGGCGGAACTGGGTCGGGCTGGGCAGCTCGAACCGCTCGATAACCTTTCCGCCGACTTCGACTTGATCCCCGAGAATCTCCTCGACGTCGGCCAAACCGAGATCGACGGCGAGACGACGACCTTCGCCCTCCCTTGGCACTTCGTCGGCGGGACCCTCTACGCCAACACGACCGCCATGGAAGAGGCCGGAATCGAGGTTCCCCGAGAGGACTGGACGATCGACGAGTTCGTCGACGCGGCGAAGGCGATGACCAAGGACGGGCAGTACGGCTTCACGGTGCCCCTGGGCGGTTCAGCCGTGGCGCTCGCCTCGGCGTTCGGCGCGCAGCCCGTATCGGACGACGGCACCACCGCTATGTTCGACACCGAAGAGATGATCGAGTACAAGACGTGGCTTCGTGATCTCATCTACGTCGACAAGGTCGCTCCCCGGCCGGCCGATTTGTCGACGACGAAGGATCCCTTCGCGGTCGGCACGGTTGCGATGAAGCTGGACGGCACGTGGCTGATCCCCGGCTTCCGCGACATTCAGGACTTCGATTGGGACATCGTCGCGAACCCGGTCGGAAAGTCGGAGCCTAAGAACTACGCCGGTCCCGACAGCATCTCGGTGACGGCTGCCAGCAAGAAGAAGGAAGCTGCTCTCGAATTCGTGCAGTACGTGGTGTTCGATCCTGCTGCGCAGGAGGTGATCTCCGCGACCGGGGCGTCCGTGCTCGCGGATCTCATCTCCGACCCTGCCTCGATCGAGCGCGAATCCCAGGCGGGCCCGTCCAACTACAAGTACTTCGTGGAGCGGGCGACAGAGAACGGTACCGGATGGGCGTTCGTGCCGAAGTTCAACGAGATCGTCGCGGCGGAGATGACCGGCGACTATCAGATCTTCGAGAGTGCCGACTCTGACGTCGAGGCGATCCTCAAGGGCGTCGACAAGGACGTCCAGGCCTACTTGGATAGCGGCAAGTGATGTCGACGATCGAGAGCCCGAAGCTCGTCGAAGAGACCGAAGTGGTCTCTGAAACGCGAAGATCGCCTCGTGTCACCGCGGGCGCGAAGCGATGGATTCCCCTTCTCATCGCGCCGATCTGCCTCGGGCTCTTGGTCGTCTACTTCTCAGCGGTACAGGGGCTGGCCCTGGGGTTCACGGACTGGGATCTCATCAGTCCCGCTGAGTGGATCGGACTCCAGAACTTTGAGACCGCCCTCAACGATCCGCTGTTCTGGAAGTCCCTGGGCAACACCCTGCTCCTCGTGGTGCTCACCGTCCCGGCCAAGATCGTGATCGGCCTCGGGCTCGGGCTCGCGCTCGCTCGCATCCCGCGGTTCGGAACGTTCTTCCGGCTCGCTCTCTTCTTTCCCACGACCTGCTCCGTCGTCGCCGTCGCGTTCATCTGGATGTACCTCTATGACGCAGACGGGATCCTCAATCAGTTCGCACGAATGGTCGGCTTGCCAGCGGTGAACTGGATGGCCCCCGAGCGGGCGCTGTCCTCGATCGGGCTGATGATCGTCTGGGCCGGTGTCGGCTACGTCGCGCTGCTCTACGTCGCCGGGCTGAAGGCGATTCCGAATGAGTACTACGACGCAGCGCGGGTCGACGGTGCGAACGCGTGGCAGAGGTTCCGCTATCTCACGCTTCCGATGCTCACGCCGACCACGTTCTTCGTGCTCATCACCGGAGTCATCGCCGGGTTCCAGACATTCGGCGAAGTGTACGTCCTGAGCGGACCGCTCAACTCCACGCTGACCATCCTCCGCTACATCTACGATCGTGCGTTCACAGGCCTGCAGATGGGGTATGCCGCGGCGCTCTCGATCTTCTTGATCGCCCTCCTGCTGATCGTGACCACGATTCAACTTCGGGTCCAGAAACGATGGGTCAACTATGAGGTTTAAGACTGCTGCCGAGCGGATCGTCGCCGAGGAGATGGCAGAGCTCGAATCCCGCGGGGAGCCGCTGCGGGCCACGGCGAACCGTCGGACGCTCGTGCTCTCGTACAGCGTTCTGATCGTCGCGGCTCTGCTCATTCTGGGACCGCTTTTCCTCACGCTCATCACCACCTTCCGACCGAGTTCGGACTATGCGACGTCCCCGTCGATCTGGCCGCAGGAGTGGACTCTCGACAACTACGTCGCCGTCTTCGCCGACGTCCCGATGGCGCGGATGATCCTGAACGGCCTCTTCATCGCGACGATGGCGACGGTGGGGTCCCTCACCGCGAGCCTGCTGGGCGCGTTCGCCATCGCGAAGCTGCGGTTTCCAGGACGCGGGACTCTGTTCGCCGTCACGGTTTTCACGCTGCTTATTCCCGCGGCGATCACACTTATCCCGCTGTACACAATCATCCGTTCGCTCGGCCTGATCGATACACCCTGGGCACTGATCCTTCCGGCCTGGACAGGCAGTGCGTTCGCGGTCTTCTTCCTCCGCCAGTTCATCCTCGGGGTGCCGCACGAGATGTATGAGGCTGCCGTGTTGGACGGATGCTCGACGTGGCGGATCATCTTCCGCGTCTATCTCCCCTTGGTCAGAGGCCCGATCGCGATTCTGGCCATCCTGAGCTTCCTCGGCTCGTGGAACGACTTGCTCGGCCCGCTCATGTATCTCAATTCGCCCGAACAGATGACCCCTTCGGTCGGGTTGACGTACTTCCAGGGTCAATACGTGACGAACCTGCCCGCAACCCTGGCGGGAGCGGTCGTCATCGTCATCCCCACGACGATCGTCTTCCTGATCTTCAACCGGCAGATCAAAGACGGCCTCTTGATCAGTGGAATCAAGTGACGATGCAGTGGGCGGAGACGGGCACGAGTCAGGTGGCGGTCGGTGGTCCCACCGCGACGGTCATCAGCGGTCCGCCGTTCGATCCGGAGCTGATGACCTACCTGCCTTCCGAGTCGCCGAACCGCCCTTTCCTCGGCGACGAAGAGGACGTTCGAATCATGAGGCAGCGAGACCTGTCGGCAGTGCCTCCCATCGACGAAGTCGAGCGCGACCGGGGCGTGACCATCGAGCACGTCGAGCTCGGCGGCGTGCGGTCGTTGCGAATCTCGCCCGCCCGGGCGCGTGTGCGAGGAGCGATACTGTCTGTCCACGGCGGTGGTCTGGTTTCGGGAAGTCGAACGACCGGGTTGGACTGGAATTCTCGGATGGCGGGACACCTCGGGGTCACGGTGTTCGTCCCGGAGTATCGCCTCGTTCCGGAGCATCCGTACCCCGGGCCGCTCGACGACGTCCATGCCGCATGGTCTGAGCTCGTCGATTCGTGGCCTGGAACCGGCACGGGGTCGTCGATCGCGCTTGTCGGCGGAAGCTCAGGAGGCGGTCTCGCCGCGGGACTCGTCATCAGACTCCTGACGCGCGGAGGCCGACTCCCTGATGCGATGCTGCTGTTCCAGCCTCAACTCGATGACCGCAATTCCTCGCCATCCTCGTATGACTACCTCAATGCTCCATTCTGGGACCGAAGCTCGAACGCGCTCAGCTGGTCGTGGTACCTCAAGGGCTCAAACGGCCCGCCCGCTGAAGCCGCGCCGTCCAGAGCCACCGACTTCGCCGGCTGGCCGCGCTCGTTCGTCGAGATCGCGCAATGCGATCTTTTCCGGGACGAGGGCCAGGAGTTCGCGAGCAGGCTGAGCCAGTCCGGCGTACCGGTCGAAGTGCACGTCTGGCCCGGTGCCTTCCACGGCTTCGACAGTGCCACCTCGACCGCCCTCGCGCGGCGCGCCTTGAGCGCGCGACTCGGTTTTCTCGACGGGGTCTTCGACGAATCTCAGGCAACGTCGTTCGATGACACTGCCACGACCAACCATCCGCCACTCGACGGGAGACCCCAACTTGACTGACATGGCTCACATGATCGGCGACTTCATCGCCGCCGACGAGGAGTTCGACGGCGCGCCCCTCCTCCGAACGGAGTTTGCGCTCGACGGAGGACACGGTCCCGTCATCGGCGCGACCCTGCGGGTCACAGCCCTGGGCGTGGTCGAGCCGTACATCAACGGCATCCTCGCCACGGATGATGTGCTGCTGCCCGGCTGGACGAGCTACGAATGGCGGCTCCGAGTGGCCGAATACGACGTCACCGAGCAGGTCGCGACGCCCGCGCGAGACCGGGTCGTCCTCGCGGCGGCGCTTGGCAATGGTTGGTACCGCGAGAAGCTGGGCTTCGATAGAAAGCCTCCATATGGTGAAGAGCTCGCTGCGTTGATCGAGCTGCGGGTGGAGTTCGAGGACGGCCACGTCCAACTCGTCGCGACAGACCCGTCCTGGAAGTCAGGCCCTAGCGAGACGACTTTCAACAGTCTTTATGACGGGCAGCGCATCGATGCTCGCCGGGCAGCGGCCGGGTGGAGCAACAGCGGCTTTGACGATTCGACGTGGGCAGGCACGCATGTCGTCGAGTTCGACAAGCGGAAGCTCGAGTCCTATGTCGGACCGGGGGTCCGCCGCCAGGAGTGCATCTCGCCCGTCGATGTCTGGACGAGTCCGACGGGCAAGGTAATCGTCGATTTCGGCCAGAACCTCGTCGGCTGGGTTCGAGTGACGGTGCAAGGGCGGCCGGGAGACCAGATCACGCTTCGCCACGCTGAGGTGCTCGAACATGGCGAGTTGGGCACGCGCCCGCTTCGGTCCGCGCAAGCGACGGACGTGTTCACGCTGAGCGGTCGAGTCGATCAGTTCGAACCGACCCTCACGTTTCATGGTTTCCGCTATGTCGAGGTCGACGGATGGCCAGGCGGAGCAGACCAGATCACGGCGGAGGCTCTCACTGCCGTCGTCGTCCACTCGGAGCTCAGCCGTCTGGGGAGCTTCGAATGCTCGAACCCCCTCCTCAATCAACTGCACCGGAACGTCATCTGGGGCATGCGAGGCAACTTCCTCGACCTCCCCACGGACTGCCCGCAACGCGACGAGCGGCTCGGTTGGACGGGCGACCTCGCGGTCTTCGCCCCCACGGCGGCTTTCCTCTACGACGTAGGAGGCTTTCTTCGCGACTGGCTGAGAGATCTCGCGGTCGAACAGGAGCATCAGGACGGATTCGTGCCGTGGGTGGTTCCCGACGTCCTCAAGTACATGGCGCAGCCGGAGGGCTCGGCGCAACGAAACTCCACCGCGGTGTGGAGCGACGCGGCAGCCTGGGTCCCGTGGTCGCTCTGGCAGGCCTACGGAGACAGAGAAGCGCTGCGCGAGGCGCTTCCTGCGATGGTCGCGCACGGCCGCCGGGTGCGTGGTCTCCTGTCAGAGAGGGGCGTGTGGGAAGACGGATACCAGTTCGGCGACTGGCTGGATCCCGACGCGCCCCCCGAACGGGCGGAGCAGGCGAAGGCCGACCCTGGCGTTGTTGCAACCGCCTCGACTTTCCGCACGGCACGGATCATCTCCGAGGTGGCGAGCGAACTCGATGACGCCGCCGTCGCGGAAGAGTTCGCACGGTATGCCGAAGAGCTGCGCGACGCGTTCCATGGGGCCTACGTCGGCAACGAGCACATTCACAGCGATTGCACGACGGTCTATGCGCTGGCGATCGCGTTCGAACTGCTCACCGACCAGGAGAACGCGTGGGCCGGGCGAAGGCTCGCGGAGCTCGTCGTGGAAGGCGGTTGCCGTATTTCGACAGGTTTCGCCGGTACGCCATTCATCATGGACGCCCTGACTTCAACGGGACACCTTGAGGTCGCGTATCGACTTCTCCTGCAGCAGGAGTGCCCTTCGTGGCTGTATCCCGTCACGATGGGGGCCACCACCATCTGGGAGCGATGGGACTCGATGCTTCCTGACGGAACGATCAACCCCGGTGCGATGACCAGCTTCAACCACTATGCGCTCGGCGCCGTGGCGGACTGGATGCACCGCGTGATGGGCGGCATCGCACCGTTGGAACCCGGCTATGCCAGGGTGCTCATTGCCCCTCGCCCCGGTGGCGATCTCGAGTGGGCGGACACCAGTCTGTTGACGCCGCACGGACGTGTGGAGGTGCGATGGGAGCGAGGAGATTTCGGTTTCGATGCACGGATCCGGATTCCTGAGGGCGTCACCGCCACGTTCCGCGACCTCCCCGGGGCCGAGATCGAACTAGGCGCGGGTCTTCACGAGCTCACGCTCACAACCATGGAAGTGGAAGGTCAGCTGGGCGACGCCGCGCTCGCGATCGCTCCCCGCAGAGCCATGGAGCACGGCGGCGCCGGGATGCTCGCATGACGGTGCCGCGGATCACGGTCGTGGAGCGCACCTGGATCCGCTCGCCCTTCCGCTCGCACCTCGCCCCCTGGCTGGGCCTGATCAATCCCTACTGGGAGGTTCTCGAGGTAACCACCGTGCGTACCGACTCCGCCGCGGTCGCCGGCGTCGGCGAGACCCTCGTGTACTACACAGGCGGGGTCACGAGCGACGCAATTGCAGCGTGGGCGGTCGGGAGGACACTGCACGAGGTGCTGGCGCGGGGCGAGGACGTCGGTGTGGGCCTGCGGATGGCCCTGTATGACGCGCTCGGCAGGGCGCTCGAGGTTCCCGTGCATCAGCTGTTCGGCCGACGGCAGGTACGCGAATGGACGCCGGCATCGTGGTGGAGCACGAAGATGCCGCCGGAACTGCTCGCCCGTGAGGCAGCCGAAGCGCAGGCTGCGGGCTACATCACTCACAAGGTGAAGGCGCGGCCCTGGTTCGACGTGTTCGAGCAGCTCGATGCCGTGGCTGCGGCGACCGGCCCCGGGTACGGCATCGAGCTCGATTGGAACTCCATGCTCGTGAACGCCTCGCAGGCGCTGCCCGTGCTGCGCGAGGTCGAGCGACACGAGGCCGTGGAGCTCTTCGAAAGCCCGATCGGCCGTACAGATGTCGACGGTCACCGCCGGCTGCGTGACGCCCTCACACTTCCGCTGTTCGAGCACTTCGACATCGGCTTCGCCACGCGCTGGCTCCGTGATGATGCGATGGACGGCTTCGTCCTGGACCCGTCTGATCCGGTGCGCCTGTTCGCCGAAGTCGATCTGATCGATGCTTTTCGCAAAGATTGCTTTTTGCAGATGTGCGGCACGGGCCTCACATCTGCGTGGGTGTCGCATATGGGGGCGGTGTGCGCGCCGGCCCGGCGTCCCGCGGTCACCGTCTCGCACATCTACGAGCGCGACATCCTGGTCGATCCGCTCACCGTGCGCAAAGGCCATGTGCGAGTGCCCGACGATCCGGGCCTCGGCGTCATGGTTGATGAGGAGCTGCTGGAAGAGTTCAGGGTGCCTTCCGGATACCGCCCCGCGCGCACGCGCACCCTGTTGACGTTCGACGCACCGGGCCACGGTGCCAGGCAGTTCGTGTCGGCGGAGCAGCTGTGGACCGAAGCCACCCTGAACGCCTCTTTCCCCGTGCAGCCGCGCGGTGCCAGGCTCGCGATCGCCGAGGATGACGGCTCAGCGGAGTTCGATCGCATGTACCAGAGCGCGGCCGTGGCGCCGCGCCTGCTGTGAAAGGAGTGCCCACGTGCGCATAGTGATGATCGGCGGAGCAGGACACGTGGGGCGACTCATCGGGCCCGCCGTCGCCGGGCTCGGGGAAGTGGTGGTGGCGGATCGTGCCGGCGTACCCCCCGTCGCCTGGGCATCGACGGTCGATGTCGACGTACAGGACGCGGACTCGCTGCGGGTGGCGCTGCGCGATGCCGATGTGGTCGTCTACCTGGCGATGGGCACGAAAGACGGGTGGGGCGGACTGTCTTGGGCACAGAGCCAATTCGAGGTGAACGTGCTCGGCCTGCACACGGCGCTCGAGGTCGCCGTGGAGTGCGGCGTCGCACATGTCGTGATCGCCGGCTCGATGTCTGTGTTCGCAGACTTCCGGAACGCCGCCGCCGGCGACCTGCCCGATGCCGTGGATGCGTACGGGCTCTCGAAGCGCTTGGGGGAGGAGGTCGCCCGCGCGGTGGCGGTGCGGCACGGGGTCGACGTCACCGTACTGCGGCTGGTGCTCCCCATGGGCGACGAGATCTGGGCAGCGGATGCGAACCACGAGCATGCCGACGTCATGACCTCAGGCACCGACACGGCCGCCGCCTTCGTCGCGGCCGTGCGTCGCCGTCCCTCCGGGTTCAGGACTTTCGCGATCAGCGGCGATCGCACGTCGGAGCAGGTTGATGTGAGCGAGGCGCTGGCAGGGCTCGGCTGGGCGCCGACCGCGGTGCGCCAGACGGCCATGAGTTGAGGAGGTGGCGATGGTGGAGATCGCACGACTGACGACCGAGGAAGCGGCTGCGCGGTTCGCGCGTGCGAAGATCGCGTTGATCCCGATCGGCGCGATCGAGCAGCACGGTCCGCACCTCGAGTTGCGCACCGACATCGCCGTCGCGACGGAGATGGCGCGCCGCGTCGATGCCGCGCTCGCCGCGGACTCACTGCTGTGTCCACCGATGCCGTACGGCGCCTCTGAACATCATCTCGCCTTCAGCGGCACACTCAGTCTGCGTCCGGAAAGCCTGCGGCTCGTACTCAGGGACATCTGCCTTTCCCTCATCCGTCACGGCATCGATCGCGTCCTCATCGTGAACGGACACGGCGGCAACTGCGACATCGCGCGCCTCGTGGCGCGAGAAGTCGGCGACGAGACCGGTCGGCGGATCGCGCATGTCATGTGGGATACGGTTCTGCGTGAGAAGACCGCCACCCGCCTCCGGGCCGGAGAGCAGTACCACCACGCCTGCGAGGTGGAGACGTCGCTTGCTTTCGAGTGCGATGCCGAGCTGGTACGGGTGGATCGGCTGACGGCGTCCGGGCCGCGATCGGCGCTCAACGGTTTCACCGACCCGCCCGGCGCGCGCTTCGACTTTCCCCGCCCGTTCGAAGAGCTCTCGGCGGATGGCGCGCTCGGGGACCCGAGTCGTTCGGACCCTGCCTGGGGTGCCGAGCTGGTGGAGAGCTTCGTCGAACAGACCGTGGCCTTCGCCCGATGGTTCCAGGAGCTGCCTCCGCGCTCGCCGAATGCGGGACCCGCAGGACTTCGAGCTCACCCGAGCAGTTCCACCCCGAACCCCGAGACGACGGTGCGTAGCTCGGCGAGGTAGCGCTGCGCCTGCTCGGTGAGCGGGATCGCGGAGTGGCCGATCCAGCCGATCTCGATGCGCTCGTCGACGTCGAGCGGGATGGCGACGATCTCGGGGTCGAGGTCGTCGCTGATGATGCCCGTCGAGATGGTGTACCCGTCGAGCCCGATCATGAGGTTGAAGATCGTCGCGCGGTCGGAGACCCGGATCTCCTGCGAGCTCGAGAGGGTCGAGAGGATCTCCTCGGCGAAGTAGAAGGAGTTGTTCGCACCCTGATCGAAGGTCAGGCGCGGCACCTCGGCGAGGTCGTCGAGGCTCACACGATCCCGCGAGGCGAGGGGATTCTTGCGGGAGATGAAGATGTGCGGCTCCGCAACGAAGAGCGGGTGGAACGCGAGTCCGGAGTCGCGGAGCAGCTTGTCGATGACGTTGCGGTTGAAGTCGTTGCGGTACAGGATCCCCAACTCGCTGCGGAGGGTGCGGACGTCTTCGATGATGTCCCACGTGCGCGTCTCCCGCAGCGAGAACTCGTACTCGGCCGCCGAGGTCGCCTTCACCATCCGCACCATCGCGTCGACCGCGAATGAGTAGTGCTGCGTCGACACCCCGAGCAGGCGTCGAGACGGCGGCCGGTCGAGGTAGCGCTGTTCGAGGAGCGCGACCTGCTCGACCACCTGCCGGGCGTATCCGAGGAACTCCACGCCATCGGTGGTGAGCGTCACGCCGCGCGCGGAGCGGAGGAGGAGTACACGGCCCACTCGGCTCTCGAGGTCTTTCATCGCCGCCGACATCGTGGGCTGCGCGACGTAGAGCAGGTCGGCGGCGGCGCTGATGGATCCTTCCGCGGCGACCTCGATGTAATAGGTGAGCTGCTGCAGGGTGATGCCGCTCGAACGCTTGGCCATAGCCTCAGACTATGCCACGGCATAGCCACAGGACATTTCTCGATAGGGGTGCTCGCACTGCACCATGGAAACACCCCCTTTCGCGAGGCCGAGCCCGGCCGATCAGCTCACCGATTGGCAACCTCATGGCCCACGACTTCACGTTCCGCATCACGACGACCCGCTTCGACGAGGACTACTCGCCGTCGGACAACTCCCGGATCACCACGAACTTCGCCAACCTGGCGCGCGGTGAGCACCGCCAGCAGAACCTCCGCAACGCCCTGTCGATGATCGACCGTCGGTTCAACGATCTCGCGGACTGGGACAACCCGAACGGCGACCGCTACACCGTCGAACTCGAGATCGTCTCCGTCGCGGTCCAGTTCGCCGCAGCGGGCGAGGACCAGGAGTTTCCGCTGCTCGAGGTCCTCGACATCCAGATCGTCGACCGCCTCACCGGAAAGCGCAGCCACGGGATCGTGGGGAACAACTTCTCGTCCTATGTGCGGGACTTCGACTTCAGCGTGCGGCTTCCGGCCGCGACGGCAGCCGCAGGTGGATTCACCGTTCCCGCCGACTTCGGCGACCTGCACGGCAAGCTCTTCCAGCACTTCCTCGACTCGGAGGCCTACCGGGAGCGCTTCGCGGTGTCGCCGGTGATCTGCATCAGCGTCTCGACGAGCAAGGCCTACCGTCGCACCGAGAACCACCACCCGATCCTCGGCGTCGAATACGAGCAGAAGGACCCGTCGCTGACCGACGCGTACTTCGGGAAGATGGGTCTCTCGGTCCGGTACTTCATGCCGCGCGGCAGCGTCGCGCCGCTGGCGTTCTACTTCTGCGGCGACCTGCTCGGCGACTACACGAACCTGCAGCTCATCGGCACGATCAGCACGATGGAGACGTTCCAGAAGATCTACCGACCGGAGATCTACAACGCGAACTCGGCCGCAGCGAAGATCTATCAGCCGAGCCTGGAGCAGCAGGACTACTCGGTGACGAAGATCGCCTACGACCGCGACGAGCGCAGCCGGCTCGCGGCCGAGCAGGGGAAGTACACGGAGGAGCACCTGATGAAGCCGCACGGTGAGCTGCTCGAGCAGTGGGCCGCCGGCTCCGTCGCCTCCCTGGTCTCCGTCGGATGATGACCGGAGAATCGCCGATCGTGAACACGCTCCTTCCCACCTCGATCGTCGGCAGCCTGCCCAAGCCGTCCTGGCTCGCGCAGCCGGAGACCCTCTGGTCTCCCTGGAAGCTGGAGGGGGAGGCGCTGGTCGAGGGCACGCAGGATGCGCTGCGCATCGCCGTCCAGGAGCAGCGCCTCGCGGGTCTCGACATCATCAGCGACGGCGAGCAGACCCGCCAGCACTTCGTCACGACCTTCATCGAGCACCTCTCCGGCGTCGACTTCGACCAGCGGGAGACCGTCCGCATCCGCGACCGTTACGACGCCAGCGTGCCGACGGTCGTCGGCGCCGTGGGTCGCGAGAAGCCCGTGTTCGTCGAGGACGCGAAGTTCCTCCGCCAGCAGACCGATCAGCCGATCAAGTGGGCGCTGCCCGGCCCGATGACGATGATCGACACTCTCTACGACCGCCACTACAAGAGCCGCGAGAAGCTGGCCTGGGAGTTCGCGACGATCCTCAATCAGGAGGCGAGAGAACTCGAGGCGGCGGGGGTCGACATCATCCAGTTCGACGAGCCGGCGTTCAACGTGTTCTTCGACGACGTGCGGGACTGGGGCGTCGCGGCGCTCGAGCGGGCGGCCGAGGGGCTGCGCGCCGAGACCGTGGTGCACATCTGCTACGGCTACGGGATCAAGGCGAACACCGACTGGAAGGCTACCCTCGGGGCGGAGTGGCGGCAGTACGAGACGTCGTTCCCGCTGCTGCAGCGCTCGAGCATCGACACCATCTCGCTCGAGAGCCACCACTCCCACGTTCCCCTCGACCTCATCGAACTCATCCGGGGCAAGAAGGTCATGCTCGGGGCCATCGACGTCGCCAGCGAGACCATCGAGACGCCGGAAGAAGTCGCGGAAACCCTCCGCAACGCGCTCCGTTTCGTCGATGCGGACAAGCTCGTGCCGAGCACGAACTGCGGCCTGGCGCCGTTGCCCCGCGACGTCGCCCGCGGCAAGCTGCGCGCACTCAGCGCGGGTGCCGCTCTTCTTCGCGAAGAGCTCGCCGCGGTCGACGCCTGACCGCCGCCGACACCGAGATCGCGCGCCGCTAGCACCCACCGGGTGCGTGGGCAAGGGGCGCGGGGATCCGGCGGACGTGCCGTAGAACGGCAGTATGCGATCGATCCTGTATGGCGGCGACGAGTTCCTGACCGGTGACGACATCGCGGACGCCCTGCTGGAGTACGGGCGCGCGCTGGGGGAGGAGGAGCGTGCGGAGATCGTCGAGATACCGGTGCGGGAGCAGGACGGCACTGTCGTGTCGGCGAAGTTCCTGATCGGTCCGGCCAGCCAGATCGTGGCGAAGGCGATCACCGGCAGCGGACCTGAGCTGGAGGATCCCGAACTGGTCCGTCGTCTGCAGGCGCTCACCCGCGGTGTCGAGTCGCCGTCGGGGCCGCCCCTCGACGCACCCGAGGGCCAGGAGTACGAGCTCGGCTAGACCGCGCGTACAGTTCTTCTCATGGGAACTCTGGAGTACAACAGCTCGCGACCCGCGATCGACATCGACGACACGACTCTGGCGCACCTCAAGATCGTGATCGGCACGAAGCTGCGGCGCAACGAGAGCTTCATGATGACCTGGCTCCCCACGTCCGAGACTCCGTCGGGGCGGCTGACCATCTGGGTGCACCCGAGCATCCCGCTGGTCTTCGAATTCGACCAGGCGAAGATGGCGAAGATCGAGGCCAACCGGGTCACGCACATGATGGAGCAGTTGAACTCGCGCGGTGAGCTCGTCCTCGATCAGCTCTGAACGATAGGGCGCTCACGCCACGGCGTTCCACCGGAGGCGCGGGGGTGAGGCGTCGAGGTCGGCGAGCAGCGCGGCAGGCTCAGCGACGGGGAACATCGTGATGAGCCGGCGGCCCTGCGTGGGTGAGTCGAGCGCGTAGGCGAGTGCCGAGGGGTGCGGTTGCCGATCGGCGATCGCGACGATGGCCTCCAGATCGCCGAGCCGTTGCCGTCGCGCCGGCGCGCCGACGATGAGTCTCTCGGCGGTCTCGGTCACGCGGTCGAGGAGCGTGCGCTCGCCGACCCAAGGGACGAACGCGTCGGTGGCCAGCCCGCACGCGCGGGCCAGCTCGCCGCCGAGCCACCGGTCGCGCTTCAGGCCGTAAGGCGTGGGCGTGGTGGAGAGCAGATAGCCGTACACGTGCAGCAGCCCGGCGTTGCCGACCGGCCACGCCGACTCCAGGCCCGCGCGGTCGTGCAGCGCCTCGAACATCGACCGAGACAGCACGGGCGCTCCGACGTTCTCGTCCACGGCGGTGGATCGGCCCCAGCGGGCGAAGCGGTCGTCCCGAGCATCGGCATCGATCGCCGGACCGAGCCAGTCGAACATCGACAGCAGGTCTGCGGCATCGTGCGCGGCGGCCGCCGCATCCAATCGATCGATCACGACGATGAGCGTAGCGGGCGCGGATGCCGGCACCGGAATCGGAGTTCACGCACTGTTCACACAGGATGGTCGTATCGTCCATAAATGACTGTAAGTATGGACGCATCGTCCCGATCCTGACCAGGAGAACCGTGCTCCCCACTATCGTCCTCGACTTCGACGGCACCATCGCGCTCGGCGCGGGGCCGCTCGAAGCCTTCGCCCGCGCGGTCGCCATCTCCGCAGACGACCCGATGTTCGCGGATCGCGCGATGTCCGACCTCGCCGCCTTCGAACGCGGCGAGACCGACGCCCGCGACGGCTACGACGTGATCAGCACACTCGCCTCCGGGCAGGGCGTGACCGCCGATGCGCTCGAAGCCGCCTACCAGTCGTCGCGGGCGCTGCTGGGTTCCGAGCACGCGGCGATCGTGCCGCCGACCGGGCTCGCCGACTTCCTGACCCGTGTCCACCCGCAGGTCCGGCTGGTGCTCGCGACCAATGCGCCCGGTGCCGGCATCCGCCCCGTCCTGGACGGGTGGGGCATCACTCACCTGTTCGACGACCTGCACTTCACGGTCGGCAAGCCCTCGGGGCTCATCCCCATCATCCAGGCGGCGGTCGCCGAGGGGCCGGTGCTCTCGGTCGGTGACATCTTCGAGTTCGATCTCGCGCCGGCCGCCGCGCAGGGTGCCGCCACGGCGCTCGTTGGCGCCACCGCCGAACGCTCCCCGGCCGCCGTGACGATGCGCGGTCGGACCATCGCCGACCTCTACGGCGACATCGAAGCCTGGGCCGCGACTGCGGCTTCCAGTACCCCCCGCAGCACCACCCTCACCGAAAGGCACGATCCGAATGCGTAAGTCCTTGCTCACCACGGGCATCGCCGCCGTCGCCGTCCTGGCGCTCGCCGGCTGCAGCAGCAGCGCACCCGCCGAGACGGCAGACGAGACGACCGAATGGCCGTCCTCCATCACCCTTTCGCTGGTGCCGTCGGTCGAGGGCGAAGACCTCGCCCAGGCCCTCGACCCGCTCACCACCTACCTGTCAGAGACCCTCGACATCGAGGTGAAGGGGGTCGTCGCCTCCGACTACGCCGCCACGGTCGAGGCGCTCGGCACCGACCAGGCACAGGTCATCATCACCGACGCCGGATCGCTGTACAACGCGACCGAGCGCTACGACGCCGAGCTCATCCTCCGCGACGTGCGCTTCGGCGCCACCTCGTACGCGTCGGTGGCGTACACGAACAACCCCGACAAGTACTGCGAGGACGAGCCGGTCATGTCGACCTACGCGGCCAGTGGCATCGAGCTCTCCTACTGCAACGGCATCGAAGAGGCCGCCGCCGACGCGACCGGCTCCGGTCCCGCCGGCATCGAGGCGCTCGGTGAGATCGGCGACGGCACGAAGGTCGCCCTGCAGGCAGCCACGTCGCCGGCGGGTTACCAGTACCCCGTCGTCGCGATGCGCGAACAGGGCGTCGACACGGATGCCAGCATCACGCAGGTGCCCGTCGAAGGCAACAACAACGCGGTCCTCGCCGTATACAACGGCGACGCCGAGGTCTCGTTCGCATACTGGGATGCCCGCACGACCGTGACCGAAGAGGCCCCGGACATCGCCGAGAAGGTCGTGGCCTTCGCCTACACCGAGATGATCCCCAACGGCGGCGTCGCGGTGACCTCGACGCTTCCCGACGACCTCGTCGCGGAGCTCACCGAGCTGCTGGACGGCTACGCCGACTCGTCCGAAGAGGCGGCGTCCGTGATGTTCGACCTCGTCGGACTCTCCGACTGGACCAGCGAGACCGCCCCGGACGAGATCACCCGCTACGGCGAGATCCTCGCCGAGTTCTCGAACTGACACGCAGAACTGAGAACATGCACACTGATCTGCAGCGCGCGGAGGCCGGAGCCCTGCTCCCGGCCTCCGCGTCGTGGTCGATCCGTCTCGACGACGTCTCGGTCACCTATCCCAACGGCACCCGCGCCCTCCGCGGTGTGTCCCTCGACATCGCCGCCGGCGAGATGGTCTCGGTGGTCGGCCTCTCCGGCTCGGGCAAGTCCACGCTGATCCGCACGATCAACGGTCTCGTGCCGGTGACGAGCGGCGCGGTCACCGTCGGTCCGCACGCGGTCACCGGCATGCGCGGACGACGCCTGCGTGAGACCCGAGGGCACATCGGCATGATCTTCCAGGGGTTCAACCTCGCCGATCGGGCCAGCGTCTACCGCAACGTGCTGGTCGGTCGGTTCGCCCACACCCCTACCTGGCGGACGGTGCTCGGCCTGAGCACGGCGCAGGACCGCGAGCTCGCCCTCCGAGCGCTCGACTCGGTCGGGATGCTCGAGAAGGTCTGGAACCGCGCAGGTCAGCTCTCCGGGGGCCAGAAGCAGCGCGTCGCGATCGCCCGGGCTCTGACGCAGCAGCCCAGCGTCATGCTCGCCGACGAGCCGGTCGCCAGCCTCGACCCGCCCACCGCGCACGCGGTCATGCACGACCTGCGCCGCGTCAACGTCGAAGAGCACCTCACCGTGCTCGTCAACATCCACCTCATGGATCTGGCACGTCAGTACACGACGCGGATGATCGGCCTGCGGGCCGGCGAGGTCGTCTACGACGGACCGGCAGCGGATGCCGCAGACCACGACTTCGAGCAGATCTACGGGCGCCCGATCCAGCCGAGGGATGTGCTCGGCGCATGACCACCGAAGCCCGCCCTCTCGTCGTGCCACCCAAGCCCACGTCGAGACTGCGCACCAGCCTCGTCGTCCTGGCGTTCGCCGCGTTCACCGTCGCCACCTGCATCCCGGCGATCGGCGGCATCGAGCTGGACTTCGGCGCGCTCATCCGCAACTGGGACAACGGATCCGTGCTGCTCGTGCAGTTCCTGCAGCCGGACTTCTCGTTCCTGCCGCGCACGTTCGGGCCCATGCTCGAGACGCTCCAGATGGCCGTGGTCGGCGCGGCGGTCGCCGCGGTGATCTCCGTGCCGCTGACGCTGTGGGCCGCCGCCCCGACCAACCCGAACAGTCCGACCCGCATCGCGGTGCGGACCGTCATCAACGTCATCCGGTCGGTCCCCGATCTCGTGTACGCGACCGTGCTGGTCGCGATGGTCGGCGTCGGCGCATTGCCCGGCCTGCTCACCCTGCTCCTGTTCGACATCGGCATCATCGTCAAACTCGTGTCGGAGGCGATCGACTCCACCGATCTGCCGGTCATCGAGGCCGGACGCGCCACCGGCGGCGGCCAGACGCAGATCAACCGCAGCGTCGTGCTGCCGCAGACCTGGCCGCTCTTCGCGAACCAGTGGCTGTACACGCTCGAGCTCAACGTGCGCATCTCGGCGATCCTCGGCATCGTCGGCGCGGGCGGCATCGGCCGACTCCTCGACGAGCGGCGGGCGTTCTACGCCTACGACGACGTCGCCGTGATCGTGCTCGAGATCCTCGTCGTCGTGGTGCTGATCGAAGTGTTCTCGAACTTCCTGCGGAGGCGATTGGTATGACGCTCTCGACCACCGCACGGGGCATCGGGCTCGAGCTGCCCCGGCATCCGTCCCGTCTTGTCCCGACCGTCGTCGCCGTCATCGTCGGCGTCGTGGTCCTGGCCGCGGCGGCGGGACTGCCGATCCCGTGGAACGACCTCGGATCGCTGCCCGGACAGATCGCGCACTACCTGACGCTCATGTTCGCCGACCCGAATTGGGAGAAGCTGCCGCAGGCGCTGTTCGAGACGTGGCGGTCGATCTCGATGGCCTGGATCGGCGCGATCGGCTGCGTGATCGTGTCGATCCCGCTCGGCATGCTCGCCGCGAACAACGTCGGACCCGTCTGGGTGCGTCTGCCGCTGCGCGGGGTGTTCGCCGTGATCCGCGCCGTGCCCGAAGTCATCATCGCGCTGCTGCTGCTCACCGTCACCGGGCTCACGCCGTTCACCGGTGCGCTGGCGCTGGCGATCGCCGGCATCGGCACGCAGGCCAAGTGGGTCTACGAGACGGTCGAGTCGGTGCAGGAGGGCGCATCCGAGGCCGTCAAGGCCGCAGGCGGCAACACGGCGCAGGTGACGCGGTGGGCGCTCTGGCCCGCGGCGGCCCCGACGCTGCTGTCGTTCGCGCTCTACCGTTTCGAGATCAACATCCGCACCTCGGCGGTGCTCGGACTCGTCGGCGCGGGGGGAATCGGCAGCATGCTCGCGAACTACACGAACTTCCGCGAGTGGGATACGGTCGGGATGCTGCTGATCGTGGTCGTCATCGCGACGATGCTGATGGATGCGGTCTCCGGTGCGATCCGCCGCCGGATCATGCGCGGCCCGCGGGTCAAGGCGATCGCGGAACCGAAGAAGGAGCGCGCCGATGTGGCAGGGACCCGCTGAGACGCCGCCGACGGCCCGCATCGCGATGTTGGCTCCGTCGATGCAGCCGAGCGAGCGCCGTGTGGCCGAGGCGATCGCCGCCGACGTCGACCTCTCGATCGAACGCACGGCGCAGGAGATCGCGGATGCCGTGGAGGTCGGCCGCACGACCGTGGTGCGCACCGCCCAGACCCTCGGCTACGACGGTTACCCGCAGCTGCGGGTCGCGCTCGCGCGTGAGCGGGCGAGTTCGACACCGTCGCAGGATGCCACGGCCGATGCCACGATGCTCGGGGCGTTGCGCGGTGCGGTCGACCGCTTCGCGTCCCGCCTCGCCCACACGGTCTCCGCGGTCACCGAGGAGACCCTGGCGGCCTTCGTCGGCGAGCTCGACGGTGCGACGCGGCTGCTCGTCGCGGCCAACGGTCTCTCCGCGCCGATCGGCGCCGATCTCTCGATGCGCCTGACCTCGGCCGGACGACCCGCCGAATACGTGGCGGACACCCTCGGCCAGCAGATCACCGCGTCGCAGCTCGGTGCCGGCTCCGCCTGCCTGGTCGTGTCCGGGTCGGGGGTGAACCGCGCATCGATCGACGTGATGACGGCCGCACGGGCGAGTGGTGCCCGGGTGCTCGCGATCACGTCGTTCCCGCGCTCGCCGGTCGCCGAGATGGCCGACGTGGCACTGGTCGTCGCCCCGATCAACGACTCGTTCCGCGATGAGCTCCTCTACACCTCGCGCGCCGCGCTGATGCTCGTCACCGAGTCGGTCGTGGGTCTGCTGGTGAGCAGACGAGGGGCGAGCGCCACCGCGGCTCAGGTGGCGACGTTCTCCGTGCTCGGCCACTCGCTGTCGGAGTAGTGCAGCGGAGGTGCTGGCTGGCCCGGGCGCGAATCCCGCGCCTCGAGTACAATAAGTACGTGACGTACTTGGCGTACGTCTCACCCTCTCGCCAGATCGGAGCCGGAGACATGACGCTCGTTGCGGACTACCAGACCTATTCGGATGCGCGCTCGCACCTGAAAGACGTGTTCGACGCCACGATGCGAGGGCGCACCGTCACGTTGCGCCGTGATGACGACGTCGTCGCGGTCACTCCGGTCGACCGGCTGCGCGACTATTTCAGCCGCACTGTCGCCCCGCGCATCTCCGTCGCCCGAGAAGACGGCGTTGTGGTGGCGATCATGGAGGGGCGACCGTTCGCTGCCGAAGGCACGACCATCGATGACGCCATCGACGAGTTGATCGACGTTCTTCGCGAGTATGCCGAGGACTGGGAGACGCACCTCCAGCAGGCTCCCAATCACCAGGATGCATGGGGGTTGGTCCAGCTGGTGCGCTTGTCGTCGGACGACCAGCTCAAGGTCTGGATGTCCAGCGACGGTGAGTAAGCACCGGCTCGGTACGAAGAAGGACCACGACGAGTTCTGCGCCATCGAGGGCTGGGCGCTCGTACGCAACGCGCGCGGCGGCACGACCCGGCATCACCGGACCTGGGAGCTGACTCTCTGGAACGGGGAGATTCTCCGGACGCGGGTCTCGCACCCGGTCAACGGTGCGACGTACTCTGCGTCGCTGTGGAGACACATTCTCCGCGATCAGCTCCGCGTCGATGACGATGAGTTCTGGTCCTGCGTCAGCGACAAGGTGAAGCCCGATCGCGGGGAACCCGTGGTGCCCCTGCCGAAAAAGGCCGTACCCCTGTTCCTTGCCCGCCAGCTCGCCGAGCTCGGCGTCGCCGAAGATGAGATCCTCGAACTCGATGCCAAGGGTGCAGCGGAACTGCTGGTGAAGCTGCTGACCTGATTCGGCGACGGCGTGCCGTCTCACCATCCGAGGAGGGCGAGAGCGCCGGTTGCCGCGGCCGCGATGAGGCTGGTCCACAAGACGATCGCGACGACCTGCCACAGGATCACCCATCGCTTGCTCACCCCGGACGCGACGAAGAACGCCGCCGTCAGCATCGTGGGCAGGGCGAGCGGAGCCAGGATGCTCGCACCGGGAACGCCGAAGCGCACGAGCCAGCGACCGAGCTTGGCCCGCCCCTTCGTCTTCCGTGACGGCTTCTCCGCATCAGTGTCGCTCGGCGACGTTCCGCCGGAATCCGTCGCCGTGCCAGATCCGCCGACGAGGGAGGGCTCGAGGCGCATCGCCTCGGTGCGGGCTGCTTTCCGCGACACGACGCCCTCTCTCATGCGTGCACCGAGGAAGACCACTCCGATGACGCACAGGATGTTTCCCGCCGCGCCCGCGACGGCGGCGACGATCGGGTTGATCCCCGCGAGGATGCCGAGGCCGGCGGCGCCTTCGCCCTCGATGTAGGGGATCGCGCCCGCCAGCATCACGAGAAGCGGCTGCAGGAGCTCCGGCAGCTGGTCGATGGCGTTCTGCAGCCACTCGTACGGGTTGTCCACCATGGCGGTGTCTCTTTCTCTTCAGGCGCGGACGAAAGCCTGCGCGGGGCATGAGAAGCAGTACAGACCCTGTTCACAGCACAGGGTCAAGCGACCTCGGCAGATCGACGTCGGGTCTTGACCCTGTTCTGAGAACAGGGTCTTGAATGGTGCTGAGCGCCATGACCGAGACCCCGGCCCTGAGTGCCGACAGAAGGATGGACGGATGCCCTGGAGTACGAGTGAACTCGCCGAGCTTGCGGGGACGACCGTGAACACGGTGCGTCACTACCACCGCTCCGGCCTGCTCGAGGAGCCGGAGCGGATGTCGAACGGCTACAAGCAGTACCGCGCTCGGCATCTCGTCCGGCTGCTGCAGATCCGGCGGCTCCGCGACCTCGGCGTCCCGTTGGCCCAGATCGAGTCCGTCGGCTCTGCGGGGGACACCACGAAAGAGGCGCTGCTCGCGATCGATGCCGATCTCGCCGCGAGCATCGAGCGGTTGCAGCGGGCACGGGCCGAGATCCGCGCCATCGTCGACGGAGCATCGACGACCGACCTGCCGGCCGGTTTCGAGGACGTCGCGGGGAGACTGTCGACTTCCGAGCGGTCGCTCATGCTCGTCTACGAGCAGCTGTATGACACGGAGGCGATGGCGGATCTGCGCACGATGGTCGAGACGGAATCCGACGACGGCAGTGCAGAGTTCGAAGCGCTCACCGTGGAGGCGGATGACGAGACGCGTCAGCGCGTGGCAGAGATGTTCGCGCCCGTGATCGCACAGCACCTCACCGACTACCCGTGGCTCAGCGAGCCGTCCGAGCATCTGTCGAAGGGGCCGCGCGTCACGGCGCAGGCATTCCTCGAGACTGTCGGTGGGCTGTACAACGAGGCGCAGCTCGACGTCCTCGGCCGAGCGTCCGCGCTCGCCCGGGAGCAGGCGTTCGGGTCGAACGCCGCACCGAGCACCGACGCTGCACCCGACGGCGCTGCATCAGACGAAGGACAGAGATGATGACGGACCAGCCCGACGCCCGCTCCACGAACGATTCGCCCGACCCGCACCTCGGTGAGCCCCTGCTCGTCGAAGACGTGCTGCTTCTGCTCTTCCAGCCCGATTCGGGCTCGATCGCCGGGGAGAACATCCTCTTCTACGTGCTCGGCGGCGCTGCTCTGGGCGACCTGGCGCTGCAGGAGCGGATCGAGATGCGCAACGAGGGAGCGCTCACGAGTCGCATCCACGCGCTCGACGCTCACACCGCGCCCGACGAACTGCTCGTGCCCGGGCTCGAGTACATCGAACGGAAGCCGCGCGATGCGCAGACCGTGCTCGCGGCGATCGGCCCGAACCTGCGTGCACCGGTCCTCGACCGCCTCGTGGAGCGCGGCGACCTCACGAGGGAACACGGCAGATCGCTCGGAATCTTCCCGACGACGAAGCTCGCCCTGGGAAGCGACCGACGTGCCGTGATGATCGAGCGGGTGCGCTCCGTGCTGACCGACGGCGAGACACCCGACATCCGCACAGCCGCGAGCATCGCCCTCCTGTCCGCGAGCGGAACCCTGCCGCAGTTCCACAGAGAGATCCCGTGGAGCGGCGACGTCTACACGCGCGCCAAGGCGATCGAGCGCGGCGACTGGGGTGCAGCCGCCGCGGCTGAGGCCGTGGCTCGGACGATGAGCGCGGTGCTCACGAACGCGCTCATCGCCGCCCTCGCCCTCCCCAAGAACTGACAGGCACACGGGCTCCCGCGGGAGGCGAGAGCGTTCTTGGATCCGTCCGGACGCCGACGCTGGTGCCCGGCCCCCGCATGCGCGTCCCGCGGACGGGTGCGCGCTCATCGTGCGGCCGCGGGTCACGCGCCGTCGCCCGGTGTGTAGATTGCAGGACGTGGACCTCTCCGACATCCTCGCCGCCCTCGGCCTCGTCCTGCTCGCGCTCGGAGGGGGAACATTCTGGTCGTTCTCGACCGGCGTGATGCCCGGCCTGGGACGCACGGACGACGAGACCTTCGTCTCCTCGATGCGGTCGATCAACCGCGCGGTCGTGAACCCGCTGTTCCTGCTGCCGATCTTCCTGCCGCCGGTCCCGCTCGTGTGGGCGGGGATCCTCGATCTGGATGACCCGCGCGGATGGATGCTCGTCGCGTCGGGCGTCGTCTTCTTCGTCGGGGTCATCGTCGTCACAGGTGCCGGCAACGTCCCGTTGAACAATGCCCTGGACGGCTCGACGTCGCCATCGACGGCTGCGCGCGCGGCGTTCGAACGGCGCTGGAACGTGCTGAACGGCGTGCGCTCCCTCTCGTCGGTCGTGGCGATCGTGCTCGCGGTACTGGCAGTCGTGGTCTGAGCGCGAGGATGCGGAGTCGCGGTGTCGCGCTCCAATAGGCTTCGGGGCATGACGACTTTTCGCCGCGCCGCCGTTGTGAGCGTGTCCCTCGCCGCCATCACCTTCCTCGCCGCAGCGTGCGCGCCGTCCGCTGATGTGCAGGAGAAGCCGACCACGGATCCCGCCGGGGCCGGCTGCGACGTGGGCGAGTCCGCTCTCGGCGCGGCTGCAGCATCCGAGGTCGTCACAGACGAGCGGGGAGGCTACTGCCATCTCGAGGTCGATCTCGCTCAGGTGGAATTCACGCCCCTCGAGGATGTCCGCGCCGGCACCTGGGCATCTGAGACCGGCATCACATGGAGCGACGAGGCACCCGCTCTCGACGCGGAGGCCATCGAGATGTCGCAGCGGATGAGCGCAGAGTGGGTCGTCGGCGACTTCCTGGACGGACCGGCGATCGAGCTGTCGGCTGACGACTACTCCGCATGGATCGAGAGCACCGACCTCATCGGCGAGGACTGGCGTGCGGGTTATCTGTCCGAATGGAACGACAACGGCTCGACCGGTGGGTTGACGGTGACCCCGTTCACGACGCCCCTCGTGCGGGACAACGCCGCGCGAGTGTCGCAGATCGCGCTCTCCCCGTCGTCGACGAGCGTCCTCGATGTCGAGGGGCGCACGTTCGTGGAGACCTGCTACGACGTCACCGCCGTCTATCACGGTGAGGGCGAGGCGGCTTTCGACTTCTCGGGCAAGGCGTGCTCCACCTTCCCGCACGACGGCAACACGATCAACCGCGTTCTCGAAGGCACGCACGGGGGCTTCACCGTGACCGACGAGTCCGGAACCGTCATCGCCGAAGAGCAGGACAGCTGAGCCGGAGCGACCTCAGCGTGCGCTCCCTGTCCTCCGTCGTCGCGATCGTGCTCGCGGTGCTGGTTCTCGTGGTCTGAGCGACCCGTTGGGCTGATAACCTTATCAACGTTGCAGCATATTGATAATGTTATCAATATGCGTGATGCACTCGACAACCCCTTCAGCCCTGGCTCTGACACCATCCCCGAGGTGTGGGCAGGACGCACCGCGCAGTTGAGTGACTGGCGCGACGTTGTGCGTCCTCGCCGCCTCGCGGGCCTACCGGAGCGCGGCAGAACTATCCTCGGGGAGCCGGGGCTCGGGAAATCGACGCTCGTGCGACGCATCGCCCAGGAGGCATCGCGTGCCGGCGACTGGGTCACCCCGCAGCTGCGCATCCCCACCGGAGCTGACCCTTTGAAGCTCGTCGCCGGAGCCGTGCTGAAGCTCGCGACCGACGCCGGACTCTCCGCATCGCGTGAGAAGCGCATCGGCGATGCCATCGCACGCGTGCAGGCCGTCGCCGTCTCCGGCATCTCCCTCACGCTTCGCGGTGTCGACGGGCCCGAGCCCTTCACGGCTCTCACCGAGCTGCTGATCGAAGTCGGTCTCGCCGCGATCGCCAACGGCCGTGCCATGGCGCTGATCCATATCGACGAGGTGCAGAACATCACCGATGAGAAGGCGCTTTCCCAGCTGCTCATCGCACTCGGAGACGCCCTCACGCACCAGGTCGAGGTCGCCGTGCCCGGTGGCGCCCGCGTCAGCCGCTCGTTGCCGATCGCCGTCTACCTCACCGGCCTCCCGGATTTCGAAGACATGGCCGGCGCCCGCTTGGGGGCGACCTTTGCCCGCCGTTTCAAGACCACCACTCTGTCGGCCATCGACGACGAGGATCTTGCCCAAGCGCTCCAGGAGTTCGTCCTCGAGGGGTGGGCAGTTCCCGACGGCGCCGGCGGATCCACTCGCGTGCGGATGGACCCCGACGCGGCAGCGCTCATCGTCGACGTCTGCCGCGGAGAGCCGTTCCTGTTCCAGCTTGCCGGTGAGCAGTCCTGGTACGCAGATTCCACTCCGACGATCACCGCAGACCAGGTCCGCCGCGGCTGGCAGGGCGCGCAACGGGAAGCGACCGCGCACGTGGAACGGATCCTCGAACGACTCCCCGCCCGAGAGCGCCAGTTCCTCCAGGTGATGTCAGAGCTGCCTGCCCCGGAGCGCACAGCCACCCGCATCGCCGAGGCGATGGGGTTCTCGAAAGTGACCGAGGTAGGCCCCACAGCCCAACGCCTGGACACCGTGCGCGGCGTCATCGACAGGGGCAAGCCCTACAGCTTCCGGCACCGCGCCGTCGAGGCCTACCTGACCAGCGAGTGGCCGAGGGCCTGAGCGACGGACAGATCTCAGTCGAATTCGTGCAGGTCTGAGGTCATGTCGCCGCCGGCGTCTCCGGTGTTCACCGTGCCCTTCGGCTCGAACAGGATCGCGTGCACCTCGTCGGTCGCCTTCGGGCAGTGCTCGACTCCGCGCGGCACGACGAACACGTCGTTCGGGTTCAGGACGACATCGCGGTCGCGGAGCTGGATCGTCAGCTGACCGCTGACGACCATGAACAGCTCATCGGTGTCGGGGTGGGTGTGCCAGACGAACTCGCCCTGCAGCTTGACCACCTTGACGTCGTAGTCGTTGATGCTGGTGAGCCGATGCGGCTGCCAGTGCTCGTCGATCGTGGAGAGGGCTTCGAGCACGTTGCGAACATCGTCTGCCATACATCTCAGCGTAGCCGCGGCGTCATCGGCGGGATCTGTCGAGCTACCTCGCAGCGCCCACGCGAACGAACCCCCGAATGTCCGCTGCCAGCGCGACCCGGGGCGCCTCGCCGAGATAGGGCATGTGGCCGGATCCGTAGACCTTCAGGTGCACGCGTGAGCGATCGAACCGGAAGCGGGTGAAGGTGAACTCGGTCGCCGCCCTGGTCGTGACGAGGTCGTACTCGCCCACGCCGATCATCAGCTCGAAGCGCTCATCGCGACGCACCGCCTCGGTGAAGTCGCCGAAGCAGTTGCTGTGGGGTGAGTCGTGCCCGTCCCAGTCCCAACCGCCCATCGCGAGACGGAAGTCGATGGCACGGTACTCGTCGTCGCTCGCGTATCCGAGTTCCTCGCGCAGATAGTGCTGGATCGCTCCGGTGAACTGCGGAGCGTAAGCGCCCATCGCCGGGTCGTCGGCGACAGGGTCGGAGCCGGCGCCGTCGGCGGCGAGCGTGTAGCGGCTGTCGTACATTCCGAGCTGGCGACCCTGCTTACGCAACGCGAGCCGGGCGAAGGCATCCGGGCTGATACGCAGATCGTGCTCGATGATCACCGGGGTGGGGAGCCCGAGAAGCTCCCCCATGCGCGCCGCGAGTGCCTCCCGCTCCGCATCTTCCAGCTGCGTTCCGGCGGCGAGTGCCGGAAGCAGCTCGGTACGGGCGAAGTTCGAGACGTCATCGTCGGAGAGGTCGGCGGCAGCGCCGTGCTGGCGCGCGGTGTGCACGAGCGTGGGGAACTCCAACGCCGCGCGCACATCTCCGTTCCAGGCGGGCTCGCCGAGTCCGAACGCCGGCCCGAGCACGATCGCGCCGTTCAGCGAGGTCGCCCTCGTGGTGCCTCCGCGCATCGGGCCGCCGTTCGCGAGACGCGACATGCGCGCCGCGCGATGCGTGCCGTATTCTCGCCCATCACGAAGCGCGGCGACTGCTCCCGGCCGTTCCGACGCACCCACCGGCCGATGAACTCCAGAGTCGCGTGGGCATCCTGCTCCACACCGTGGAAACGCTCGCGATCGGCATCCGGGTGGATCCTGCTGTAACCGGTGCCGGGCGGATCGATGAACACGAGGTCGGCGACATCGAGCGGAGAGTCCGCGTTGTCGACGAGGGCGAACGGCGGAGCCATCCGCGGATGCAGCGTATCGGCGTCGGCCACCCGCCGAGGTCCGAGGCCCAGGTGCAGCCACACCGATGACGAGCCGGGGCCGCCGTTGAAGGCGAACAGCACGGGGCGCACGGCGCGTTCGTCGTCGGTCAGATCGGTGCGGATGTACTCCGTGAAGACGTAGCGCGCCCCGGGGCCGTCTTGACCGTCGGAGACGTCGATCTCCCCGACAGTCCCGCGGTACTCGATCTCGGCGCCGCCGATGCGCGCTCTGCGTGCGGCCCCGGTCACTCGTGGCCGCCCGTCACGAAGTCACGCAGGTCGGCGTTGAGCTTCACGATCGTGTCTCTCTCGCTGTACATCATGTGACCGCCGTCGTACCAGTGCGAGACCACGCGCTCCCGCGGGAGGTCCCACTGGCGAAGAAGATGATCCGCCGAGCCGATGGTGGTGAGGGAGTCGTAGATCCCGGTGCCGATGAACAGGCGCCCGGTCGGCATCTGCTTCATCCACCGGCTCAGACGTGCCGGGTACGGGTAGGTGTGGAACGGCGACGGCTTGCCCATCGACATGAACAGGGCGCCGCCCTGATCCGCCCATTCCCACTTCCTGGCGGCGTCCGCATCGTGGACGAGATAAGGGACGCCGGGGGTGTCGTCGAAGAGCTCCTCGAAGAGCTGCGCGAACGCCGCGGTGTAGCGAGGGGAGAGGTGCGTGCCGGCGGCGTCGAGCCCGAGCTCGCCGAAGCCGGGATCGGTCGCGGGGGAGGTGTAGCGGCTGTCGTTCACGCCGACCTCGAGCCCGCGATCTCGAAGCAGTCGCTTGCGGAAGTCGGTCTTGGAGATCCAGAGGCGGGACCGGACCAGTTCTTCTGCGGGGATCCCGATCATGCCGGACAGGCGGGCGGCCACAGCCTGCAGCTCGGCGCCGGGCAGCGACGTCCCCTGCAGCATGGCGGTGGCGAGGTCGCCCCAGGCGTAGTCGAGCGCGGCGTGGATGGCATCCTCGACGGTCGCGTGCTCGCGGGATCCTGCTCCGTGGTACCAGGCGACCGCGGCCTTGTACGGCACGTTCGCCAGGGCGCCGGGCACGTTGCCGGGTCGTTCAGCCGTCTCCTGGATGTTGACCGCCTGGCCCAGCAGCGCGATGCCGTCCAACGGCACCGTCGACATGCCGTGTGTGCTCGACGCGAGGAACGCGGCCCGGTGGGTGCCGTAGCTCTCGCCGAGGAAGTACTTCGGAGAATCCCAGCGTCGATGCCGGCCCACCCACTCGGTGAGGGCCCGGGCGAACGCCTCGGCATCGCCCTCCATGGAGAAGAAGGGAGCGAGGTCTGCACCCTCCGTCACCGTGCCGAACCCCGTTCCCGGAGCGTCGATGAACACCAGATCCGCGGCATCCAGCAGCGACGACGGGCTCTCCTCGATGCCGTACGGAGCGCGGACCCCAGACTCCAGGTCGGTGGGGATCTTCGCGCGGAACGGACCGATGCCGCTCAGGTGCAGGTAGCTGGATGCGGCGCCGGGGCCACCATTGGTGAGGAACAGCACGGGGCGGCGCCGGCGGTTCTCTGCATCGGTCTCGGCGACGTACGAGAACGCCGACAGTGTGCCGACCTGGGTGCCGTCGGCCGTGCGCAGCGGGATCTGCTCGAGGCTCATCGCGTAGTCGATCGGGCGTCCGTTGCAGGTGGCGGAGCGGATGACGCGTCGTTCGTCCACGAATCCCTATTCCTCTTCGTTCGAGGCGTCCGCGGATTCCTCGATCTCGTTCAGATAGTTGTAGATGGTGTGGCGACCGACCCCGAGGTTCTGGGCGGCGATCGGCACGGCCTCGCGCATGGTGAAGAAGCCGCGATCGCGCAGCTGTCGGACCACCTCCACCTTGTGCCGCTTCTTCATGGCCTCGACGGGGATGCCGGTCTCGGTCACGGCCTCGGCGAGGATGCCCTGCGCGAGATCCTCGACGGAGGCGGGGAACTTCTCGGCGGTCATCGTCTCGGATCGCAGCGACGGGTCGATGGTCGTGATGGCGCTCAGGCTGCGCAGCAGCTCCTGCGCGCGCACCACTTCGCTCACATCGGTGTTCAGGCACAGGCAGGCGACGGGTCGACCACTGGCGGCGTGGAAGAAGATGCTGGACGAGCGCATCGGCAACCCGTCGTTCGTCTCGGTCCGGTAGCCGATGAGGTGCTCGTTCCACCCCGAGGAGAACGTGCGCAGGCCCAGATCGGTGGCCGGCCCGCCGATGCCGCGCCCCGTGATGTTGCCGCCGATCGCGGCGATCGTGCCGGGCATCTTGGTGAGATCGTGCAGCAGCACCTCGGTGCGGGGAGCGAGCGCGCGGGCCAGCGGCACGATGATCGGACCCACGATGTCGACGATCGTGGCGGCATGCGCCCGCTCCTCATCGGTGAACGCGGGGATGCGCGACGTCGTGTCCGACGTCGGTGGTGCGGTATCCGTCATGGTCCCTCCACAGTTCTGGGTACCTGGAATTTGGCACAGATTGTAGAAATTTGCAATGAATTCTTGCCCGGCCCGGATGGGAGGTAGATCCGCTCTCTCCCGGAATCACGGGGTATTTGGGCGAGTTATCACCGCCGTAACACAGTTGTTACATGATCGTTCTTCGTCATGGTGTTGAATAGCGCCCAACAAACTGTCGAAGGCGACGACGCTCGCCCCGAACCCTGGAGGACCCTTGCGCACTACCCCGAAGTCCCCGCGCCTCGTCCCCGCTGCGGTGGGGGCCGGCCTGGCCCTGGCAATGGCGCTCACCGCGTGCACCCCCGCCATCCCCGGCGAATCCGGCGGCGGTGGTGACAGCTCGAAGCTCACCATGCTGCTTCCGGACACGGTCAACAGCATCGACCCGGCACTCGCGTTCAGCACCGGCGGACGCCAGGCCACCTGGCTCATCTACGAGGCGCTCGTCCGGGAAGACCCGAAGACCGGCGAGGCCATCCCCGGACTCGCGGAGTCGTGGGACTTCACGCCGATGTCTGCCTCCTTCGTCATCAAGGAGGGCGCGATGTGCGCCGACGGCAGCGAGATCACCGCCGGCACCGTCGCCCGCAACTTCGAGCGGTGGAAGGACCCGGAGACCAACGCCCCGCTCGTGAACAACTTCTTCGGCTCCTCCGACTTCACCGTCGAGTACGACGACACCGCCCGCACGGTCGACGTCGCCCTCACGGTCGGCATGCCGTTCCTGGGTGCAGAGCCTTCGTTCACCCAGCTGGGGATCGTGTGCGACTCGGCGCTGGAAGACCCGTCGGTGCTCACCACGGGCTCTGACGGCACCGGCCCCTACGTCGTCGACGAGTTCGTCACCGGCTCACACATCACCCTCACCCGCAACGACGACTACGCCTGGGGCCCGGAGGGTTTCACGGTCAAGGACCTCCCGAAGACCGTCAACCTGAACATCGTCGAAGACCTCAACACCCAGGTGAACCTGCTCCTGGGCGGCGACGCCGACACCGCGCTGCTGCAGGTCGATCAGCTCGCGCGGCTGGAGGGCGAGTCGGGCTTCACCGAGCAGGTGGCCGACACCGGCGTCACCATGATGATGTTCAACGAGCGCGACGGCTACCCGACGCAGGACGAAGCCGTGCGTCGGGCGCTCGCCCAGGCCCTCGACTTCGAGGAGCTCACCCAGGTGCAGACCCAGGGGCTCGGCTACGTGGCCGACTTCCTGCGCGCACCCTCGAACATCTGCGTCGACCAGAAGGCGATCGCCGACGTCATCCCCACCGGCGGCATCGAGGCGGCATCCGCCACGCTCGAGGAGGCCGGCTACGCGAAGGGCGACGACGGGATCTACGCCAGGGACGGCGTGCCGCTGAGCGTGCAGCTGTTGCAGATGGAGTTCACCTCCGCCGCGTCCGAGCTCGTCTCCAGCGCCTGGAAGGACCTCGGCGTGAAGGTCGAACTCGACAACCGCGGACCGGCTCAGGCCGTCGACGTGCTGTACTCCGGCACCGGATGGAGCGTCAGCTTCGTCTCCATGGGAGCGTCGCAGCCCACCGGCTTCCGTCCGTTCTTCGTCGGTCCGGCGGCTCCCGAAGGCCCGAACTTCGGTGCGATCAACAACCCCGTCTACGCCCAGAAGCAGGGCGAGGCGTCGCAGATCGGCGGTCTGGACTCCTGCCCGCTCTGGATCGAGGCCGAGGCATCCGTGGTCGAGCGCGCGGACTGGGTGCCCACCATCGCCGCCGACTCCAAGTGGGTGCTCGGGGAGGGCGTGAGCTTCTTCTCGAAGGGCGCCTTCGTCGACCCGCTCACCCTCCGCAAGAACTGATCGCAGGACAGACCGCGTGATGACCAGCACCGTCACCACCCCCTCCCGGGAGGACTCCGACGAGTCCTCCCGGAAGGGGGCGCGATCGCCGTGGGTGGGCTTCATCGTCCGACGCACCGGATCGCTGATCCTGAGCCTCTGGCTGATCGCCACCCTCATCTTCTTCCTCTCCCGCGCCATCGGCGGGGATGCCGTCCGCGCCGCCGCGGGCGTCACGGCGACTCCGGAGTACGTCGCCGCCCGTCGCGCGGAACTCGGCCTGGATGACCCGCTGCTGGAGCAGTACGGCCGGTTCATCGAGCGGATCGTCACGTTCGACTTCGGCGAATCGATCTCGACCGGCAACAGCGTGGCCGTCGAGATCGCCGCGCGACTGCCGTACACGGTGCAGCTCGGCCTCTACGCGTTCCTGCTGGCGATGCTCGTCTCGATCCCGCTCGGGATCTGGATGGCCGTGCGCACCGAGAACGGCCGCGGCGAGCGCACCAACGCTGCCTTCAACGCGATCTCCGGGTTCTTCGCCTCGATCCCCGACTTCCTCATCGCGATCTCCCTGGTGATGATCTTCGCGGTCGGTCTGCGCTGGCTGCCCGCCGCCGGGGGAGAGGGCGTGACCGCGTTCATCCTTCCGGTGCTCACGATGTCGCTCGGTCTCATCGCCGTGCTCAGCCGCCTGATGAAGGCCGAGACGACCCGGGTGCTGCGCGAGGACTACACGCGCACCGCCCGCGCCAACAACCTTCCTCCCCGTGTGGTGCTCTTCCGGCATGTGCTGCCCAACGTGATGACCGCCACGCTCACCTACTCGGGCATGATGCTGGCCTCGCTCATGGGCGGCGCGATCATCACCGAGACCGTGTTCGGGTGGCCGGGCATCGGCAACCTCTTCGTGAAGTCCATCGCCGTGTACGACTATCCGCTTCTGGAAGGTCTGGTGATCATCATCGCGACGTTCTCGCTCGTTGCCACCTTCATCGTCGATCTGATCCTCGCGAAGGTCGATCCCAAGTCTCTGATCCGGAGCAGCTGATGACCGAGTCCCTCACCACCACGCTCGGCACCAAGACGCCCCGACGACTGCTGCGGCGGGTGTTCCAGACGCCGGCGGGCCTGGTCGGGTTCGTCCTCGTCCTGTTCTGGGTGCTTGCCGCCCTCTTCGCCCCGTTCTTCCTCGAACCGCAGGCGAACGACTTCGACACCGCCAATCCGCTCGCCGGGCCCTCTCTCGAGCACTGGTTCGGCACCGACGCCCTGGGGCGCGACGTCTTGAGCCGTGTGCTCGTGGCGGCGCGACTGACCTTCGCGCTCACCTTCGGTGCCGTCATCATCTCGCTCGTGCTGGGCGTGTTCATCGGGGTGCTCGCCGCCGTGCTCGGCAACGGTGCCCGCCAGGTGCTGTTCCAGCTGATCGCCGCCGCGACCGCATTCCCCTCGATCATCCTGGCGCTGCTGCTGGCGACGATGCTCGGCCGCTCGGGAACCGCCGCGATGCTCGGTCTCGCGCTCGCCGGTGTGCCGTCGACCGCGCGGCTGGTGGTCAACCTCACCGCCACCGTTGCGGGCGCCGACTTCGTCGGAAGTGCGCGGCTCCTGGGCGTGCCCAAGGGAAGACTGATGTGGCGCTACATCGTCCCCAACGTGGCCGAGCCGATCGTCACGCTCACCGTCGTGACGATGGGCGCGAGCCTCATGATGATGGCCGCCCTCTCGTTCCTCGGCATCGGAGTGCAGCCGCCCGAGTACGACTGGGGCGGGATGATCGCCGAGGCGATGAAGGACATCTACTCCACGCCCTGGACCACGATCGGACCTGCCGTGGCGATCGTCTCCGCCGGGATCGGCTTCAGCCTGCTCGGCGAGAAGCTCGCGGAGCTTCTCGACCCGCGGGGCGCGGTGATGACCCCGGGCCGGATGCTGCGCCGTCTCGCCCGCGACCGTGGCCGTGGTGGAGCACCCGCCGCCGAGATCGACGACGCACCGTCGTCGCAGGCCCCGAAGGGCGAGCTGCCGCAAGACGTGGTGCTCGGTGTGCAGAACCTGCGCGTCTTCACCGGCCACGGCGACGATCGGCGCGAGCTCGTGCGCGGGATCGACCTGGTCGTCCGCCGCGGTGAGCGCGTCGGCATCGTCGGAGAGTCCGGCTCCGGGAAGAGCCTCACCATCTCGGCGCTCGCCCACATGCTCCCCGGCCTGCTCGAAGCCGAGGTCGACGCGCACACCTTCCTCGGCACGGATCTGCGCGGGCTCAGCCGTTCACGCCTCCGCCGCATCATCGGCGCGAAGATGCCGATGATCTTCCAGGACCCGATGTCATCGCTCAACCCGTCGCTCACAGTGGGCCGGCAGATGCGCGACAAGCTCGACGCTCACACCTCGTTGCGCGGTGCTGCGGCGAAGGCGCGCATGATCGAAGCACTCGAGAACGTCGGCATCCCCGAGCCCGCGCGGCGCCTTCGGCAGCATCCGCACGAGCTGTCGGGCGGCCAGCGTCAGCGCGTCATGATCGCGATGGCCACGCTCGGCGATCCGCAGGTGATCCTCGCGGACGAGCCGACCACCGCGCTCGACGTGTCGGTGCAGGCGCAGGTCATCGACCTGTTGAAGAAGCTCAACGAAGAAGACGGGACGGCGCTGGTGATGGTCTCGCACGACCTGGCGCTGATCAGCCAGGTCTGCGAACGCGTGATCGTCATGTACGACGGTCGGATCGTCGAGGAGGGGCCCATGGCCGAGGTGATCGGCGACCCGCAGCATCCGTACACGAGGGCGCTGCTCGGCGCGGTACCCGATCTCTCGGGCGGCACCGCGCACGAGCTGACCACGATCGACGACTACTCGTGGAACACGGATGCCTACCGCGCCGCCCATCCGGTGCCCCGGCACACGGACTCCGCAGCGAGCGTCGCAGGAGGTGCACGATGAGCGGTCAGCTGATCGGCTCGGACATCCATGTCGTCTACGGGCGCGGGGCCACTCGGGTGCACGCCGTGCGCGGGGTGAGCGTCGCGGTCTCGACCGAGCGCTCGCTGGGCCTGGCCGGAGAATCCGGATCGGGCAAGTCGACGCTCGCCCGCGCCCTCGTGGGCATGAGCCGGCCCACCGACGGGCGCGTGGAATGGAACGGCGCCCGATTGGAGACGCTGCCCGCGCGCGGCGTGGGGTCTCGTCCCCGCATCGTGCAGATGGTATTCCAGGACCCGATGTCGTCGCTGAACCCGCGCATGACCGTGGGCGATGCGATCCGCGAGGCGCTGCAGGTCAACGACATCCCGGGAGACCACCGCACGGAGACGGTCCGGCTGCTGAACATCGTCGGCCTGAGTGCGACGGACGTCGAGAAGTATCCGTTCCAGTTCTCCGGCGGGCAGCGTCAGCGCGTGGCGATCGCCCGTGCGCTGGCCGTGCGACCCGAGGTGCTCGTCTGCGACGAGGCCACGAGCGCGCTCGACGTGAGCGTGCAGGCGTCGGTGCTGAACCTCCTTCGCGACATCCGCCGCGAGTCCGGGCTCGCGCTCGCCGTGGTGTCGCACAACCTCGATGTGCTGCGCTACCTCTGCGACGACATCGCCGTCATGCGGCAGGGCGTCGTTGTGGAGAACCGGCCGGCGGAGGATCTGTTCCGCGACCCGCACGATCCCTACACGCGGATGCTGCTCGACGCCGTTCCCCGGTTCTCGGTGACGCCGGGAATCGCCAGGGGGAGTGTCGCATGATCGACGAACGCGCCATCGCCGAGCACTTCCCTGATCGTCCGCGTGGGTACTTCGATCACGCGGCGGTGAGCACGGTCCCGGTCGAGGTGGAGTCGGCCGTCGCCGGAGTCGCGCGCGCGCTCGGTCGCGGGACGCGGGGTTCGTCCGACTGGCATGAGCTCACGGATGACGTGTCGGTGCTGCTGGCGGATGAGCTCGGGGTCGCGGCGACCGCGGTCTCGGTGCTGGCGAACACCGGCACGGCGATCAACTCCGTGGCCCGCGCGATCCCCTTCGTCGGTGGAGACGAGGTCATCGTGCTGGCCGACGACTTCCCGAGCCCGCGGATGCCGTGGCACACGATCCCCGGGCTCTCCGTCCAAGAGGTCGCCACCACCGCGCACGCCGACCGCACGACGGCGCTCATCGCGGCGATCAGCCCGGCCACGCGGGCGGTCTCGGTGACGCACGTGCACGCGACGACGGGTGATGTGCTCGACCTTGCTCGGCTGCACGACGCGTGCGTGTCTGCGGACGCGCTCCTGATCGTGGACGGGGCGCAGGCGGCCGGGCTGTTCCCCGGTGCCGCTCGCCACGCCGACGTCTACGTCGCCGCGTCGTACAAGTGGCTGCTGGCGGGATTCGGCGCCGCCGTGGTCGCGACCGGCGAGCGCTTCGACGACCGCGCCGTCCCGGGGCTCATCGGCTACATGAACGAGCCGCCCTCGCCGCGACTGGCCGTCGGCCACAGCAACCTGTTCGGCATGGCCGCGCTGCAGGCCGCGGCCCGCGTGCGGCAGGGGATCGGGCTCGAGGCCATCCGCGCGCACACCCTCTCGCTCACCCGGCGCATCGCCGAGGGAGCAGCCGAACTCGGCCTGCCACCCGCCGCGGCCGAGCCCGCATCGGGCATCGTCAGCCTCACGGTGGCGGATGCCCAGACCCTGACCGACCGGCTGAAAGACCGCGGAATCACCACGACCGTCCGGGACGGCGCCCTGCGCGTCTCGCCGTACCTGACGACGACCCACGACGACGTCGACCTGCTGCTGTCTGCGCTGACAGAGCTCGCGCCGGCACACCATCCCCATGGAGGACACTCATGACCACGCGCGCCACCCTCGTGCCGCAGCCCAAAGGCCCCTACGCCACGACCAGGCGGGTCGGCGACGTGCTCTACCTGTCGGGCCAGGGATCGATCGACGTGGCAACGGGCGATGCCGTGCTCGACGACATCGGCGCGCAGACCCGCCGCACGCTCGAGAACGTCGAGGCACTGCTGCACTCGGAGGGATTCGCCCTCGAAGACCTGGCGCAGATCGTGTGCTTCCTCACCGACATGGATGAGTGGCCGGCCATGAACGAGGCGTATGCGGCGTACCTGAGCGATCGCGCCCACCCGGTGCGCACGGCGGTGGAGGTCTCCCGGCTGCCGTTCGGGATCAGCGTCGAGATGTCGTGCATCGCGCATCGACCGGCGGCTCGGGGATGAGCATGCCGCGGTTCGAGCTCGACCTCCGGCCCGTCGCGGACGGCGAGGTGTGGACGGCGTTCGACGTGCACTACCTCGTCGACCTGCCTGCGGTGGCGGCGGGGGAGACGCTGCTCAGCATCCCGGAGGTCGTCGTCTCGATTCCGGCGACGCCCTACCGGACCGAGGACCTCGCCGTCTCCGACGACGCGGGGCCGCTGGTGCTCACGGAAGCCGAGCCCACGTCGGATTCCTCCGGTGTCTACCGTCACTGGGTCGCGGATCGCACGACGGAGGGCCGTGTCGAGGTCGCCTTCCGGGCGTCCGTGCGACCCCACGACGAACTCACTCCGGTGGGGCCGCTGTTCGACCTCCGGGCCGAAGAGCTCGGACTGTTCGGCGCCGGCCTGAACTTCCTGGTGCTTCCCGGCGACGTCTCCACCCCCGACGGCCCCGTCTTCGACTTCTCGCTCCGTTGGCTCCTGGACGAGGGCGTCCAGGCGGTGTCGAGCTACGGCACCGGCGATCGCTCGTGGAGCGGGCCGCTGCAGTCGGTCGCGTTCTGCTACTACGCCGCCGGCACCCCGCACCGCACTCCGGAGGGGTCAGCGGACTTCGGCATCCATTCCTACAACGACACCCCGTTCGATCTGGACGAGATCGGCGAGTACGTCGCGAGGCTGCACACCGAGTTCACCCGGTTCTTCGAGGACGAGGGGTCGAGTTACCACGTGCTCATCCGCAAGAACCTCGGGCAGGGGACGGGCGGTTCGGCGTTCCCCGGGTCCTTCGCGTTCGCGTTCTCAGCGGTCGGCGAGACCGAGACGGACCAGCTGCGGAGTCTCCTCGCGCACGAGATGGCGCACAACTGGCCCACCCTGAACGACCACCACTCGACGATCTCCTGGTACACCGAGGGCACCGCCGAGTACTACTCGCACGTGCTTCCGCACCGCAGCGGCATCCTTTCGACCCCGGCGCTCGCCGCGCAGCTCACCGACAGGTTCCAGCAGTACGACACCAACGCCCTGCGAGGGCTCGACAACGACGCGGCCTCCGCCGCGTACTGGGCCGATCCCCGCGCGCAGCGCATCCCCTACGGGCGCGGTCTCCGCTACCTGATCGCGACCGACGGCCGGATCCGGCAGGCCACCGACGGCGAGAAGACGCTCGACGACGTCGTGCTCGACATCCTGCGCGCGCAGCGCGCCGGCGAGCAGGTCGGAGCTGCGGGTTGGGTCGAGCGGGTGGCGGTTTTCACGGGGGCTGACGCGCAGCGCGACTTCGACGCCATGGCCGCAGGGACCCCCATCCCGCTTCCGGATGTTCCGTTCGAGGGGATGCGAGCGTTCCCGGCGACGGCTGCCGAGTACGACCTCGGCTTCGACGTCGCCTCTTTCCGCAGCGACGGGCGCCGCGTGCAGGGTCTCCGTTCCGAGTCCGCGGCCGCCCGCGCCGGGGTGCGCGACGGGGATGCGCTGGTCGATCTCGCGCTGCCGTACCACGCATCCCGCTACAGCGACCGGCCGCTGTCGCTGCACGTCGTGCGCGACGGCGAGCCGCTCGACTTCGACTATCTGCCGGCCGGCGACCAGGTCGCCACCGTGCGCTGGGAGGCGCTCTCATGACTCTGCCCGTGTTCGATCTCGAGCTCACCCCGTTCCGCAGCGCCGAGGGATGGGCGGGCATCGACGCCCGCTATCGCGCCGAGTTCGGCCCCGTCGCCGCGGGGGACGTGCTGCTCCGGCTCCCTGCCGTGATCGCCTCCGTCCCCGGCGCGGTCTACCGGGTGGAAGACATCCGGGTGAGCGATTCCGCCGGCGCCGTCCCGTTGACGGAGGTCGAGGGCACGTCGGATCCCATGAGCACCTACCGGCACTTCCTCGCCGACCGCGACGTCGATGGCGTCGTGGAGGTCGCGGTGCGGGCGCCCGTGCGCGACGTGGATCTGCGCACACCGGTCGGGCCGCTGTTCGACCTGCGCCGCGAGCAGCTCGGACTGTTCGGTGCCGGCTGCACCTTCCTTCCCGTGCCGCTCAGTGCGGAGAGCGAGTTCGACTTCTCGCTGAGCTGGCATCTCGACGAGGGCGTGACGGCGGTCTCGAGCCACGGGGCCGGCGATGAGGTGCGGCGCTGGTCGGGCGACATCGCATCGATCGAGCACTGCCTGTTCGGCGCCGGGACCCCGATCATCGCCCCTGAGGGGGCGACGAACTTCGGCATCCACGCCTACAGCGACGTGCCCTTCGACCTCGACGGGCTCAGCAGCTACCTGCGAGACATCCACACCACGATGAGCGCGTTCTTCGAAGAGGAGAATCCGCAGTATCACGTGCTCGTGCGCCGCAACCCCGACAAGGGCTCCGGCGGCACGTCCTTCCCGTCGTCGTTCGCGTTCGGCTATTCGCCGACGACCGAGGTCGACGAGGCGGATCTGCGCACCCTGCTCGCGCACGAGATGGTGCACAACTGGCCGCACCTCGACGAGGACTGGACCGTCGGATCCTGGTACAGCGAGGGGACGGCCGAGTTCTATTCGCTGGTCCTGCCCTGGCGGGCGGGGATCCTCGACTCCGCGACCTTCGCCGAGCAGCTCACCGACATGTACCGCCGGTACGACGCGAACCCGCGACGGCACCTGAGCTATGCGGCCGCGGCCGATCTGTTCTGGGCGGATCTGCGGGCGCAGACCATCCCCTATGGGCGGGGCATCCAGTACCTCGTGGCCGTCGATGCCCGTCTGCGGGCGGAGTCGGCCGGAGAGGTCTCGCTCGACGACATCGTCATCGACATCCAGCGGGCGCAGCGTCGCGGCGAGAAGGTGCTCGTGGAGGGCTGGCTGCAGCGGATCGAGAAGGTCATCGGCGAGCGGGCGCGAACCGACTACGACGCGATGGTGGCCGGCGAACCGATCGAACGACCGACGGAGCTCTTCCAGGGGGTGCTTCGCCCGGTTCCCGTTGTCGCCCCCGAGCATGACCTCGGCTTCGACATCGTGTCGTTCCAGGAGCCGCGGCGCATCACCGGTCTGGTCGCGGGGTCTGCGGCCGAACGCGCGGGACTCCGCGACGGCGACGAACTCGTCACGCGTCGCTTCTCGTACAGCGCGGCACGGGACGGATCCACGCCGCTCGACATCGTCATCGCGCGCGACGGCGAGGAGGTGACCGTGCGCTATGAGCCCCGAGGCGGCGACATCCGCACCACCGACTGGGTGGTGGACGGATGAGGTCGATCGAGGGGCGCGTATCGCTCGGCGCAGATCTCGGCGAAGGCGTCGCGCGGTGGAGCGAACTGGTCCTCCTCGGGCCCGACGGGGAACCGGATGCCACCATCAGTGCGACGAGCTACGTCCGGCACTCGGACACGGAGCGCCCTGTCGCCTTCCTGTGGAACGGCGGCCCCGGCGCCTCGTCGTCTCCGCTGCACATGAACGCCCTGGGCCCGTGCATTCTCCGCTCCGGTGAGGTCGTCGAGAACGCCGTCTCGCTGCTCGACGTGGCCGACCTCGTCTTCGTCGATCCGGTCGGCACCGGGTTCAGCCGGGTGCTCCGGGACGAGGCGAAGGCGCGGCTGCTCACGGTGCCCGGCGATGCGGATGCCGTGGAGACCTTCGTCCGCGCCTGGCTCCGCGCGAACGACCGGGAGCACGCCTCGATCCATCTGATCGGAGAGAGCTTCGGCGGCTACCGGCTCGCCGCCGTCGCCCCGCAGCTGACGGATCTGCGGTTGGATAGCATCACCCTCATCTCGCCGATGCTCGACGCCACGACGGCCGCCGAGGCACCCGAGAACGACCTCGCCGCCGTGTTCGCGCTGCCGACGATGGCGGTGGCGGCCTGGTTCCACGGTGCCGCCGGTGCGGGCGTCGATCACGTCGCGGAGGTCTGGGCCGAGGCGGAGCGCTTCGCCGTCGACGAGGTGCTTCCTGCGCTGCACCGGGGCGCGGCCCTCGAGCTCGAAACCCGCACCCGCCTCGCCGCACGGATCGCCGACCTTCTCGGACTCTCGCCGGATGACGTGCTCGCCGCCGACCTGCGAGTGGGCAGCGAGGATTTCCTCCGCAGCCTGCGCGGCGACGAGGGACTCGTCGTCGGGCGGCTGGACGTGCGCGTGACCGGCCCGCTGCCCGAGCCCCATCCCGACGGACGCCCTCCGGCAGCCGATGACCCGGCTCTCGGTCTCGGCCGCGGCAACGTCATCCACTCCGCGCCCATCGCCCGGTACCTCCGCGACGAGCTGCGCGCACCCGTCGATGCGGACGAGCCCTACGTGTCGCTCTCCCTCGACCTGAACTTCGCCTGGGACTGGCGGCCGGCAGAGGCCATGCCGCCCATCTTCCGCACCTCGGTGGCGACGAACCTCGGCGAGGTCGCGAAGGAGCGGCCTGACCTGCGCATCCTCCTGCTCGGGGGCTACTTCGACCTCGCCACCACACTGTCCAGCACGATCCACGCGGTGCGGCACTCCGGGGTGCCGGCATCCGCCGTCGAGATCCATCCGCTGATCGCCGGGCACTCCCTCGAGGAGACGGTTCTCGTCGAAGCCCGCGACGCGATCGCCCGAACCATCACTCACACCTCGAAAGCAGGGACCCGCCGATGACGGTGCAACTGATCCTCGTGTCCAACGGCGAGCCTGTCGGATCACTCTCGGCCGACACCGATCCGGACGGCCTCACCCGCATCGTCTACGAGGTCGACAACAACGGCCGCGGTGCGAGACTCGCCGAGACACTCCGGCTCGATGCCGGTCTGCCGGTGCGGTGGGAGATCGATGGCACGTCGCTCATGGGCGGCACGGTGCACGAGAGGTTCGCGATCGACCCCGACGGGGCGGCGCGCTGGAGCAGCCAGGCCGACGAGGGCACCACCACGGCGCAGGGCTTCTACCTTCCCGCCGACGCCAGTCCCTACGGCCTGGTGCTGCTGGTCGAGCGCGCCCTCGCCACCGGAAGGCCTGTTCCACTGCTCCCAGCCGGGGAGGTCGCGGTCGTCCCGGTGCCGCTCGGTGAAGTCGGCGGCCGTGATGTCGAGGCCTTCGCGCTCACGGGTGTGCAGCTGCGGCCGCAGTACGTGCTGCGAGACCGCGTCACCCGGGACCTGGTCGGCATCTCCGACGGCGAGCTGCTGCTCCACCCGGATCTCGTCGCCGCGGCAGCCGAGATCGATGCGGCGCTGCAGCGGGTGACCAGAAGTCGCTTCGCCGCGCTCTCCCGCGAGGCCACGCTGCACCAGGGCGGGACGCTCGTCGTGCGCGACGTGCGCATCTTCGACCCGGTGAGCGGGCAGGTCGGCGATCCGCAGACCATCGTCGTCAACGGGCGACGCATCACCGGGACCGGCCCCGACATCGCGGTTCCCGACGGCGCCACGATCATCGACGGGGCCGGTCGCACCGCCATCCCGGGCCTGCACGACATGCACGCGCACCTCGACACGTCATCCGCTCTGCTGTACATCGCCGCCGGAGTCACGAACGTCCGCGACATGGGCAACGACAACGATGCGCTCGCCGCTCTGATGGGCGCCATCGAGGCGGGGGATGTGACGGGGCCTTCCACCGTGCCCGCCGGATTCATCGAGGGCCGGAGCGCGCACGCGATGCGGATGGGCCACGTCGTCGAGAGTCTGGACGAGGCGCTCGCAGCCGTCGACTGGTATGCCGACCGCGGGTTCCACGCGATCAAGATCTACAACTCCTTCACGCCTGATTGGGTCGCCGAGACCGCCGCGCGCGCGCACGAGCGGGGGATGCGGGTGCAGGGCCACGTGCCGGCGTTCATGGATGCCGATCGGGCCATCGCCGACGGGTACGACGAGATCACGCACCTGAACCAGCTCGCACTCGGCTGGGTGCTAGAGCCGGAGGAGGACACGCGCACGCCGCTGCGGCTGACGGCGCTCACCCGGGTCGCCGACCTCGACCTCGACTCCGAGCGAGTGCAGCGCACCATGACCTCGATGGTCGACGGGGGCGTGAGCCTCGACGTGACCCTGGTCATTCTCGAACAGCTGATGCTGAGCAGAGCGCGCACCGTGATCCCCGCTCACGAGCCGGTCATCGAGCACTTCCCGGCGGGCGTCCGCCGCTACCGCCGACGTACCTACGTGCCCTACCGGGACCAGGCCGAACTCGACAGCTACGAGACGGCGTTCCGGCGCCTTCAGGAGATCGTGGTCCGGCTGCACCAGAAGGGCGTAAAGCTGTGGCCGGGAACGGATGACGGCACCGGCGTCACCGTTCATCGCGAGCTGGAGCTCTTCGTCGATGCCGGCATCAGCCCGGTCGACACGCTCCGCATCGCCACGATCGGATGCGCCGAGCACCTGCATCGCGCCGATGACCGGGGCACGATCGAGGTGGGCAAGGCCGCCGACTTCATCCTCGTCGACGGTGATCCGACGCGGTCGATCAGGGACATCCGCAACGTGGCCCTCACCGTGGCCGAGGGGCGGGCCGTGAGCCCGGCGCGGATCTACCGCGGCTTCGGGATGGTGCCGTTCGCCGCGGAGCCGGGCGTGACGACCGGATAGTTTCAACCTCCTGGTTGACGAGATGTCGATCCTTCGTGATACTTAGGTGCATGCCTAAGTATCACGAAGAGATCGATGCCGTGTTCCGCGCTCTCGCGGACCCCACGCGTCGCGCCATCGTGGAACGGCTGGCGAAATCTCCCGCTGTCGTCTCGGATCTCGCGGCGCCGTTCGCCATGGCGTTGCCGTCATTCCTGCAGCATCTGAGTGTCCTCGAGGGTGCCGGGGTCGTCACGTCGGAGAAGCTCGGGCGGGTGCGCACCGTGAGCCTTCGACCCGGCGCCCTCGACGTGCTGCACCTGTGGCTCGGCGAGCAGCGAACGCCCGCCGAGCACCACGCCGACCGGCTCGGCATCCACCTCGCTCTCACGACCCCGAAGGAGAACTGACATGACCCGCGTGCGCCTGGACCTGTTCACCTCGCTGGACGGCTACACGCCGTCGGATGCGACCCCCGAGAATCCGATGGGTGAGGACTGGGCGCGCCTCACCGCCGCGTATACCGCCACCCGCACGTTTCGCGCGAACGTCTTCGGGGACACGAGCGGCGCGGGCACGACCGGCGTCGATGACCGTCATGCGGCCGCGTTCTTCGACGGAGTCGGCTCCGAGATCATGGGTGCCGGCATGTTCGGGCTCCACTCCTTCCCCGACGATCCGGACTGGAAGGGCTGGTGGGGCGACACGCCTCCGTTCGGCACCCCGGTCTACGTCCTCACCCACACCGCACCCCGCGCGCCGCTTCCGATGAACGGCGGAACCACCTTCCACTTCCGCGACGCCCCGATCGACGAGGTGCTCGCCGAGGCGAAGGAGGCTGCCGGCGACCTCGACGTGCGCGTCGGTGGCGGATACCGAACAGCGCGAGACTTCCTGCGTGCAGGGCTGGTCGACGACCTGCACCTCATGGTCGCCCCGATCTTCCTCGGTCGAGGGCATCGACTGTGGGACGACCTGGTCGGCTTCGATCTCACCCACGAGGTGACGAGCGAAGTCGCCGAGAGCGGCGTGATCCACGTCACTCTGACCCGATAGGAGGCGGGGATGACGATCGAACGCCGACTCGCGCGCTCCGGATTCACCCTGACCCGCGACTATGCGGCGCCCATCGAGCGCGTCTGGGCGGCGTTCGCCGACGAGGACAGCAAGCGGAGCTGGTGGGGTGACGCCGACCGCATCCGTGCTCGGGAGTGGGCGTTCGACTTCCGGGTCGGCGGACGCGACATCGACGAGGGCAAGTTCCACGGCGGTCCGGTCTCACGGTACGAGGCGACGTACACCGACATCGTCGAACACGTCCGCATCGTCACGACGTACGACATGTGGCTCGACGGGGCCCACATGTCGACGTCGGTCGCGTCTTTGGAGTTCGAACCGATCGATGCCGGAACCCGCTTCACGCACACGGAGCACGGCGTGTTCTTCGACCAGTTCTGGGCGGACGGGCAGGGGCGTGAGGACGGCACGCGCGGCCTCCTCGACGCCCTGGGCCGCCACCTCGCCTGACCTCCGCAGGTCTCAGCGGGTGAGCAGTGCGACCACCACAATGATGGCGGCGATCGCCACGACCAGCGCGGCCCAGCCCAGCCAGCTCTCCCGCGGCGGGCGTCCGATCGCGGGAGAAGTCCCCAGTCGGACGCGGATGGCGTCGGCTTCGGCCTCGAGCTCTTCCTCGCCATCGTCCGGGGGGAACGTGGCGAGTGTCCCGCGCAGTCGCTCGCGCGCGATCACCTCGAGTTCGACCTGGATGTCGGCCAGACGGCGCTCCAGCGCTCCCCGCTCCTGAGCGGGGAGTGCCTCACGATGCCCGTGGTCGCTCACGGGGTCAATCGTCGGTCTCGATGGCGAGGGTGTTTCCGTCGGGGTCCTCCACCCAGGCGATGCGGCCCCCACCCGCGCGCGGTCCGATCCCACGATCGTCTTGCCCGAATCCCTCGTAGCGGACGGGTTGCGCCCCCGCCGCCTTCAAGCCGGCGACGACCGCATCGATGTCGTCGACGTACCAGGTGGCCACTGTCGAGCGCGTCGAACCCGCAGTGGGCGTCTCGAAAACGTTGAGCACGGTCCCCTGCCCGCAGGCGTAGAACCGAGCGCCTCCTTGGATTCCGGCACTCGGGCCGATGCTCGCGGGGACGAGGCCCAGCACGTGCTCGTAAAACGCCGCCGACCGTTCGATGTTGGTCACCCCGATCGAGGCCCTGACCGGGTAATTGCTTAGCGTCATCAAGTCACCATGCTCTCGAACTCTGGGAGATCCATGCGAGGCGAAGCGCTCCAGAACCATCCTTAGACTTCCGAACACAATCCGAATAGAATGAACGCATGACGATCCTCAACGACCTCCGCACGACGACTCGGCGCTCGTCTGATCTCAGCAAGCACTCCGCTGACGTCTTCGCCGAGGCGGAGGACCACACGGTCCAGATCACGCGCCGAGACGGTGAGCCGCTCGTACTGATGTCGCAGCGTGAGGCCGACGCCCGCGCGGCGCTGCTGCAGTTCGCCGCCGACCTGATCACGGTCACGCTCGACGAGGAGGGCACTCTCGCGTCGCGGATGGCTGACCGCTTCCCTTGGATGCTGGCACTGTCCGATACCGACCAGGCGACGTGCGCACGGGATCTTGTCGATGCCGCTCGCGCATCGTTCGCCACAGGACAGCCCCATCTGGCGATCGCGGAGCTCACGTCCTGGCGGGAGACGGCGACCGCGATCGCCGCAGGGCTCTCCGCTCGACCTGCGGAGTGGCTGGATCACGACGAGCTGATCGAGCGTCCCTGAGCGTGGCCAAGGACGACCTGGTCGCCAGGCCCACGAAGAAGACCGAATACACGATCCGATACGCGACCGCCGGCGCCCGCAAAGGTTGGCGAGACCTCGTCGCGACCATCCGCAGCACAAGCCGACCGCCCAGGGTGATGCGCGAATCTGGTTCTACGTCGACGGTGGCGACGTGTTGATCGAGCAGGTGCACACGCATCACCCGAACGCGACGAAGTAGCGAGCCACTTCTGGTGCACTCGCCCACGGCCGGGGCCGGTCCGGTGACTGTCGGGTGGGTTCGACCCCTCAGCGTTCGTCGAGCAGCTCGTCGCGCACCTGGCGACGCAGCACCTTGCCGATGAGCGACCGCGGCAGGTCGTCGACGGCGGTGATGCGGCGCGGCACCTTGTAGGGCGTGAGCCGGGTGCGGCAGAAGTCGCGCAGCGCATCCACGTCGAGGGTGGCACCGTCGCGGAGCACAACCGCGGCGGCGACGTCTTCTCCGCCGTGCGGCCGGGGAAGACCGACGACGGCGGCGGCGGTGACATCCGGGTGCGCGGCGAGCACGTCTTCCACCTCGCTGGGCGACACGTTGAACCCGCCCGTGATGATGAGTTCCTTGAGGCGATCGACGATGCTCACGAACCCGTCGGCCGAGACCTCGGCGATGTCTCCGGTGCGGAGCCAGCCGTCTGCCAGCAGTGCATCCGCGGTCTCGCCCGGACGCCCCCAATAGCCCTGGAACACCTGAGGGCCTCGGATGAGGAGTTCCCCGCGCTCGCCGGCCGGCATGTCGACATCGGTGTCCTCGGGATCGACGACGCGGATCTCGGTGCTCGGGAACGGCACGCCGACGGTGCCGGGGCGACGCGACGGCCCGATCGGGTTGCCGAGTGCCACCGGCGAACTCTCGGTCATGCCGTAGCCCTCGACGAGGAGGCCACCGGTCGCCTCCTCCCACCTCTTCACGGTCGCGACGGGAAGGCTCATTGCGCCGGAGATGGCGAAGCGGACCGTCGACAGATCGATGGTCCCGCGGGCGGCCGCTCGAGCCAGAGCGTCGTAGATCGGCGGCACGGCGGGGAGGAAGGTGGGCGGAGTCGAGCGCGCCGCGGCGGTGACCAGCCCTAGATCGAACGCGGGGAACAGGACGAGCCGCGCGCCGATGCTCATCGCGAACGTGAGGCACAGCGTCATGCCGTAGGCGTGGAACAACGGCAGCACGCCGTAGAACGTCTCCTCGCCGTCGACGAGGCCGGGCACCCACGCCCGTCCTTGCATCGCGTTGGCGCGGAGGTTCGAGTGCGTGAGGATCGCACCCTTCGGAACGCCCGTCGTGCCGCTCGTGTACTGCAACAGCGCGGTGTCGCCCAACGTGGGACCGGGCACGCGTCGCGAGAGCCGGCGATGGTCGACGAGACTCTTCCAGGCGACGAGGTGCCGTGCCTTCGGTGTGCCGGTCAGCTTCGCTCGCGCCTCACGAGCCTTGGGGATCGGGAGACGGAGCGCGACGCGCTTCGACAGGGGCATCGCCGCCGTGATGTCGACGCTGACGATGTGCTCGACCCGGAGGTCTGCAGGGAAACCGGCGACCATGTCGGCGGCCTTGTCCCAGACGATGGCGACGCGGGCGCCGTGATCCTCGAACTGGTGTCGCAGCTCGCGGGGCGTGTAGAGGGGATTGTGCTCGACCACGATCGCGCCGAGTCGCAGAGTCGCATAGAAGGCCACGACATGCTGCGGGCAGTTGGGGAGCACCAGGGCGACGCGGTCGCCCTTGCCGACCCCGAGCCGCCGCAGGCCCTCCGCGGCGCGCTCGATCTGCTCCCCGAGCTCCCGGTACGTCGTGACCGCGCCGAAGAAGTCCAGCGCCGGACGCCGGCCGAATGTCTTCACGCTCGCCGACAGCATCTCCGGGAGGGTCTGCGTCGGCTCATCGATGTCTGCGGGGACGCCCTCCGCGTACGAGTCGAGCCAGGGGCGTGAAGAGAGGGGAGGAACGGGCATGCCTCCATCCTGCCGCGGAATGCCGGTGCCTGTCAGGCCGGCCGCCGTCGATTCACCCCACGAACAGCAAGATGATCGAGAGGACGACCGCCGCCGCCCCCACGCTGGCGAGGGTGACTCCGAGCACCTGCACGGCATGGAGGAGGGGCCGGCGGGCTTCGAAGCGCATCAGGCTCGGGTGGTGCTCGCTGACGAACGCATCGACCTCTTCGCGGCCCTGCCAGTGGCCGGATTCGTCCGTGCGGAGCGGGCGCTCCCAGAAGTCGCCGGCGGTGAACCAGCGGGCGCGGGCGCGGCCGTCGTCCTCGAGGATGAAGACCTCCTGCGGCACCCAGCGGCCATCGTGCACCTTCACGAGGAAGACGATGAGGAGCAGGGGGAGACCGATCCCGAGGCCGATCCACGAGAGGATCTCGGCGATCATTCCGATCGCATCGGCAGCATCCATGATCGGCTCCGTTCTCCTGAGAAAACAGTACCGGGGGTGCGTGCGCGCTCGTGTCAAGGCCCGGGCCTCGAGCGCGCCGAATCCGTAAGGTGGGCGTTCGCCGCCCGATACCCGACGGGCGTCAGGAGGATTCGACGATGACCGATGACTCGCTTCCTACCGAAGCGTTGCTCGATGGGCGCTACCGATTGCAGGAGTGCGTCGGACAGGGCGGGATGGCACGCGTGTATCGCGCCGACGACATCTTTCTCGGCCGCACCGTGGCGATCAAGATGCTGCGCGATGAGATGGACGACGCGCAGTCATCCGGTCGTGCGCGCAGCGAGATGACCGTCCTCGCCTCGCTCAACCACCCCGGCCTGGTCACGCTCTACGACGCGCAGCTCGTCCCGGGACGAGCCGAGTACCTGGTGATGGAGTTCATCGATGGGCCGACCTTGTCTGCCCGCATCGCGCAGGGGCCGCTCGCGCCCGCCGACGTCGCGCGGATCGCTGCGGATCTCGCCGAGGCGCTGCATGTCGTGCACGGCGCGGGCATCGTGCATCGTGACATCAAACCGTCGAATGTGCTGCTGTCGCGCACCCCACTTCCCGGCAGCCGGTCGGGGGCGAAGCTCGCGGACTTCGGCATCTCCGTCCTCGTCGACGGCGCGCGGCTCACCACCCCCGGGCTCGTGATCGGAACCGCGGCGTATCTCGCCCCGGAGCAGCTGAGAGGGGAGCCGCCCGCTCCGCCCGCCGACATCTATTCGCTGGGACTCGTGCTGCTCGAGGCCCTTACCGGGACGCGCGCCTTCCCGGAGGCCGAAGGCATCGGCGCCGCGATGGCCCGGCTCATCGAGATGCCGGAGGTGCCGGCATCCCTGGGGGTCGGGTGGACCACCCTCCTGACGCGGATGCTGGCCGCGGACCCCGCCGATCGGCCACGTGCCTTGGAGGTGTTCGCCGCGTCGTCGGAACTCGTGACGGCAGCGACGGCATCGTCGCGCCCGGCGCCTCCTGCTCCGCCGAGTCCTGCCGTCCCGGCCACGGTCGCAGCGATGGCCGCAGCGCGCGCCTCGTCATCGCCGGCCACCACCCCGACACTCCTTCTTCCCGCCGGGCCGGTGAGGCCGCGCGGTCTCACCGAGCGAAAGGCCGGCGGGCGTCGCCGGAGGATCATCGGCGGCGCCGTGGTCGCGGCGGTCGCCGCATCCGTCCTGACCGGGGTGTGGCTGTCTGGCATCGGCGCCGTGGATCCGGACGTGACCGACACGGTCGACACCGAGCAGTCTCCCGCGCCGACTGCGGAGCCTTCCGCGACACCCGTGAACGCTCCCGACCAGCCTGCTGAGCCGGTCGTGCCGGTCGTGCCCGCCGAAGACACCGAGCCCGGCGGTGGAAAGCCGACCGACGAGCAGAAGGCCGCAGAGAAAGCGGCCAAGGAGGCGGAGAAGGCGCAGCAGAAGGCCGATGAAGACGCCCGCAAGGACGCGGAGCAGGCGCAGAAAGAGGCCGAGAAGAGTCGCGAAGGATGAAGCAGCGCGCTACTCGACGATGCAGATCGAGCTCACGGTGAGGTGGATCAGGCCGTCGATGCTCGACGTGTCCCGCACGCTCATCCGCTCCACGGGGCGGCCCTCGCTGTAGCGGATGTCCTCCTGCATGGCACGATCCTGCTCGTAGCCGGCTCGGTCCCAGACCTTCAGGATGTCGGCGACCGATCGGGTGTTGTCGTCGGTGCGGAAGTCGAGCTGCAGCTCGCGGCGGGTGCCGGGACTCTCGGCGCACGAAACGGACCGGATCGGCAGGGCGGCGGCGTCGATCGGAGCGCCGGATGCATCGACGGCGGTTCCGGAGGAGGCATCCAACGAGGCGGTCACGAGTTCCGTCATCTGATCATCGACGGCCGCAGCGGTCATGGGTTCAGGTGCCGAGGTCACCGGAGGGCTCGGAGACCGGATCGGCTCCCTCTGCGCCTCATACCCGCAGTGCGGTGTTCTGTCCGCGAGCACGGGAACGGAGAACGACGCCGCGTAGGTCCCCGCCGGGTTCGAGTTCGTGTTCGGCTCGTTGACCGCATACGAGACCGTCAGCGTGCCATCCGCGTCCGCCACGGCATACCCGTCCATTGCGAACGGCTGGTAGGCGTTGTTCCCGGAGGTTCGTGCCACCGAGGTCGCGACGAGACCGTCCTGCCGATACACGGTGCCACTCGATCCCATCAGGAACGAGCGTTCGACCACGACGTAGCCGGTGTCGCAGTCGCCCTGCAGCAGCGGCGTGACCTTCACCTCGATGGACAGCATCACGAGGAAAGCCGCAAGGGCTCCCGCTCCAGCGGCGAGCACGATGCCGATGATCTTGAGCGCCAGCATCCACCGCGGCGCATCCACGCTCCACAGCCCGACGCAGAGGGCGGCGAACGCGATCAGCATCGAGCCGGTGAGCAGGCTGCGCTCGTCGAGCGGTCCGATCAGAAGAGATGCCTCGCCGGACGTCGCCACCGAGACGCCGAGCTCCCCGACCACGATCGCCGTGGCGAGGGCGAAGAATGCGCCCGCGACCCTGGCGACCGTCCGTCGACGAGAGGCAGCGGGTGGGGGCACCTCTGAAGCCTAGGGCGGGCCGAGCTCGGCACCGCCGGATACCCAGGACACTGTCGGCATCCGGTCAGCGCCGCCGGCGCCGCGCGCCGGGCTCAGCTCGTTCCGGGCGGAAGCTTGTCGACCCCGTGCCGGTTCGGCTTGCCAGGTTCGGCCGCCGTCTCGGGCGAGGCATGCGCGGGTCCGGTCGGTGCCTCGGACGTCGGGTAGCTCGGTTCTTCGATCTCGATCGCCTTGTCCCGCTCTTCGAGGGGAGGCAGGTGGTCCAGGGGCTGTTTGATGTCGTCGGGGTGTGTCATGCCCCGAGGATGTGACGCTCAAGGTGAGAACGCCAGGGGGTTGCGCGCGCGAATCTGGTCACTCGTCCTGGTCGGCGACGTCGATGTCGTCGTCGTCGTCCTCGTCGGTGTCGTCGTCGGTGGACGGCATGTCCGGGTCGATGCCGACGGCGTCGACGAGGGGCTGGTCATCGTGGGTGTTCTGCGGATCTGACATCAGAGGCTCCGTTCGGCTGAGGGGTGGGGCGATCAGTCTCGCCCCACCGGCCCGGGCACGCGTGCCCATTGACAGACGCGTGCACCGGGCCGGACAATCCCGACCCTCGTCGGCTCGCCCGCCAGCGTCTCGTCGACGTCAGGCGGTGGCCAGCGGAGGCAGGTGCGGAATCGGGATCGGGCGACTCGCGCGTCGCGGCGAGTGGAACCGCTGCACGTCCTCGAGCACATCCGCCGCAGACATGTAGTACGTCGCGAGCGGCAGGTCGCGCAGCCAGACGGCTTCGACCTCGACGGTGTCGACCTGATAGATGCAGGCGACCGTGCGGCGTGAATCATCTGCGGCGTAGCGGTGATCGAGGATCAGCCACTCAGTATCGGTGATCTTCCTGAGCTCGAATCGGGGATCGGGCATCGTGAACATCTCAACACTCCAATCGGTCGGCCGGCATCGGCTGTCGAGGAGCGCACCGCATCCGAGGATGCTGATCTCTGCATCGTGCGGTGGAACGGGCGCCCTTTCAGCCCGCCGGAATTCACGGAAATTATACGTCCGACCCGATATGTTGCTCAACCTCCGTTGAGCGTCGTTCGGGTGGGTCGCCGAGTGCACGGCGTGCCCTCGAGTGCACGGCTCGTCGACGCGGATATCCCGTGCGTTCGGCGCTAAGCCGTGCACTCGGCGGGGAGGGGTGGGACGGGGGAGAGGGGACCGTGGTCAGCGGCGGACGCGGGCGCGGGTCTTCGCGACGCTCGCGAGGGTCGCCCGCACCGGGGTGCCGAGGTAGAGGCCGAGCGAGGCGCCGGATGCCAGACCGATGCCGATCACCGCCGCGTCGATGAGCGATCCGCCGGCGACCAGCATCCCCGTGGACGTCCCGGTCGTGTGCACCATCTCCAGCAGTCCCTGGAACACGGCGACACCGGGAACGAGGGGGACGATGGCCGCGGTCGTGACCGCGACCGACGGGACGTGCAGGTTGCGGGCGATCAGCATCCCGAGGAAGCTCGCGAGCAGAGCACCGACTGCGCTCGCCGCCGCAGGGTGCAGGTTCAGCGCCACCGAACCCGAGTACCCGGCGAGGGTCACGGCACTGAGCAGCGCGCTCACCAGGATGATGCGGATGCCGGCGCCGTTGAACACCGCCACGGCGATGGCGATGATGATCGCGCCGACGAACTGGTTCAGGACCGGACCGAACGGCGCGGGGTCGTCGGGCAGGTCCATCGTGAACCCCAGGACGCTCCCGAGTTCCAGGCCGACGAGGATGCCGATCACCACGCCGAGGGTCTGCATGGTGAGGTCGAGGATGCGCCCGCCGGCGGTGAGCGCGAAGCCGTCGATCGCATCCTGTGCCGCGCCCACCACGGTGAGACCGGCCAGCATCAGCACGATGCCCGAGGCGACGATGATCGACGGGCGGATGCCGACGAACGGCTCGATCCGCGCCGAGCCCAGCGCCGAGACGACCACCGCCACGACGGTGGTCACGAACCCTCCGGCGATTTGGCTGAAGAACAGCGGAACGCGGAGGCGAGCGAGACCGGCCTGGGTCAGAGCCGCGCACAGCGCCGCGATGAACGTGAGACCGACGATGATCGGGGAGGCGCCGAGCATGATGCTGACCCCGACGGCGAGCAGGGCGCGCGCCACGATCACGACCGGTTGCTGATAGCGGAACGGCACCCGGCGGATCGCTCGGAAGGTCGTGCGCGCGGATTCCAGGTCGAGCCCGTCGGCGATATCGGCGACCAGCGCCTGCACGCGCTGCAGCTTCGCATGATCGGGGGCGGTCACCCGCACGACGCGCACCAGTGTCTCGGGCCAGACCTCGCCGCTCAGGTGGAACGACACCGTGATCGAGTTGTAGGTGACGTCGACCTGCACGCCCTTCATCCCGTATGCATCGCAGACGCGGGTGATGGCCAAGGTCACCTCGTGGGCGGACGCACCGACGGCGAACATCGACTCGCCGATCCTCGTCGCCAGGTCGAGGACTCGGGGGACCGTGCGCTCGTCGATGACGGCCAGGACCTCGGTGTGCGCGACCGTGGAGGGATCGGTGTGGAGCAGGCGGCGCACCGAGGAGAGCAGTGGCCGGCGGGGGGTCGCGGACATGTCATCCATTCTCCCGGACGGGAGAGCCGTCTGCCGTGGTCTCAGTCCTGCGCGAAGATCTCGGGGTGCGCGCCGATGAGCTCGGCCTGCTCCGTCCACGAGAGGCCCACGATGCTCAGCACCACGCGCACGACGGTGGAGTCCGCGTCGGTGGTGGTGAGTCGAAGCTCGCGTAGCGTCGCCCGCGCCGTCTCCTCGATGAGGAAGGCGAGCAGCTCGGCCGGCATGTCTCCACGGAACGCCCCGGATTCCACTCCGGCCCTCGTCAGATCGCGGATTCGTCGGCGCAGCGGTGCCAGGGCGAGCACGGTGTCGGTCAGATGCGCATCATCGAGGGCGATGTTGGCCGACGCGCGCACGGCCGAGGCCTCCCGCCACAGCCGCGTCGCCATGCGCGCAAGGGTGACCCGGGGGTCGGATTCGTCTGTCGCCTCGGCGATCGCGTTGAACCGCTGAGCGCCGACGGCGATCACCTCGCGCAGCAGGCTGTCGCGGTCGGCGAAATGGCCGTACACGGAGCGCCGCGTGAGGCCGGCGGCCTGTGCGATCACATCGAGCGACGCCGTGGGGTTGGTCGCGAGCACCGACTGCGCCGCGCGCAGCAGGGCCTCGCGATTGGCGAGCGCATCGCGCCGACGCCGGGGATTCGGTGCGGTCACTTCATGGTCCTTTCGCGGAGACACAGGAGTCACGACATCAACTTGGTCGACGCGAGTGCGTCGACGAGCTTGCGGTTGTACGTCATCAACGGGCGACGGAGCACGAGACCGAGGAGCAGCGCGGGGATGATGAACAGCGCGAGCGCGCCCAGCGACCACCAGAAGTCGCCCTGGTAGACGCCGGCGATCGCCGATCGCACCATGTTCACGGCGTAGGTCGCGGGCAGGAACGGGCTGATGCTCTGGAACCAGTCGGGCAGCAGCTGCAGCGGATACGCTCCGCCCGAACCCGAGATCTGGATCACCAGGAGCAGCACCGAGAGCGCCTTGCCCGCGTTGCCGAACGCGACCACGGCCGTGTAGACGATGAGAGTGAACACGGTCGAGATCGCCCACCCGGCCAGGATCAGCAGGAGCGGATGCGCGGGTTCGACCTGGACGAAGAGGATCAGCCCGAGGGTCAGCAGCGTGCTCTGTGCGAGACCGACCAGCCCGAAGATGCCGTAGCGGCCGAGATACTTCTGCGTCGGGGTGAGTTCGGGGCGATCGGGGAGCGTCTCGGCGTTCACGTCGACGCGGATCGTCACGGTCATCAGCAGCGCACCCACCCAGAGGGCCAGGATCATGTACAGCGGTGCCATGGCTGCGCCGAAACCGGCCACGGGGAAGACCGCGGTGCGGTCCACGCGCACGGGTTCGGCGAGGGACGTGGCGAGCACGCCGGGGTCGGCGCCCATCAGCTCACTGAGATCGCCGGTGTCCGCGGCCTTCGTCATCGCCTGCTGCACGGTGTCGAACCGGTCGGCCAACGAGTTCAGCGATGCCGACAGCTGCGTCGTGGCCTCCTGTGCGCGCGAAAGGGTCGACTGCACGGAATCGGATGCTCCGGAGAGGCCGGATGTGATGCCGGAGAGGTCGGAGCGGATCGCCGAGACGTCGGAGCCGATCTGCGTGAGGGTCGACGAGAGGGAGTTCAGCTGTGCCTTCAGCCCGTTGTCGTACGTGCTCCGTGCATCCGTGATCGCCTTCTTCGCCGCGGCGATCGCGGCGGTGATCTCCTGATGCGAGCTCTGCGCCGAGTCGTTGCCGGCCGCGATCTCGGTCGCCGCGGTCTGGAGGCGCTCCTGCAGGGCCTGCTGCCGGGCGATGGCCTCATCGAGCCGACTGATCACGGCGTCGAAGTCGGGCTGCGCGGATTCGGGAAGGTTCGGCCCGACCTCCGTCTCCAGGGTGTTCTTGACCGCGGAGTACTGGTCGATCTGCTGCTGCACGCGGTCCGCGAGCGTGGTGATCGCCTGCACCTGGCTGCCGCTGAGCGAGTCGGCCCCGGCGTACAGTTCGTCGATGCGCTGACCGACGGCGTCGTAGCTGCTCGCCGTCGCCGCGAGCGCATCCGTCAGGGACTGCGCGGCCGTCTGCAGGGTCGACTTCAGCGTGCCCGCCGCGTCCACCCCGCTGCCGAGTGCGCCCGAGGTGTCGGTGAACGCGTCGCCAGCCGAGCCGATCAGGCCCGAGGCGCTGTCGAGCAGGGGCCGGCTCGCCTCGAGCAGAGCCGTGAAGCTGTCGGCCGTGTGGGCCCCGGAGCGCAGCTGATCGCCCACGCTCCCGAGGCGCGCCTCGATGCGGGTGAGCGCTGCCTGCGTGTCCTCATCGGTGAGGTAGTCCGACATCGACGAGACGAGGCCGAGAGCCACGTCGCCGAGCGTCTGGGCGAAGGTGTCGCTGATCGCGGACGAGACCCCTTCCGCGCCCTGTCCGGTGATCTTCGGCGCCAGCGCGTTCTTCTTCTCGTTCGTGTAGAGCGCGATGTGCGTGCGGTCGCCGCCGTCGGCGTAGAACGTCAGCATGTCGGCGCTGAATGTCTCGGGAAGCACGATGGCGGCGTAGTACTCGCCCGACTTCGTGCCGTCGATCGCGTCGTGCTCATCGGTGATGACCCAGTCGAGCTGGTCGTTCCCGCGGAGCTGCGAGAGGACCTGTTCGCCGACGTTCACGCGGATCGGGACGAGGTCGCTCTCGTACCCGGCATCGGTGCTCGCGACCGCGATCTTCAGATCCTTCGTGTTCGCGAACGGATCCCAGCTGGCGATGACGTTGAACCAGGTGAACAGCGACGGGATGACGACGAGTCCGAACAGGACGATGCACGCCATCACGTTCTGGGTCGCGTGCCGCACGTCGCGGGCCGTCAGGTGCAGGATGTCCCTCATGCGCGGTCCTCCCCTTCTGCGGTCCGGTGTTCGTCTTCGTCGGTGAGTGGTTCTTCGTCCGTGAGATCTTCTTCTGTCTGCTCGGCGTCGTCCTGCTCGGCGGTCTTCTCGGGATCCGGTCCGATGCGGGGTTCCGCATCCGTCTCCGTCTCCGGATGCGGCTGCGTGTCCGGCTCGAACCATTCGGTGAGCAGGGCGTCTGCCTCGGCGCCGCCGGCCGGTGCGTCCGGTGCAGTCGGCGCATCGGGCGCCTCCGCATCGGTGGGGACGACGGGCGTGTACGGGACCGTGTCGGAATTCTCGTCCGCTGAGGCGGGCATGACCGCGTCACGACCGGCGGGCCCGACGAGGGCGAGCTCGCGCAGCTCGGCGTCGTCGAGGGCCGCGACCTCCGCGCCGTTCTCGAAGCTGTGCTTGATGTATTCGATGGCCACGAGGAATCCGATGACGAGCAGGATCCAGAGCGTCCACAGGCCCAGCAGCAGCGCCTTCGATTCGGGGAGCGCCCAGGTGATGACTCCGAGGACGACGAGCCCGGCGACTCCCGTGAGCACCGTCGCCTTCAACAGGGTGGGGTAGCGGCGGGTGAACGGCTCGGCGCGTCGAGCGAGGTCTTCGCGGTATTCGCTGCGGTTCGAGAGCGCGCGGATCACGTCGGTGAGCCGATACCCGCTGCCGACGACCTGCACCTTCTCGCCGATCAGGAGGTCGGTCGCGAGTACCTGCCGGTTGAAGAGCAGGGTGAAGTTCGCGAGCCGGCGGCGGAGCACGAGCCCGATGAGGAATGCCAGGGCGACGAACACGGCGAGGGCGCCCAAGTACCGCCAGTAGTGGCCGTCGTAGAACCCGCCGATCGTCTCGCGCATCGCGTCGATGCCGTACGAGAACGGGAGGAGCGGATAGATGGCACGGAAGAATCCGGGCATCAGCTCGATCGGGTACAGCCCGGATGCGCCGGGGATCTGCATGATCACCAGCAGGATGCACAGGCCGCGGCCGACGTGCCCGAACGCGACGCAGAGGGCATAGATGATGCTCACGTAGGCGAGGGCGATGAGCGCACCCGTGCCGACGAAGGCAGCGGCGCTGACGGTCTGCACGCCGATGATGAGGTTTCCGGTGCACACGATCAGTGCTTGGCCGACGGCGAGCGTCGCGAAGAGGAAGAAGCGGCCGAAGTAGGCCTCGCGCACGGTGACGCCCTCGACGCCCTCGGTGTCGACCTCGACGCGGAAGATCACCATGAGCACGAAGGCGCCGATCCACAGCGACAGGTTCGTGAAGAGCGCGGCCATCGCCGACCCGTAGGTGTCGACCGGGAACACCAGGTGCTCGTCGACCTCGACGGGGGAGGAGATGAACTGGGCGATCTGCTCGGGCTCCAGGTCGGTCAGTGTGCCCAGCAGACCCCATTCGGATGCGGCGTTGAGGGCGACGACGTCGGTGCGCGAGGTCTGCAGCCCCTGCTCGATGCCGGCGAGGTCGCCGTCGAAACTCTCCAGTGCCGACGAGGTGGCCACGAGCTGAGAGTCCAACCCGCCCAGCAGCTGATCGGCCTCGGCGAGCACGCCCTTCTGCGCATCCAGCGCCGCCGACAACGATCCGACGCTCGCCGACAGCTGCGACATCGCGCTGTTCAGCGAGGGGACGGTGCGGGTGAGGATGTCGCGCATGGCCGACGAGGCATCCCTGGTGTCCTGCATCGCCTTGTCGACCGCGTCGGCCGTCGCCTGGACAGAGCCCACGGTGTCGGACGCGCTGGCCTTGAGGACCTTCAGGTCTGCGAGCAGCTGCTGGTCGGTGGCGTTGCGCTGCTGCAGCGAGGCGATGACCTCGGTGAGCTGCTGCTTGGTCTCGTCGCTGAGGTCGGTGTCGTCCACGAGGGTCTGCAGACGCGCGGCGGCCGCCTCGTTCGCCTCGAGCACGTTCGAGACGTCGTCGATCCCGGCGTCGATGCGCACGCCCGCCTGCTCGAGGCTCTGGGTGAGACGGGTGATCGAGACGTTCGCCTTCGACGAGGCATCGGCGAGCAGTGTGGTGCCCTGGAGGAACGCGGTGGTGGCGCTGTCGGTGAAGGCGATCACCTCCTTCTGCGTCTCGGCGATGATCGACTGCGTCTGGTCGAGCGACTTCTGCACATCGCCGAGCGTCTTGTCGACGTCGCCGAGCGTGCTCCGTGCGGAGGCGAGCGTGCCGCGAGACGAGGTGAGGCCGTCCTGCGTCTCGGCGAGGTTCTCGCGCGCCGATGAGATGGTCTGCGCTGCCTGGTCGAACGCGTTGAGGGTGTTGTCCCTGGCGTTCAGCAGTCGCAGCTCGGTGGAGTCGCCGACGTCTTTGAGGGCGTTCGTCGCCGCGAGAGCCACCTGCTCCTTGAAAGCGCTGGTGACCTGCTTGTCGAGTTCGGAAGCGCCGACGTCGGTGATCTTGGGCGCGATCGCCCCGGCCTTCTCGTTGACGTAGTACTTCAGCGCCGGCTGGGTGAAGTCGCCGCTGGTGATGCTGACCAGGTCTTCGCTGAACTGCGCGGGGATGACGATGGCGGCGTAGACGTCGCCCTTCTTCACGGCTTCCTGAGCCTCATCCTCGCCCATGAACGTCCAGCCGAGCTGGTCGTCGTCCTCGAGCTGCGCGGTCACCTGCTCGCCGATGTCGATGTGGCCGGTGAGGTCGGAGGTGGCGCCCTCGTCGAGGTCGACCACCGCCACGCGGATGTTCGCGGTGTTCGCGTAAGGGTCCCAGAAGGCGTTGATGTTGAACCACGCGTACAGGGCCGGGGTGATGAGCACCCCGATGATGATGATCCAGGCTTTGGGCACGCGGGAGAGTCTCTTGACGTCGCGCTTGTAGACCCGCCAGCTCTGTTTCACAGGACGAGTTTACACAATACCTGCACACCAGCGTGCAAGTTAGCTGAGTAAAGCGGTCAGGCGTGCGTCAATTCAGGGTCGTGACCGTCAACTCGTTGGTGGCGGTGTCGCACATCGTGAGCTGCCACACGGGCGCGCCGTCGTCCATCACGCGGGCCATCTCCACGATCAGCGGACTCGGGTACTGCTCACCCGAGAGCTGCGCCGCGCTGTAGGCGCTGCTGCCGTTCAGCTGCTGCTCCGCCTCGGTGAGCTCCGTCTCGCCGGTCGAGAGAACCTCCAGGGTGCGGACGTCGACCAGCGACTCCCGGCCGAAGCTCGGGTCGTCGACCCGCTCGCCGAACGTGTCCTTCCGGGTGTCGGCGCTGCGCAGCCGCCACGCGAAATCGTCGTCGAGCCACTCGAGGCGCAGACCCACGATGGCGCCGCCGATCGCCTCCGACTCTCCGGGCAGGGATTCGAGGAAGTCGGACGGCCAGGAGACCTCCGACGGCAGGCAGGTGCCGGGGAAGTCGTCGCCGACGGCCTCCGGCGGGCTCGGGATCGCTGCCGCCGAGCATCCGGCACAGGCCAGCATGCCTGCGAGCACGAGTGCGCTCGCGCGCAGTCTGAGGGGAGTGGGCATCAATGCCTCCGTGGGGGTCGCCGACTTCTGGGAGCCTAGCCGGGCCAGCGCGGTCGTCTGCCCGACCGGGCCGTCAGCGCGGCGCGCTCCGCGAGGGGATGCCGATCAGTCCGCGCAACTCCTCGGCGGTGACGTCGGCGCCGAACGCGGGGTTCCCGGGCTGGAGTACGGCGCCCTCTGCCAGGCTGTCGAGGACGACGGAATCGAAGCCGAGCCTGTCGATCAGCTCCGCGACGCGGGCGAGGTCGGCGGACTCCTCACCCGCGACGGCGATGGCCTTGCGCCCGGCTGCTCCGGCCGGTCGGGACTCGTCTTCGAGGTCGTGATAGCCCATGTGGTTCAGCGCCTTCACGACCCGCGACTCCGGCAGGAACTCCTGTACGAGCTCGCTGGTCGAGGTACGTGGATCACTCAGATCGTCACGGATCCCGTCGGTCTCCCACCAGTAGTTCATGGCGTCGAGCACCAACGTCCCGCGCAGCTGCTCGACCGGGAGCGTGCGGTACTTGCCGAGGGGAAGCGCCAGGATGACGGCATCCGCCCCGGCAGCCGCGTCCGCGGCCGTCACCGCGTTGGCCCCGGGCGCGAAGACGTCGATGGTGAGCGCGATCCGTTTCGGCGCGCCCGAGCCCGCGATGAGCACGCGGTATCCCGCGGCGAGGGCGAGGCGGGCGATCGTGGTGCCCACCTTGCCCGCGCCGAGGATGCCGAGAGTCTCGATGGTGTCGTTCATGGTGATCTCCCTCACGCGTGGACGGCCTTGCCGTCTTTCGTGATCTGCGCCACACCCGGGTCGGCGAACGCGCCCTCTCCCGGGTCGTCGGCGAGCAGTTCGCGCACGCGCGGGGCGACCTTCTCTCCGAAGAGGCGGATGCTGCGCGCGCGCACGTCCTTTGGCAGGTGCATGAGGTCGTACTTCAGGTCGAACCGCGACAGGTGATTGCTCCGAACAGCGGCGGCGAGCTTGTGCGCGACGGTCTCGGGGGAGCCGACGTACAGCGCGCCGGTGTCGACCTCCTCCTCGTAGCGCTCGAGCGTCGGTGCGTAGAAGCCGCGCTCCTTGCTCATCTGGGTCACGACCGGCTCCCAGTGCTTCCAGTGCACGTTCTTCGCCTCGTCGTCGGTCTCGGCGATGAGGCCGAGCGAGTGCTGCCCGATCGGGAGTTCCGCCCGTCCGAACTGCTCCAGCGCGCGCAGGTAGAGCCGGGCGTGGCCGGCGAAACGTTCGGGGCGTCCGCCGATGATGGCCATCATCAAGGGCAGTCCGTTCTCGGCGGCGCGGATGACGGAGTCGGGGCTGCCGCCGATCCCGATCCACGCCGGGATGCCGCCCTCGGGCATGCGCGGATGCAGGCGCACGTTCTCGAGCGGGCTGCGGTAGGAGCCGCTCCAGGTGACGCTGTCCTCGCGCATCAGGCGCAGGAACAGGTCGAGCTTCTCCTCGAAGATCCGCTCGTACTCGGCGATGTCGTATCCGAAGAGGGGGAAGGACTCGATCGCCGACGCCCGCCCGAGGATGAGTTGGGCGCGTCCGCCGGAAAGCCCGTCGACCGTCGCGAACTCCTGGTAGAGCCGCACCGGGTCCTGTGTCGACAGCACGGTCACCGACGAACCCAGGCCGATCGTCGAGGTGGCTTGCGCCGCGGCCGCCAGCAGCACGGGGGTCGCGGAGTCCATGTGTCCCTCGCGGTAGTGCTCGCCGACACTGAACACGTCGAGGCCCACCGACTCGGCGAGCTGCGCCTCTTCGACGAGCAGCCGCAGCGTCTCGCCGTCCGACAGGATGCGACCGCCGTCCGTCGCCACTTCGCCGAAGGAGTTCAGCCCGAACTCGAGTTCCGTCATGTCCATCACGACCCTTCTCCACGGCACCGGTCCCTCCGGATTGACGTGTCAATACAATGCAACCGTACAATTGACGTATCAATTCCCGGAGGTGTCATGACCGAAGAACGTCGTCGCCGCACGCCGACACCCGAGCAGCTGCGCATCTGGCGGGACTTCATCGAGACCAGCGAGGTCCTTCGCTCTCGTTTCGCCGCGCAGTTGCAGAGCGAGTCCGCGCTCTCCTCCGGTGACTACCAGGTGCTCCTCGCGCTCAGCGAAGCCGACGGCCGCAGGGCGCGCTCGTCCGAGCTCGCGACGCTGATCGACTGGGAGCGCAGTCGGCTGTCACACCACCTCGGTCGGATGGAGAAGCGTGAACTCATCCGACGAGTACCGTGTGCCGACGGTGCGCACGGCGTCGATGTTCTTCTCACCGAGACCGGAGCAGACGCGTTCCGGGCGGCCAACGTCCCGCACCTTCGCGCCATCCGCTCCCTCTTCGTCGACGCGCTCTCGGCCGAACAGCTGGCCCAGGTCGACGACATCACCTCCGCTCTGCGCAGGAACCTCGACGGCTGATCGCGCGTCGAGGAGGCCTCAGAGCGCGGCGTGGTCGGCGGCGACCAGGCGTCCGATCTCGGCCGACAGGATCACGCCGGGGTGGGCGATCGCCAGATGGAGGCCGGGCATCGCGGGCACCGGCCCGACCAGGGGGTGACCGTCCGCCGGCATCGGGCGGTCGGCGATGGCGGCGTCTTCGAGGCGGACGTCGTCAGCGTCGAGGAAAGAGCGGCGGATCGCGGCGAGAGCGGTCACGGCGAGCTCTCTCGGATCACCGGAGAAGCCCTCGGGAACGTCCTCTGCGGCGAGAAGGGTGGTGTCGTCCAGCTGACGAACTTCGAGCTCCGGGGTGGAGAGGATGCCGCGCACGAGCGGGCGGGGCGTGGAGAAGCGCAGTAGGCAGCACGGCGACCCCACGACGTCGATGTTCACTCCGGCGGATGCGGCGATCCCCACGGATGCGGTGCCCGCAGCGACCACGACGCTCTTCGCCACGAGTTCGCCGTGGTCGGTGAGAACGCCCCGAACCCCTCTGTCATCGCCCAGCAACCGCACGACGGTCGTACCGGTCCGCACCTCCGCACCGTGCTCCTGCGCGCTCTGCAGCAGGGCACGCGTATACGCGACGGGGTCGACTCCGACATCGCCGGGGGCGTAGGCGACAACGTCGGGTGCCGCGCGAAGACCCGGCTCCCGCATCAACGCTTCGCGTGCCGTGAGCAGTTCCATCCGGTGCCCCGCGGCCTGGTGGTCGGAGACGAAGGCGCGAGTCAGCGCATCGGACTCCTCCCAGGTGGCCGCACCGAACGGACGGAGCCCGATGGGCGCGGTGAGTTCCGTGAGAACGCGATCGAACTCCGGCCGCGCACGCTGACGAAGGGACCCGGCGTAGGCGGCGGCGGGGCTCTTGGCCATGCCGACCCAGGCGAATGACGCGGCGGTCACCCCCGCCCCCGGTGCCCCGCGGTCGAGCACGATCACGTCGTGTCCCGTGCGAGCCAGATGATGTGCGACCGAGGCGCCGATCACACCGGCACCGACCACGATGATGCGGTCGTGTTCGGTTGCTCGCCGCTCGGGCTCCGCTTCCCGTGTCGTCACTCGAAGACGGGACTCAGGAAGCGACGCTCGTAACGGCGGATGCACTGTGTCCTACGCGCGAGGGCGAACGCCTCGATGCACTCGGGGTCGGTCTTCGAGGCGGTCCGGTAGACCTCGTACTCGGCGAGGGAGGGGAACGTGAACAGCGCGAAGGCTTCGTCGCTGTCGCCCTCGCTCGGCAGGAAGTAGCCGTGGTGGGTGCCGCCGTGCTTGGCCACGAGCCGAATCCAGGTGCGACCGTACTCGGTGAAGTCGTCGAGCTTGTCGGGATCGATCTCGTAGCGCAGGTGAACGGTGATCATGCCCCGATCCTGTCAGAGCACCGAGGCCGCCTGACGCGCCATGCCGACGGCGACATACTCCGCGGCCTCCGGCACCTCGACCGGCAGTTCGAAGACCAGAGGGGCGATCTCGCGCACGGCCTGCGACTGCGCGCCGCCGCCCACGAGCAGCACACGTTCGAGCGGGATGCCGAGCTCTCGCAGCGCATCGAGTCCGAAGCGGAGCCCGCCGAGCATGCCCTCGACCGCAGCCCTGGCGAGGTTCTCGCGGGTGGTGGAAGCGAGCGTCATGGCGTTCAGGCTCGCGGTGGCATCGGGCAGGTTGGGGGAGCGCTCGCCCTCGAAGTACGGCACGAGTTCGAGTCCGCCGGCGCCGGGTTCCGCGGTCAAGGCGAGCGTGCTCAGCCCGTCGTGGTCCACCCCGAGCAGGCGCGCGATCACGTCGAGCACCCGCGCGGCGTTGAGCGTGCAGACCAGCGGCAGGTACCCGCCGTCGGCATCAGCGAACCCCGCGACGATGCCGGTCGGCTCCGCCACCGGGCGGTCGGTCACGGCGAAGATCGTGCCCGAGGTGCCGATCGAGACGACCACATCGCCCGTCCGGGCTCCCAGGCCCAGCGCGACGGCGGCGTTGTCTCCCGCACCGGGGGCGACGCGACGCGACGCAGCGTCCGTCACGAACTCGCGTGGTCCGAGCACTCGCGGCAGGATCACGTCGTGGCCGAGCGCGGCGACGAGCAGCTCGCGGTCGTACTCGCCGGTCGCGGGGTTCCAGTATCCGGTGCCCGAGGCATCCGACCGGTCGGTCACGAGCTCATCGAAGTCGGGGCGCTCGGGGCCGAACCCACGCAGCCACCAGGTCAGCCAGTCGTGCGGCAGGGCGACGGCGGCGACGCGAGCCGCGTTGTCGGGCTCGTGGTCGCGCAGCCAGCGCAGCTTGGTGATCGTGAACGAGGCGACCGGCACGAGCCCGGTGCGATCGGCCAGGGCTGCGGCCCCGAACTCGCCGATCAGGTCTTCCGCCGCCTGCGCGGAACGGGTGTCGTTCCACAGCAGGGCGTCGCGGATGACGCGTCCCTCCGTATCGAGGGCGACGAGGCCGTGCTGCTGCCCACCGATCGCCCAGGATTCGACGTCATCGAGGCCGCCGGCATCCGCGATGGCCGCCTGCAACGCGATCCACCACGCCTCGGGGTCGACCGACGTGCCATCGGGATGCGGAGCGCGGCCGGAGCGCACGACGGCACCCGTCTCGGAGTCGACGACGACGACCTTGCAGGACTGGGTCGAGGAGTCGACCCCGAGAACGAGTGCCATCGCCGGACTCAGCGGGCGCCGAGCAGGTGCTCGGTGGCGAGCTGCTGCAGGCGCACGAAGCCGAAGCCCTTGCCGCCGAGGTACGCGTTCGCGTCGAAGTCCTCGTAGGCCGAGCGGTCGGCGAGGAACTCGTCGTACGACTCGCCCTCGTTCAGCGTGGGGGTGGAGAGCTCGGCGACCTTCGCTGCGGCCAGGGCCTCCTGCACCTCGGGGTCGGCGCGGAAGGCCGCGGCGCGCTCCTTCAGCAGCAGGTACGTGCGCATGTTGGCCGCGGCGGATGCCCAGACGCCGGCCTCGTCCTCGGTGCGCGAGGGCTTGTAGTCGAAGTGGCGGGGGCCGTCGTAGGCCGGAACCCCGCCGGGGCCGCCGTTCTCGAGCAGGTCGACGAGCGAGAACGCGTTGTGCAGGTCGCCGTGACCGAACACCAGGTCCTGGTCGTACTTGATGCCGCGCTGGCCGTTGAGGTCGATGTGGAAGAGCTTGCCGTGGAACAGCGCCTGCGCGATGCCGGCCGTGAAGTTGAGTCCGGCCATCTGCTCGTGACCGACCTCGGGGTTCACGCCCACGAGCTCGGGGCGCTCGAGCGAGTCGATGAACGCGATCGCGTGGCCGAGCGTGGGCAGCAGGATGTCGCCGCGGGGCTCGTTGGGCTTCGGCTCGATCGCGAAGCGGATGTCGTAGCCCTTGTCGGTCACGTAGTCGCCGAGCAGGTTCACGGCCTCGCGGTAGCGCTCGAGAGCCGCGCGCACGTCCTTGGCGGAGTCGTACTCCGCACCCTCACGCCCACCCCACATGACGAAGGTCTTGGCGCCGAGCTCGGCACCGAGGTCGAGCTGGCGGAACACCTTGCGCAGCGCGAAGCGACGCACCTGGCGGTCGTTCGAGGTGAAGCCGCCGTCCTTGAAGACGGGGGCGCTGAAGAGGTTGGTGGTGACCATCGGCACGATCAGGCCGGTGTCGGCGAGCGCGCCCTTGAGGCGGTCGATCTGGGTCTGGCGCTCGGCATCCGTCGATCCGAAGGCGAACAGGTCGTCGTCGTGGAAGGTGAGGCCGTAGGCACCGAGCTCGGCGAGCTTCTCGACCGCGTGCACGACGTCGAGCGCCGGACGGGTCGGACCGCCGAACGGGTCGGTGCCGTTGTAGCCGACGGTCCAGAGCCCGAAGGAGAACTTGTCGTCGCGGGTGGGGTTGGGCATGATCGCTCCTCTGCGAATGCTGCGGGCGTGCGGGATGCACGGACGCAATAAGTTGTGCTTCACAACATAACCGATGACAGGCGGCATCCGCACCCCTAAAGTGGGAACGTGCCCCCTGAATCCGCTGCCCCGCGTTCCCGCGAAGCGAACCTGGCGTGGATCCTCTCGATCGTCCACCATGACGGCCCCCGTTCACGCTCGGCCCTGACCGAGGCCACGGGCCTGAACCGCTCGACCATCGCCGCGCTGGTGGCGGAGCTCGTCGGCGCCGGACTCGTCGACGAGCGGCCGCCGGAATCCTCGACGCGGGCCGGCCGCCCCTCGCCGGTGGTCGCGCCCTCCGCCGACGTCGTGGCGATCAGCGTGCACCCCGAGGTCGACGCGGTCGAGATCGCCGCCGTCGCCCTCGACCGCAGCATCCGCGTCCGCGAGCGCATCGTCAACGCCGCCCCGCCGTCCACGGCCGATGTCGCCGCCCTCGTCGCCGAGCGCCTCGAAGGCTGGCGGACGGATGCTCTCGCCGACTGCAGCGTGATCGGCATCGGCGTCGCGGTGCCGGGGCTCGTGCGCTCGGCCGACGGCGTGGTGCGCAACGCCCCGCACCTCGGCTGGACCGACGAGCCGCTGGCCGCCCTGATCCAGGAGGCGACCGGCATCCGCACCGCGGTAGACAACGACGCGACCCTCGGCGCGCTCGCCGAGCACCTCTTCGGCGCCGGCCGGGGTATCGACGAACTCGTCTACCTCAACGGAGGCGCCTCCGGCATCGGCGGAGGACTCGTGATCCGTGGTCTGGCCGCCACCGGCGCGAGCGGCTACGCGGGCGAGTTCGGACACAACCGACCCGGCATCGAGGGCGCCGACCGTCGCACCGACGACGGCGTGCTCGAAGACGAGGTGAACCGGCGGCACCTTCTCGACCTGCTCGGGATCGACGACGCCGACGACGACGAGCTCGCCGCAGCCCTCGCTGCCGCGGAGGCGCCCGAGGTGCGCGCAGAACTCGTCCGCCAGGCCAAGATCCTCGGAAGCGCGCTGGCGAACGCGGTCAACGTCCTCAACCCGGCCCTCGTGATTCTCGGGGGGTTCCTGGCGCTGATCGACGAGGGGGCGCACGACGTGCTGGCCGATGAGGTCGCGCGGCTGTCGATGCCCGAGAGTGCGGCCGCGGTCGCGATCCGTGCCGCCGAACTCGGCTCCGATCGACTGCTCGTCGGTGCGGCGGAGTTGGCGTTCCGCCCGCTGTGGGGGAGCACCAGGGCTTTCGACGCGTCCCGCTGAGCGCAGGATCCGCTGGCCGGAATACTCCCGGTCGCCACGCCGCACCCGGACACTACGCTGAGTCTCGTGACGAACTCGCGCGACATGGTCCACATCCCCGGCGGCACGTTCCTGATGGGGTCGGACGACTTCTATCCGGACGAGCGGCCGGCGCACGAGCGCGAGGTCGAGTCGTTCTTCATCGACCGCTACCCGGTGACGAACGAGCAGTACGCCGAGTTCGTCGACGCGTCCGGGTACGTCACGGTGGCCGAACGCCCGCTCGATCCTGCGGCCTTCGCGGGTGCGGACCCCGCCGATCTCGTTCCGGGAGCGATGGTGTTCACCCCGACCGCCGGTCCGACGAATCTGGGTGACTGGCGCAACTGGTGGCGCTGGCAGCCCGGGGCGTTCTGGCGCAAGCCGTTCGGCCCTGACTCGTCGATCGACGACCGGCTGCAGCATCCGGTCGTCCACATCGCGTTCGAAGATGCCGTCGCCTACGCCGACTGGGTGGGGATGCGGCTGCCCACCGAGGCCGAACACGAATACGCGGCGCGCGGGGGACTGGAGGGCGCGGCCTTCGCCTGGGGCGACGAGGCGTACCCCGACGGGGTCGCGCAGGCGAACTCCTGGCTCGGCCGCTTCCCCTACGACAATCAGGGCGTCGGCGGCACGGCGCCTGTCGGCTCGTACCCGCCCAACGGCTACGGCCTCTACGACATGATCGCAAACGTCTGGGAGTGGACGACCGACTTCTACACGCCGCGTCACCTCCGTCTCTCGGACGCCCCTGTAGACGCCGGCAAGCGCACGAATCTGCTCGCGGCGGCCAGTGCGCAGGAGGGCTTCCCCGACATTCCGCGCCGCGTGCTCAAGGGCGGCTCGCACCTCTGCTCCCCGGACTACTGCCTGCGCTTCCGGCCCGCCGCGCGCTCGCCGCAGGCCGAGGATACGGGCATGTCGCACATCGGATTCCGCCTCACCCGTTTCGAGTGAGGTGTCCCTGGGCGCACCCGTGAGGGAGTGCTTGGCTTCGACCGAGGGCGATCGCCCCCGTCTCACGCGTCGAAGCAAGGAGCCGGTATGTCCGAGAAACCCAACATCCTCATCATCTGGGGCGATGACATCGGCATCAGCAACCTCAGCACGTACTCCGACGGCCTCATGGGCTATCGGACGCCGAACATCGACCGCATCGCCGACGAGGGCGTGAAGTTCACCGACTACTACGGCGAACAGAGCTGCACCGCGGGGCGCGCGGCGTTCATCACCGGGCAGAACCCGTACCGCACCGGACTCACCAAGGTGGGGATGCCGGGGGCGAAGCTCGGGCTCCAGCCCGAGGATCCCACCATCGCCGATGCGCTCAAGCACCACGGCTACGCCAACGGGCAGTTCGGCAAGAACCACCTCGGCGACCGCGACGAGCACCTGCCGACCGCCCATGGTTTCGACGAGTTCTTCGGAAACCTCTATCACCTCAACGCGGAGGAGGAGCCGGAGCATCCGGACTATCCGACCGATGAGGAATTCCCCGGGTTCAGCGAGAAGTTCCGACCGCGTGGGGTGCTCCACACCTGGGCGAACGCCGACGGCACGCAGCGCATCGAAGACACCGGTCCGCTGACGAAGAAGCGCATGGAGACGGTCGACGAAGAGTTCCGCGACGCGGCCGCCGACTTCATCCGCACGCAGGCCGCGGACGACACCCCGTTCTTCGTCTGGTTCAACTCCACGCACATGCACTTCCGCACGCACACCAAGGAAGAGAGCAAGGGGCGCGCGGGGCGCTGGCAGTCGGAGTATCACGACACGATGCTCGACCACGACGACGTCGTGGGCAGTCTGCTCGACCTGCTCGACGAGCTCGGGCTGGCCGAGAACACGATCGTCATGTACTCCACCGACAACGGTCCGCACATGAACAGTTGGCCGGATGCGGGCATGACCCCGTTCCGCAACGAGAAGAACTCGAACTGGGAGGGCGCCTACCGGGTGCCGGCCATGGTCCGCTGGCCCGGGCACATCCCCGCGGGCACGACGCTGAACGGCATCGTGAGCCACAACGACTGGTTCGTGACGCTGCTCGCGGCCGTCGGCGACGACGACGTGGCCGAGCGCCTGAAGGCGGGCACCGCACTGCACGGCACCGAATACAAAGTGCACCTCGACGGGAACAACCAACTCGACTACATCACCGGCGCTGTCGAGCACAGCCCGCGTCGGCACTTCTTCTACGTCTCGGACGACGGTGACCTCACGGCCCTCCGCTTCGACCATTGGAAGCTCGTGTTCCTGGAGCAGCGTGCGGTCGGCACCCTGCTGGTGTGGCAGGAGCCGTACATCGAGCTGCGCTTCCCGAAGCTGTTCAACCTGCGCACCGATCCGTACGAGCGGGCGGACATCACGTCCAATACCTACTGGGATTGGGTGATCGACCGCATCTTCCTGTTCGTGCCGGCGCAGGCCTATGTCGCCCGGATGCTGCAGTCGCTCGTCGAGTTCCCGGCTCGGCAGGAGTCGGCGTCCTTCACGATCAACCAGGTGATGAAGAAGCTGAACACCACCGCCGGCAACTCCTGACCGTCGCGCGCTCAGCCGCGGGGCGGCCCGGACGACTGACGGATGATGAGCTCGTGCGCGGTCTCGATCGTCCGCGCCTCGTCGCTCGCCGGGCGGAGGATGAGCGAGACGGCGTGCTGCCCCATCTCGAACATCGGGATGCGCGCGGTGGTGAGGGCGGGCGCGACATCCGGGGCGACGGAGATGTCGTCGAAGCCGACGACCGACATCTCCTCCGGCACACGGATGCCGTGCTGTCGCAGTTCGCTGAGGATGCCGATGGCCATGGCGTCGTTGAGGCCGACGATGGCGGTGACGTCGCGGTCGAGCAGCTCGCGCGCCCCCGCGATGCCACCCTCGCGGGTGAACTCGTGTGAGACGATGACGAGCTCCAGGTCGGGGTCGCTCGTCCCCTCTCGCAGCCCGGTGATGCGGTCGGCGACCGTGTTGAGGTCGAGCGGGCCGGCGACGACGCCGATCCGGCGGTGCCCCAGCTCGGCGAGGTGGCGTCCGACGGAGATGCCCGCACGGTGATTGTCGGGCAGCACCGCGTCGACGGGAAGGTGGTGACGGCCGATCACCGCGGCGCGGCCTCCGGACAGCGTGAAGTCGAGCAGTGCCTCGGTCATCCCCTGCTCGCGTGCGGGATCGGCGTACCCGGAGCCGGCGATGATGATCGAGCCGACGCGCTGGCGCAGCAGCGACTTCACCTGCGCGAGTTCGCTGTCGGGGGTGCGGTCGGCCTGGGCGATCTGCACGGATCGGTTCTCGAGCGTGGCACTGCGGATCACGCCGCTGGCGATGTCGGAGAAGTAGGGGTCGCCGATCTCGTGCACCACGAGGCCGATCGTCGGCACGAGCCCGCCGGCGAGTCCGCGCGCGTGCATGTTGGGTTCGTAGCCGAGCTGCTTGGCGATGACGCGCACGTGCGCCGCCACTTCGGGAGAGATGCCGGATCCGCCGCTCATCGCCCGCGACGCGCTCGCCAGGGAGACCCCTGCGGTTTCGGCCACATCGATGAGTCGTGGCGCGCCTTCACGCTTCACGAAACCTCCCCCTTGTGGAGCAAGATCAACGCTGATTGCGAGGTAGGTTGCTCTTCGTTCTTCGGTCCCACTATAGTGGCGGAAGCGCTTACGAAAGCGCTTTCGCTACGATGACGTAGGAGACTCGGATGACTGCACCCAGACACGGTCGACGGATCGCGGCAGCGATCGGAACGCTGTCGATCGCCGCGCTCACGGTTTCGGCCTGCTCGGCCCCCGGCGATCAGGCGGAGGGGGGTGGATCCGACGATCCTATCGTCATCGGCATCTCGCTGCCGCTCACGGGCGACTTCTCCGAACCGGGCAAGGGTGTCGAGCGAGGCTATGAGGCCTGGCGCGACATCGTCAACGAGAACGGCGGCCTCCTCGGACGCCAGGTCGAACTCAAGATCCTCGACGACCAGTCCAACGCCGACCGCGTCGTCTCCGACTACGAGTCGCTGATCGCACAGGACGGCGTCGACCTCGTCTTCGGTCCGTTCTCGACGCGACTCGTCGTTCCCTCGGCGCGCGTCGCCCAGGAATACGGCATGCTCTTCGTCGAGCCGGCCGGCGCGGCGGAAGAGGTCTTCGAGCAGGGCTTCGACAACCTCTTCTACGCGGCCCCCGCGATCGCGAACGACCACTACAACAACCTCGCCGACTACCTGCTCGCGCTTCCGGAGGAGGAGAGGCCCGAGACGGTCGCCGTCGCTGCGATGGACGACCCCTTCGCGCAGGGCACCGCCTACGGCCTCCGGGACAAGCTCGAAGAGGGTGGCGTCGAGGTCGTCGTGAACGAGGTCTATCCGCCGAACACGACCGACTTCTCCACCATCGCGGCCAAGATCGCGCAGTCGGACGCCGACATGGTCATCGGCGGCACGCAGTATCAGGATGCGGTCAACCTGATCATCGCCCTCCAGCAGCTGAACTATCAGCCGGAGCTCGCTGCGTTCTCGACCGCACCGACCAACCCCGAGTTCGCCGCCGCGATCGGCGGTGCGACCGAGGGCATCCTCGCCCCCACCGGTTACTCGCCGAAGTCGCAGTTCCCCAGCAACATCGAGTTCGTCGAGAAGTACACCGAGATGCACGGCAACCCGCCGTCCGAGGACGAGGCCAACGCCTACACGACCGGTCAGGTCGTCGCCGCTGCGGTCGAGGCCGCGGGCTGCGCCGAGCAGGGCGAGTGCCAGCAGGAGCTCATCGACTGGCTGCGCGACAACTCCGTCGACACCGTCGTCGGCGAGCTCAGCTGGGACGAGACGGGCAAGCCCACCGGCGCCCACCTCATCCAGCAGTGGATCGACGGCGAGATCCTGATCGTCCTCCCGGACGACGTCAAGGAAGCCGACTTCCTCTTCCCGAAGCCGACGTGGTGATCCGCACATCGTGAGTGGAGCACTGCTGCTGCAAAGCCTGATCCTCGGCATCCTGCTGGGAGGGCTCTACGCCCTCCTGGCGGCCGGGCTCACGCTGTACTTCGGAATCATGCGCGTCGTCATGATCGCGCACTCCGCCTTCCTCATCCTGGCTGCGTACCTCGCGTGGTGGTTCAACCGGGAGACCGGCATCGACCCCCTCGTGTCGCTCGTCGTCACGGTGCCCCTGTTCTTCCTGACCGGCGTCGTGATGCAGCGACTGCTCGTCTCGAGGCTCAAGCCCCTGACCCTGACCATGATGTCGGTGCTGCTCACCTTCGCCGTGGCGCTGATCATCGAGGGGGCGCTCGGGTTCTTCTTCACCGGGACCCAGCGCCGCATCCCGCTTCCTTATGCGAGTGCGAGCCTCGACTTCTTCGGCGCCCAGGTGCCGGTGGTCAAGCTCATCGCCTTCGGGCTGGCGGCCGTCGCCCTCGCGCTCCTGTTCGTGCTGCTGAAGTACACGAAGTTCGGGCAGGCGCTGCGGGCGACGATCCAGCATCCCGAGGCCGCGCGACTGGTCGGCATCAACACCGACCGGGTCGCCGGCTACGGGTTCGGTCTCGGACTCGCCACGGCGGCGATCGGCGGCACCGCGCTCTCGCTCGACGCCACGATCTACCCGTCGCTGCACTGGCACTGGATCGGCCCGCTCATGGCGATCATCGTCGTCGGCGGACTCGGCAGCATCCCGGGTGCGGCCATCGCGGCTCTCGTCCTCGGGATCGCGCAGAGCCTGCTCCAGCTCCCGCTGGGGCCGACCTGGGCACAGACGGTGTTCTACGTCGCCCTGTTCGCCACGCTCATGTTCCGTCCGCAAGGATTCTTCGGAGGTCGTCTTGCCCAGCGTTTCTAGCAGAGAGCCGATCCCGACCGAGACGGTTGTGATCGCTCCATCCGCCCCCGTGCGGCGCTCGTCGTCGAAGTGGGTGCGGATCGTCCTCCTCGTCGTGGGCGCAGCCCTCGTCCTCTCCTTCCCGACCATCGCCCCGAACCCGTACATCCTGTCGGCGGGCGTCGTCATCCTCAACTACGCCGTGCTGTCGACGGGGTGGAACTTCATGGGCGGGTTCACGGGCTACATCTCCCTCGGACACGCCGCCTACTTCGGGCTCGGCGCCTACGGCACCGGCCTCCTCATCAAGTACCTGGCGCTGCCCGGCTTCGTCGCCTGGATCCTCGCGGCCGTGCTCGTCTCGATCATCGCGATCCCGATCGGCATCGCCGCCCTCCGGGTGCGCGGCGCCTCGTTCGTGATCGTGTCGATCGCCTTCGTGCTCATCATGCTGCTGGTCTTCCAGAGCTGGCGCGAGGTCACCGGCGGCTCCGAGGGACTCAACGTCCCGCGTCCGTTCGACGTGCTGCGGCCCGAGCACCACCGCATCTTCTACTACCTGTTCGCGGGCCTCCTGGCCTTCGCGCTCGTCGTGTGGTGGATCATCGACCGGTCCAAGTTCGGCACTGCGCTCAAGTCGGTGCGCGAAGACGAAGACAAGGCGCAGGCACTCGGCGTGCCCACCACGCGCTACAAGCTGATCGCCTACGTGCTGTCGGCGCTGTTCGTGTCACTGGGCGGCGGACTGTACGCGCTGTGGTTCGGAGACCTGGACCCCATCTTCCAGTTCTCGATCCTCATCGGCTCGTACATGGTGCTGATGGCGCTGCTCGGCGGGGTGCGCAACCTCTTCGGTCCGCTGCTCGGCGCCGTCGTCGTCGGCCTCGCGCTCGAGTATTTCAAGCTCGAGTTCGGCGACACCCAGTTCCACCTCATCGCCACCGGCATCCTGCTCGGCATCGTCGTGCTCTTCATGCCCGACGGCATCATCCCCGCCGTGAAGGGACTGTTCACGCGGTCGTCTAACGAGGCCTCGATCCGCGAGTTGACCGCCGGGCAGCTGCTCGAGCAGAACGAGAAGCGGGCAGCGGATGCTTCGGCCCGAACAGCGGATGCCTCGACGAAGGAGACGTCGTCATGAACGCCCCCACGGCACAGCCCACAACGCTGGAGAGTCTGAGCACGGTCGAGATGACCAAGTCGTTCGGCGGCGTCACCGCCGTCGACGGTGCGACGGTCAACTTCCAGGAGGGCAAGGTCAACGGCCTGATCGGGCCCAACGGCTCGGGTAAGACCACCTTCTTCAACTGCGTGACCGGCATGATCAAGCCCGACTCGGGCGAGGTGCGTTACCGGGGGCAGGCGATCACCCGCAAGTCGCCCGACCGCATCGCCCGTGCCGGCATCGGCCGCAGCTTCCAGCTGTGCCGGGTCTTCCCTCGCATGACAGTGATGGAGAACCTGCTCGTGGCGGTGCGCAGCACGAGCATCCGCCAGCAGCTGCGCTCGGCGCACGATCCGGAGGAGTTGGAGCGGGCGCGCGGCTGGCTGCGACGTGTCGGCATCGACCACCTCGAGCACGCCGAGGCGCGCAACCTCAGCTACGGCCAGCAGAAGCTGCTCGAGCTGGCGGGCGTGCTCATGGGCGAGCCCGACACGATCATGCTCGACGAGCCCGCGGGAGGCGTGAACCCCGCCCTCATCGGACGCATCGCCACCCTGGTGCGCGAGCTCAACGACGAGGGCAAGACGTTCATCATCGTCGAGCACAACATGGAGATGGTCATGAGCCTGTGCGACCACGTCGTGGTGTTCGACCGCGGGCGTCAGATCGCCGAGGGAACGCCTGAGATCATCCAGCAAGACCCGCGAGTCCTGGAGGCCTACCTTGGAGTCTGAAGCGAAGAACCTGCTCGAGCTGCGCGACATCGAGGCCGGCTACGGTCGGGCGGCGCTCGTGCTCCGCGGGCTCACCGTCGAGGTGCCGCCCGGATCGGTCGTCTGCCTCGTCGGGCCCAACGGTGCCGGCAAGTCGACCGTGCTCAAGGTGGCATCCGGCATGCTCAAGCCCCGCTCGGGCAGCATCCGCGTCGATGGTCGTGACATCACCGGCGAGGGACCGCAGTCGATGCTGCGGCACGGGCTCGCGCACGTGCTGCAGGGGCACAGTGTGTTCCGGGAGATGACGGTCGGCGAGAACGTGATGCTCGGGGCCTTCACCCTCAAGGATCAGAAGGTCATCCAGGAGCGCGTCGATTTCGTGCAGAACCTCTTCCCGATCGTGGGGGAGCGGTGGAAGCAGCTCGCCGGCCTACTCTCGGGCGGTCAGCAGAAGCAGGTCGAGTTCGCGCGGTCGCTCATGGTGAGCCCGAAGGTCGTGCTCCTCGACGAGCCGTCGATGGGCCTCGACCCCAAGACGACCGAGAAGGTGTTCGAGCAGATCGTGCGTATGCGCGACGCGGGCACCGCCGTGCTGCTCGTCGAGCAGAACGCGCGACGGGCGCTCGAGACCGCGGATATCGGGTGCGTGCTCGACCTCGGCCGGGTGCACATCTCGGGGCCGGCATCCGAGCTCCTCGCGGATCCGACCCTCGCCGCGCTGTATCTCGGCGGCAAGCCCACCGTCCCCGACGCGGGATGAACCTCCGGCGGGAGGAGGCAGTGACTGCCTCCTCCCGCCTTTCTCGTCCATCCGACGAAAGCGCTTGCGAAAGCGTTTCCGCCCCCGACCCGCAGTACCGTTCCACACCTTCTCCGCTGCAGTGCCGCCCCGGAGAAGGCGGCACGACCCATCGGCACGACACCACACGACGACGACGTTGAGAGGTTTCTGATGCACGAACGATCCATGCGACCCGCGAGCTCGAGCACTCGATCGGCAGCACCTCCTCCTCGATCGGTCGGGGTGCGACGAACGGGTGCGCTGGTCGCCGCCGCGGCCGTCGTCGGAGCCTTGCTCACCGCGACCCCCGCTGCCGCGGCGGAACCCTTCACCGAGCTGGTCGACTTCGAGGCGTACGAGCGCGTCGCGCTGAACGGGCAGGACGGATGGACGTCATCCGCGGCTCCGCGTGTGATCGCCGACCCGCTCAACGGCAACAACCAGGTCGTCGAGTCCGTGGGCGGCGGGCAGCAGTCGTATCGTGCGATCCCGGCCATCGCCGAGGGTGACACCGGCACGCTGTTCTTCCGCTTCCTGCGCACCGGCAGCGTCGACACCTCGTTCGGCCTCACCGATGTGGATGCGCCGAACGACTACGTGAACAGCCGTGCCTACGTGAACAACCAGAACGACGACGTGCTGCGCGTGCGCGACGGCGGAGCCTTCAAGCCCGCGGGCGTGTGGTCGAAGGACGCCTGGCAGTGCGTGTGGATCGTCGCCGACAACGCGACCGACAAGGTCACCGTGTACAGCCAGGGCGGCGCGTACGAGGAGCAGACCCGCCTCCCGGAGGGGACCGAGCAGCAGTTCGGCTTCCGCCAGGCGGTGAACGGCGCGCTCGACCGGTTCTTCTGGAAGAACGGCGCCACCAGCACGGGACGGCTCCTGCTCGACGACGTGGCCGTCGACAACACGGGGGAGAACCTCGCGATCGCGACGGGCAACCCCGGCGACTGCGCACCGGGAGGCACGGCGAACGAGCCGCTGCTCAACCCGCTGCCCGACCCCGCGCTCGCCGACCTCGGCATCGAGGTGACCGAGCTCGCTCAGCTTCCGAAGTCGCAGACGACCCCGGCCACGCAGGATCAGCGTCTGGTGCGGCACAACCGCATCACGCACCTCGACGAGGTGCCCGATGACTCCGGTCGGCTGATGGTGCCCGACAACAACGACATCCTCTATCTGGTCGACAAGGAATCGGGCGAGTACGTGCCGTACCTCAGCGTCCGGAACGAGTTCATCGACAACTTCCACAACAGCGCAGGGCTCGGCACGGGTCTCGGGTCCGCCGAGTTCCACCCGGACTTCGCCGAGAACGGGCTGTTCTACACCGTGCACACCGAGGGCGGCACGGCGCTGACCGAAGACACTCCGGACTTCCCGGCCTTCGGCACCACCGCGTTCCACAGCGTGATCACCGAGTGGAAGGCCGATGACCCCTCGGCGGCGACCTTCGCCGGCACGCACCGCGAGGTCATGCGCATCCCGTTCGCGGGCCGCGTGCACACCGTGCAGCAGATCGCGTTCAACCCGACGGTGTCGGAGGGCGATGCCGACTACGGCAACCTCTACGTCCTCGTCGGCGACGGCGGCAACGGAGTCGGCAACGGCAACCCGCAGGACCTGGCCACACCCCAGGGCAAGATCCTGCGCGTGAACCCGACCGGCGACGACAGCGAGAACGGCGAGTACGGCGTTCCGGCCGACAACCCGTTCGTCGATGACGCGGATGCGCTGCCGGAGATCTACGCCGTCGGCATGCGCGACCCGCACCGCATCAGCTGGGACACCGAGGGCGACCACACCATGTACCTCGCGCACATCGGCGAGTGGCAGGTCGAGTCGGTCTACGCCGTCGAGCCGGGAGACAACTTCGGCTGGTCGGTGCGAGAGGGGTCGTTCCTCGCCGAGAATCGACAGATCTTCCCGCTGCCGAAGGACGATGCCGAGAACGGCTTCACCTACCCGGTGGCCGCCTACGATCACAACCGCGACCCCGGTCAGACCGGCGATGCGGGAGTGGCCGTGAACGGCGGATTCGTCTACCGCGGCGACATCCCCGAACTTCAGGGACGCTACCTCTTCACCGACCTGGTGCGCGGCTGGGTGCTGTCGACGGATGCCGAGGAGATGGTGCGCAACGACGGAGACATCGACGACCTCGCCACGATCGAGGAGCTGCGGGTGTTCGCCGACGGTGAGGAGACCACGTTCCAGGAGCTGGTCGGCGACAAGCGCGTCGACCTGCGGTTTGGCTCGGACGCCGACGGCGAGCTCTACCTCGTCTCCAAGGCGAACGGCAAGATCTGGAAGGTCACCGGGGCGCGCTCGGTCGATGAGCCGACCAACCCGTTCGTGCTCCCGGCGCTCGCGCCGAACCTCGTCACGCACCACGACTTCGACCACCCGGATGCGGCGAAGCCGACGATCGAGGTCGACCAGGGGCGCTCCGGCACCGACATCTCGCTGATCAACGGCGGGGTCGAGATGCGGGTCGCCGACCGCGCCTACCCCGGTGCGGGCGAGGCGCTGCAGACCCAGCAGATGAGTCCGCGGACCGCGTCGAACGACGACTGGAAGGCGGGCATCTACGATGCGAAGGGCGTCGAGTCGCTGGACGCGTTCGCCGGCACGGACAAGGCCGCCGTCATGGGCTGGTTCAAGCCGACCGGCGATCACCCCGCCCTGAACTCGGGGACCGCGAACCCGGACGACGTGTACAACGCGATCGGTCTCGCGGGCGTGCTCACCGGCACCTCCGACGGACACGCCGTGCGGGCACTGCTCGAGGTCATCACGGTCGACGGCGAGCTCAAGCTCGTGGCGCTCGGGCGTCGCGTCGACGGCGCCGGCTCGTGGACGTTCGCGGCCGACCTGCCGTGGAACGAGATCCTCAAGAAGGGGCAGTGGGTGCACCTCGCTGCGACCTTCGACTTCGCGGCGGGCGAGATGAAGCTGTTCATGAACGGCGAGCCGCTGGCGGGCAAGTACACCGCGGCGAACCCGTGGGGTGAAGGATCCACGTCCGACACCGCACCGGCCGGCATCAAGATCGGCGGCAGCTTCCCGCAGAACACGAAGGAGGCCAACCCGTTCAACGGGCGGATGGACGACATCATGCTGCTCGACACCGTGCCGACGGCCGAGCAGGTCGCCGCACAGTACGCGCTGTACGCTGTGCCGCCGGTCGAACCGCCGACGCCGCCCACCTGCACGCCCGACGGCGAGGTCATCACCGACGTGATGGCGGAGGGTGATTGGGCGCCGCGGACCCCGGCCAAGTGGGACTTCCCCGGCGACGAGGTCGTGCTCACCGAGGCCGGCACCAATCCGAACGACGGCATCCGCCGACCGTTCGAGTACGCCGTCCTCACCGAAGGACCGGAGCTCGGATCGTTCGACCTCACCGGTCAGGTGCGTCTCGACGAGAAGGCATCCGTGAACAACCGCGACGTGATCATCGTCTTCGGCTGGAAGTCGGACACGGAGTATTACTACGCGCACCTCTCACAGGACAACTCGATCTACCCGCACAACGGCATCTTCAAGGTGAACAAGGCCGACCGCGAGCGGATCGACGACCAGTGGGACGGCGCGGTCGGTGCCCCGCCGGCGGTCACCGATGAGGAGTGGCACGACGTGCGCGTGGTCCGCTGCGTGGACAGCGGCGACATCGCCGTCTACGTCGACGGACTCGACACCCCGCTGATGACCGCGAACGACAAGACGTTCCCCGAGGGTCGGGTGGGCTTCGGCTCGTTCGACAACTTCGGGCGTCTCCGCGACCTCTCGGTCACGGCGGCGGCGACGGACACCACGGCTCCCGCGGCGACCGTCAAGAGCGGCGCGGAGTTCACGGTCGGTCGTGACGGCATCTACAGCCAGGTGTCGTTCAAGCTCCACGACGAGGGGAAGATCGACCGTCTGACCCTCAACGGCGTCGAGAAGGATCTGACCGACAACGTCTGGTCCGACCTGAACCACGTGAAGCCGGGAGTGTTCGGCGCCGTGGCCGGGGCGAACACGCTGGTCGTGTACGACGTGGCGGGCAACGCCACCACGGTCACCTTCACGCTCGACGTCACGGCTCCCGCCGTCACGGTCAAGGAGGGTGGCCAGTACACCGTCGGTGCGAACGGCTCCTACAGCCTGGTGTCGTACAAGCTCAACGATGCAGGCAAGGTCGATCGGCTGACGGTCAACGGAGTGGCGAAGGATCTGACCGACAACGTCTGGTCCGACCTCAACTTCGTGAAGCCGGGTGCCTTCGGCGCCAAGGCCGGGGCGAACACGCTGGTCGTCTACGACGTGGCGGGCAACGCCACGACCGTGCCGTTCACGCTGACCGGCGCCGGCGGGTAGTCGCGATCTCGCATGAAGCGGCCTCGGGGACGGATTCTGTCTCCGAGGCCGCTCTGCGTATGTGTGTCAGACGACGGCCGAACTCGCGCGGGCGAAGAGCGTGGGCGTCATCGTGATCGTGCGGTGCGTGTGGTCTGCGGGGTCGGAGATCTCCTCGTAGAGCACCTGGGCGGCGGTGCGGCCCATCTCGTGTCCCGGCTGGCCGACGCTGGTGATCGGGATCGAGCTGTCCTGCGCGAAATGGTTGTTGTCGTAGCCGACCACCGCGATGTCCGAGGGCACATGCATGCCGGCAAGCTGCATGGTCTGGATCGCTCCCGCGGCCAGCGCGTCAGCAGCGGCGAACAGTCCTTCGGGGCGTTCGCCGACGGGGCGCGAGCTGAGCATCTCGCCGAGCGCATAGCCGCCGCGCACGGTGATGCTGCGCGTCTCGATCGTCTCGAGGTGGGCGTCGGCGACCTCGGCCACCGCCCGCTGCGCTCCGATGTGACGCTGGGCGATCGCGGAGAGCGAGAACGGGCCTCCGGCGAAGGCCAGGCGTCGTAGCCCCTGGTCGAGCAGATGCCTGGTCGCGAGGTAGCCGCCGAGCTCCTCGTCGACGACCACGCCGCAGGCGTCGTCATCTCCCGACCAGTTCACGTGCACGACGGGCATGCCGCGGTGGCGGGCGGCGCGAGCGGCATCGAGCGGTGCGTCGAGCGGCGCGAGGAGGATGCCGGCCACCTTCGCCTCCTCGAACACGCTGATGTAGGAGTCCTGCTTCGCGAGGTTCACGTCGCTGTTGGCGAGGAGGAGGCGGATGTTGTGCGCGTCGAGCTCTTCCTCGACGCCGCGCGCCATGTCGACGAAGAACGAGTTGCCGACATCGACGACCACGAAACCCACGGTGTCCGCTCGCCCGGTGACGAGGGAGCGCGCGGCGTTGTTGCGCACGAACCCGAGTTCGTCGATGGCGTTCAGTACCCGCTCGCGCGTCTCCTGGGCGACGATCTGCGGATTGTTCAGCACGTTCGACACCGTGCCGAGGGCGACACCCGCGTGCCGGGCGACGTCTGCCATCACCGGGCGGGGCCGACTCGCGTCGGGGGAGGTGTTCATGTGTTCGTCGTCCGTTCGTCACGAATTGCCATTTGCATCTTGGAGCGCTTCAAGCGTACTATCTGAAGCGCTTCAAGTGTGTGATCAATGCGGCTCGCCCGTTTCAAGGAGGAAATCATGAAGCTGACCACAGCACGGCTCTGGAGACGCGGTGCGATCACCGCCATCGCCGGAGCATCGGCCCTCGCACTCACCGCATGCGGCGGCGGCGGGGGATCGACGGCGGGCACCGACTCGCTGTCCCTGTTCGTGAACGTAGAGAACACCGAAGTACCCGCCATCCTGGAGACGCTCGCCGGTGCGTCCTGCTCCGCCGAGGCTGACACCCTGCCGCTCGATGTCGAGACGGTGCCGCAGTCGAACCTCGACCAGCAGCTGCAGCTCAAGGCCGGCCAGGGCGACCTGCCGGTGCTCTTCAGCGCGGGCAACGCCCCTGCACTGACCAAGACCCTCGCCGATTCGGGCAACGTCGCCGACTTCGAGGAGATCCTCACCGACCTCGACGTGATCGACAACATCGAGCCCGCGGCGATCTCGACCATCGAGAACCTCTACGGCGGCTTCCGCGTGCTGCCCTTCGAATACAACGTCGAGGGCATCTGGTACAACAAGGCGATCTTCGCCGAGCAGGGCATCGACGAGCCGCAGACCTTCGACGAGCTCGCCGCCGCCGCCGCGAAGCTCGAGGCGGCCGGCATCCAGCCGTTCTCCGCGAGTGGCGAGCAGGGCTGGCCCATCACGCGCCTCATCTCCGGCTACCTCTTCCGCGACCTCGGTCCGGACGCACTGCAGAAGGTCGCCGACGGCGAGGCGAAGCTCACCGACCCCGAGTACGTGGCCGCCGCGCAGGCGATCGCCGACCTCGGCGCCGAGGGCTACTTCGGCAAGGGCGTCGGCTCCATCGACATGGCCACCAGCGAGAACCAGTTCCTCAACGGCTCCGCGGCGATGTTCTACATGGGCTCGTGGTTCCTGAGCCAGGCGAACGACCCCGAGGTGAACCAGATCGGCGCCGAGAACGTCGGCTTCATGCCGTTCCCGGGCGTCGAGGGCGGTAAGGGCGACCGCTCGCAGCTCGCCGCCAACGTGGGCCTGCCCATCACGATGAACGCCAAGGCCGTGAACGACGACACCGAGGCGTGGCTGTCCTGCATCACCGAGAACTACGGCTCCGTGGCACTCGAGCAGGAGAACCGCGTGTCCGGCTTCGCGCTGAACACCGAGGTCACCGATGTGCCGCCGCTCACGCAGCTCATCCAGGAGCAGGTCGCCGACACCGAGACGACCGTCCTCTGGTTCGAGGCGCTGTTCTCTGCGGAGGCCACGACCACGAGCCAGCGCAACGCGGCACCGCTGATCACCGGCAGTGTCTCCGCCGAGGAGTTCATGTCGATGATCCAGGCGGACCTCGACTAGCGAGAAAACGAGAGGGGGCGGCGTCCCCGCGCGCCGCCCCCTCATCCTTCAGGAGAACGAATGCAGAACGTGCTGGGCGACCGCAAGGCGATCGCCATCCTTCTAGGCCCCGCCTTGCTCATCTACTCGGTGGTGATGCTCATCCCCGTGTTCTGGTCGCTGGGCTACACGCTGTTCGAGGGCAACGCCATCGTCGGCTTCGAGTTCGTCGGCCTCGACAACTTCGTCCGGCTGATCGGCGACTCCGAGGTGCACGCTGCGCTGCTGTTCACCCTGAAGTACGCCGCCGTCGTGACGATCGGGCAGGTCCTGCTCGGGTACCTGCTCTCGCTCCTCTACGTCTTCGCGCTCAAGCGCGCGTCCGGCCTCGTCCGGACGCTGGTCTTCTTCCCCGTCGTGATGCCGACGGTCGCCGTCGCGCTGCTCTTCCAGCAGCTGTTCTCGATCGCGCCGACCGAGGGCGTCGTCAACTCGATGCTGTCGGGTCTCGGCGGAGTCCCCGTCGACTGGTTCGGTGACGGCGCGAGCGCGTTCATCGTCATCGCGATCATGGACATCTGGCGCTCCATGGGCTTCTACGGTGTGCTGCTCTACGCCGGGCTGATCGACATCCCCGAGGATGTGCTGGAGTCGGCCCGCCTCGACGGCGCCAGCGGATGGAAGCTCGTCCGCCACGTGGTGCTGCCGCTCTCCGCCCCGGTGCTGATCTCGTCGCTGATCTTCTCGGTCAACGGAACCCTGAAGGTGTTCGACAGCGTGCTCGCCCTGACCAACGGTGGCCCGGGCACCTCGACCAGCCCCCTCACGATCTCCATGTTCGACAACGCCTTCACCTACGGCAACTACGGCTACGGCTCGACCATCGCGATGCTGCTCACCATCATCTGCCTCGTCGTGACCGTGTTCATCTTCCGTGCCAATGCCCGCACGGCGAAGAAGGGAGGCGTGGCATGAGCGCGTCGACACCCGTATCCCGCCGTGCGACGAGGATGCTGCGCCGCACACCCATCTGGCTGCTCGTCGCCGTGCTCCTGGTCATCGTCGGCTACCCGCTGATCTGGCTGCTGCTGGGCTCGTTCAAGAGCCAGCGGGAGTTCCTGGAGTCACCCACCTGGGCGCTGCCCGAGCAGTGGAACTTCGACAACTACATCGTCGCCTGGGACACGGCGGGTCTCGGCCAGTCCCTCTTCAACAGCGCCATCACGGTGCTGCCGTCGCTCTTCCTCATGCTGCTCCTGGGCACCGCGGCGGCGTTCGCCCTCGAGGTTCTCGTGTGGAAGGGCCGCAACGGGGTGCTCATCATCTTCCTCGCCGGCATCATGGTGCCGACGCAGATGATCCTGCTCCCGCTGTTCAGCACCTACTTCCAACTCGGGCTCACCGGCTCGCTGTGGCCGCTGATCATCACGTACACGGCCACCGGTCTGCCGTTGACGGTCTTCCTGATGGCGACGTACTTCCGGGCGATCCCACGCGAGGTGTTCGAGGCGGCGACGCTCGACGGCGCCAGCATCTACCGGCAGTTCTTCTCCATTGCGCTGCCGATGATGAAGAACGGACTGTTCACGGTCGGTCTCGTGCAGTTCTTCTTCTTCTGGAACGACCTGCTCATCGCGCTGACCTTCGCCAACTCCGGCGACCTGCGCACCCTGCAGGTCGGGCTGCTCAACTTCAACGGCCAGTTCGGCACGACCCAGTACGGTCCGCTGTTCGCCGCCATCAGCATCAACGTGTTCGCCCTCCTGATCATCTACCTGGTGCTCAACCAGCGCATCCAGAAGGGCCTGACGGCCGGAGCTGTCAAGGGATGAGCGCGCCCACCTCTGAAAGGACGTTCGTGAAGGTCTCCGCTCTCCGGTTCGAGCACATCGACGACACCCTCGGGATGGGGGCTCGCACGCCGCGACTCTCCTGGAAGACCGAGGCACCGGAGGGCTGGACGCAGCACGGGTGGCAGCTCGAGTGCGAGCGCGCGGGCGGCACGGTCGTCGCCTCCGGCAGCACTCCCGATCAGGTGCTCGTCGCCTGGCCGTTCGAACCGATCTCCTCTCGCGAGCAGGTGCGCGTGCGCGTCCGCGTCCGCGGCGAAGATCAGCGCTGGTCGCCTTGGAGCGACCAGACGACCGCCGAGGCGGGACTGCTGGATGCCGCTGACTGGGTCGCGACTCCCGTCGGCGGATCGTGGCCGGAGACGCCCGACACGGACCGTCGCCCGGCACTCGTGCGGCGCACCTTCCGTCTCGATCGTCCGGTCTCCCGGGCACGCCTGTACGTCACGGCGCACGGACTCTACGAGGCGGAGATCAACGGTGCGCGCATCGGCGACCACGAGTTCTCGCCGGGATGGACCAAGTACGACGAGCGTCTCGTGTACTGGACCTTCGACGTCACCGACGAGCTCGTCGAGGGCGAGAACACCCTGGGCGCGTGGCTCGGCGACGGCTGGTACCGCGGCCGCCTCGGCTTCAACGGTGGTTACCGCGACCTTTACGGCACCGATCAGGCCCTCATCGCCCAGCTGGAGGTCACGCACGAGGACGGGACCACGACGGTCGTCGCGACGGACGAGAGCTGGTCGGCCGCGCCGAGCCCGATTCTGGTATCGGGCCTGTATGACGGCGAGAAGCACGATGCCCGCGAAGAGCAGCCCGGGTGGTCGCGCCCCGGAGCCCGTGACGACGGATGGAGCCCCGTACGTGTCGGACATCGCGACCCGGCGACGCTCGTCGCCCCGGCACTCCCGCCGGTGCGCTGCACCGAGGAGCTCGCGCCGGTCACCGTCACCCGCGTCGACGACACGACCCACCTGCTCGACTTCGGCCAGAACCTCGTCGGGCGATTGCGTGTCCGGGTGCACGGACCGGCGGGCCAGGTGGTCGCGCTGCGCCATGCCGAGGTGCTGGAACACGGCGAGCTCGGCATCCGTCCGCTGCGCCTGGCCGACGCGCAGGATCTGATCACGCTCGACGGTGGCGAGCCGCGCTTCTGGGAGCCGAAGTTCACCTTCCACGGCTTCCGCTACGCGACGGTCACCGGTCTCGACGAGATCGGGGAGGGGGATGTGGTCGCCCGCGTCATCCACAGCGACATGCGCCGCACCGGATGGCTGGAGACGTCGAACCCCGACCTGAACCGCCTGCACGAGAACGTGCGGTGGGGCATGCGGGGGAACTTCCTCAGCATCCCCACCGACTGCCCGCAGCGCGACGAGCGCCTCGGCTGGACCGGTGATGTGCAGGTCTTCGCGCCCACGGCATCCTTCCTCTACGACTCGGCCGGTTTCCTCGAGAGCTGGCTCACCGACGTCGCCTTGGAGCAGCTGCCCGACGGCACCATCCCGTGGTTCGTCCCGGTGATTCCCGGTGGCCCCACCTGGAACCCGATCCGGACGGGGGCCGTGTGGGGAGACGTCTCGGTGCTCACGCCGTGGACGCTCCACGAGCGGTTCGGCGACCTCGAGGTGCTGCGCCGCCAGTACGACAGCGGCCGGAAGTGGGTCGAGCGGATGATCGACCAGTCCGGACCGTCACGGCTCTGGCGCGACGGTCATCAACTGGGTGACTGGCTCGACCCGGCGGCACCGCCGCACGATCCGGCCGATGCGCGCACCGACAGGTACCTGGTCGCCTCCGCATACTTCGCCTTCTCGACGCGGCGTCTGGCCGACACCGCCAGGCTTCTCGGCCTCGCGGCCGACGCCGACCGCTACGCGCGGATCGCCGAGGAGGCGCGCGATGCCTTCCGCGCCGAATACGTGCGCGGGGACGGGACGCTCACGTCCGACGCGCAGACGGCCTACGCGCTCGCGATCCGATTCGGTCTGCTCAGCGTGGATGAGGAGGTCGCCGCCGGCCGCCGGCTCGCGACACTCGTGCGCGAGGCGGGCAACCGCATCGCGACGGGCTTCGCGGGCACCCCGGTGATCAGCGACGCGCTCACGTCCACGGGAAACGTCGACACGGCCTACGACCTGATCCTCGAGACCGAGTGCCCGTCGTGGCTGTACACCGTGCGCATGGGAGGGACCACGATCTGGGAGCGCTGGGACTCCATGCTCCCCGACGGATCGATCAACCCCGGCGAGATGACCAGCTTCAACCACTTCGCGCTGGGGAGCGTCGCCGACTGGATGCACCGCGTCATCGGCGGACTCTCGCCGGCGGCTCCCGGATACCGCCTCATCGAGTGGGCACCGCAGCCCGGGGGTGATCTCGAGCATGCCCGGGTGGCATTCGACTCGCCCTACGGCCTCATCGAAGGGTCATGGGAGCGTGTGGCCGAAGGGATCCGGTACTCGCTCTCCGTCCCCACCGGTGTCGAGGGCACGATCCGCGTGCCGGGTCTCGACGAGCAGTACGTCGTCTCGGGCGGACGGTTCGAGACGGTCGTCGCGACGATCGACACGGTCGCCGCATGACCGGCCACGTCGAGGCGACGCGGCGTACGCCGTCCTGAGCGCGCTCAGTCACCGCCCGCGGTGGCCGCGATGCGCCGGTTGTGCAGGGCGAGCGCCACGAAGGCGATCCCCGGAACGACGAGCACGATCAGCACCGGCCACCGCCAGCCCTCCGCGGTGAGCATCACGGCTCCGAAGACCAGGAGACCCGCGCCGATCGAACGCATCGCGACCGAGCCGACGGGAGTCGCGGCCGGGTTGCGCCAGAACGGCACCGTGCTCGTCGCATTCGCACGCAGCGTCATCGCCAGGGCGGTCAGGAAGAGGATCGAGCCGGCCAGGGAGAGGAGCACGCCGAACACATTCATGCCTCGAACGTATCAAGGACGTCACGCGGTCCCGTGGAGCGACGATCGCCGCTGGGGGAGCCATCGCGCTGGTCGTGCTCAACGCGCGGGTGCCGCTCGGCGCGCCGCCCCGCGCCCGCTGACCGCTAGCCCCCGTAGGGGCGCACGCAGGTGTCCTGCGCCGCGCTCTGGCCATCGAGGTTCTCGGGGAGCGGGGCGGCGTCGGCCGGTGGTTCCTCCTCGGTCGCACCGTCGTCGGGTTCCGAGCTCGGCGGGGCGGTGTCGTCGGACAACTCGCTGCCACGGCCCGTGCGGTCGGCGCTGATCGACACGGTGTCACCGGCGCGCACCCGCTCCAGTAAGTCGGCCGCGGCGGCCTCGTCGGGGACCACGCGGTCGCCCGCGGGCAGGTGCGGGTACGACACGAACGCGATGTTCTCGAGGGGGAGGTCGCTGAAGACTTTCGCCATCGAGGTCAGCGTGCCCAGGTCGGCCAGCTGCGTCGACAGGGTCATGTTCCGCGTCGCCGCATCGGCGATGCCGTAGAGCTTCACCGGATCGGTGAGGGTCGACTGGTCGCGCAGCGTGCGCACGAGAGAGGAGAGGAAGACCTGCTGGGTGGAGATGCGGGCGAGGTCGCTGCCGTCGCCGACGCCGTAGCGGGAGCGCAGGAGCGCCAGGGCCTGCTCGCCGCTCAGGTCGTACGTCCCCGCGGCGGGGATCTCCAGTCCGGAGTGCCGATCGTGGATGGGGCCGGCGAAGCAGATGGGGACGCCGCCGACGGCGTTCGAGGCCTCGATGACGCCGGTGAAGCTGATCTCCGCCGCGTAGGCGAGGTCGATGCCGGTCAGTGCGGTGACGGTGGAGGTGACGCAGCCCAGTCCGCCGCGGGCGAGCGATTCGTTGAACTGCACCCGCCAGCCCGCGTTCCAGGTGCTACCCGTCTCGGGATCGGTGCACGCGGGGATGTCGACGAGCAGATCGCGCGGGAAGGAGATGACGGTGGCGGCGTCGTGCGTCTCGTTCACGTGCAGCAGGAGGGTGACGTCGTTCCGGCTGCCTTCGACATCGCCGCCCTCCCCGTACTGGACGCCCTGCCCGGCGCGGCCGTCCGATCCGACGAGCAGCACGTCGAACTCCCCGTCGAAGTCGGCCACGGCGGGAGGCTCCTCGCTGTCGCGTACCGGCTGCAGCTCGACCGTGGTCACGTTCTGGGACAGCCGGATCGCCGCGATCGCGACCGTGCCGCCGGTGATGACCAGGATCGCGACCGCAGTCAGTGTGAGGAAGCGCCGCAGGCGTCTCCGGCGTCGTCGGCTCGGAGAAGGGGGAGGGGGGAGACTCATGGGAAGACCTCTCGACATGGGCGAGCAGCCATCGTCGAGGACGAATGTCACACGAGTGTCACAGGTGAGGAAGGGTCACGCGGAACGTCGCGCCGGGGGATCGGGGGAGCAGCACGAGCTCCCCGCCGAGGAGCCGCGCGTTGTCGCGGGCGATCGCGAGTCCGAGCCCAGTGCCCACACCGTCGGAGCGCGAACGGTCAGTGGTGACGAAGCGGTCGAACACCCGATCGGCATCGGGCTCGCCGATGCCGGGTCCGTGGTCGCCGATGTCGATGTGCAGCATGTTGCCGTCTTCGTGCACGCGGACCGTGACGGGCGGGCGACCGTGCCGGGACGCGTTGGTGAGCAGATTCGCCACCACGGTGTGCAGCCGCGACGAGTCGGTGCGGATCCGAAGGTCCGGGGCGACCGACAGCTCGGCCACGTCGACTCCGGTCGCATCCACGACGTCGGTCAGCAGCTCCGCGAGCACGACGGTCGTGCGGTTCACGCGCGCGACCCCGGCATCGAGGCGAGAGAGTTCGAGCAGGTGCTCGATCAGGGAGTGCAGGCGGCGCGTTCCGGCGCGCACGACCGCAACGGCGACCGCCCGCTCCTCCGCGGTCGCCTGCTCGTCGTCGTCGAGGAGCTCGTCGACCGCGATCATCGAGGTGAGCGGTGTGCGCAGCTCGTGGGCGACGTCGCTGACCAGCTGCCGGGACTCCGCCTCACGGCGCTGCAGCTGCCCGATGGTGTCGCCCAGACGCTCCGAGGAGAGGTGGAGGGCGTCGGCCACGCGGTCGACGTCGTCGAAGGACGGCTTCCATTCCGGCGGGCCTTCGCCGGATCCGACCGCATGGGCGGTGTCGACCAGGCGTCGAAGCGGGCGCGTCAACGCACCGCCGAGCAGACGCTCAAGCAGGACGACGAGGACCACGACGCCGCCGCTGAGGAGCGCGCCCGAGACGATGAGCTCTCGCACCTGATCCTGCTGCGGCTGCATCGAGTACGCCGTGACGACGGCGAGGCGGGCGCTCGGATCCTGGGGGAGATCGTCCCGGACCGTCGAGACGAAGAACACTTCACGACCGTCGAGCGTGGTCATCAGCGAGGTCAGATCGCCGGAGCGACGGCTGTCGTCGATGCCCAGCGCGTCCGGCACCTGGCCCGGACGGAGCTCTCCGGCGCTGCGGCCACTGTCGAGGTCGATGATGACGGTCTCGCCGGGGAGGATCTCGGCGTAGTACTTCCACGTGTCCTTCGGGGACGCGGTGGAGATGGAGGTGAAGAGGGCGTCAGCGGTCGTGGAGAACTCGTCGAGCAGACCTTCCTGCCGCGACTCGTACACGATGCGCCCCGCCGTGAACACGACGACACCGGTGACGAGCACCGAGACCGCGATCGTGCTGCCGACGAGAGCGAGGGCGATGGCCGTGCGGAGGGTGGGGCGACGACGACGTGCGGTCATCGCAGCCGGTATCCGATCCCCCGCATGGTCTCCAGCTGTGGCGTCGCGACGTTCGCCGCGGTCAGCTTCGCACGCAGCCGCTGGATGGCGGTGTCGACCACCCGCGGAGTGTCGGGTGGCGACTGCGCCCAGACCGCGTCGATCAGGTGCGAGCGGCTCAGGGCGTGACCGTCGTTCAGTGCCAGCTCATGCAGCAGGCGGAACTCGGTGGGGCTCAGCGGCAGGGCTTGGCCGTCGGCCAGTGCCTCCGCGGAGTCCTCATGCAGTTCGAGTGTGCCGACCCGGAGCGGCTCCGCGGTGAGGCGGGAGCTGCGGCGCAGGACCGTCCGCAGGCGCGCTTCGAGCACGGCCACACTGACCGGCTTCGTGATGTAGTCGTCGGCTCCGGCGTCGAGGCCGATGACGACGTCCGCATCCTCATCGCGCGCCGTGAGCATGACGGTCGGGAAGCCCCATCGGGTGCGGATCTCGCGGCACAGCGAGAACCCGTCGCCGTCGGGGAGCATGACGTCGATGATCGCGACATCCGGAGCGATCCGTTCGGCGAGCACGCGGGCAGAGGCAACATCCTCGGCGGTGTCGACGGTGTGGCCGCGGCGCCGCAGGGCGGTCGTGAAGCCGAGGCGGATCTCCGCATCGTCATCCACGAGCATGACCTTCATCAGGCGCCCACCTCCTCGGCCATCGCGCGCTTGCGATGTTAGACGCCTGCGCCCGTGGAAGTGCTCCATACGGCGACCGGCATGGGTCGCAGGAAGGCGCTAGGTCGAGCCGCTACCCTCGGGGCATGCGCCGAATCCTCGTCCTCCCGCTCGTGCTCGCCGCCGGCCTCATCCCGGCGGGCTGCTCGCAGGTGACGCAGATGGCGGGCGATGCTCTCGGCGTCGACGTGCAGGCTGCCTGCACCACCATCGACGACGCGTACGGGCAGTACCAGACGCTGCTCGATCAGGGGGAGCTGTCGGCCGAGCAGGCCGATGCCGCGCGCGACGACCTGGTCGCCTCGCTCAACGGGCTGGCCGAGAACACCGACGGTCAGCTGGGCGACCTCATCCGCTCGGGTGCGGAGAAGATCGGCGGGATGACCGATCTGCAGGCGCCCGAGACCGTCGAGGCGATCGAGCAGCTCAAGAACTCCGCCTCCGGGTTCTGCGGCTGACCGCGAGAGGTGCTCGCCGATCGCATCGGTGTCAAGGGGCGTGCCACTGCGCCTGCACCGGCGTAGCGTCGGACCGACATGGACGCCGTCCCGCATGCGCGGAGCCTGCGGCGTCTGCCCACGGGAAGGAACGCACATGAGTGGTGGAAGCGACGACATCCGCACCGACCGGAACGACATCAGCACGGAGCCGGGCCCGGGTGCAGAGGAGAACGACAACCTCGGCGCCGAGGACGGCAAGGGGAACCCGCCCACGGTGGTCCCGAGCGACGGAGGCGACACCGACGACGCCGATGTCCTCGCAGAAGACCCGGAAGACGGCTGACCGCGCTCCTGGCCGACGCCTCAGTTGAGGCGCTCGGTCAGATGGACGGTGACCTCGTCGCCGTCAGTTCGTCCGATGCGCCGGCGGATCGCGGCGGTGACAGGCAGCTTGTGTGTGCCGTCACCGAGGGCCATGAACGCCCCGCGGAACGGCTCACCGTCGACGGTCCCGGCGACCTTGACGAGTCCGCGAGTCCCGAAGATCGTCGCCGACTCGGGGAGTTGGACGCAGGTCCAGGTGTCGCCTTCGCGCACCTTGCCGAGGACGGCGGTGAAAGTGATGTCGAGTGGCGTGCTCATGGCGTTCTCCTGTTCCCCGAGTTCAGACGAAGAGGCCGATGATGGCCCCGATGACGGTGAGCTTGATCACCCAGTCGAGCAGGTGGACGGCCGCCACGGAAGGCGCGGTGTTCTCGTGCACGACGCCGCCCAGGAGCAGGATCAGTGGCAGCACCGAGAGTGCGAGGCCGAGCAGCGCGCCGGCGGCGGCACCGTGCCAGGACGCGGCGACCATCAGCCCGGCGACGAGGCCGGAGGCGAGAAGGCTGCGCAGCACGACCGAACCCATCTGGGCGGCGACCGACAGGCCGGGCCGCGGGGTGCTCGTGCGAGTGACCAGAGCCGAGACCGGCGGGAGAGCGTAGAGGACGGCGCTGGCGATGAACGAGACGACGGTGGCGATGGCGATGCCCCAGATGATCATGGCCGCTCCTTCTTTAGTACTGATTAGTACTGCTGGTGTTCAGAGTAGATCGCTGTTTTAGGACTGTCAAGTACTAAACTCGGATCATGAGCACCGACCTCCCCACCCGCGGGCGCCCGTCCGGCCTCACCGGTGCGGAGCTGATCGCCGTCGCGCGCGATGTCTTCCTCCAACACGGCTACCGAGGTGCGTCCATGGACGAGGTCGCCAAGCGTGCTCGCATCTCGAAGGCGTCGCTCTACCGCGAGCACGCCTCGAAGAGCGCGCTGTACGCCGCCGTCGTGCACCACTGGACGCTGGCCGGTCGCGATGCGATGCGCCCCGCCCTCGATCGGCTGCGCGGGAGCGAAGACCTCCGCGCGGGTCTCATCGAACTCGCCGAGACGATGCAGGCCGGCATCCTGAGCCCCCCGGTGGTGGCGATGCGCAGGCTCGTGACGGCCGAGGCGCGCGAGCAGGCGCAGGTGGCGGCCACTTACCTGGAGGAGAGCTGGAACACCAACATCCAGAACCTCGCCGATGCGCTGAGCGCGCTCGCGGCCGAGGGGCGGCTCCGCCTTGCCGATCCCCGCGCCGCCGCTGAACAGTTCACCTGGCTGGTGATCGGTGCACCGCTGAACGCCCGCATGCTCGGCGGCGAGGAGAAGTCGGCTGACGTGGCGGGCTCTGTCGACCTCTTCCTCGCCGGCTACGGTCCGCGTGATGGCCGGAACGACCACGCCCTACGCGCGCGGTGACCACGAGGCGCCCACCCGAAACCCGCCGCTCTGCTACGGTCAAGCCCATGACCGTCCCGATCGCAGAGCAGCAGTCGATCGTCACCTCGCGGCGACGTCCACGATTCCGGCTGGTCATCATCCTCGTGTTCGGAGTCCTCGTCGTCCCGTTCGCGGTCTCGGCCGCCTTCAATAGCTACGGCCCGCTCACCGAGGAGAGCGCGATCCGGATGGCCTTCGCGACGGTCGTGGGGCAGGTGATCGCCGTCCTGAGCGGGTTCGCGGTCATCGGACTCGCCGTGAAGCGGCGGTACGACATCCCGAAGATCGTGCTCCTCCTTGTCGTGGCCGTTGTGATCACCGTCAACGCCTTCGCCGTCGCCGGATCGGCCGGTGACCTGCTGCTGTCCCGACTCGACCTGATCGCCGAGACGAATCTGCTCAACCAGTAACCGCCTGTTCCTCGCAGGCTTTGGCGCCCCGGACCGTCGCGACGGATCCGAGGCGCCGACCGGCTAGGACGTGACCTGCGCCGCGGAGGAGCTCGACCGCTTCGCCGCGGTCGGCGTCGCCCGCCGCATCGCATAGGCCCAGGTGGCGAGACCCAGGAGCGGACCCCAGAGCCAGAACGGGAACATCAGAAGCACGTACACGGAGTTCTCCACGTTCCCCACTCCCTCCAGAGCGAACTGGATGCCGGCGGCCGTGAACAGGACGCTGACGAGGCTCGCCGGGACGATGGCCAGCCCGGGCGGCACCGATCGCCCGCCGAGTCCCGCGAGGAAGCGGGGGAACCGCTCGCCCCAGGGCAGGATCAGGCCCAGGGTGAGCACGCCTCCGGTGAGCATGGCCGCGCCGAGCGCAAGACCGAGCACGCGGACCGAGGGGTCTGCGGCGAACATCTCCGCGCTTCCGCCGAACAGCGGCCAGGGCGTCAGCCAGCTCGCGCGGGCGAAAGCGTAGGGGAGGGCGCACGCGGCCGCCACGATCGTGATTGCGCGGCGGTGCCGGAGCACCTCGCGCGCGAATCGGCTTCGTCTGGATGACGGGTCGGCGATCATCCAGATCAGCAGCCCGGCGGCCGCGGCGACATGGGCGAGCGCGAGACCGGCCTGCGGGAGGATCATGCCGTAGCTGCCCAGGATCTGGGGGACGAGCGGCCCGGCCCCGAGTCCGATGGCGGCGTAGGCGAGGGCGCCGACGACCACAGCGGCGACCAGGAGACCGACCAGCGGACGGCGCAGCACGGTGAGGACGATGAGGACCAGGGCGCCGACGATGACCATCATCGCGAAGGTGTAACCCGCCGCGGCGATCACGCCTCCGGGCATCGTGACGGCGAGGAGCGCCCCGGCCACGAGACCGACCGTGTGTAGGAGCCACCGCGGCACGGCGCGGTTCGCGAGGTCACGAGTCGCCAGTGCGGACACGGATACGAGGAGCGCGGCGAGCGCCCCCGTGAGGGAGAGCGCGAGTTCGACCCCATGGCCGAGGTTGCTGATCAGGCTCGAGGGCAGTGCGTCGGTGCCGGGGGTGAGCATCCTCACGAGGCTGGTGACGGTCACGGCCAGGGCGCCGACAGCGGCGGCGAGGAGGACGAGGAAACGGGTGCGAATGGACATGCCTCCACGCTAGGAACGCGTTCCGCCGCCGACTTCAACCGCAGGGGTCATCCTCCTCACCCGCAGGAGTGAACCTGCCGGCGCAGAGCGGTCAGCGTCCCGGGCGGAGCAGACCGTTCTCGTACGCCCAGATGACGACGTGCACCCGATCGGGAACGCCGAGCTTCGCGAGAACGGCCTTCACATGCGTCTTCACCGTGTTCGCCGAGAGGAACAGCTTGCGCGCGATGTCGTCGTTCGAGGCGCCGGTGGCGAGAGCGCGGGCGACCTCCTGTTCGCGAGGGCTGAGGGCGGCGAGAGCCGTTACCGGATCCGTCCCGGGGGCGCCGTCGCGGACGAAGCCGATCAGTGCTTCGGTGGCGCGCGGCGACATCACCGACTCGCCGGCGGCCACCGCGACCGCGGCATCCGCGAGTTCCGCCGGGCTGGCGTCCTTGGTGAGGAAGCCGCTCGCCCCCTCGCGGATCGCGGCATACACGTACTCGTCCAGGTCGAAGGTGGTGAGGATCAGCACCCGGGTGGCCGGGCGGAGCCGCAGCACCTCCCGTGTAGCGGCGATGCCGTCCATCCCCGGCATCCGGATGTCCATCAGAACCACGTCGACGGCATGGGCCCGCACGTGCGCGATCGCCGCTTCTCCCGACGAGGCGGTGGTGACGTCCGACAGGCGCGGGTCGCGCGAGAGCATCAGCGCGATGGCGGTGCGGAACAACTCCTGGTCATCGACGATGAGTACGCGGAGGGTCATCCGATGCTCCTCTCGGTCGGAAGATCCACCGTGACGATCCATCCCCGCGAATCCCGTCCGTGCGCGGTGAGCGTGCCGCCGGCGAGCCGCACCCGCTCGGTGATCCCGACCAGGCCCACACCGCTGCCGAGATCGGTCACGACCGGCCCCGACCCGCCGTCATCGCGCACCGTGGCATGCACGGAGTCGGGTCGCCAGTCGAGGCGCACCTCGATCTTCACCGGGGAGGCGTTGTGTCGGACGGAGTTCGTGAGCGCCTCGCGCACCGCATGATGCAGTGCCAGCGCGGCGTCGGCGCGAAGCGGAGCCCTGGTGCCCGACTCGCTCAGCCGCACGTCGGTCGAGGGAGTGCGCACGCCCTCGACCAGCTCCTCCAGGGAGTCGACGGTGGGCAACGGCTGGCGCGGGGCATCGTCGGCGACGACCGAACGCATTCCGCGCAGAGCCTCACGGCCGGTGTCCACGACGATCCCGAGAGCAGCGTCGCTCCGGTCGGGGTCCTCGGCGCGCACCGTGCGGGCGACCTCGGCCTGCGCGATCATCACCGTCATCGAGTGCGCGACGATGTCGTGCAGGTCGCGGTTGATCCGTCCGCGCTCATCCGCGATCGCCTGCGAGACGCGCGCCGCCATCCGCTCCTCGGCCTGGTCACGCCGCACCCGCAGGACCAGCCCCAGCGCCCAGGCCGCCGCGATCGCGCCGCTGAGTCCGAGGAACGCACCGAGGCGGAGCTCCGGATCATCGAGCCGCAGTTCCGTGAAGGCGATGAGGCCCGCGCCGAAGATGCCGCCCGCCAGCGCCAGCACCCGCACGGTCGTGCCGGTCTGCGCGGCGACCTGGCCGATGACCAGCAGGTAGGCCGCGGCCGAGGGGAGGAAGGCTCCGGATGCCGCGCGGATACCCGGGACGAGTACGAGAGCGCACATGACGACGTTCGCGATCACGATCGCGACGACCGGATGCCGCACAGCGAGCAGCGTCGTGAGGTGCAGCACCACGTACAGGGCGATCATGAGCGCGAGGATCCAGGGCTCGGGGCGCGTGGCCGGCTCTGTCAGGATCGCGATGCTCGACGGCAGCAGGATCACGAGGGCGATGAGCGCCACGATGACGTCGACACGCAGCCAGGCGTGCCGACGGAGACTCGCGACAGAGGCCTCGGACCGCATCGCCCTCATGCTCTCACGCGGCTTCCCGCGGCCGGATCACCCGTCCGGGTGAGGTGAGAGGGGACTGTTACGAGGATCGGGAGGGCGCTACGATCGGCAACCACCGGCGGAGGGCCGGTCCCGGTTCGGCGCGAGGGGGCCACATGAACCGCATTACTGCTGCACCTCGGCGCGGTCCGCTGCTCGTGGCGGTGGTGCTCGCTGCGGTCCTCGGAGCCGGTGCGATCGCCTCGTCACCTGCCGTGGCGGCACCGAGCATCCGGGGTCCCGTTCCCGCGCTGCTGGCGCCGACCGACCTGGAGACAGGCGACCCGGAGCCGCCGGACGACACTCCGGTTCCGGACGGGCTGGACGAACCGTCGCCCGTTCCGGATGAGACCGTCGTCGAGTTCCCACCCCCTCCGGCCCCGAATCTGATCCCGAACGCCAACACCGTGCGGATGGCGTGGGTCGGGACGCCCGCCCAGCGCCCGGCAGACAGCGCGCTGCTCACACTTCAGGCGGCGATCACCGCGGCCCCGGCGGACGGGGTCGTCTCCTTCGTCCCCAGCGACTACGCCTTCACCGGAGCGCTCACGGTCACTCGCGCGGTGACGCTCGACACCAGCGCCGCTTCCATGCTGTACACCCGGTTCACCGTCAGCGCCGGCGGACTGCAACTCGCCGACGATGTCACGGTGGGGGTCGCATCGACAGGGGCCACCATCTCGGTCACGGGCACCGATGTCGCGATCCGGGGTGTGACCGTGCGGAATCCGAATGCGGTCGCGAGGCCCACCGGAATCCAGGTGGGGGCGGGGCTGACGGGCATCGTCATCGACGGTTTCACGATGGACGGCGGCGGGGTCGTCTCGTCGTACGGCATCAACCTGACGACGGGATCGGCCTCGATCACGGATGCCGAGATCAGCGGCGTGGCGACCGGGGTCGCGGTGACCGCCGCATCGACCGCCGGCGGGATCGTCGTCACCGGGGGCAGCTTCACCGCGGCGACCTCGGGTATCTCCCTGGGGGCTGCGACGGAACCGCAGGTCTCGGGAGTCGAGGTCACCGGCACCGCCGGCACCGGTACCGGGATCGATCTGGCGAACTCGAACGGAGCACGCGTCGAGCTCGTGACCGTCGACGGCTTCGCCCGCGGCATCGGCACCGCCACGACCAACGCATCGGCCGGTGCGACCATCACCGACGCGACCATCACCGGGGCCAGCCGCGAGGGCATCGCGCTCGGCGCCACGACCGGAGCGAGCATCGTCCGCGCGGACATCGCGGGCACGGGTGCCGTCCAGTCGACGGGCATCCTGACCCTCCGCTCGACGAGCGTCAGGATCGACGCACCGACGATCACCGGGATGATGTACGGCATCACGACGCACGTGGACAACGACGGTGAGGGCCCGGAGATCATCGCCCCGCGGATCACCGCGTTCGGCGGGATCACTCTCGGCTCGACGCAGCGGGCCTCGGTCACGGATCCCGTGCTCGACGCCGGAACATGGGGCGACAGCGGCACCGGGATCAATCTCGTCAACGCCGGTCGCGTGACGGTGACAGGCGTGCAGGCGACGGGGTTCCTCTACGCGATCGGTTCGCAGTCGTCGTTCACCCCGGAGTCGGATCGTGCGGACATCAGGATCTCCGACGTCCGCGCCGACGGTGCGCCGGATGCCTCGAGCGGCATCTACCTGCTCGGTGCGACGAACGCGACGATCTCGGATGTCGATGCCGAACTGACCGGCGCGGCGCTCGTCATCCACCAGTCCATCGGTGTGCGCGCGCAGGACATCGTCGTCCACGGCCGCTCCGGTCTGACCCCGGTGACCGGTGCGGCGATCCTCCGGGCGTACGGCTCGCAGGATGTGCACGTCGACCGCGCATCCATCGACGCCGGCTCGTACGGGTTCTTCTACTCGGCGACCTCCGGAGCGACGGTGCAGAACGCCACGGTCGCCGGTGTGGTGGAGCGCGCGCTCTACGGTCGCAGCGTTTCGAACCTCGATATGGGTTCCTCCACCTTCACGGGCAATGCCGCGGTCGGGGCATTCGTGGTGACGACACCCGAGAACGGGATCAGCCACGACATCGTCATCCACGACAACGTCATGACCGACAACGACGGCGGGATCCACGTGCTCCAGGGGACGACGGCCACCCAGGTCGTGCGCAACACGGTGAGCGGCCAGCCCGACGTGGTGACGGCCGGAGGAGCGCACGATCTGCTCGTCGCGGAGAACGACATCGACCACGCGGCCGACGGCGTCGGGGTGCGGGTCACGCCGCTCTGGGAGGACGGCGTGGAGGCGGGGTCGTACTCGTCCTCCGATGTCCGCGTGCGCGACAACGTCTTCACCGGAGTCGGCACATCCGTGGTCGTCGGCACCGCGGATCCGGCCAGTCCCGAGGCGGAGCGACGGACTCTGCGGGATCCGGTCCTCGTCGTCGGCAACACCTTCGATCCGGATTCCACTGCGGTGCGGACGTTCCCCAATGCCGTCGTCGGTGCGGATGCGGCAGCGGGTGTCGAGCGCTCGCTGCCCGGAGACGGCCCCGTGGCGGTGGATGCCCGCAACCACGACGACCCCAACGACTGGGGCTCCGAGTGCCTGGCGACCGGATACCTCGATGACGCGCTGTTCTACGACGGGGGCGGGGCCGCCGTCTACGAGCTGACGGAGGCGCCGGTCCTCTACCCGATGAACTGCATCGACCTCTCACTCCAGCAGACGCTCGAACTCGACGACGATCAAGTCCTCGCAGCGGGCGACACCCTCACCTGGACTCTCACGCCGCAGAACATCGGACCGCGGGCGGCGCCGGCCGGGTGGTCGATCACCCAGCTGCTGCCCGACGGAGTGGAACTCGTGTCGATGTCGGGCGACGGGTACACGGTCGACGGACTCACGGCGACGGCCGCCGAAGAGCTGCCTGCGGGCGCCGACGGGCCGGTGCTGTCGGTCGTCGTCCGGATCGTCTCCGTGCCCGCCGGCACCGAGACGATGCGCAACGTCGCCTACGTCGCACCGGCGGGGATCACCGACCTCGACGACGACGGATTCGACGACGTCGTCTTCGAGCAGCTGAACCCGCTCGAGGTGCCGACGATCGACACCGACACCGAGGCATCCGCCACGGACAACGATGCGCAAGGGGTTTGGGCTGTGCGCGCGGGCTCGGATCCGTCGGGAGGTGGAGGCGGCGGTGGTTCCGGTGGCGGAACCGGCGGTGGGCTGGCGTTCACCGGGGCGGATGCGGCACCGGGTCTGGCTGCGGGAGTGCTGCTGCTCCTCGCGGGACTGACGCTGGCGATGCGTCGGAGGCCCCGCGTCTGAGGTCGGGAGCTGTCGGCGCTCGCGTGCCGACTACTCCGCCGACTTCCCCGGGATCTGGAGGGCCTCGGCGACCGTCTCGGCGACGATCCCGCTCGCGCGGACATCGAGGTGGATGCCGTCCGGATGCCGTGTGACGGATCGGCGGGTGACGTCGAACACGTCGATCAGGTCGACCCCCAGCCTGCTCGCGACGGCGCGCACGATCGGGGCCGCCTCGTCGGCGATGATCCGCTCGTGGACCCCGCGGCGATTCGGGAACGCGACAGGCGGAGTCAGCAGGAAGACGGTCGCTCCGCGCGTGCGATAGCGCTCCACGAACGCGGCGAGCTGGGTCTCGTAGCGCTCCGCATTCCAGTTGTCTCCGCGGGCATCGTTCGAGCCGAGCATGACGAGCACGATGTCCGCTCCGGCCTGCAGAGACGCCGTGGCCTGGGGAGTCGCGTCGTACGGCCAGTCGCCTTGCTGTTGCAGCGTGCACCGATTCACGCCGTAGTTGAGCACCTTGTATCCGTCGCCGAGGATCCGCTCGAGCTGCGCAGGATACGAGTTGCGCTGGCGGCCACGGAGCAGTGCGCCGGCCCCGTAGGTGTTGCTGTCGCCCACGGCGGCGATGGTGATCCGTGCCTCGCGTCGACGCGGGAGCGGCGGAAACATGATGCGGCGGTAGACCACCGTGCCGACGCCGACCAGCACGGCGAGCGACGCGGCGACGGCGAGGAGGGGGAGTCGGCTGCCACGGATTCGGGTCATCGCGGCGTCCCGTCGGCCACAACACGGATCATCCGTCCATCCTCTCTCAATCGCCGTCTGACGGGGCTGCACGCGGGAGACTGTCTCCGACGCCCACACGCACGACAGGAGAACGATGACGACCGTCTTCCCCCGCTCCGTCTCCGTGGTCATCCCGGTGCGGAACGACGCCGTCCTTCTGGAGCACTGCCTCCGCGCTCTTGAGCGGCAGACCCGCCGACCCGACGAGGTCGTGGTCGTCGACAACGGCAGCACGGATGACACCGTGGCCGTCGCCGAGCGGTTCGGTGCACGCGTGGTGACCGAGCCCGTGCAGGGCATTCCTCGGGCCTCGGCGGCGGGCTACGACGCGGCGACCGGCGACATCATCGCGCGATTGGATGCCGATTCGCGCCCGAGGCCCGACTGGATCGAGCGGATCGAGCGGACGTTCCGGAGCCGCGACGGCCTCGACTTCCTCACCGGCGATCCGAGCTTCTACGGCTCCACGCCGCTGGTGCACTGGATGGGGGAGCACCTCTACATCGGCGGCATGTACACGGTGCTCACCCCGCTGCTCGGGCATGCGCCGCTGTTCGGCTCGAACATGGCGATGCGCGCCGAGACCTGGCGGATGCTGAGCGGCGAGGTGCACCGCGAGGAGCAGAACATCCACGACGACTTCGACCTGTCGTTCCACGTGCGCCCCGAGATGACCGTGCTGCGGGACCGGAGTCTGGTCGTCGAGGTGTCGGCGCGCCCGTTCCGGGACTGGGCGTCACTCCGGCGTCGGCTGAGCTATGTGCTCCCCACGGTCCGGCTGCATCTGTCGCACGAGCCGCTGCGCGTGCGGCGACGGGCGCGGCGTGAGGCTGATGCGGAGGCCCTCCGCGGTTGAGTCAGCCGTCGGCGCGCGTGTAGAGATCGAGCAGATCAGCCGTGAGTTGATGCGGAGTGGTCTCGCTCGGGCTGTGCCCGGTCGCGTAAGCGCGGAAGTCGGCGCCGATGTCGTGGGCGTAGCGTTCATGGGCGGCGAGCGGCCACAGGTCATGCGAGCCGGCGACGACCAGCTTCGGCATGTCCAGTGCCCGCACGCGGCCGCGCACATCGGGTGCGGTCATCATGAGCCCGACGATCTCGTCGACGCTGCGCCTGCTCGTGAGCGCGAACCGGGAGCGGACGAACTCGAGCCTCCGGGGTGGGACGCGGTTCTTGTTCGTCACGATCCCCCAGATCATGAGTCCGGCGCCCCGGCGAGGGCTTGCTATCGGGGCGATCGGGCCCAGCCACTTCATGGTCGCGAAGACGTTGCCGACGCCGGGGGGAGTGGTCAGGAGCGCCAGGGAGAGCACGAGATCGGGGCGACGGACGGCGACCAGCTGCGCGACCGTGCCGGCGAAGGAGTAGCCCAGCAGATGAGCGGGGGTGCCGGCTTCGAGGAAGGCGATGAGGTCGCCGATGAACAGCTCGTATGTGTAGCTCGTGTGCGCCCCGGCGGCATGTGATTCGTACTGTCCGGCGAGGTCGAACGACTGCACGAAGAAGCCCGCCTCCGCCAGGAGTGGCAGCATCAGTGCGAAGTCCTCTTTGGAGCCGGTCGCCCCCGGTACCAGGACCACGCGCGGATGCGCGGGATCGCCCAGCGACACCACGGCCAGCTCGCCGCTCGGCGCCGAGAATCGCGAGGCCGTCGACCCGACGGGCGGCACCGTCCAATCGACGTCGCCGAGTGCCGCGTCGAGGTCTGCCGGGGCGATGTGCGCCCGCTCACTCCGCGAATCCGTCGACACGCTGAAAAGCTACTCCCCGATGGACCTGCGCAGAAGGATCACGCGCGGGATGAGGTGGATCAGCGGGGCGGTGAGAGAAACCCCCGGTCCTGCATCAGCATCGTCTCGGCCAGTGCGCGTGCCGTCTCCCACGGCGTGCCGAACGTCTCCATGCCGACCGTGACGATGGCACCCTCGTACAGCAGCATCAGGGCCTTCGACATCAGGTCGGGGTCCGCGGCGCCGGCCTCCCGGCAGAGCTCGGCGAACAGGTCGAGCAGCCAGGCCTTCTGCCGCGCCACCTCGGGGAAGACGGGATGGCCATCGTGGCCGTCGCCGATCTCGGCGCGCGCGTTGATCGCGCTGCACCCCTTCGGGCTGTTCTCGTCCGACCAGGTGATCGCCGCGTCGAACACGGCGAGCACGCGCTCGATGCCGGGCTCGGGCACGCGCGAGAGGTGCTCGGCGACGTGTGTCCGCCAACGCGCATCGCGGTGCTGGAGGTAGGAGACGACCAGCGCTTCCTTGGAGCCGAAGCGGTCGTAGAGGGTCTTCTTGGTGACGCCAGCGGCCTCGGCGATCGTGTCGACCCCCACCGCGTGGATGCCGCGCTCGTAGAAGAGCAGCGACGCCGCGTCGAGCACGCGGGAGGCGCCAGGGGTGAGCGGGGCGAGGTCGGGGACGGGGACGGCCATGACGTTGAGTATACCAACCTGTATAGTCGGGGGAAAGGGTATACAGATCGGTATAGTTCGTGTCAGTGTGACGATCGCGGCATCCGTGGCCTTCGTCGTCACCTGGAGCTCCGGATTTCTCGTGCCGGCGATCGCCGCCGTCGAGGTGCCGCCGCTGACGCTGCTCGTCTGGCGCTTCGTTCCCCTCGCTGCGATCCTGCTCGCGATCGTGCTTTTCACCGGTGCTGCTCGCGGCGTCACGCGGCGCGACCTGGCCCGACAGGCGGTCATCGGACTCTTCGCCCAGTTCGGCTACTGCACGGCGGTGTACATGGCCATCGCCTCGGGCGTCGCCACCGGCACCACGGCGCTGATCGATGCCGTGCAGCCCCTCGTTGTCGCAGCGCTGGTCGGTCCGCTGCTCGGGCTCCGCGTGCGCGCGGCGCAGTGGGCTGGACTCCTGCTCGGGGCCGTGGGGGTCCTGCTGGTCGTGCGCTCGCAGCTCGAAGGTTCCGCGGCGCACCCGATCGCCTACCTGTGGCCTGCCCTCGCGATGGCGTCCCTGATCGTCGCCACGTTCCTCCAGCGCCGCTCCGAACCGCGGACGAGCACCCTGGTGACGCTGACCATCCACGTCACGGTGACCGCTGCCGCCCTCGTGCCGGTCGCCGCAGTCTTCGGTGCGCTCGCGCCGCCGGCATCCGCATCGTTCTGGATCGCCGCCGGATTCGCCGCTGTCTTCCCGACGCTCGCGGCCTATGGGCTCTACTGGTGGTTGCTGCGCCGGGTCGGCATCACCGCTCTGAATGCGCTGCTCTTCCTGATCGCGCCGACGACCGCGCTGGCGGGCGCGCTCCTGCTGGGTGAGCCGCTCACGGTGCTCACCGTCCTCGGTTTCGCCCTCTGTGCCGGCGGTGTGGCCGCGGTGCTCGTGAGCGAGACGCGCGCCGTGCATAACTCCTCAGAATCGTCGGGAGATTCGCGATCCGGGGCTCTGGGGGCGGTTTCGCGCGCGTTCATCGAGGAGTTGTGAACACCCTCCGATAGTTGCGCTTTCGCAACTATCGGAGTATGGTTGACCTCGATCAACTTTCTACGCAGGAGCGTTACCCCCGTGACAAACACCACATCCTCAGCACCCGAAGCCACCCGCTCGGCCCGCGAGGTCTTCACCGCGATCTCCGGACTCGTCGTCGGCATGTTCGTCGCCGTGCTCTCGGGCACCGTCGTGTCGACCTCGATGCCGGTCATCATCGCCGACCTCGGCGGCACCCAGTCCCAGTACACCTGGGTCATCACCGCGAGCCTGCTGGCCACCGCCGTCTCGACCCCCATCTGGGGCAAGCTCGCCGACCTCGTCGACCGCAAGGTCCTCGTGCAGATCTCGCTCATCCTCTTCACGGTCGGCACCGTGATCGCCGGCTTCTCGACCGACACGAACATGCTCATCGCGGTTCGCGTCATCCAGGGCATCGGCGTCGGCGGCCTGATGTCGCTCGTCATGATCGCCGTGGCCCTCATCATCTCCCCGCGTGAGCGCGGCAAGTACATGGGCGTCGTCGGCGGCATCATGGCCCTCGGCACCATCGGCGGCCCGCTGCTCGGCGGACTCCTCACCGACGTGTGGGGCTGGCGCTCCAACTTCTTCGTCGGCGTGCCGTTCGCGATCCTCGCCCTCGTCCTGCTGCAGTTCACGCTGCACCTGCCCAAGCCGCAGCGCGACAGCAAGGTCTCGATCGACTACTTCGGCATCGTGCTCCTCGCGGTCGGCGTCTCGACCCTGCTCATCTGGGTCTCGATGGGCGGCAGCCAGTTCGACTGGGACTCCTCGACGAGCATCATGCTCGCCGTCATCGCCGGAGTCGCGATCGCCGCCTTCATCACGGTCGAGTTCTTCGTCAAGGAACCGATCGTGCCGATGTCGCTGTTCCGCAACCGCACCTTCACCCTCTCGGTCATCGCCTCGATCGCCATCGGCGTCTCGATGTTCGCGACCTCGGTGTTCCTCGCGCAGTACTTCCAGCTGGCTCGTGGCGCCACGCCCACCGAGTCGGGCCTGATGACCATCCCGATGATCATCGGCCAGATGGGCGCGTCGATCATCATCGGCCAGCTCGTGAGCCGCTTCGGCAAGTGGAAGGGCTGGATGCTGACGGGCTCGGTGCTCGCCACCATCGGCGTCAGTCTGATGGCCACCCTGCGCTACGACACCCCGTTCCCGCTGGTCGCGGTGTACATGTTCATCCTCGGCGCGGGTCTCGGCATGGTCATGCAGAACCTCACGCTCATCGTGCAGAACGACACCGCGCCGCAGCAGCTGGGCGCCGCGTCGTCGAACGTGAACTTCTTCCGCACGATCGCCGGCACCATCGGCGTCACGGTCATGGGGGCGATGCTGTCGACCAGCGTCGCGTCGTACATCACCGACTCGCTCAAGGGTTTCACGCCGACGACCCCCGCCGAGGTCGATGCGCTCAAGCACCTCGCCTCGGGTGACGTGCCGAAGGTCGGGCAGCTGCCCGACACGATCCGCACGATCGTCGAGGGCGCCTACGGCCACGGCATCGCCGACTCGTTCATCATCGCCATCCCGCTCGCGGTGATCGCCATCATCGCGATCGCGTTCATCAAGAACAAGCCGCTGTCGACGAAGAACGCCGCCGAGCAGATGCTCGAGCAGGCGGAGGAGTCGATCATCGAGGTCTCCGAGGCCGAGGTCGGCGCGTCGCTCTCCACCGGGGCCATCCGGCTCGGAGGTGCGGAGTCCGCGTCGCCCGCGACCGGTTCGGTGCGCGTCCTCGAACGCGAAGATCGGGACCAGGAGCGCTGAGATGCTCGCCCCCGCAGCGGTCGAGCCGGCAGATGTCGACAGCGCGCTCGGTGACCTCCAGGCGCACCTGAACCTCATCTTCGCGAGGACCAGGTCGCTGTGGAAGGAGTCTGCAGCTCGGGTGCACCCCGAGCTGCAGGTGGCCGGGTACAAGCTGCTGACGTTCATCGCCCGGGCGGGCACCGCGAACGCGCATGAGCTGGCCGAGCGGTTCGAGATGGACAAGTCGGTCATCAGCCGTCAGGTGCGGATGCTGGAGGAGGCAGGACTCCTCGAGTCCCGGCCGGACGAGCGGGACGGGCGGCTCCGGGTGCTGAGCGCGACCCCGTCGGCATGCACGGCGCTCGCCGAGGTCCGCCGCGAGTACGGCACCCGCCTGCAGGCCGTCGTCGACGAGCTCACCCCCGACGAGATCCAGGCCGCATCCAAGGTGTTCCGACTCCTCGCAGAGGTCTGAGTGAAGCCCCGCTGTCGCGTTCGACGGCGGGGCTTCGCCGTACACTGGCGAGCATGAGCGCCTCGTCCGACGCCCCCGCCGACACCCCCGCCGACACCCCCGCATCTCCCTCTGAAGAGGGCCGTCTGAGCGGGGCGGATCTCGATCAGGCCGTCACCAGGGTCGAGCAGGAACTCGGTCGTCTCTTCGCGCGCATCCGCATCAGCTGGCGCGAGGCCGCCGCGACCGTCCACCCCGAACTGCAGCCTCTCGGCTACCAGGTGCTCACCTCGATCGCGACCGGCAAGGCGACCTCGGCCGGCGCGATCATCGAGCACCTGCAGACAGACAAGTCAGCGGTGAGCCGTCAGGTGCGCCAGCTCGAGCAGCTCGGACTCGTCGAGAGCGTGCACGATCCAGAGGATCGCCGCGCGCGCGTCCTCGTCGCGACCGACCTGGCGCAGGAGCGGATCGCCGTCGCCCGCTCCCGCTACGAGGGGCGCATCGGTGAGCGGCTGCGCAAGTGGACGGCCGCCGACCTCGACCACTTCGCCGACCTGCTCTCCGCCCTCGGTGGCAACTGAAGGGGAATACGAGGCTCGCCCCGAGCCTTACCTCCCTCTGTGACCCTCTTCGATCCGGCCGTCTTCGGCGCCCTGCAGCTGTCCAATCGCGTCGTCATGGCGCCGCTCACCCGCACCCGCGCGGATGACGACGGGGTGGCCAGCGAGGTGATGGCGGAGTACTACCGGCAGCGCGCGGGTCAGGGCCTCATCATCTCCGAGGGCACCTGGCCAGCTGCCGAAGGCAAGTCCTATGCGGGCCAGCCGGGCATCGTCACGCCCGCCCAGATCGAGGGGTGGCGGCCCGTCACCGCAGCGGTCCACGAGGCGGGCGGCACGATCGTCATGCAGCTGATGCACGGTGGCCGAGTGGGGCACCCGGAGATCTCCGGGCAGCCGCGCGTGGTCGCCCCGAGCGCGCTCGCCGCACCCGGCCAGACGCACACGCCCGTGGGCAAGGCCGACCTTCCCGTCGCCCACGCGCTCACCCTCGACGAGATCCCCGAGGTCGTCGAGCAGTTCGCACAGGCCGCGCGCAACGCGATCGCCGCGGGCTTCGACGGCGTCGAGGTGCACGGTGCCAACGGCTACCTGGTCCACGAGTTCCTGTCGCCCGTGTCGAACATCCGCGACGACCGGTACGGCGGTTCGCCCGAGAACCGCGCCCGCTTCGCGATCGAGGTCGCGACAGCCGTCGCGGCGGCGGTGGGCGCCGACCGCACCGGCATCCGGCTGTCGCCGCAGCACAACATCCAGGGCGTGCTCGAAGAGGATGACGCAGACGTACACGCGACCTACGCCGCCGTCGCCCAGGGACTCGCCCCGCTCGGTCTCGCCTTCGTCGACGTGCTGAGTGCCGCACCGACGAGCGAGCTCGTGCAGCACATCCGGCGCACGGCGGGCGCGCCCCTGATCATCAACACCGGCTTCGGTGTCGTCACGACGCGGGACGATGCCGAGGCCCTGGTCGATGACGGATGGGCGGATGCCGTCGCCGCCGGTCGCCCCGTGATCGCCAACCCCGACCTGGTCGAGCGGTGGCAGGAGGGGGCCGAGCTCAACGACCCGCGCCCGCAGCTGTTCTACGGACGCACGGCAGAGGGGTACACCGACTACCCGTCGCTGGAGGTCGTGCGCGCCGGGGTCTGAGGGCCCGTCGAGAGGCGCGTGACAGCGAGGTCGACCAGGGGCAGGGCGTCTCGGGGGATGACCATCGAGCACACGACATGCTCGTCGACGCGGAATCCGACGCTGTAGACGAACGGGTCGGTGTCGATCTGCCGCGCGGGGCGGTGTTCTCCATCGACGTCGAGTGAGGCGTCCGACGCCGCGGTGGTCGTCGCGGCCCACGCGTCGTCGTCATCGGTGCGCGGATCCCACGAGAGGCCGAGCTCCTCGCGGAATCGGTTGCGCAGGATGTGGTTGGTGTGGGCGACGAGCTGCTCGTCGAGGAAACTCCCTTCGCGAGCAGGGGAAGCACGCCAGGTGGTGCGCACTGCCTCCCACAGCATCGGGTATCGGAACGCCTGCACCTGCTCGATCAGCCAGGCCGGACGCCCCCACGGCGGTTCGTCTTCGAGGGAACGCCTCGTCGCCTCGTCCAGCTCGATCTCATTGCGGTGGTCGGCATGATCGTCGGGGTACCGCCACAACGTGTAGCTGAAATCCGTGGACACCTCTTCGCTGCCCGCCGAGCCGCCGATCTCCGTGAAACCGGCGATCGACATGCGCGTGAGCGCCGGCTGCGGCCTCAGCTCGAAGACGGGGAACGGAAGGCTCCGCAGTCGGGCCTCCGCCTCGATGCTCGGGTCTGGCGCGTCCATCGGGACTACTCCGCTGTACTCCATCGGTCCAGTGTGCCCCGTCGGCCCGCGTCACAACAGGATGTCGTCCGCAGTGTCCAGAGCCTGCCACCCGATCTCGCGGGCTCCCGGTCGCTCACGCACATCTGCACGGGGCAAGTGTCCGAGGTCGATGCCGGTCAGGGCCGCGACGTCGGCGATCGGCACTTGGAAGGTGCGGAAGGCGCCGAGAGGAGGGACGGCGAGCACCCCCTCCCGCGTGTCGACGAGGTCTGACTGATCGAGAACGAAACCGGCGGCGGCGAGCCCGCCCGGCCCCTGCCAGGCGGCGATCTTCCAGAACCGCAGCGGAATCCGGATGCCGCGGTACGGGGGGTCGTCGTCGGCCAGGACCGGCGCGGTGAAGACCGACACCCGCTGATCGGTCGTCTCGGCGTAGGCGAGCACATGGTCTTCGAGGCCGAGCCACAGCTCCTTCGACTGGTTGAAGCCGGCGGCCTGCGGTGCGGCGTTCGGGTAGAAGAAGGTCGCCTCGGTGGCGGCGCGAGCCACGTCGACCGGCCCCCATCCGGGATCGCGGCGGCGCACGAGGTGCCCGCGGTCGAGGTCGTTGTGGGCATACACCTCCGGCCCGGTCTGCTCGGCGGCCGGCACGCGTTCGTCGAGACGCCAGTCGCCGGTGCGCGGGAGATCCTGCAGCGAGGCGCCGTCGATGTTCACCGCGGTCACTGCGGCGAGCTGCCGTGCAGGATCGAGCAACACCGTGAAGCGCGGATAGGGGAGCGGGCGCACCGGCTGCGCCGGGCGTGGAAGGGGGAGAGTCGCTCCGAGGAACTCCGGATCGTAGCCGTCGGTCATGCCCTCATCGTGCCCGGTGCCACCGACGCGCGCACCTGCGGCCTCATAATGCGCATGATCCCACCGCGCGTCGACCGATCGCCGAGGGATGCCGTGCCCCGCAACGAGTGGGTATCCGCGGCCGAGGTCCGCGACGCAGTACAAATAATGCGCATTATCACCTTGACCTGCCTCGACCGCAGCGCCGAGACTCAGGTGTCGTTCGGGTGAGGGACCCGACACCTGATCGAGGAGGATCGATGCCGCGTCGTCGCTTCACCCAGGCCGATGTCGCCGCCATGGCGGGCGTCAGTCAATCGACGGTGAGCTTCGTGCTCAACGGAAGCGCCCCCGCCGGCGTGCGGATCTCGGAGGAGACGCGGAGCCGGGTGATCGAGGCGATGCGCATCACCGGATACTCGGCCAACCCGATGGCTCAGCGCCTGGCGGGAGGCCGAAACCAGATCCTCGGGGTGTTCACCTACGAGAAAACGTTCCCGCGCGGGGGTCAGGACTTCTACGGCGGATTCCTCAACGGCATCGAGCAGGCGGCCGAGCAGCTCGGCGTCGACATGCTGCTGTTCACGTCGGCGCGGGTGGTCGACGGCCGCCGTCGGCTCACCCGCGACGGGTGGCAGCGACTGGGCATCGCCGACGGCTGCCTGCTGCTCGGACAGCAGGAGGACCAGAGCGAGTTGCAGCACCTCCTCGACACCAACTATCCGTTCGTGTTCATCGGGAAGCGGACCAGCGAGGGGCGGATGCTGCCGTTCGTCGGGGCCGACTACGTCGAAGCCACCGCCCGTCAGGTGTCGCGCCTGACCGAGCGCGGCCACACCCGCATCGGCTACGCCGGACCGCGGGGCACCGATCAGCCCACGCTCGACCGCATCGAGGGCTACACCCGCGCGATGCGCGACGCAGGTTTCCCCCTGCGGTTCGTCGACGTCGACGACGTCGCCGACGCCGCCGACGAGATCGTCGAGCGGGGACTCACCGCGATCCTCGTGGCTCCCGAACACCACCCCGAAGAGCTCGCCGACGAGCTCGCCGTGCGCGGGCGACATGTCCCGCAGCACGTCTCGATGCTGTTGCTCGGCCAGCCGCTGCATCCCCGCAAGGGCGGTCGCTCCTGGTCGGGCTTCGTCGTGCCCCGCGAGGAGATGGGCGCGCGCGCCGTCGTGCTGCTCTCCCGGATCGTCGAGCAGGAGTCTCGTGCCGAGGGCGCCTCCCGCCGAGAGCCCGTGCTCGACGATGCGGATTACCACCAGCTTCTTCCCTGCCCTGACGTCGACGGTGCAACGATCGCCGCCGCCGTCTCCTCATCCTCCGAAAGGAACCCCGCGTGACCGAGCACGACATCCACACCGACATCCTCATCGTCGGAGCAGGTCTCGGCGGCGTCGCCGCCGCCCTCGCTGCCGCAGATCGAGGTGCCCGCGTCGTGCTGACGGAGGAGTTCCCGTGGATCGGAGGGCAGCTCACGTCGCAGGCGGTTCCGCCGGATGAGCACCCGTGGGTCGAGGAGTTCGGGATCACCGCACGCTACCGCGCCCTGCGCGACGGCATCCGCGACGTGTACCGACGCCGCTACCCGCTGACCGACGCCGCGCGCGAGCGAGATGAGCTGAACCCCGGCGCCGGCTGGGTGTCGAAGCTCTGCCATGAGCCGCGGATCGCGGTGGGCGTGCTCGAGGAGATGTTGGCACCCCACCGCTCGACCGGGCGGATCCGGCTCCTCGAGCGGGTGCGCCCGATCGCGGCGACCGCCGACGGCGACGCGATCCGCTCGGTGACCCTCTCCTCGGTGGTCGACGGCGGCGAGACGGTCGTGCGCGCCCGGTTCGTGCTGGACGCGACCGAGACCGGCGAGCTGCTGCCGCTGGCCGACGTGGAGCACGTCACCGGCTTCGAGTCCCGCGCCGAGACCGGGGAGCCGAGTGCGCCCGAGCAGGCACAGCCCGACAACGTGCAGGCATTCAGCGTCTGCTTCGCGATCGATCACGTCGATGGCGATCACACCGTTCCCCGCCCCGCCGAGTACGACTTCTGGCGCGAGTACGCGCCGGCAGCGTGGCAGGGGGAGCGGATGCTCTCCTGGCAGGCGCCGAACCCGCGCACGCTCGAGATCGGCACCCGTGGGTTCGCCCCGAACCCCGGAGACGACGTGCTCGACGTCGACGCCGATCAGTCCCGCAACGCCGGTGACGCCAACCTCTGGACCTTCCGCCGGATCGCCGCCCGCGACCTCTTCGCGGACGGGTTCTACGAGAGCGACATCTGCCTCGTCAACTGGCCGAGCATCGACTACTTCCTCGCTCCCGTGCTGACGGCCGACCGCGAGGAGGAGATCGCGCACTACGAGCGCGCCCGTCAGCTCAGCCTCTCGATGGTGCACTGGATGCAGACCGAGGCTCCTCGACCCGACGGTGGCTTCGGCTTTCCCGGGCTGCGTCTCCGACCCGATGTGATGGGGTCGGACGACGGCCTCGCTCAGGCCCCATACCACCGGGAGTCGCGCCGCATCCGCGCGCTCACGACGATCACCGAGAACGACGTCTCCTACGCCGTCCGCGGTGATGACGGGGCGACGCGCTACCGCGACTCCGTCGGCGTGGGGATGTACCGGATCGACCTCCACCCCTCGACCGGGGGCGACACGTACATCGACGTCGCCTCGACCCCGTTCGAGATCCCGCTCGGCGCCCTCATCCCGCAGCGGATGACGAACCTGCTTGCGGCGAACAAGAACATCGGCACCACGCACATCACCAACGGCTGCTACCGACTGCACCCCGTGGAGTGGAACATCGGCGAGGCCGCCGGGCACCTCGCCGCCTACTGCCTCGCCGAGGACACCGCCCCGCACGCCGTGCATGCCGACGACGCCCTTCTCGCCGACTACCAGCGCGAGCTCGACGAGACCGGTGTCGAGCGGCACTGGCCGGAGGGACGAGCCCACGCCTACTGACTCGACGCCGACCCCCTCCCGCAGCACTTGCCCGATCACCGTGAACCCGATCATCACCACGAAGGAGTGAGCATGACCCCCCACATGAAGCGCCGCGCGCGCACCGCGATGGCCCTGGGCGGCGGCATCGCCGCCACCGCCCTCGTCCTCGCCGGATGCAGCGGCAGCCCTGACGCCGCAGAGACCCCCGACGAGCCCGTCGCCCTGCGGATGACCGTCTGGACGGCCGACGAGACCCAGCTGGCGATGTTCCAGGAGATCGCCGACGCCTACGTCGCCGACAACCCGGAGCTCGTCTCGGAGGTCTCCTTCGAGCCGATCCCGTTCGAGGACTACACCACCACCCTCACCACTCAGCTTGCCGGCGGCAACGCCCCCGATCTCGGCTGGATCCTGGAGAGTTACGCCCCCGAGTTCGTCTCGTCGGGTGCGCTGGCCGACATCACCGACACGCTGAAGGAGACCGAGGGCTACGACTATGACGACCTCGTGGAGTCGTCGCTCGCACTGTGGCAACAGGACGATCGGCTGTACGCCTACCCGTTCTCGAACAGCCCGTTCGCGGTGTTCGTGAACACCGACCAGGTCGTAGCCGCCGGACAGCCCAACCCGGCCGATCTGGTCGCATCCGGCGACTGGACCTATGACGCCGCGCGGGACATCTCGGCTGCGGCCGCGCAGTCCTCCGGCAAGCAGGGCCTCGTGGTGCGCGACTTCGACTACCGCGTCTGGGAGAACCTGGCCAGCATCTGGGGTGGCTGGGGAGCAGCACCTTGGAGCGCGGACGGCAGTGAATGCACGCTGACCGACCCGGAGATGGTCGACGCGCTCACCTGGATCCACGACGCCGCGTTCGTCGACAAGGCCATGCCCGGCCCGGGGGTGACGGCGGACTTCTTCGCCGGGGACGCCGCGATGACGATCACGCAGATCAGCCGCGCCTCGGCGCTTGACGACTCGTTCGCATGGGACATCGTGCCGCTCCCCGCCGGTCCCGAGAGTCAGCAGAACGTGATCGGGCAGGCCGGCATCGGGGTGTTCGCCAATGCGGAGCATCCGGAGATCGCCGCCGACTTCCTCGCCTACTTCACCGCCCCGGAGAACGCGGAGAAGCTCGCGACGTACTTCCCGCCGCCCCGCGAGTCGCTGCTGAACGCCGAGACCCTCGCCGCGGCGAACCCGCGACTGAGCGAGGAGCAGCTGCAGGCCGTCGTGGTCGACGGGATCCAGGGTGCGATCACCAAGCCGGCGCACGTCAACTTCGCGAAGCTGCAGGATGCGGTGCGCGCCGAACTCGACGCCCTCTGGGTCGCCGATGCCGATGTCGAAGCAGTGCTCACCTCGACCTGCGAAGCGATCGCACCGCTGCTGGAGGGCTGATCGGATGACCGCATCCGCCCTCCAGGCGGTAGCCGGCGCGGAGCGGAGGGGACCACGTCCTCGCCGCTCCGCGCTGGGCCGCCGCGACTGGATCGTCGGCTACACCATGGTCGCGCCGGTGGTGCTCGGCTCGCTGGCCTTCGTGATCGCACCGCTCGTCGCCGTCGTCTGGTTCTCGCTGCACGACTGGAACGTGCTGGCCAACACCTTCGTGTTCGCCGGCGCAGACAACTACGAGCGGATGCTGACCGACCCCGGCCTGCACAACTCGCTGCTCGTGAGCCTCTGGTTCTCGATCGGGCTCGTCGTGCTGAACATCACCCTCGCGCTGTTCCTCGCCGTGCTGCTCAACCAGAAGCTTCCGGGTACCACGACCTTCCGCACGTTCTTCTTCTCGCCCGTGGTCGTCTCGCTCGTCGCGTGGACCATCGTCTGGAGCTTCCTCCTGCAGGCGGACGGCGGGATCAACGGCTTCCTCTCCCTGATCGGCATCGAGGGACCGAACTGGCTCCGCGGCGACGTCACCGCCATGATCGCGGTGATCGTCGTGCAGGTGTTCAAGAACGTCGGCCTCAACATGATCCTCTTCCTCGCGGCACTCCAGGCGGTGCCGGAGGAGATCAGCGAGGCCGCGCGCATCGACGGTGCCGGCGCGTGGCGGCGGTTCCGCTCGATCACGATGCCGATGATCAGTCCCACGATCCTGCTCGTGATGATCCTCACCATCGTCGGCTCGCTCGAGGTGTTCGCCCAGATCGCTGTCCTCACCGGCGGCGGGCCCGGCAACTCGACGACCGTGCTCGTCTACTACCTGTATCAGCAGGCCTTCCGTTTCAACGACTTCGGCTACGCGAGTGCGATCGCGGTGCTGCTGTTCTTCATCGTCCTGGTGCTGACTCTCATCCAGTGGCAGACCAGGAAGAGGTGGGTGTTCCATGAGAACTGACATCGACGACCGCGTGCAGACCGACGACATCACCACGCGTGCCGTCGTCACCGGTGACGATCGGCGCCGCATCCGCCCGAGCGGGGCGAAGACGAAGCGCCGCTGGGTCGGTGCCGGTCTGATCGCGCTGATGGCGGTGCTGAGCATTCCGTTCGTGTTCCCCACGCTGTGGATGGTCACCAGCAGCTTCAAGCCGATGAGCGAGATCTTGCAGAAGGTGCCGACGCTGTGGCCGCAGGATCCGACCGTCTCCGCCTACGGTGAGGTCTTCCGTCTGCAGCCGTTCGCCCAGCAGTATTGGAACAGCCTCTACATCGCGGCTCTCGTCACGGTGGGGACGATGCTGGTCGCGGCGATGGCCGGATACGCGTTCGCGAGGATCCGCTTCCCCGGTGCCAACGCGCTGTTCCTCGTCGTGCTGGTCGGGCTGCTGGTGCCCAGCGAAGTGACGATCGTGCCGCTGTTCCGCTTCGTGAACGGGCTCGGACTCATCGACACGCACTGGCCGCTCATCGTCGTGCCGATCTTCGGGGCGCCGGCGGTCCTCGCGGTGTTCATCATGCGGCAGTTCTTCCTGGGGCTCCCCGGCGAGCTCGAGGAGGCCGGCCGGATGGACGGGCTCGGTCGCTGGGGCATCTTCTGGCGGATCGCGTTCCCGCTCTCCCGCTCCGCGCTGGCCGCCGTCGCGATCTTCACGTTCCTGAAGTCGTGGAACCTGTACCTGGAGCCGATCGTGTACCTCTCGAGCAAGGACATGTTCACGCTGCCGCAGGCCCTGACTCAGTATGTGGACGCCTACGGCGGGCCGATGTGGAACGTGCAGCTCGCGGCGACGACCCTCACGGTCGTGCCGGTGCTGCTCGTGTTCCTCGTCGCGCAGAAGCAGTTCGTGCAGGGCCTGGCGAACACGGGGCTCAAGGGCTGATGCTCGGCCTGGAAGGATGCTGTCATGCCTCGTTTCGATCTGAGCCCTGAAGAGCTGCGCGCGTACCGGCCCGAGGTCGTCGAACCCGATGACTTCGACGACTTCTGGTCGGCCACGCTGCGGGAGTCGCGCGAGCGAGCTCAGCCGGTGCGGCTGCGGCGGGTGGAGTCGCCGCTGCGGGCGGTGGAGGTGCACGACGTGACCTTCTCCGGATTCGACGGCGACCCCGTCCGCGCCTGGCTGACCCGGCCCGCGGGTGCCCGCGAGGCGCTTCCCGCGGTCGTCGAGTACAACGGGTACGGCGGCGGGCGGGGCTCCCGCACGAGCGGCTCGCCTGGGCGGCATCCGGATTCGCGCATCTGTTCATGGACACGCGGGGGCAGGGTGCCGGGTGGGGCACGGGCGGCGACACTCCCGATCCCCACGGAGCAGGACCGTCATCGCCGGGCTTCATGACCCGCGGCATCCTGGATCCCGCCGAGTACTACTACCGCCGTGTCTTCACCGACGGGGCGCTCGCCGTCGATGCCGTGCGCACCCTCGACGGCGTCGATCCCGACCGCGTGGCGGTGACCGGCACGAGTCAGGGCGGCGGTATCGCGATCGCGGTCGCGGGATTGGTCGGCGGTCTGACGGCTGCGATGCCGGATGTGCCGTTCCTGTGCCACTTCGAGCGCGCGGTCGGGATGACCGAACGTGACCCGTACCAGGAGATCGTGCGCTATCTCTCGGTGCGGCGAGGCGATACCGCCGCCGTCTTCGACACGCTCTCCTACTTCGACGGCGTGAACTTCGCGAAGCGCGCGACGGCCCCCGCCCTGTTCTCGGTGGCTCTCCTCGACCAGGTCTGCCCTCCCTCCACCGTGTACGCGGCGCGGAACACGTGGGCGGGCACGGCCGACATCGAGGAGTACGCCTTCAACGGCCACGAGGGCGGACTCGGCGTGCAGTGGGAGCGGCAGGCGACGTTCCTCTCCGGGATCGTCGGGTAGCGACCCTCAGTCGTCAGCCGACGATCACATCCAGCGCGACGGTGGGGCAGGCGACGCGCGGGAGGTCGGCGAGACCGCTGCCGCGCACCGAGTCGCCGGTCGCCCATCGCGGATCGGTCGACACGACCACGCGTCCGACGCCGTTCGTCAGCGTGACCTCGCTGCCCAGCGCGGCGAACCGGTGGGTCAGGTCCCGCTCGACCGCCGACACGAGCAGGTCGAGTCCGGCGACGCCGATCCGCTGTCCGTCCACATCGGCGGGCACGGCGATCGTGATCGTGTACTCGTCGCTGCAGAGGTAGTCGACGTAGGGGCCGGCGACATGCGGCTCGCCGGTGGTCATCGGCACGCGGTACCACTCGAGCGCGCTGTAGTCGATGTTCTCCTTGTTGAGCGACTGCGAGGCGAGCACGAGCTGCCGCCGGTCGTCACCCTGCCACCACGCCAGGTGGCTGTGGGCGTCGGCGAGCAGATCGATCGCCGCGATGAACCCGGCGCCGTAGACGGGCACGCCGCGCAGGTCGAGTGTCTTCAGGGCATGCGGGCGCACCAGGGCATCGATCTTCGAGCGGGTGAGCGGCCCGGTGGCCCTGGCCTCGGCGACCTGGGTGGCGAACGGGCCCACCCAGTCGACCAGGGCCCGCACGGGCGCGGAGAAGTAGTCCTCCACGATCGCGGCCGCGGCCTGGGTGGCGGTGTCGGTTGCTGTGTTCATCGCGTCCTCCTGTGCACGTCGATGCGGGTCTTCGGAACTAACCGTTCGCGGCCTGGAGCCGGATCAGCGCGTCGATGGTCTCGGCGGCCATGAGCTCGGTCCTCGCCCCGGCGGCGTCGGGGTCTCCGGCCTCCACGGCGTCGATGACGGCGGCGAGGTGCGCGCCCTGCCGTCGAAGATTCTCGGTCTCGTGCGCGACGAGACGCAGATACGGCGAGAGCTCCGCCTGCAGCTTCATCTGCTCGCGAGTCAATCGCGCCGACTGGCTGAGCGCGACGATCTCGATCTGCACGTCGTCGAGCAGCCGGCGCTGCGCCTCGGTGTCGAGTTCGTCGATACGGTCCATCCGACGACGGACCCGCTGGGTCTCGCTGGGGTCGGCGCGCCTCGCCGCGAGGCGGACGCAGGCGCCGGTGATGGCGGCGTAGTGCGCGCCGAGATCGCGCAGGGCGAGGCGCGAGGTGCGACGCACCGCTTCCCGCGCGAACGTCAGGGGATCGGCGTGTGCGGCGACGAAGCTGCCGCCGTTGCGCCCGCGTCGGGTGACGACGAGACCGCGACCGCGCAACGCGAGAAGCGCCTCGCGCACGGTCACCGGAGCGACGCCGAGGCTCTTGCTGAGGTCGGCCTCGGAGGGGAGACGCTCGCCGGCGCGGAGGTGGCCGCGGGTGATCGCGTCGACCAGGCGGCGCTCGACGAGCTCGGCCCTGCCCTCGTCGCCGATGGGCTGGAACAGCGCGCCCTGAAGGCGGTGCGGCTGTTCGTGCTCCGCGTCCGGGGAGGGGTCGGCAGGGGCGTGCGTCGGATGCGTCGTCGAACTCGATGCCATTCTGCGATTCTCCCTTCCGCGCTCACCATACCCAAGAAACTCGCTGTTGACATATTACCTCTGGGTTTATATGTTTTGGGGATCTTCCGAGTTCGACGATGACCGAGGAGCGCGAGATGATCGCCACGGCACCCGCAGCACCCGCAGCCTCAGAGGCCGCCCGTCCCGACGGGACGGTGACCCTGAGCGGCGTCACGAAGTCGTTCGGCGAGTTCACCGCCGTCCGCGACCTCGACCTCGAGGTCGCGTCGGGCGAGTTCCTGTCGATGCTCGGTCCCTCCGGCTCGGGCAAGACGACGGTGCTGCGCATGATCGCCGGCTTCGAAGACACCACCTCCGGCAGCATCCGCCTCTCCGGCGTCGACGTGACCAGGACCCCTCCGCACGCCCGTCCGGTCAACACCGTCTTCCAGGACTACGCGCTGTTCCCGCACCTGACCATCGCCGACAACGTCGGCTACGGATTGCGCGTCCGCGGCGAGGGCAAGAGCGCCAGGGCCGCTCGGGTGCATACCTCGCTGGAGCAGGTGCGGCTCGACCACGTCGCCGACCGCCTGCCGCACCAGCTCTCCGGCGGGCAGCGGCAGCGGATCGCCCTGGCCCGCGCCCTGATCCTGCGCCCCCAGGTGCTGCTGCTCGACGAACCGCTCGGCGCGCTCGACAAGCAGCTCCGCGAGCAGATGCAGATCGAGCTCAAGCAGATCCAGCGCGAGGTCGGCATCACCTTCATCTTCGTCACCCATGACCAGGAGGAGGCCCTCACCCTGAGCGACCGCGTCGCCGTGTTCAACGGCGGCCGGATCGAGCAGGTCGGCACCGCGCGGGATGTGTACGAGCGCCCGGAGACCGAGTTCGTCGCACGCTTCCTCGGGCTCTCGAACCTCATCGGCGGGGAGCTGGCCGAGAGCCTGACCGGCGACCGGCGGACCATGAGCGTGCGTCCGGAGCGGATGCGGCTGACCGGACCGGATGCGGCGCTCGCCGCGGGCGAGGTCTCGCTCACCGGCACGATCAGCGAGATCGTCTACACGGGCCCCGCCACCCGCTACCTCGTGACGACCGACGCGGGCCTCGACCTCATCGCCGAACGCCCGAACGCGCGCCACTCCGCCGACGACGATCTCGCCCGCGGACACCACGTCCGTGCCGTCTGGTCACCCGACCACGCGGCCCGGCTTCCCTGAAGAACCGCACCTGAAACACCGCAACACCCGAACACCTGAGAACACAGCAGCACCGATCACGAAGGAGCGATCCATGCGTAAGAAGATCCTGGCCGCCGCGGCGATGACCGCGGTCGCCGCCCTGGCCCTGTCCGGCTGTTCCACCGGCGGAGAGGAGACGCCGGCCGAGGGTGGCGGCGGACTCCAGATCGACGTTCCCGACATCGCCATGCAGGAGGAGCTCGGCGACTACGAGGGCGAGGTCAACATCGTCGCCTGGAGTGGATTCGTCGAGCCCGCCTGGAGCGACGCCTTCACCACCGAGACCGGCTGCGTCGTGAACCGCCGCGTCGCCGGCACCAGCGACGAGATGGTCCAGCTCATGCGCACCGGCGACTACGACCTGGTCTCCGCCTCGGGCGACGCGAGCCTGCGCCTGATCGCGGGCGGCGATGTGCAGCCGCTGAACCTCGAGCTCATCCCGAACTTCGGCGACGACATCGTCGAGGGCATGAAGGGCCAGATCTACGACACCATCAACGGCAAGTCCTACGGCATCCCGATCGGCCGCGGCGCGAACATCCTGCAGTACAACAGCGATGTCGTGACCGAGGAGCCCACCAGCTGGGACATCGCGTGGGAGAAGGACAGCCCCTACGCGGGCAAGGTCATCGCCTACGACGCCCCGATCTACATCGCCGACGCCGCGGTGTATCTGATGGCGCACGAGCCCGACCTCGGCATCACTAACCCGTACGCGCTCGACCAGAAGCAGCTGGATGCGGCGATCGACCTGCTCAAGCAGCAGAACGACATCGTCTCCGAGTACTGGTCCGACCCCGCGGCGCAGATCACCTCGTTCGCGGGCGGCACCACGGTGCTCGGCACGTCGTGGGAGGTGCTGCGCAAGCTCACCGAGGATGACAAGTTCAAGAGCGTGCTCCCGGAAGAGGGATCGACCGGGTGGTCGGACGCCTGGATGATGGCGACCGAGTCGAAGAACCCGAACTGCGCCTACGCGTGGATGGACTACTCCTCTTCGCCGGAGGTGAACGGCGCGATCGCGATGAACTTCGGCATGGCTCCCGCGAACGCCGCCTTCTGCGACACCAGCGATGAGGCGAAGGCGCACTGCGACTACTTCAACGCCACCGACGAGGAGTACTTCAAGAACGTCTGGTTCTGGACGACACCGATCGAGCAGTGCATCGACGGCCGCACCGACGTCACCTGCACGAACTTCCAGCAGTGGACGGACGCCTGGCTCTCGGTCAAGGGCTGAGCCGCATCGAGGGGCGGGTCTTCCGGCCCGCCCCTCACCTCCGCAGATCTTCCGCCACCACGAACGGGATCGACATGAAGCGCCGCCTCCGCATCGCCGGGCTCCTCGCTCTTCCGATGAGCTGGCTCATCGGGATCTACATCTTCTCGCTGGTCATGCTCCTCGTGACCGCCTTCTGGATCACCGACCCCTTCACCTCGAAGGTGAAGCCCGGTTTCACGCTGCGCAACTTCGAGCAGCTCTTCGTCAATCCGGCCTACCTGTCGACCTCGCTGCGCACCCTCGGGATCGCGCTCGCCGTGACGGTGCTCGCCGTGCTCATCTCCGTCCCCCTCGGCATCTTCATGGCGAAGGTCGCCTCGCCCTGGTTGCGGGCACTCCTCGCGGTCTCGATCACCCTGCCGCTCTGGGCCGGCTACCTGGTCAAGGTGCTCGCGATGCGGATCACCTTCACCGAGCAGGGCTTCGCGAACTGGCTGCTCGCACCCCTCGGGCTCTCCGGCCCCGGCTTCAGCATCCTGACCGTCGTGCTGACCCTCACGTACCTGTGGCTGCCGTACATGGCGGTCCCGGTGTACACCGCGATCCGACAACTGCCGCCCAACCTCTTCGACGCCTCTGCCGACCTCGGTGCGGGCTCGTGGCGCACGATCGTCTCGGTCGTGCTCCCGCTCATCAAGCCCGCCCTCATCGCGGGTTCGGTGTTCACGTTCTCCCTGAGCCTCGGCGACTACCTCGTCGCCCGGTTTGTCGGCGGCGACACGCAGATGATCGGCAGCGTGATCGCGTCGAACATCAACCTGAACCCGCCGCTGGCGGCCGCGTACTCGCTCGTCCCGATCGCCTTCGTCGTCGTCTACCTGGTGAGCGTGCAGCGCACCGGTGCTCTGGAGAGGATGTGAGTCGCGCATGTTGAGACTGTCCCGCACCTCCAAGGTCGTGCTCGGAATCATCGTCGCGATCGTGCTCGCGTTCATGTACATCCCGCTCGCGCTCGTCGTGCTCAACTCGTTCAACTCCGCGCGCATCGTGAGCTGGCCGGTCACCGGGTTCTCGCTCGAATGGTGGGGCAAGGCGTTCACCAGCGAGCCGGTGCGCGCGGCTCTGCTGAACTCGGTCCTCGTCGCCTCCGGTGCCACCGTGATCGCCGTGATCCTCGGAACGCTCGTGGCCTTCGCGCTGCAGCGGTACTCGTTCTTCGGCCAGCGCGCCGTGAACCTCCTCGTGGTGCTGCCGATCGCCCTGCCGGGCATCGTCACCGGTGTCGCCCTGAACAACACCTACAACCAGATCCTGGAGCCCATCGGCATCCAGGTCGGGTTCTACGGCATGATCATCGCGCACGGCACCTTCTGCATCGTCATGGTGTTCAACAACGTGCTCGCGCGGCTGCGACGGATGAACCCCGGCATCGAGGAGGCGTCGAAGGATCTCGGGGCGAGCCCGTGGCAGACATTCGTGCTGGTGACGCTGCCGCAGTTCCGCAGCGCGCTCATCGCCGGCGCCATCCTCGCCTTCGCCCTCAGCTTCGACGAGGTGTACGTGACGATCTTCACGGCTCCCCCCGGCGTCGACACCCTGCCGCTGTGGATCATGAACCAGATGGCCCGGCCCAATGAGGCCAACGTCGTCAACGTCGTCGCGACGGTCGTCATCGTCGCGTCCTTCATCCCGGTGTGGATCTCACAGCGGCTCGGGAAGGAGGTCGACGAGCGCGACTGACGCGGACGCGGGCGTCGCCGGATGCGGCGTTCGCTCAGATCTGGGGGACTGCAGGGGGCTGCAGTCAGGCACACAGCAGTTTTCGGTCTTCCACGATCAAAGGAGTTCGTTGATGGAAAAGCGCATGAGTGACGTCGTCTTCTCACGACGTGCAGTGCTGGGCGGGATGCTCGGGGCGGGCGCGATCATGCTCGTCGGATGCGGCCCGGATGAGGCATCGCCCTCGCCGTCCGCGGGGAGCGGAGGAGGGTCCTACGACGTCATCGTCATCGGGGCGGGCTCCGCCGGCATGGCCGCCGCGCGGGAGCTGATGGACGCCGGCAAGAAGGTGATCGTGCTCGAGGCGCGCGACCGCGTGGGCGGACGCCTGTGGACCGACCGCACCCTGATGAGCATCCCGCACGAGCGCGGTGCATCGCTGTGTCACGGCGGGCCGGACACCGAGACCTGGGCCTGGGCGCAGAAGCTCGGGATCGAGGGGCGGAAGTTCGAGAACAAGTTCTCCCGCTACAGCCCGAGCACGCCGTGGGTCGGCTGGGACACCCCCGACTTCTACGCCTTCCCCGAGGGCACGCCCGCGCTCGCGGTGCCGCTGCCGGAACCGACGGCGAAGGAGTCGGCGCTGCAGTACCTGGAGCGCCTCGGCATCGCGCCGACGAACTACCCGCTCGCGCTGTTGGGCATCCAGGTCGACACCGAGCAGTTCGCCGTCTACCCGGCCTACGGTGTCGTCGACACGCTGACCGCCTGCCTGACGGTGTCGAAGACCGGGGTGATCGAGCCCGACGGGTACGCCGGTGACTACAAGCTGCTCGCGCCGTACGTCGACATCCTGAACGCCGTGGGGGAAGGCGTGGAGGTGCGGTTGGAGACGCCGATCGAGACGATCGACTACTCCGGATCCGGAGTGAGCGTGCAGGCGGGATCCGAGACGTTCGAGGCGGATGCCTGCGTCGTCACGGTGCCCATCGGGGTGCTGCAGAAGAAGTCGATCACCTTCTCGCCGCCGCTGGAGGACGACCGGATGGCGGCCATCGACGCGGTGAAGCAGACCGTCGCGTACAAGACCATCCTCGAGTTCGACCACCCGGTGCGCCCGGAGAGCTTCGACATGGTGAACCAGCACGACGAGGGACCCTGCCAGTTCTGGGACGAGTCCACCGGGATGCCCGGCTACGACGGCCAGCTCATCGTGGCCTGGGACACCGGGGATCGCGCGCGGGAGCTGCTCGCGCTTCCGGAGAAGGAGCGGTTCGACGCGGCGCTCGCCGGAGTGCGCAAGCTCGCCGGCGACCAGGGGCTGAACTACGTGAACGCGTCGAACTACGACTGGCGCGACGACGAGTTCGCCCTCGGGGCGTATGCGACCGGCGAGCGGGATCAGGACACGATCTACCGGCCGGCGAAGGACACGCTGTTCTGGGCCGGGGCGATCAAGAGCTCGGTCGCGAGCGCGCACTCCAGCGGGCTCGAAGCGGCGCAGGCGGTGCTGGTCGCGTCGTAGCGGCGCGGGAGTAGGGGAGGAGCGGGGCCGGTGATGCCGGGCCCGCTCCTCTGCCACCTCGGTACCACTTTGACATAGGTCAAAATCTCGAATAGCGTCGAGCCATGGCTCAGGCACGCGATCGCGACGACGTCTCCGACCGCATCGCGGGCGCCACCGCCGCCGAGATCTCGGAGAGCGTGCGCGATCTCGTCGATCGCGGCGAGCTCGCCCCGGGCGATCACCTCCCCTCGGTCCGGGCCCTCGCCGCCCGCCTCGGCGTCAACCGCAACACGGTGCTCGCGGCCTACCGCTCGCTGGTCACGGCGCGTATCGCGATCACGGGCGGCCGCACCGGCACGACGGTGCTCGGTCCCGCGCAGAACCCCGACGAGGGCTTCACCGCGGGGACCGTGCTGCGCGACATCGGCAGCGGCAACCCCGATGCCGCGCATCTGCCCGATCTCGCCGCCGCCTTCGCCGGAGTCGAGCCCGCCCACGTGCTCTACGGCGAGTCCGTGATCGACCCCGCCCTGGCCGAATGGGCCACGGAGTGGATCGCCGCCGACCACCCTCGTCCGTTCCGTCTGTCGATCACCGCCGGGGCCGTGGACGCCGTCGAGCGCCTGCTCGCCCAGAGCCTGGTGCAGGGCGACCGCGTCGGTCTCGAAGACCCGTGCTTCCTCTCCAGCATCCACACCGCACGCCTCGCCGGGTACGCGCCCGTCGCGATCCCCGTCGACCGCGAGGGGATGACCGTCGAGGGCCTGCGCACCGCCCTGGAAAGCGGCGCCCGCGCGATCGTCTGCACGCCGCGCGCGCACAACCCGACCGGGGTCGGCATCACCGCGGCACGGGCGATGGCGCTTCGCGAGGTTCTCGCCGAGCACCCGCACGTGCTGGTCATCGAAGACGACCACTTCTCGTTGCTCTCGACCACGCCGTACTCCAGCGTCATCGCTCCCGCGCACCAGCGGTGGGCGCTCGTGCGCTCGGTGTCGAAGTTCCTCGGACCCGACATGCGCCTCGCGGTCACGGCATCCGACTCGGTCACGGCGAACCGGCTCGCCCTGCGGCTCAGCCCCGGCACGATGTGGGTCAGCCACGTGATGCAGCGGCTCGCCGCCGGGATGCTGCGCGATGCCGCCACGCAGAGCCTGATCGCCGACGCCCGCACACACTACGCGGCACGCAACCGCGCGTTCGTCGCGCAGCTGGCCGCACGGGGAGTGCACGCGCAGGGCGACGACGGGCTCAACGTCTGGGTCGACGTCCAGGGCGATACCGCCGAGGTGTCCCGTCGTCTCGCGCTGCGAGGCTGGCTCGCCCGCTCCGGTGCGGAATTCGCGCTCGATCCTGACGGCTCGTTCGGTGACACGCACCTGCGTCTGACCGTGCACGACCTCGACGAGGCCGACACGCAGCGCCTCGTCGACGACCTCGCCGGTGCCATCGCCGGCACCCGCGGGACGGGAGCGCAGTCATGAGGGCGGGTGGGATGGCCGAAGCCGAGTATCGAATCGGACGCTCCTCCCGGCTGGAGGGCGTGCTGTACGACCTCCGCGGCCCCGTCGCGGCACGCGCAGCCGAACTCGAGCGCAGTGGTGAGTCCATCCTGCGGCTCGACATCGGCAACCCGGCCCCCTTCGGATTCGAGGCTCCGCCGGCCATCGTCGAGGCACTGCGCTCCGCGCTCCCGCACGCGCACGGGTACTCGGAATCGGCCGGCCTGCCCGAGACCCGTGAGGCGATCGCTGCGCACTACGCCCGCCGCCGCGGTTTCCCCGCTCTCTCGATCGACGACATCACGGTCGGCAACGGCGTCTCCGAGCTCGTCGGGCTCACTCTGCAGGCCTTGCTGGAGCCGGGCGACGAGGTGCTGATCCCGAGCCCGGACTATCCGCTGTGGACCGCATCGACCGTGCTCTCCGGAGGGCAGCCGGTGCACTACCCCTGTGTCGAGTCCGAAGGCTGGATGCCCGACCTCGCAGCGATGGAGTCGCTGATCGGCCCGCACACCGCGGCGATCGTCCTCATCAACCCGAACAACCCGACGGGGGCGGTGTACGGGCGCGAGGTGCTCGAGCAGATCGCCGAGCTCGCGCGACGACACGGGCTGCTGCTGCTCTCCGATGAGATCTACGACCGGGTCGTCTATCCCGGGTTCGAGCACCTCTCCACCGCCCAGATCGCGCCGGATGTCCCCTGCGTCACGTTCGCCGGGCTGTCGAAGACCCACCGCGTCGCGGGCTACCGTGCCGCCTGGATGACGGTCACCGGGTTCCATGCCGATGACCAGTTCCTCTCCGGCGTGCGACTGCTGGCGTCCATGCGGATGTGTGCGTCGGTTCCCGCGCAGCACGCGATCACGGCCGCGCTGACGCAGGATGACTCGCTCGACGCGCTGGTCGCGTCCGATGGCCGGCTCACGCGGCAGCGGGATGCAGCGCTCGACGCGCTCGACGCGATTCCGGGTGTCCGTACCGAGGCCGCGGGTGGGGGGCTGTATCTCTTCCCGCGTCTCGATCCGGAGCTGCACCGCATCGACGACGACGAACGGCTGGTCCTCGACCTCCTCGACGCGGAGCGCATCCTCCTCGTGCACGGGAGGGCGTTCCACCTGCGTACCCCCGATCACGTGCGGATCGCCTTCCTCCCCCAGACCGACGTGCTCGCCGACGCGCTCCGACGCTTCGGCTCCTTTCTGAGCGGATACTCTCCGCCAGGGCGCTGAGCGCCTCCGACCCGGTGGAGTGACCGAGTGGCCAGGTCGCGGTCCGCAAGACCGTGCACGCAGGTTCGATTCCTGCCTCCACCTCAGACCGGGCTCACTCGAGCCGACGCCGACGAAGGGCCTTCCGCCATGGACAGCGCATTCATCCCCGCAGCCAAACCGCTCATCGGCGACGAGGAAGTGGCGGCCGTCGAGCGCGTGCTGCGCAGCGGGATGCTCGCGCAGGGCCCGGAGGTCGCCGCGTTCGAGGCGGAGTTCGCCGAGCAGTTCCTGCAGGGTCGCACGGCGGTCGCGGTCAACTCGGGCACGAGCGGGCAGCTGCTGGGCCTGATCGCTTCGGGGGTGGGGGCGGGCGACGAGGTGATCGTGCCCTCATTCACGTTCGCTGCGGTGGCGAACTCCGTCGTCCTCGCGGGCGCGACCCCGGTCTTCGTCGATATCGAGCCGGTGCACTTCACCCTCGATCCGGCACGGGTGCGCGAGGCTATCACTCCGCGGACGAAGGGCATCATGCCGGTGCATCTGTACGGGCATCCCTTCCTCGTCGACGAGATCGAAGCGGTGGCGGCCGAGCACGGCCTGGCGATCTACGAGGATGCGGCGCAGGCGCACGGCGCCGCCTGGCGCGGTCGTCCGGCCGGCACCATCGGCGCGTTCGGGATGTTCAGCCTGTATCCGACCAAGAACATGACGGCCATCGAAGGCGGCATCGTCGCGTGTGCCGACGAGGACATCGCCCGCACCATGCGGCTGCTGCGAAACCAGGGGATGGAGACGCAGTACGCGAACGAGATCGTCGGGTACAACAACCGCATGAGCGAGGTGCACGCCGCGGTGGGTCGCGTGCAGCTGCGGAAGGTGGGGGAGTGGACTCGGCAGCGTCAGCGGAATGCGGCGCTGCTCGATGCCGGGCTCGCCGGCATCGACGGGCTCACGATCCCGCGGGTCGCCGACGGCGCCGAGCACGTCTATCACCAGTACACGGTGCGCATCGCCGGGGGCGAGCGTGACCGGGTGCGGGACGCCCTGCGCGATGAACACGCTGTCGGGGCCGGTGTGTACTACCCGATCCCCAACCACCGGCTGCCCTCGCTGCAGCGGTACGCCCCCGTGGAAGACCTGCCCGAAACCGAGCGGGCGGCACAGGAGGTGCTCTCGATCCCGGTGCACCCGTCGCTCTCGCGTGAAGACCTCGACCGGGTCATCAACGGTCTCGAGGCCGTGATGTCGGCCGGCGGGTGACCGCCGGGCTCCCGCTGCGTGGTCAGGCGGCCAGGGCGAGCCACACGCGCGGCGAATGGCCGATGCGCTGGGCGAAGACCCGCGAGAACGCCGAGGCGCTGGCGTAGCCGAGCTCCGCGGCGACGGTGCTGACCGACATCCCGGCGCGAAGCTGCTCCTGCGCGACGGTGAGACGCCATTCGGTGAGGTGGTCACCGGGCGATCGCCCGAGGACGTCCTTGAACCGTGCGGAGAAGGCGCTCCGCGACATGTTCGACCTGCGCGCCAGCGACTCCAGGTTCCACGGATCGCCCGGCGCCTCGTGCATCGCGACCAGTGCCGGAGCGAGCCGCTCGTCGGCGAGACCGGGAAGCAGGCCCGGGGGGAGGTCGAGCCGACCGCTGTTGTCGAGCATCCATCGCAGCAGCTGGATCAGGACCACTTCGAACATGCGGTCGGCCACGAGCGGGCGTCCGCAGCGGACGTTGTTGACCTCGGAGAACAGCAGGTCGAGGGCCGGGGCGAGGGCGGCGACCTCGTCGAGGGGCAGCACGATCACCGACGGCAGCGTGCGCACGAGCGGATGAGTGGCACCGCCGTCGAAGTCCAGCGTCGCGCACGCGAAGTCCGACTCGTCGGTCGGCGCGTTGAGGAAGGTGTGGTCGAGCGGACGCGGGAAGAACAGCAGGCTCGGCCGCGTGATGACCTCGCGCTCGGTGCTGCCGTCGGGGCGACGGTGGGTCACCTCCATCTCTCCGCGACGCAGCACGTGCAGGTAACCGTGACCGCTGCTCGCCGGGAAGACCGTCGTGCCGCACAGGGGGCCCGTGTGGAACAAGCGCGTGCGCACGCGGAAGCGCTCGAGCAGCGGAGTGAGGCGGTCGACAGAGGGCATGGTTCCAGTATCTGGACGATCGGTCATGAATGCAAGACGTTCTGGTGCGCATCGTCCGGCGATTCCCGGAAGACTCGAGGGGAGGCCGATCGGCCTCATCCTGCTAACGAAGGAGCATCACATGCCCAACGTCTCTCTCATCGAACGCGAATCGGCCACCGGACCCGTCAAGGAGCAGCTCGACCAGATCGCCGGCGCCTTCGGAACCGTGCCGGCGATGTTCCGCGCCGTCGCCCACTCCCCGGCTGCCCTGACGAGCATGTGGAGCGCATTCGGCGCGTACGGGGGCGGCACCCTCGGTGCTGCGCTCAGTGAGCAGATCGCCGTGGCGGTCGCCGACCGCAACTCGTGCAACTACTGCCTCGCGGCGCACACCGCACTCGGCAAGAAGGCCGGTCTGACGCGCGAGACGCTCGCCGCAGCACAGGTCGGCGAGTCCGACGATCCGCGCACGGCCGCGTTGCTGGCATTCGCGCTGAAGCTCGTCGACGCCCGCGGACAGGTGTCCTCGGCCGATGTCGACGCGGTCCGCGCGCAGGGGTGGAACGACGAGCAGATCGTCGAGACCATCGGTCAGGTGGCGCTGAACCTGTTCACGAACTACGTGAACATCGCCCTCGATGTGCCGGTGGACTTCCCGAGCGTGGCACTGCGCCGCGCGAGCTGAACCGCCACCGACGAAGGGCCGGGACCATCAGGTCCCGGCCCTTCGTCGTACCGTCTCAGTTCGCGTCGGCGTGGTGTGCGGGGCTGTCGACCTCGTCCAGCCACGCGGCGATCGTGGTGCGAGCGGCGGTCTCGAGCCGCGGGCCGTGGAGCCTGGCCTGCTCGCGGATCGTGCGCGGGTCGATGCCGTGGTGGTGCAGCTCGTGCGCGTGCCCGATGAGCCAATTGCCGATCGTGCGATGGTCGGCCTCCAGGTGGAACTGCAGCGCGAGCACGGTGTCGGTGGCGAACGCCTGGTTCGGGAAGTCCGGAGTGCGGGCGAGATGGCAGGTGCCCTCAGGGATGGCGAAGGCATCGCCGTGCCAGTGCAGGACGGGCAGCCCGTCGAGGGAGCGCAGTGGAGAGTCGAGCCCCTCGGCCGTGAGCTCGAGCGGCGCATAGCCGATCTCCACGGACCCGGTCGGAGCGACCACTGCTCCCATCTCCTCGGCGATCAGCTGTGCGCCCAGGCAGATGCCCAGCATCGCCCGGCCGTCGCGCAGCCGATGCGCGATCGCCTCCTTCGACGCGTGCAGGAACGGATACTGCACGGTGTCGTACACCCCGATGGGACCGCCCAGCACGATCAGCAGATCCGCGTCATCGACCCGCTCGATGTCGATCGCCTGCACGCCGAGGTCGACATGCTCCACGTGATACCCGCGCTCGATCAGGAGCGGCTCGAGGATTCCCAGATCCTCGAAGTGGACGTGCCGGAATGCGAGGGCGATGCGCGACCGCGAGGAATCGATCGTCATGGTGTCCGTCCTTCTGCGACGTGCGCGACGAGCTCGGTGAGACGGTGCGAGTATCCCCACTCGTCGTCGTACCAGGCCGAGATCTTCACCTGGGAGCCGGTCGCGCGGATCAGCGTGGTGTCCAGTATCGACGAGTGCGGGTCGATGACCGAGTCCGAGACGGCGATCTCATCGTCGGCGCAGCGCAGGATCCCTTTGAGTCTTCCCTCCGAAGCCGTCTGGAAAGCCACTCTCACCTCGTCGGCCGTCACGGTCTGCGTCGCCGTGACGGTGAGATGCGTGATCGACCCCCTGAGGGTGGGAGCCCGCAGCGCCGTGCCCTCGAGTCGGCCGTCGAGGTGCGGGAGGACGCGGGTGACGGCCTCGGCGGCGCCGAGGCAGCTCGCGGTGATCCTCGCGTCTCGGGTTCCCGCGGGCAGCAGGTCGGCGTGCGGGATGTCTTGGAAGCAGTCGTCGACGGAGCCTGCGTGGACCGTCGTCATCAGCGCCGCGTCGATCCCGAACGCGTCGTCGAACGTCTGCAGCACCGGCGCCAGACAGAGCGTGGTGCACGACCCGCTGGAGACGACGTGGTGTCGGTCGGGATCGTACGACCCCTCGTTCACTCCGAGGACCAGAGTCCCGTCATCGCCGGCGGCGGGCGAGGTCATGATCACCTTCTCGGCTCCGGCGGCGAGGTGCTCCCTCGCGGCGTCGGCGCGGATCGCCTGGCCGGTCGACTCGATCACGATGTCGACGCCGAGTTCGTGCCACGGCAGGGATCGGCGGTCGTGTTCGGAGTACACCCGGATCGCGTGACCGTTGACGAAGAGATGCCTGTCGTCATGCCGCGCCCCGCCCGCAGGCCGGCCGCCTGCCCGGTCGCTCTCGAGGAGATCGGCGACCGCGCGTGCGCCGCGCGGGTCGTTCAGCGCGACCAGCTCCAGGTCGGACCTGCGCGCCATCAGAAGGCGGAGCTGGTTGCGTCCGATCCGCCCGAGTCCGTTGATGGCGATCTTGGCGGGCATGGAGCTCCTTCAGGGGGTGGTGAGGATCCGGAGTGGTCTGTGAGGATGTTCGGTCGAACGCAGATCAGGCGAGAGCCGTCAATGCGCGATCGATCACATCCATCGCGATGTCGAGCTGCTGGTCCGTGGTGGTGAGCGTCGGCAGGAAACGGATCACGTTCGCGTCGCTGCCCGCGGTGAGAAGCAGGATCCCCTCCTGCGCCGCGAAAGCCGCGACGGCCGAGGCCGCGCCGGCCGCCGGACGTGACGTACCGGGTTCCGTCAGCTCGAACGCATACATCGCACCTCTTCCGCGCACATCGCCGATCAGCGGATGCCGCGCGGCGAGGTCGTTCAGCTGCTGCTCGAGCCTGTCGCCGATGCGCAACGCCTCGGCGAAGAAGTCACCGTGCTCGAGCTCATCGAAGACGGCCAGGGCTGCGGCGATGGATACCGGGTTGCCGCCGAACGTGCCGCCGAGAGTGCCGGGGTCGGCCGCATCCATGATCTCGGCACGACCGGTGACCCCGGCGAGCGGGAGACCGGCCGCGATGCCCTTGGCGGTGAGCACGAGATCGGGCACGACGCCGAACTGCTCGCTCGCGAACCACGTCCCCGTGCGGCCGAGGCCGGTCTGGATCTCGTCTGCGATGAACACGACGCCGTTGCGGGTGCACCACTCCTGCAGCGCGGGCAGATAACCGTCTGCGGGCACGACGAAGCCGCCCTCGCCCTGGATGGGCTCCGCGATCAGAGCTGCGAGATCGGTGACGCCGATGCGCTGCTCGAGGTGCGCGATCGTCCGCTGCGCCGCCTGCTCGCCGGTGAGGCCGTCCCGGTACGGGTACGAGTTCGGTACGCGGTGGATGTCCGGCGCGAAGGGACCGAAACCAGTGCCGTACGCCGCCTTGTGGTTCGTGGCGAGCGTGAGGTTCGTGCGCCCGTGGAAGGCGTGGTCGAGCGCGGCGACCGCGCGGCGGCCGGTGTGTCTGCGGGCGATCTTGACCGCGTTCTCCACGGCCTCCGCCCCGGAGTTGGCGAAGAAGGAGCGTTTCTCGTGGTCGCCGGGAGTCTTCTCGGCGAGGCGCTCCGCGAGGCTCACGTATCCCTCGTAGGGGGTCACGGTGAAGAGGGTGTGCGTGACCTGTTCCATCTGCGCGGCGGCCGCTGCGATGGCGGCGGGGTTCCCGTGGCCGATCGTGGTCACGCCGATGCCGCTCCCCAGGTCGAGGAAGCGGTTGCCGTCGACGTCGGTCACCCACGGGCCGTCCGCGTGGTCGATGTAGATCGGGAGCACGCTGCCGACCCCGCGGGCCACGGATCTCTGACGCCGCTCGTGGATCGCACGGCTCCGCGGCCCCGGCACCTCGGTGCGCAGGGAAGGGGCGGATGAGCGGTCGGGAAGCACGTCGAGCGGGGACATGGTGGCTCCTGTCGGGTGTGGCGCGAGGCGATCCAGCCTCGCATCAGATCGGCCTAAGACTATGTTAGCCTTTGACCTATGTCAAAACCAGAGCAGCCGAGCGGGGTCGACGATCGATACCCCACGGCGTTCACCGTCGACGACTTCCACCACAACGTCGCAGCCGTCCGCACACGCATCGACGAGGCGGCCCGTCGCGCCGGACGCCTCCCGGAAGAGGTCACGCTGCTTCCGGTGAGCAAGACCGTCCCCACCGAGCGCGTCAGGGTCGCCATCGAGTCGGGCATGCGGCTGCTCGGAGAGAACAAGGTGCAGGAGGCGGTGCGCAAGCACGGCGAGACGAGCGACCTCGACGTGTCCTGGTCGATCATCGGACATCTGCAGACCAACAAGGCACGGGACGTCGCCACCTTCGCCACGGAGTTCCAGGCCCTCGACCGGTTGCGTGTCGCCGAGGCGCTCGATCGGCGCCTGCAGGCGGCAGGACGCAGTCTCGACGTCTTCGTGCAGGTGAACACCTCTGCCGAGGATTCCAAGTTCGGGATGCCGCCGGAGGAACTCCCCGCCTTCCTCGAGGCGCTGCCCTCGTATCAGAGCCTTCGCGTGCGCGGACTCATGACGCTCGCCATCCTGACGCCCGACGACCAGCGGGTGCGCGAGTGCTTCTCCCTCCTTCGCACACTGCGAGACCAGGCCAGAGAAGACGCGCCCGACCTCATCGGCTCCGGCGAGCTCTCGATGGGGATGTCGGGGGACTACGAGATCGCGGTCGAGGAGGGGGCGACCTGTGTGCGTGTCGGTCAGGCGATCTTCGGCGCCCGCGCCCTCCCCGACAGCTACTACTGGCCCGAGGCCTGAACCGCGACGACGTCGGCGCGGCGATCAGTCGTCGGTGCGGAAACCCGCCGCCTTGTGGGTGCCGTCGCAGAACGGCTTGAGGGTCGAGAGCCCGCAGCGGCACAGGGCCACGGTGCGACGATGCGGCTCGATCGGCTCTCCGTCGGCGGTGCGCAGTTCGACGGGGCCGCGCACGAGCAGCGGTCCGTCGGGATAGGGCGTGATCGACGGCGGCTCGGTCCGGGCACTCATGACGCCACCCGCGGTCGGAGCGACGAGGTGCCCGCCTGCCAGGACTCCAGGATGTGTTCGCCGCCCCAACCGTCCACGGTCAGGCACGCCGCCGCGCCGAACAGGATGTCGGGCAGCAGCTCGGGGTGGTCTTCGGCGAGGCTGCCGGCCAGGTCTCGCGCGGCGATCTGCTCGTGCACCGCATCCGCCTCGACGTGCTCCTCGAAGTAGGCCGCCACATCCGGGTCGAATCCCAGACGATGCAGGCCGTCGGCATACAGGCGGCAGGGGATGGACGATGTCATCTCGAATGCGGCCAGGTGCCCGACGATCGCGCCGACGAGGCGGCGGTTGAGCCCGAACATCGACATCATGTTGTGCGAGGCGAGAGTGATCGCCGGCACGTCGTCGACGTACGCTCCATAGGTGGCATCGAGGCCCGCGGCACGCATCGCGCGGGCGAAGAGCTCGGCATGCACGCGCTGCGGTCGCCCGCCGCCGTACTCGTCCGACTGGATCTCGACGAGGGCGGCCTTGGCGCGTCCTTCCAGGCGCGGGATGGCCCAGGAGTGCGGATCCGCCTCGCGCAGCGTGTACACCGAGCGCTGGATGAGGGTCTCCTCCGCCTGCTCCCTGGTGGCCTTCTTCGCGATGTGCCGCGAGAGGCTCGGTCCCGTGTCGGCGGCGGCCAGGGCGAAGAGCGCGCGGCCGACGGCATCCACGGTCGGCTCGGGGGACTCCGGCATCGGCACCCTCGCCCGCAGCGCGCTCTCGAACGCCTCCTCGAGGATCCGGCGTGTGGTGAGAAGGGCGGGGTCCCACTCCAGGTCGGCATCGAGCTGCGGGAGCGATCCGTAGGACGAGGCGTAGAGGACGAAGAGCGCGAGCTGGATGTCGTCGTCGCGCACCACGTCAGCGCTCGCCGCCACGGCAGCGGTCGCGAGGCCCGCGTGGTCGGCGGCAGCGGCGTCGTCGCCCGTCAGGTGCGACATGACGGCGTGACTCAGCGGCCCTCTGTCGGTGAAGGGGAGGGTTGCGGCCGGGGCGGATGCCGGGGCGGATACGGTCATGAACAGGGCTCCCATCGGTGCGATGCTTCGCATCCTGCCGCGTGTGGATCATCCGCTCCAGGGACTTGACGCAGACGGGCGTGCGGGGCATACGCGCCGCGGCGCGGGCGGGGTGTCGACATCCGCTCCGCAGGGGCGGTCAGCGAACCGGTACCGTGGGGGCATGATCCCGGCCGTGCGCACCTTCGGGCGCCTCCTCGCACGGCACGGCCTCGCGCTGGCGGCCTGGTATCTCGCCGGCGAGGCTCTTCACGAGATCTTCGTGCAGCTCGCGGGTTTCATAGGCGGACTCACCACGCTCGGCGGACTCCTGCTCCTGCCGCTCGCCGTGGCCGCGCGCCTGGTGTCGTACGTCGCCATGTACCTCACGGTGCAGCGGTCGCTGCCGCACAGCGCATCCGACCACCGCCCGGGCTACCGGCAATTCGCGCAGACGACGCTGGTCGCCATCCTGCCGTTCTTCGCGTTCTATGCCGCCTGGGGAATGCTCGACGTCGACATCAAAGCGTTCTTCAACATCGCGAGCGGCATCGCCCTGCGTGACGCCAGCTACGACGCCGCCCAGCTCGGCGACCGCGGCGGCCTCATCGCGGTGGGCGTGCTGCCGGTCGCCGTGCTGGTCATCGCGCTCGTCGTGCGCGTGCTCCTCGCTCGGATCGGCGGGAGACTGCCGACATGGACGCTCGCGCTCGCCGCGTACGCCGAGGTGGTCTGGACCTTCATGCTCTTCACCCTGGTGGGCCAGTGGTGGGCGCAGGCCAAGGAGTGGATCGCCGATCGAGCGGGCGTCGCCTGGTTCGAGGGCATCGGCGACTGGTTCGGGGCCCACGTGCTCCCGGTGGCGACGCTGTGGGAGACGGTGCTGTGGCTGGTCGGACTGGTGGTCGCCGCGGTGGTCGTGCCCGCGGCATGGTTGACCGTGGCCGGCGTCATCTACGGCACGACCTTCGACGCGACTCCGGCGGTGCTGGGGCGTATCGAGCAGGCGCCCCCTGGTGCGGTGTCGAACCTCGCGCGAAACCTCGCACTCCGCCTCGAGGGGCTGTGGGCGGCACTGGCCCTGATCTGGCGCGGCGGCCCCGTCGTGTTCGGCTGCACGGCACTGGCGTATGCCGTGTGGTCGTGGGCCGAGCAGGTCGGTTCGCGCGGTCTGCTGCAGCTCGTCGGCGCGCACGACACCGCGTTCTGGTCGGGCTTCTTCCCGCTTCTCCTCGTCGCCGTGGCCGCCGTGGCCGAGCCGCTGCGCGTCGCGATCGTGGCGACTGCCTTCGACACGGTTGTCGGTCGCCCGGAAGCAGGGATGGGCACGCGCGAATCAGGGTTCGATGGGGAAGCGCGCGATCTCGTCGGTGCCGGGGACGTCGAGCACGAACGGCCCGTCGGCGTCGTCGGGGAGCAGGAACACCGCGAGGATGGCGTAGGAGCCTGACTCCTTCTGGCAGCCCGACTCGCCCTCGTCATAGGGCACGTCGAGCGCAGATCGGGCGTTGGTCCAGACGCGCGCGCCCTCGGTCTCAGCGAGGGTGAACATCCCGCATCCGCCGGCGTCGCCCTCCGCCCTGGCATCGATCCGGATGCTGAGCGTCCGCGATCCCGCCGGTGCCTCGAACTCATCCCAGCGGGCGGAGTCCAGACGGAGTTTCTGCCCGGCGACCTCGGCCCTCCCGTCCTCCGCATCCTGCACCTGCGTACTCTTCGGGGCGGCGGGCAGCACATCGAACCAGACGTGCACGGCGATCGCGGCGGCCGCGGCCACCACGAGCGCCACCAGTGCGAAGCGCTGTGTCCACCACCAGGTCATGGCGCCCCCAATCGCGGCTCGTCGAGTTCCCTGTCGGTGTCCTGCGGCACCTCATCGAGGGAGAGGGGGAAGGTGATGACGTCGTCGAGACGCGGCGTCGGGTACTCACCGCTGAGTCGCAGCTCTCCGTTCCCGGTCCGCAGGCCCTCCGGAAGCTCGAACGCCAGTGTCCCGACGGTGTCGGTGCCCACTCGCAGCTTGGCCCGGAGCAGCGATGTCGGCGGACGCTCGCTCGCCAGGAAGACCTGCCCGTCGATCACGAGGCTGGCGACGCCGATCACGGCATCCTCCTCGGTCGTCGGTGCGGACACGGCGAGTTCGATCACGAGCCAGTTCCCGTCGCCCTCCCACTTGTCCGCCACCGTCAGCCGGTCGGCGAACGAGGCCCCCTGCACCGCGGCGATCAGGGTACGGGACGTCGCCGTGTCGTCGACGGCCGCCCTGGTGAAGAAGGGATCGGTCAGCGCATCCTCGGGCGGTGTGACCGCCGTCACCACGCCGGCCGCGAGGACGAGCGCGATACCCGCGGCCCACGGAATCCATCCGCCGCGCGCGCTCACGGACCGACCTCCACGGGGGTGCGGGCGATCAGGTCGGTCCGTCGCCACGTGATCGCCGACGACGAGAGGATGACCTGGCCGGACTGCTCCCTGGCGTCGTACACATCGAGGTGGGCCTCGTGCTCGTCGAGAGCATCGTCGGCGACGGGGAAGGCGATGCGCACATCGGCGGGGACGCCGGGTTGCAGCACCACCGCGCGCAGCGAACCGTCCGCCCGCCAGGAGCGCGCGGTGTCGGTCACGGTCACGCCCGAGAGTTCGAGAAGCGGTGTGCTCGAGGAGAGCAGCCGTGAGGCGACCTGGTCGGCCGTGCCCTCCACCCCGACCGCGCGGTCGGAGAGGTTCTCCAGTCGCACCGTGACGATGAGCAGGGTCTCACCCGGCTCCGCCTCCAGATACTGCTCCTCGACCTCGTCGGTGACCTCAGCGTCCATCACGGTCACGGTATACAGCGAGGTGCGCACCTCGCTGCCGACGGGAACGAGCAACGGCTGCGTCGTCGCCGGAGCGAGGCCGCCGAATGCCACGAACGCTCCCAGCAGGCCGACGATCGCGACCACGGCGGCCCAGAGCGGCACCGCCGCGCGGCTGAAGGCGCCGAAGGCGGCCTGGCGTACGGAATCGACCACGCCGCCTGTCCTCGTCACGCAGTCAGCCTAGCGACAGGTCTCGAACACGTAGTCGTCGTCGGTCGGGGTGACCAGGTCGCGGTCGCGGAGCACCATCGATGCCGGGGAGTCGTGGTCCGCACACATCTCGGCGAACGGGCGGGGCAGCTCGTCGGCGTATTCGATGTCGATGACGTGATCGCCGTAGACCGCGGTGTAGGCGCCGCACTCGGCGTAGACCGCGCACTCCTCGGTGACCGCGAAGTCGAACCCGGCCTGCTCGTGCAGCACGGCCGCATCCTCGGCCGTGTTCTTCTGCCCGGCCGCGAGGCCGGCCGTATGGGCCGCATCGACGAGCAGTGTGGCCAGCGCCAGGTTGTCGTCGAAGGAGAGCGCCCCGTCAGACCGGGTGTACGAGTCGAGGTTGTCGAACTCGACGGCGTCGAAGCCGGCATCCGCGCACCCCTCGATCCACGGGATCACCGTGGCGGCGATCCGGTCGCGGCGCTCGGCTGTCGATGTGTCGAGCAGCGCCTCATCGGGCCAGTCCGGGTCGAAGATCACCTCGCCGTCACTCTGCAGCAGCAGGTCGCGGGGCCAGGAGTCGAGTTCGTCGGGCTGCGTCTGGAATCCGTTGACGTAGCAGATCGAGTACACGCCCTCGGCCGGCTCCGCGCTCCGGTCCCGGCCGACGATCCCGACCTCGGACGCCGGTTCGTACGCACCGCCGAGCTGGTAGTCGGGGGTCGCGCCGGACGGCGGAAGGCTGAACGACGCGGCGGGTGCCGACGATTCGCCGGACGCGGGGGGAGCGGCGGGCGCCGCACATCCGCCGAGCGCCAGCACCAGCATGGCGGCGGCGAGCGGCGTCCCGCCCCGGCGCGTCCTCGTGGGCATGGTCACTGCGGGGCGCCGGACGCGGCGACGTCGGCCGGTGCCGGTTCGGCCGGGTTGCGGCGGATGCCGATCCACGACACCACGCCGCCCACGACGAGCAACGCCGCCGTGACCCAGGCCGCATTGTGGAACCCGTCGAGGTCGAGCGTGCCGCCGACGATCGTCGAGAGCATCGCGACGACGAGCAGACCGGCGACGCGGGAGATCGCGTTGTTCACCGCCGAGGCGATGCCGGAGTGGTTCTCATCGATCGCTCCGAGGATCGCCGCGGTCAGCGGCGCCACGGTGAGCGAGAGGCCGAGACCCATCACGATCATCGCGGGCAGCACCTGCCACCAGTAGTCGAAGTCGTCTCCGACGAGCAGCAGCATGAGCGCGCCGACTGCCATGATCAGCGGACCGATGGTCATGAAGATCCGTGGCCCCCACCGTCCGGCCCATTGTCCCGCGCGGGAGGAGATCAGGATCATCAGGATCGTCATCGGGAGGCTCGCGAGCCCGGCCGCCGTGGCGCTGAGACCCGCGCCCTGCTGCAGGTAGACGCCGACCACGAAGCCGTTGAGCGACAGCGCCGCGTACACGAAGAGGGTGGCGAGGTTGCCCCAGCCGAAGTCGCGCACCCGGAACAGCCACAGCGGCATGAGCGGCGACGCCGAGTGCTGCTGACGCCACAGGAACAGGGCGAACAGGGCAGCGCCCACGACGGCGGGGATCCAGATCGCCGGGGACTGCCATCCCATGTTGGGCTGCTCGATCAGGGCGAACACCACGGCGCCGAGGCCGAGCGCGCACAGCGCACCGCTCCACCAGTCGACCTTGATGCCGCGCGGGTGCTCCGGAAGCTTCAGGCGGGCGAGCAGCAGCAGGGTGATGCCGATGGGGATCACGTTGATGAGGAAGACGAAGCGCCAGGACAGGTAGTCGACGAACAGGCCGCCGAGCAGCGGGCCGACGAGCTGGGCTCCGGTCGTGAAGGCGGTCCACACACCGATCGCCCGGGACTGCACGTCGGCGCGCATGGTCGCGGTGATGAGCGCGAGCGAGCTCGGCACCAGCAGCGCGCCGGCTGCACCCTGCGCGGCCCGGGCGATGATCAGCATGAGCGGATCGAAGGCCGCGGCCACCGCGATGGAGGCGATTCCGAACGCGATCAGGCCGATGCGCATCACCAGCACGCGGCCGTAGGCGTCGGACACCGATCCGGCGAGCAGGATCAGCGCGCTCAGCGTGATCAGGTACGCGTCGACCACCCACTGCTGAGTGGTGATGCCGCCGCCGAGTTCGCGGCTGATCGCGGGCAGGGCGACGTTCACGACGGTGCCGTCGAGGAACGTCACGAACGAGGCGAGCACGGCGATCGAGATCACGAGCCGCTGGAGAGGGGCGAAGGAGGAGGCCACAGGCCGACATTACTCCCGGCGGTGGACACCCGGGCGGCGGCGGTCAGGCCGCGGGCGCGGGCGCGGGCTCCTGTCGTTCCCCGTGCGGATCGGGTCGAGGCGCAGCTGGTGCGGGGTGAGGTGCCGGCGTACCGGCGCGGAGGAGTCGCGCGAGCCCGGCCGTCCCGTCCTGCTCGACGCTGCGGCGCTGCCGAGTGGCGCCGGTGCCGTCGGTGCGCAGCCGGGCGAGCCCGTCGTGCACCCACTCCCCGTCACCGAGTTCACGAAGCGCCGGGGCGATAACGGCCTGCATCCGCTCGGCGACGGTCCGCGCGTCGTCGATCTCCCCGGTCGTCGGGTCGATCACGCGCGCGTCCATGCCGCGGCGAGCAGCGGTCCACAGCGACGCGTCGATCACATCCGCGCCGATCGCGGCGGGAGGCTGGTCGTCGGTCAGCACGATCGCGCGGCTGAGCAGCGCGGCGAGCACCGACTCCTCCGGAGTCAGCTGCGCGTCGAAGACCCGCACCTCGACCGTCGGGTAGCGCTCCGATATGCGCACCGCCCAGGAGAGGGAGGCGGCATCCGCGATGGCCCGCAGATCGATGAGTCGCTGCACCCCCGAGCGGTAGTCGGTGAGATCGCGGAACTGCGGCGGGCTCCACGAGCCGGGCAGACGACGGATCAGGATGCTGCGCCAACTGGCGAAGGAGGTGTCGCGGCCCTCCACGAACGGGCTGTTCCCGGTGAGGGCCAGCAGCACCGGCAACCAGCCGCGCACCCGGTCGAGTGCGCGCACCCGCTCTTCGTCGTCGAGCACCTCGACGTGCACGTGCAGGCCGTTGACCTCGTGATCGTGGGTGAGATGGCCGAGCTGCTCGGCGACCACGTCGTAGTGCGGGGACGGGGAGACGGCGGAAGAGCGCGTCGTGGCGAACGGCGTTCCCGACGAGGCCGCGATCGCCTGCTGCTCCTGCGCATGCCAGCCGATCAGCTCGCGCAGGTGTCGCAGCTGTGCCTCGGCATCCGCTCCGGTCGAGACGGGCTCGGTGAGGCACTCGATCTGCGAGGTCAGATACTCCTTCGTGACCTCGCCGCCGGTGCGGAGCCGCGTGATGCGCTCGCGCGTGCCGGAGGCCAGAGCCACGGGCACCAACGAGTGCTCATCGAGGAAGAGGAACTCCTCCTCGATGCCGAAGCGGGTCATCCCCGTCCTCAGTGATTCCTGAGGGCGGAGATCAGCTCGGACTTCCGCTTGTGGCTGTAGCCGGTGAGTCCCAACTCCTTCGCGCGCTTGCGGAGTTCCGGGACGGTCCAGTCGTCGTAGTCGCCGTGTTCTCCACCACGGCGACCGACGGTGCTGCGGCCTTCCTTCGCGGCAGCGTTCGAGATGCGCGCCGCCTTCTCCTTGGACGCCCCGTCGTCCCTGAGCTCTTCGTACAGCTCGGGGTCCTTGAGCGATTTGTTCCGTCGTCCTGGCATGGGTTCATCCTTTCGCGCACTCGGAGGGTGGAAGTCAACCCCCTCTGGAAGATGGCTCCTGAGAGCTAGCGTGGTGTCACCGCAGTCGGGCGTTCGCGCCCCGAAAGAAGGGAAAGACCGATGAACATCCTCCTGATCATCGTCATCGTCGTCGCAGTGATCCTCGCGATCACCGGAGGACTGGTGCAGTCGCTCCAGTTCCTCCTGTGGGTCGGACTCGTCCTCCTCGCGATCGCTGTGATCGCTTGGTTGATCCGAGCGATCAGCGGCAGCCGCAAGGTCTGACCGAGGTCTGATCCCGAAGAGGTGGGGCCCGCCCGATGGCGGGCCCCACCTCTTTGCCGTTTCCGGGGGACTCTCGTCCTACTTCTTGTCGAACGCGTCGCGCACGCTGTCGCCGGTCTTCTCGGCGGCGTCCTTCACGTTCTGACCGGCCTGCTTGGTCGATGCCTTGACCTGATCTGCCTGGCCCTCGGCCTCGAGACGCTCGTTGTCGGTGAGCTTGCCGACGCCCTCTTTGACCTTTCCTGCGGCCTTCTCGGCGGCGTTCTTGACGTCATCTGCAGCACTCATGTTCTGCTCCTCTCCTAGGGCGGATTCGATTGATCCCGACCTTTCCACGCGGGCGCGGAACCGGCCACGGGATTGACAATCCGGCCCGCTCATGTCAGCGTTCCGCCCCATCGACGCGGGGTCCCCGAGGGACTAGCCTGGCGCCAGGCGGGTGGTCCTGCCCGCGGACCTCGAAGGAAGCGGTGAGCGATGGACTCGATGATGATGGGCGCCATGTCGAAGAACATGGAGTCGATGCCCGACATGGGCATGATGGACATGTCCGTCATGCAGGCGTGCATGGATGCGTGCGCCGCGTGCGAGCAGGCGTGCACGGTGTGCTCGACGCAGATGATGGACTGTTCGCCGGCCTGCATGAATTGCGCCGACATGTGCAACACCATGATGCGCTCGATGATGCGGATGCAGGGCATGACCCCGGCCTCGATGATGGCCATGCTCAACGCGTGCATCGCGATGTGCCAGGTCTGCATGGACGAGTGCATGCGGCATGCCGACGACAGCGACGTGTGCCGCATGTGCGCTCAGGCGTGCCAGGCCTGCATGGATGCCTGCATGGCCATGAAGGACATGATGATGGCGAGCGCCTGAGGCGCGATCGCTCACGGCTCCCCGTCGAAGACGGGTCGTGTCAGACGGTGGCGACGTTGAACTGCGTGCGCCCGACGGCGAGCACTCCGTAGCGGGCATGCAGTGCGACCGGTGTGCCCGGGGCTGCTTCGAGCGCCGCGCCGGATCCGTTCCACAGGTCGTGGACCTCGCCGTCGAGCGTGCGCACGACGAGGTCGCCGGCGACGGCATCCGTCGTCACGACCAGCGCGTCGACCCACCCCGCGGGCGTCGCCGAGGCGATGCGCGCCTGGATCAGATGCAGCGCGTGGCCGGGTGCGAACGAAGAGCACCGGTCGCCGCGGCTGCACATGCACGCTGCACGCTCACGCACCGGGAGGGGCGAAAGGCGGTTCAGCGGCGTGGACACGGTGGTCTCCTTCAGGATCGACGTTCCGGAAAGACTAAGTCGGGTTCCGGGTCGGAGCCAGGCGGACCGACACGGAGTGAAACAAACGGGTGTAGTCTCTCGGGGTGCTGTCGTCGATGAGCGCCCCTCGGGCGCAGAGCGGAGCTGCAGGCGCCTTCCGCGCCGCAGGCAGAGGCTGAAGACCAGCCGGAGGCGGAACCCCCGTCCCCGGTGCTGCGTCATACCCCGGCATCCGTCTCGGGCACCTCATCCGATCGACTCGCCCTCTGCGGCGACCACTCCTGAAAGCACTCTCATGCGTCCCATCGACGAGCGCGGCATCCGCGCCTCCTTCCTCAACGCCTCCCGCAAAGAGGTCTCCGACCTGACCCTCCCGCCCGGCTTCGCCGAGATCGACTTCGACCGTCTCGACTTCCTCGGGTGGGTGGATCCGAAGATGCCCCGCCGCGCGTACGTCGTCACGTGGGTCGACGACGCCCCGGTCGGTGTGTTCCTGCAGCGCGCCGAGCAGCGTGTGATCGCCCGGGCGCAGTGCTCCTGGTGCGAAGACGTCACGCTCCGCAACGACGTGCAGCTGTTCGTGGCACGCAAGGCCGGTGCCGCCGGACGCAAGGGCGACTCGGTCGGGGTGCTCACGTGTGCCGAGTTCGGCTGCAACCGGAATGTGCGCATCCTCCCGCCGCTGGCCTACCAGGGCTTCGACCGCGAGTTCGCGCGAGACCTGCGCATCCTGCGTCTGCAGGAGCACGTCGCCGGCTTCCTCGCCGAGGTGGCGGGGCAGACGGCCTAGCCGACGCGTGCGCGTCCGGTCATCCGGGCGCGCACGTGCTCGCGGGCGGGAGCGGCCAGCTCGGCCGAGAGCCGCGCGAACTCCTCGAAGCTGCGTCGTCCGGGCCAGTCGGCCGGCAGCATCGACGGCGGAAGCCCGGGGTCGGTGTGGGGCAGCACCCGCCAGCGGTCGATCAGCTGGACGTACGCGGCGAACGGCTCGGAAGGCAGTGCGGTGAGCTGGTCCTGGAAGTCGAGGTGCTCGGCGCGCAGGGCCGCGAGATCCCACCACTGCGCGGCAGCTTCGACGAGCGTGCCGGCCGGCGCGGGGGCGGATGCCTGGAACAGGGTCGCCCGACTCCGGGCGTCGAGCTCTTCGAGGATCTGCTCCACCTCGTCGTGGAGGTGCCCCGGACAGATCCACAGCGCGGGGGACACGACCCCGGCGCCGATCCACTGCAGGCGGCGGCGCAGCTGGTGCCGGATGCTGCGTGCGCTCTCGGGAATCGAGAACGAGATCAGGCACCAGGAGTCGGCATCTGTCATCTCGCGCATCTCGAAGATGCGGCGGTCGCCGCGCTCGAGCATCCCGACGGCGGCCGGGTTGAGGCGATAGCCGATCCCGGCATCGCGCTCCGCGAGCAGGAGCCCCTTCTGCTTCAGACGTGTGATGCCGGTGCGGGCGGGGCCTGCCTCGATCCCGAGGTCGCCCGCGAGCGCGACGAGGTCGGCCGCCGAGATCCAGCCGCCGAGCGGGCGCAGGAACACCCCGACGAGTGTCCGCAGCAGCGAGGCGGTACTGCCGGGGCGTGCGTCGATGTCATCGAGCACGGGCGCGGCGGCGAGGTCAGAAGTCACCGGACTCCAGGGCGTCGCGCACGGCCAGGACCCCCGTGATCGTCTCGACGTGCGAGGTGCTCAGTGGGGAGAGCCCGAGGCGGATGCCGTCGGGGAAGCGGAAGTCGGGGATGATGCCGTCGGCCCACAGCCGCCGCGTGACGTCGCGGAAATCCGGGTGGCCGATCGTCACGTGGCCGCCGCGGAGGTCGGCGTCGCGCGGGCTCAGCAGCCGCACGCCGAGAGGTGCGAGCACCTCGTCGTATGCGCGCACCGCGAGGTCGGTCAGCGACTGCGACTTCGCCCGGACTCCGGCGATCGTGGACTGCTCGATGAGGTCGAGCATCCCCTGCATCGCGAGCATCGACGTCACCGGCGGGGTGCCGCTCAGCAGCTGACGGATGTCGCCCGCCGGTACGTACTCCGGCCCCATCGCGAAGATGTCGGCGGCGCTCCACCAGCCCTGGATCGGCTGACGCAGCACACCCTGAAGCCCGTGACGCAGGTAGGCGAACGCGGGGGAGCCCGGTCCGCCGTTGAGGTACTTGTAGGTGCAGCCGACGGCCAGGTCGACGCCCCACTCGTCGAGCTGCATCGGAATCACGCCGGCCGAGTGGCAGAGGTCCCACATCATGAGCGCGCCCGCGTCGTGCGCTGCGGCGGTGATGCCGGGCATGTCCGCGAGGGCGCCGGAGCGATAGTCGACGTGGCTCAGCGAGACCAGGGCGGTGCGTTCCGACACGACGACCTCGACGTCGGCGACGGTCACGCCGTGCACGGGATCGGGTTCGAGCCAGCGCAGGGTCATGCCGGTCTCGGCCGCGACGCCCTCGGCGAGGAACCGATCGGTGGGGAAGTTGCCGGCCTCGATGACGAGTTCGGTGCGGTCAGGGTCGGCGGCCGCGGCGGCGCGCATGAGCTTGTAGATCAGCACGCTCGTCGAGTCGGCCACGACGGTCTGGCCGGCCGCGGCGCCGAGCGCGACCCGGCCGATGCGGTCTCCGAGCTCCATCGGCAGCGCCATCCACTGCTCGTCCCAGGAGCGGATGAGCCGCGTGCCCCAGTCTTCCCGCACGAACGCGGCGAGCTTCTCCGGGATGTCGCGCAGCGGGCGGCCGAGCGAGTTGCCGTCGAGGTAGGCCGTGACACCCGGCGCCTCGGCGAACGCGTCGAGGTGGGCACGCAGCGGGTCGGCGGCGTCGAGGGCGCGGGCGGCGTCGAGCAGGTCGGTGTCGCGGGGGTCGGTCATGGTCACACCTTCAGGTCGGCGGGGGTGAGGGGTCGGGCGTCGAGCGGGTCGGCGGTCGCGGGGGTGCCCCCGGGGAGGAGCAGGAGAGTCGAGAGGGGGGCGAGCGGGTCGACCGAGGAGAGTGCTCGCCAGAGGGCGGCGTCGTCGAGCCCGGCCTCGCGGAGGGCGGCGATCTCGCGCGGGTTCAGGTCGACCGGCATCGGACCGTTGCCCAGGTCGGTGCCGTAGAGCACGGTGCCGCCCGCCGCGTGGAAGCGGCGGACGTTGTCGATCGCGGCCTCGCGCTCGGGGCCGTCGTGGATCGCGAGGGTCGAGATCCAGGAGGCACTCGCCGCCTGCCGCTCGATCACGGAATCGTCGAGGCGTTCGGTGAAGGGCGCGTGCGCGAGTCGGGCGGCACCGAGACCGACGACCCGCTCCGCTTCGCCCGCGCCCTCGGCATGTGCGACGACGAGGAGCCCGCGGTCGGCAGCGAGCCCGACGATGGTGCGCAGGAGCGAGTCCGAGAACACCGGTCCGGCGGTGCTGTTGCTGGTGACCTTGATGCACGAGGCTCCGGCCGCGGCCATCTCGGACACGGCTGCGGCGGCGGCATCCGCATCGGCGATCTCTCGCACCGACCCGGCCGGCGCCCATGAGCGGTCGGACGGGTAGCCGCCCGGCGCGGTGAGGAACGCGCCGGCGAACTCGACGCGGACGTGGTGCTCAGCGAGCCGCCGAACCACGTCGGGATTCCCGCCGAGGTCGACCACCCGGCCGAGGCGCGACCCCGCCAGCCGGGCGTGCTCCACCAGCTGCAGGTGCACGTGGTGGTCGGTGATTCCGCCGACGACGACGCCGTCGAGGCGGGGGAGCCCGGCGGTCGAAACCGCATCCTGCAGCCGCATGCGCCCGTCGGTGAGTTCGACGACGCCCTCGCGCCAGCCGATCCCGTCGAAGAACGTGGCGGCGTGCATCAGCGACCGATCTCGGTGCGCACGGTGTAGAGCTCGGGGAAGAAGGTCAGATCCAGGGCGCGCTGCAGGAAGCCGACACCACTGGAGCCGCCGGTGCCGACCTTCATGCCGATCGTGCGCGCGACCGTCTTGAGGTGCCGGAACCGCCAGAACTGGAAGTTGTCCTCGAGGTCGACCAGGTCCTCGCACGCCTCGTACAGGTCCCAGTACCGGCTCGGGTCCTGGTAGATCTCGCGGATCGCGGGTACGAGCTCCGGCGTCTCGCGGTAGGGCTCGCGCACGTCGCGCTCGAGGATCGCGGTCGGGATGGGCAGTCCACGACGTGCGGCGAAGCGCAGGAACTCGTCGTACAGCGTCGGCTTCTCCCACTCGGCCGTGAGCAGCGCGAGGTTGGCGGGGTGGTCGGCGAAGACGGTCAGCATCTTCTCGTTCTTGTTCCCCAGGGCGAACTCCACCGCGCGGTACTGCACAGACTGGAAGCCCGAGGAGTTGCCGAGCGCTCCACGGAACTGCGCGTACTCGGTCGGGGTCAGGGTGGCGAGCACCGACCACTGCTGCGTCATCACGTCCTGGATGCGCTTGACGCGGGCGATGCGCTTGAGGGCCTCGCGCAGGTCGTCGCGGGCGAGCAGCTCACGGGCGGAGGAGAGCTCGTGCAGCAGCTGCTTGAGCCAGAGCTCGGTGGTCTGGTGCTGGATGATGAACAGCATCTCGTCGTGGTGCTGCGGTTCGCTCACCGGATGCTGCGCGGTGAGCAGCTGGTCCAGCGCCAGGTACGACCCGTAGGTCATCCGCCCGGACAGGTCGGTGACGATCCCGGATTCGAGGGCGCGTTCGTTCTCGGTGTGCATGGGCTGAACATATCACTTCTGCGGCGATCGTCACAGAAGTGAAATGTCTGCCCGGTCCGCAGTCAGACCGTCAGTGGGTGGTGTTCGCGTCCAGGAAGTCGATCGTCTTCTGCAGGGCGGTCCGCGCATCCGGCAGGTCGAGGTGGAACTGATACTCGTGCGGGAGCTGCGGCTCGTGCGGGGCGGGCCAGAACTGCGTTGTCACGTCGACACCGAGTTCGTCCAGGCGCTGGGCCATCGGGATCGACTGCAGCCACGTGAGCCCGTCGCCGTTGCCGCCGGAGATGTAGGTCGTGGGGAAGTCGGCGGTGACCCAGTCGATGGTCGACATCGTGGCGCCGGTCGAGTCCTCCGCCCAGGTCTTCGTGCCCGAATACGCCCACATGGCCGACTTGAGTCCCCAGCCGGCCAGCCCGTCGAGCTGGGCGAGCGCCGACAGGTCGTACACGCCGCAGTTGAGCACGGTCGCGACGAGTTGGTCGGGCGCGAGCGACGGGGTGATGCCCATGATCTCGGCGTAGTCCTTGCTGGTGATCAGCGTCGCCATCTGGCTGGCGAGCTGTCCGCCGGCGGAGTCGCCGGCGAGGACGATCTGGTCTGCGTCGACGCCCAGCTCCTCGGCGTGCTCGTCGATGTAGGCGAGGGCCGCGTCGAGCTGGTGGACGGCGAGCGGATACACGCCCTCCGGGCCGATCGTGTAGTTCACGGCGATGGTCGTGTATCCCTCGGCGGCGAGGATGCGCATGTACGGGTCGACGTTCTCCTTCGCCCCCGAGATCCAGGCGCCGCCGTGGATCCAGACGACCGTCGGCAGGGGGCCGTCGGCGGATGCCGGGCGGAAGACGTCCATCGTGGTGTCGGCGCCGTCGTCACCGTAGGCGACATCCTTCTGCTCCGACAGCTTCGTGTCGGGGACGTGCTTGTCCATCTCGGCGGCCGTCTCCTCGCCGCCCTGGGTGAACACGGCGCGGATGACCATGGCCGACGGCCAGGGCGTGATCGTTCCGACGATCGCGACCACGGCGACCACCGCGACGATGATGCCGAGGGCGATCTTCGACCGATGCCACGGCTTGCGGGCCTTCGTCGGGCGTGCGGGTTCTTCGGTGTGTGCGTCGATGCTCATGGACCCCTCCACCGATCAGTGTGCCAGTAGTCCGGGGCCGGGCGCCGCGTGCGGGGCGGCTCATCCCTGCTCGGTACGATGGGTCGATGGCTGATCGACCCCGTCGCGGACGTCTTCCGCTCTCGGCGGTCGAAGTCGTGATCGACGCAGCTCGGCTGCGGTGGGATCGACGGGCGCCATGAGCGCAGACGGGCCCGACGTCGACCGTCGGCGAGTTCCACCCGGCTACCTGCTCACGACATTCGAGTACGACGTCGACGAGCCGATCCTGTGGCCTGAGCACGTGCACGACGAGCACGAGCTGCTGTGGTCGACCGGCGGCATGGCGCGGCTCGAGGCCGAGGGGCGGGTGTGGGCTATCCCGCCGACGCTCGCCGTGTGGGTGCCGTCGCGCGTGGCGCACCGGGCCTCGGCGGAGCGGGGAGCCCGCGTGCGCGCCACGTACCTGACCGAGGGTGGCCCGCACACGGCGGCGATGCCCCGCTCGGTGACCGGCGTGGCGATGACCGAGCCGCTGCGCGTGCTGCTCGACCACAATCTGCAGGGAGCGCTCGATGAGGACGCCCGGCATCGCTTGCAACGGGTGATCCTCGACCTGCTCGTGCCGGCGCCGCGCGCGTCTTTCGAGCTTGTGATGCCGCGGAGCTCGCACCTGCACATGGTCGCCAGCGCGATCCTCGCCGATCCTGCCGACAAGCGCACGACCGCCGACTGGGCGTACGAGTGCGGGCTGCACGGGCGCACGCTGGCACGGCAGTTCGAGGCCGAGACGGGGATGTCGTTCACGCAGTGGCGCATCCTCGCGCGGCTGCAGCTCGCCATCCGCGAGCTCACCCACGGCAGGCCGATCGTGTCGGTCGCACGGATGGTCGGCTATCGGAACCCGTCGACGTTCATCGACCATTTCCGAGCACTCACGGGGCGGACTCCGGCGGAGTATGTGCGGGGTTCACGGGCTGAACGGGCCACCGTCGACTGAGGGCGAGTACCGAAACCGGTACAACTCGTCCCCTCTGCGGCATGGGTGATCGTCTAACTTAGGTCAGGCAACCCTTACCAACGCCGGGCGGTGTCGCCGTCCGGGGTTTCGTCGCGATCACAGGAGTCCCATGTCCCTCTTCGCCTCCGCGCACCCGAACCGCAGAGCGCGCCGTCTCGTCGGCATCCTCACCGCATCCGTCGCCGTGTTCGCGCTCGCCGCCTGCAGCAGCCCCGCCGAGGGCGATGCCGCCGATGACACTCGTGTGTACGAGAGCGACTTCGGCGACATCGAACTTCCCGAGAAGATCGAGCGCATCGTCTCCGTCGACTTCTACACCCCCGCCGCGCTGATCGACCTCGGTGTCATGCCGGTCGGAGTGGTCAACAGCTACTACACCGATACCGAAGGCGTGGGGATACCCGTGCAGTACTCCTCGGCTGTCGCCGATGCGGGGGTCGCATCGATCGGGGAGTACTACGAGCTGAACCTCGAGGCCGTGGCGAAAGCCGACCCCGACGTCATCATCGCGACCAGCGACTTCCTGCCGCTGGACGATCCGCTGCGGGAAGAGCTGGAGAAGGTCGCGCCGATCATCACGTTCGAGGCGCGCGACGGCGAGAGCTGGCGGACACGGGCGACCGAGCTCGCCAAGATCCTCGACAAGGAGGACGTGCTCGAACCCCTCGTCGAGAAGTACGACGCCCGCCGCGATGAGATCAAGGATCAGTACGCCGACATCCTCGCGAACGAGGCCGTCACGGTCATGGTCCCTGTCGCCGATGAGTGGGGCACGTACGCGGACACGCACTTCGCGACGCCGATCCTCCGCGATCTCGGAGCGACCTTCCGCGAGCAGGCGGATGACGAGGTCAACGAGGCGAAGTTCCCCAACTGGTTCTCGTACGAGAACCTCGACCGGCTGTCGAACGCCGACACCATCTTCGTCCAGCCGGGCAACGACGAGGCTTTCGCGGCCCTCGACACGAACACGATCTGGCAGAACCTGCCGGCGGTGCAGCGCGGCATGGTGTTCGACTACATCCCGCTGTCGCCGACCGGTTCCTTCGGGTGGGCATCCGAGAACCTCGAAGACCTCGCCGACCTGTTCGCTCAGGTGCAGGCGAAGATCGACGCCCAGGGCTGATGAGCGATCTGCATGTCGCAGAGGTGACGCGCACCACCCGGCTCACGCCGGGCATGGTGCGTGTCACCTTCGGCGGGGAGGGGCTCCGCGCGTTCCGCACCACGGGCATCGGCGACGAGTTCGTGCGCGTGCATTTCCCGGCATCCGATGGCGTGCTCCACCTTCCGTCGGTCGACGACGACGGTGTCTGGCACTACCCGGAAGGGGTGGAGGACCACGTCGAGCCGTACACGATCCGTCGGCACGACGATGTCTCCGGAGAGGTCGACATCGACCTCGTGGTGCACGGACACGGACGGGCCGGTACCTGGGCCTCAGCGGCGAATCCGGGTGACCGGGTGGCCTTCGGCGACCCGCGCGGGCTGTACCAGCCGCCTTCCGGAGCGATCGAGCAGATCTTCGTGACGGACGCCACCGGACTGCCCGCCCTCGCCAGGCTCAGCGAACAGCTCGCCCCCGGGATCCGGGCGGTCGCCGCGGTCGAGGTCGCGGAGGAGTCGCATCGGATGCCGATCGGCGACGGCTCGCTGCAGGTCCGCTGGATCGTCGGGCGAGGCAACGGCGTCGGACCCAGTGCGATCACCGAGGCGCTGCGGGCGCTGCCGATCACGGACGACACCTATGTCTGGGTCGCCGGCGAGGCGGGGGAACTCCGCGCTGCCCGCCGCCATCTGCGCCACGAACGCGGGCTCGCCGCCGATCGCTATGCCGTGATCGGCTACTGGCGGGATCGCCAGGAGGAGTGGCTCGAGCGCTACGACGGTCTCGACAGCGACACCCTCATCGGGCTCCAAGCCATCTGGGAGTCGACCGACGGTGACCATGAGGTTCTCCGCGACCGCTACGACGCCCGCCTCGCGCAGCTCGGACTCTGAACGCATGACCCTCGCCGCATCTCCCGAGACCGCACGTCGAGATATCGCGCAGCGCGATCCTGCCGCCTCGCCGCAGCGCCCTCGGCTCGCACTCACTCGCACGGTGTTCCTCGTCGGCGCCGTCGTCCTGATCGCCGTCGTGTTCCTGCTGAGCCTCTGGGTCGGCGCGCGGGGGATATCCTTCGCCGAGGTCTGGCAGGCGCTCTGGCATCCGGACGGCGGTGAGACGTCGTTCATCGTGCACGAGATGCGGCTGCCCCGCGCGGCTCTCGCCCTGCTCGTCGGCGCCGCCTTGGGCGTCGCCGGGGCCCTGATCCAAGCGCTCACCCGCAACCCGCTGGCCGACACCGGCATCCTCGGCGTGGGAGCGGGAGCGAATGTCGCGGTCGTGATCGCGATCGGACTGCTCGGGGTCACCGCCCTCTCGCAGTACATGTGGTTCGCATTCGGCGGTGCCGTGATCGTGACGGTGCTCGTCTACGCGCTCGGGTCGATCGGCTCGGCGGGCGCGACACCGGTGCGGCTCACGCTCGTCGGCATCGCGCTCGGCGCCGTGCTCGGAGGATTCGCGTCCGCGATCACCATGCTGAACCCGAACTCCTTCGACGACATGCTCCGCTGGAGCGCGGGGTCGCTGGCAGGACGAGGGTGGGGCACGCTCGCGACCGTCGCGATCCCGATCGTGATCGGTCTGCTGATCGGTGCGATCGCCGGCCGCCCGCTCAACGCGATCTCGCTCGGCGACGACCTGGCCCGCTCCCTCGGCGCGAATGTGATGCGCACTCGCGTGCTGGTGATCATCGCCGTGACGCTGCTCGCCGGAGCCGCGACCGCGGCTGCCGGCCCCATCGGGTTCGTCGGTCTCATGGTGCCGCACGTCGTGCGCTGGTTCACCGGCCCGGATCAGCGCTGGATCATCCCGTTCTCGGCGGTCGGAGCCGCGCTGTTGCTGCTCTCCTCCGACGTCGTCGGACGCGTCATCCTCGCTCCCCAGGAGCTCGAGGTCGGCATCGTGACCGCGTTCATCGGCGCGCCCGTGCTGATCCTCCTCGCCCGCCGCACGAAGGTGAGCACACTGTGACCTCGACGATCCCCGTCGCCACCGCAGATCCGGCATCCACCGCGGGCGTCGACTTCGGATACCGCCGCCTCGAACTCCAGCGGAACCGGTGGTCGGGTGCGGCGTCAGTGCGCGCCGTGCTCGTCACGCTCGCGCTCGCCGCACTCACCGTGGCCGGGGTGATCCTGTCGATCTCGACCGGCACCTACGACATCCCGATCGACGAGGTGATCGGCGGTCTCTGGGGCACCGCAGACGGCGGCACGGTGCTCGTCGTGCGGGAATGGCGGCTGCCGCGCGCCCTGCTCGCGGCCCTGTTCGGCATCGCGCTGGGGATGTCGGGGGCCGTCTTCCAGTCGTTGACCCGCAATCCACTGGGGTCCCCGGACATCATCGGCTTCTCCTCCGGCTCGTACACGGGCGCGCTGATCGTGCTGCTCGTCACCGGTGGCGGCTACTACGCGGTCGCCGTCGGCGCGCTCGCCGGAGGCATCGTCACGGCCCTCGTCGTCTTCGTGCTCGCGTACCGCCGCGGGGTGCAGGGCTTCCGCCTCATCATCGTCGGCATCGGGGTCTCGGCGCTGCTCGCGGCGCTGAACACCTACCTCATGCTCAAGGCGTCGCCGGAGGAACAGCTCACCGCCGGGGTGTGGGGGAGCGGTTCGCTCAACGGCGCCTCGGTCGACCAGCTGGTCCCGGTGCTGGTCGTGCTCGCGGTGCTGGTTCCGCTCGTGCTCGCCCTGTCGCCGGCGCTGCGCGTGCTCGAGCTCGGCGACGACGCGGCGGGGTCGCTGGGATCACGCCCCACCGGCATCCGTCTGGCCACCATCGTGCTCGGGGTCGCCCTGGTCGCACTCGTCACCGCCGCGGCCGGGCCGATCGCCTTCATCGCGCTGGTCGCCCCGCAGATCGCGCGACGGCTGACGCGCTCCGCCGGGGTGGGGCTGATCGCGGCCGGGATGACCGGGGCGCTCCTGCTCGTGATCAGCGACTTCCTCGCGCAGCGCCTGTTCGCCCCACTGCAGCTGCCCGTCGGCATCGTCACGGTGTCGGTCGGCGGCATCTACTTCGTCTGGCTCCTGATCAGGGAGACCCGGCGCCGATGACCCTCTCGAAAGACGGACCCGTCATGACAGCATCCGCCACCGCGACCTCCCGGCTGCACACCGACGACATGACGATCGGCTACGACCGTCGCGTGATCTCGGAGAACCTCGACGTGCGCATCCCCGACGGCTCGTTCACGGTGATCGTCGGCCCCAACGCGTGCGGCAAGTCGACGCTGCTGCGGAGCCTCGCACGGCTGCTCACGCCCGTGCACGGGCAGGTGCTGCTCGACGGAGGCTCGATCGCGCGGATGCCGGCCAAGGCGCTCGCCAGGGAGGTCGGGTTGCTGCCGCAGACGTCTCTCGCCCCGGACGGCATCGTGGTCGCCGACCTCGTCTCGCGGGGGCGCTATCCGCACCAAGGGCTCATCCGGCAGTGGTCGGCGCAGGATGCCAGGGCGGTCGCCGCAGCGCTCGACGCCACCAACACGACCGAACTGTCGACGCGCCTGGTCGACGAGCTCTCCGGCGGCCAGCGGCAGCGGGTGTGGGTCGCGATGGCGCTCGCCCAGGAGACGCCCATCGTGCTCCTGGACGAGCCGACCACGTTCCTCGACATCGCGCACCAGATCGAGCTGCTCGAGCTGTTCCGACGGCTGCATCATGAGGGGCGCACCCTCGTCGCCGTGCTCCACGACTTGAACCACGCGGCCCGGTACGCCACGCACATCATCGCGATGAAGGACGGTCAGGTCGTCGCCGAGGGGCCGCCGAAGCAGATCGTCACCGCCGAGATGGTGCGCGAGGTCTTCGGCCTGGAGTGCCTCGTGGTCGCCGACCCGGTGGCGGGCAGCCCTCTCGTCGTACCGCTGGGCTCGGCGACCCTCTGAGCGGCGATCCGTTCATTCGGCCAGTCCGGCGAGGAGTCGGCTCAGGCCGTAGTCGAACGCACGGTCGACGTCGCCGCCCAGGCGGAAGGCGCCCGAGAGCTCCATCTGCAGGAACCCCGTCGCCCAGGCGGTGAAGAGACGGGCGGCATCGAGCGCGTCGTCCTCGCCGACCAGTGCAGCTGTCGCACGGATCAGCGGCGCGGCCGAGCGATCGAGTGCATCGTGCGGCGCGGCGACGGTGAACATGATCCGGAAGCCCTCCGGATGCGTGTGCGCGAACGCCCGATAGGCGTGGGCGAGGGCGGTCAGGTCGTCGCCCACGGCCTCGAGTCGAGCCGTGAGCGCCTCGATGGACGCGGTCGCCACCGCGGCGTGCAGTGCGTCCCGGTCCCGGATCCGCTTGTACAGCGACGGGGCGCGCACGCCCACGCGTTCGGCGACGGCCTGCATCGTGAGGCCCGCGGGCCCTGCGACCTCGAGGATCTCGCGGCCCGCGGCGACGATCTCCTCGACGGATGTGCGTTCGGGTGTCGGCATCGCGTCCTCCTGCATGGCTATTGACAATAGCCATGATAGCTACGTAACGTAGCCATCGCAAACACTCCGAGAGGATCCGCCATGAAGCTCGCACCGCACCTGCACCGCATCGGCAACGACATCGTCGCCGCGTACCTCGTCGACCTGCCCGAGGGCATCACCCTGATCGACGCGGGCCTCCCCGGGCACTGGCACGACCTTCAGCGCGAGCTCGACGACATCGGTCGTCCGCTCTCCGATATCCGCGGCCTCGCCCTGACCCACGGCGACGGCGACCACATCGGGTTCGCCGAGCGGTTGCGGCAGGAGGCGGGCGTCCCGGTGTTCATCCACGCGGCCGACAGCCACCGGGTGCGCACGGGGGAGAAGCCGAAGACACCGATGGGTCCGGCCCGGGTCGGACCGACGCTGGGCTTCTTCGCCTACGGCATCCGCAAGAATGCACTGCGCACCCGCCACGTCGTCGAGGTGGTCGAGGTCGCCGACGGCGATGTGCTCGAGCTGCCGGGTGCCCCTCTCGTGATCGGTATGCCGGGCCACTCGCCGGGTAGCATCGCCGTGCACGTTCCGGCCGTGGATGCCGTCTTCGTCGGCGATGCGCTGACCACCAGGCATGTGCTGACCGGGCGCACCGGCGCGCAGCCCGCGCCGTTCACGGACGAGCCGGCAGAGGCCCTCGCCTCGCTCGACCGGCTCGGCTCCCTCTCGGCGTCCTGGGTGCTGCCGGGGCACGGAGCCCCTTGGCGCGGCTCGCCCGCCGACATCGCCGCTGCGGTCCGCGCCGCGGCCTGACGACGCATCAGGCGAGAATGGTCGCCGTGTCGCTGATCGTGATCTGCGGCGGATACAGCCCCATGACCTGCAGGGCGGCCGCGTGGTTCTCGGCCGTCGACCCGGCGCAGGCGTCCGCGGCGATCGTGACGTGGGTGCCCGCATCGGCTGCGGCCAGCGCCGTCGAGATGACGCAGCAGTCGGTCGAGACGCCGGCCAGCACGACGTGAGCGCCGCGACCGACGACGGCCTCGATCTCGGGTCCCCACTTGCCGAACGTCGGCAGGTCGATCGTCGGATGCGGCGACAGCCCCACAGCCTCAGGGACGAGGTCGAACAGCGGATCGCCGGGCGGCTGGTCGGCGAAGGGCCAGGCAGCGAAGTAGTCGCCCCACGAGGTCGACCGGTCGGCGGTCGGCATCCATCGCGTGACCAGCACCCGGTCGCCGAACGCATCGGCCAGTTCGCGGATGCGCGGCATCACCTCCGCAAAGAACGGCGAGCCCCACGCCGAGTCGGAAGAGGCGAAGATCGCCTGCGGGTCGATCACCACGAGCCAGGCGTCCTGCGGGGCCGAGCCTGTCGAGGGGGTCACGCGTTCTCCTGCCGCCGGATCTTCCCGGCCCGCGCGAAGTACGTCACCACGAAAGACAGCACCAGCGCGAAGAACACCCCGAGGTTCGCGTACGCCCAGGCGCCGTCGGGTCCGCCGACGAGGAACAGCAGGTAGCCCTGCCAGTTGTTCCACGGGGCGTCGTCGGCGAAGCCGTTGAGCACCAGACCCCAGCCGATCGCGCTCGTCACGACCATGGTGCCGATCGAGGTCCAGTCCCAGGCGCCGTAGCGGCCGCGGCTGTCGAACAGTGCCTCCTCGTCGTAGTCCTTCTTCCGGCGCAGGATGTCGGCGATCAGGATGCCCGCCCACGAGGCGAGGGGCACGCCGAGCGTGATCAGGAAGCTCTGGAACGGCCCGAGGAAGTCGGTCGCGAAGAACACCACGTAGATGGTGCCGATCGTGAGGATCACTCCGTCGATCGCGGCGGCAGAGGGGCGCGGGACGCGGATGCCGAGGCTGAGCAGCGTGAGGCCCGACGAGTAGATGCCGAGCACCGCGCCGGAGACGAGCGCGAGCACGGCCGTGAGCAGGAAGGGCACGAGCACCCACGGGGGCAGGATCGAGGCGAGCGCACCGATCGGGTCGAACTGCACCGCGTTGAAGAGTTCTCGGTCGGAACCGGCGAGCAGCACACCGAAGACGACCAGGATGACCGGGGCCACCGATCCGCCGATGGTGTTCCAGGCGACGATCGACCCGTCGGATGCCGTGCGCTTCTGGTACCGCGACCAGTCGGCGGCGATGTTGATCCAGCCGAGCCCGAACCCGGTCATCACCATGACCAGCGCGCCGACCACCTGGCCGATGCCGCCGTCGGGGCGGGCGAGCACGGCCGCGAGGTCGATCTGCGGCGCCGCGAGGATGATGTACAGCACCGTCACGATGCCGGTGACCCAGGTGAGCACCGACTGCAGCTTCATGATCGTGTGATAGCCGAGCACGGATGCCGTGACGATCAGCGCGGCGACGATCACGGTGGCGATGATCTTGAGCGCGATGCTGTCGCCGTCGCCGCCCAGCTGCGTGATCACGGTGGCCGTCGCGAGCACCGCCATGATCGCGAGGAACGTCTCCCACCCGATCGAGGTCAGCCACGAGACGATGCCCGGCACCTTCTGGCCGTGCACGCCGAACGCCGCACGCGAGAGCACCATGGTCGGCGCCGATCCGCGCTTGCCGGCGATCGCGATGAGCCCGCAGAGCAGGAAAGACACCACGATGCCGATGACCGAGACGAGCGTCGCCTGCCAGAACGAGATGCCGAAGCCCAGGACGAATGAGCCGTACGACATGCCGAACACGGAGACGTTCGCCGCGAACCAGGGCCAGAAGAGGTCGCGCGGCTTCGCGGTCCGCTCGGATTCGGGGATGATCTCGATGCCTGCACGCTCGATCAGGGCCGGCTTGATGTCCGTCATGCTGACATCCTGGCACTGCCGGGACGGCGCCGCGCGGACTTCGCGGCGCGGATCGGCCCGCCGCTCGCCCCCGGCGTCAGCCCGCGAAGAACGACTGCGCGGTGCGCGTGAGGTCGTGCAGGTCCGAGACCCCGGCGAGCTCGCGTGCGGAGTGCATCGAGAGGATCGGGATGCCGACGTCGACCGTGCGGATGCCGAGCCGTGTCGCGGTGATCGGGCCGATCGTCGATCCGCACGGCACGCCGTTGTTCGACACGAACTCCTGGCCGGCCACGCCGGCGCGCTCGCACCAGGCTGCCCAGGATGCCGCGCCGACGGCATCCGTCGCATACCGCTGGTTCGCGTTGATCTTCAGGATCGGGCCCGAGCCGAGCACCGGCTGCACCACCGGGTCGTGCTTGGCGGCGTAGTTCGGGTGTACCGAGTGGCCGACGTCGCTCGACAGGCACCACGACGAGGCGTAGGCCTGGCGGCGTTCGGAGCCGTCCGCGCCGAGACCCGCGTACACGCGTTCGAGCACGTCTTCGAGGAACGGGCCGGCGGCGCCGGAGCGCGACGCGGAGCCCAGCTCTTCGTGATCGAAGGCGGCCAGCACGGCGATCGGTCCGCCCGCTGCGGGGTCGTGCGTCTCGAGGGCGACCACTCCGGCGTGCACCGAGGCCAGGTCGTCGAGGCGGCCGGATGCGAAGAACGCGCTGTCCTTGCCGAAGACGGCTCCGCGCGCGGTGTCGGCGACCACGACGTCGTAGCCGCGGATGTCGGCGGCCGACACATCGGCGGATGCGGCGAGCTCGGCGAGGATGTCGGCTTCGCTCGGGTCGCCGAGTCCCCACACCGGCTGCGTCTCGGTCTGCTTGTCGAGGGCCAGTCCGTTGTTGACGCCCCGGTCGAGATGGATCGCGAGCTGCGGAAGGCGCAGCAGCGGTCCGGTGGCGGCGAGCACCACGCGACCGTCCGCCAGCGCCAGGCGTCCGGCGAGGCGCAGCTCACGGTCGAGCCAGGAGTTCAGCAGCGGCCCGCCGTACACCTCGACGGCGGCCTGCAACCAGCCGCGCGAACCCGTGGTCGGCTGCGGCTTGAGCTTGAAGCCGGGGGAGTCGGTGTGCGCACCGAAGATCTGCACGGGAGTCGTCGCGGTGGCATCCGCCGGCACGGTCCAGGCGATCGCGGCGCCGTCGCGCACGACGACGTACCGGCCGCCCGCCTCGGTCGGCCAGGGGTCCTCCTCGCGCAGCGGCGTGAACCCGGCTGCTTCCAGCCGTCGAGCGACCTCCGCCGCCGCGTGGTAGCTCGAGGGCGAGGCGGCGACGAAGTCGGCGAGGTCCTCGGCGTGGGCGAGTGCGACCGGGGTGACGGGCATGGCGGGCCTTCCTGGAGACGAGCTGTCCTTCGAGCGTAGCCGGGGTGATGCGCGGGTCCGCATCCTGCCGCGGGCCGTCGTTTGCCTGGTGTTCATCCCTCCGGGTTAGGCTCGTCTCGATAGCGCCTAGGGTTCCGGGGTCCACACCCGTCTGGTCCGAGCGGCGCCACGGTTCTCCTCCGCAGGAGGGCCGTCATCTGACAGGACAAAAGCCCGGAGGACCCTGTTCGTCGCGCCGCGCGCCGGACGGAAGGGTCTCGTCGTGTCCCCTCTCGCGTTCGTCCTCGTCTTCGGGGCGGCCATCGCCCACGCCGCGTGGAACATCATCGCCCACGGCGTGAGCAGAGCGGGGTCGCCGTTCCTCTGGTGGGGCGCGGTCGGCAGCACGCTCGTCTGGATCGGCGTCGTGCCCTTCACGGGCGGTCTGGGAACGGATGACCTCGGCTCCTTCGCGCTGGGCGTGACCGTCTCGGCGGTGCTGCACGTGGCCTACATGACGGTGCTGCAGCGCGGCTACCGCGAGGGGAACCTCTCCACCGTGTACGCGACCGCGCGGGGAACCGGACCGTTCCTGTCGGTGATCGTGGCGGTGCTGCTGCTCGGGGAGCGACCCTCGGTGGTGGCGCTGATCGGGGTGGCGGCCGTGATCGTCGGCGTCGTGGCGATCGGTCTCGTCGACCGGGGGACCGGAGGTCGCTCGCGGCGCATCGATCCCGGCATCCTGTTCGGCCTGCTCACCGGGGTCGCGATCGCGGTCTACACGATCTGGGACGCGCACGCGGTGCGCACCTGGAACCTCTCGCCCGTCGCGTTCATGGTCGGCGCGAGCCTGCTGCAGGTGCCGTTCTACTCGTTCGCGGTGCGCCGCCGATGGGATGCCGTCTGGGCGCTCGGTCGCGCGCAGTGGCGACGGATCCTCGTCTTCGGCATCCTGTCGCCGCTGTCGTACATCCTCGTGCTGACCGCGATCCAGATCGCCCCGGTCGCGCTGGTGGCGCCGCTGCGCGAGGTGAGCGTCGTGCTGGTGAGCCTGTTCGGCGTGTTCGTACTGCGCGAGTCGCGTCCGGGCTGGCGGATCGCGGCCTCGCTCGTCGTGGTGGCGGGAATCGTCCTGCTGGCCCTGTGATCAGCGGAAGCTGACGAGCCCGGCATGCGCGGCCGTGACGAGGATCTGCACGCGGTCGCGCAGGTGCCACTTCGACATCATGCGTCCGAGGTGCGCCTTCACCGTGCCCTCGGAGACGATCAGCGCCTTTGCGATCTCGGCGTTGGACATGCCCTTCGCGAGGCAGTTCAGGACCTCGGTCTCGCGGTCGGTGAGAGGTTCGAGGGCGTCGGCGTCTGCCGCGACGGGTGTGGACTCGCGCACATGCTTGATGAGCATCGAGGCGATCCGCGGGGAGAGCGAGCTGGCGCCGCTGTGCACCTCGCGAACGCCCGTGACGATCTCGTCCGCGCTCGAGTCCTTGAGGAGGTATCCGGAGGCGCCGGCACTCAGCATCGGGAGCACCGTGTCGCTGCCGTCGAGAGTGGTGACGGCGAGGACGCGGACGTGCGGCCAGCGCTCGGCTATCACGCCGGTGGCCTCGATGCCGTCCATCTCGGGCATCTGCACGTCCATCATCACGACGTCGGGCTGCTCGCGTTCGACCGTGGCGATCGCTTCCACGCCGTCTTCCGCCTGGGCGATCACGGTGATCTCGGGGTCGCGGGAGACGAAGTGCGACAGCGCCGAGCGGACCAGGGGATCGTCATCGACGATCACGACACGGATTTCCTGCATGGGGGAAGCCTAACGGCGCGGGCGACAGGTGATGACGATGTAGACCTTTGGCTAAAAACCTCTAGACGAGAGACAGATGTGCGCTCCGCGATTCGCCGAGAAGATGAATACAGACATCGACGAACGACTACATAATGGAGGTGAACGTAATGACTTTCTGGCAGCAGGTTGGCAAGTTTTTTGGTCTCGTCCGCTAGCGTACCTGGCGAATAGGAGATAGTGAACCCATGGCCTTCGACCAATCGACCCGACGATCCACGGATTCGTTTCGGTTGGGTCGGGGCGAGAAGCTCAGCGCGATCGAGCGAATCGTCGTCCTGGTCATCGTCTCCATCACCATCGCCACTGACGTCATAGGCTTTTTCACCACCCCGGGTGTGAACCCGGTGGCACTGTTGGTGAGCGTCGCATGCACAGCAGCGTTCGCTCTCTACCTCTGGAATCCGCTCATCGCGACATGCGCCCTCGGCGTCGTGTTCGCCACTTCATTTCTCGTGGGAACCGAGTCCCAGGTTCTGACCGCCGCCGCTGTCGCGGCCGGCCTGGTCATGAGGCTGGGGTGGACCTCCCTGATCCTGTCGTACACCGGTGCGTTCCTCATCGCTGCAGCAGTCGTCGCCAATGGCGATGCTGACACCGATGTGAACGTCGGTCTCTTCCTCATCTTCGCCACGGTGGCCGGAGCTGTCGGGTTCGCCCTTCGGCTCGCGTTCGCCCGTGGCAGCCGTCTCGAACGCGAACTCGAGGCGCGCGCCGAACAGGAACGACAGGCAGTTCTCGCCGAGCGACGTTGGATCGCCGGCGAGCTGCACGACAGCATCGCGCACCACCTCACGGTGGTCGCACTGCACGTGCAGATGCTCGAAGACCCCCAGACGAGTTCCGATTCGCAGGAGGCGATCCGAGTCGCCGCGCGCAAGGCGATGACCGATCTCCGCTTCGTGATCGAACTCGCCGACGACGGTCCGCAGTCGTCGAGCGTGCAGACGGGCGACCTCGCCGCCGCGATCGACGAAGCGGCGGAGGAGTTCGAAGCCGCCGGGCACTCCGTTCTCCGAGAGGGTGATCCTCAGGACGAGCGGATCCCGCGAGCCGTCGAGATCGTGCTGGCGCGCATCACGCGCGAGTCCGCCACGAACATCCTCAAGTACGCCGGCCCCGGCGAGGTGCAGATCGTCCTCGCCGTGGACGATGAGGTCGCGCTCCTCACGTTGCGCAGCCCCCTGCCGACGACGCCGCGCCGCGAGCTCTCGTCGAGCCGCACGGGCCTCGGGCGGATGGCGGAGCGGGTCATGGGCGCGAGCGGTGAGTTCAGCGCCGGCGAAGTCGACGGATTCTGGGTCGTGTCGGCCCGACTTCCGGTCGTCTGATGCTCTAGAGTGTGGAGGCACCCTTTTCCGCGATCCGCGAGAACCTAGACGAAAGTCTAGGGAAGTCTCGACGTTCGACAGTGTGGAACGGGTTGCGCGCAGCCATATCCTGAAGGCTCCCCAGATAAAGCGTCCCCAGCGCTGCGATCGCGGGCGCGGTCTTTCTGGCTTCTGAAAAACTTGCGCGCTCGCGATCGCCTTCTGCGTTAACGGCCTGTTTTTCCGGCCTCCGAGCGGTGCCCCGCTTCGCTATCCGCCGACCGCGCGCATGTAGTGCCCGTCGGTCGAGATGCCGGATGCGGCGACCGTGAAGCGCACGACCTCGCTGAGGTAGCGGTCTTCCGAGGCTTCGAAGATCCGCCCCTCCGCGTCGCGAGACGTGCGGGTCAGTCGCAGGATGGGAGTGCCGCGCGGCACGCGCAGCAGGGCGGCGTCCTGATCGTCGGCCGCCACCGCGTCGATCACGTGCTGGAGGGTGACGATCGGGTGGCCCACCGACGACAGGTGCTCGGTGATCGACACCTGGTCGAGATCGACGTCGAAGAGGTGTCTGCCCGCGACCTGGGTGTAGTTGAGGCGCTCGAGCATCGTCGGGCGACCATCGAGCAGGCGCAGCCGCACGACGCTGACGATCGTGTCGCTCGGGTCGACGTCGAGCGCCGCCGCCAGGTCGCCGGCGCGACGCAGGCTCAGCTCCTGCGTCTTGGCCCCGGGGGAGACGCCCAGCTCGCGCGCCCAGCGCGTGAACGGCACCGACACGTCCACGGCCTGGTTGGCCTTGCGGGCCACGACCCTGGCCGGCCGTCCGCGGCTCGTCTCGATCAGGCCCTCGCCGCGCAGCGCCGCCAGCGCGTTGCGGATCGGACCACGGGAGGTGTGCCATCGCTCGGCGAGCTCCGCCTCGGTCGGGACGTCGTCGCCAGGACGCAACCCGCCGGCAGCGATCTGCGCGCGGAGGTCGTCGGCGATCTGGGTGTACACAGCTTCAGCCACATAGGTACATTACTTGATCAGGCTGACGGGCGCGAGCGTGTTCCTGGGGTGTTCATCCAGAAGAATGCTCGGTAAACGAGCTCTGAACAGATCCGAGTTAGGTACATATCTCGACGTGGCACCTGCGAGAGTCTTCCGTGGATCACCCCTCACACCCTGAAAGGTCCTCATGAAGCTTCGCGCTCTCCCCGCCCTCGCCGGCGTCGCGCTCCTCGCCCTCGGCCTCGCCGCCTGTGCCGGCACCGCCGAGGCGACCGGCACCCCCGGCGCCGACGAGTCGTCCACCGCGAGCGGCTTCGCGGTCGACGAGAACACCCTCGTCTTCGGCGTCGTCCCCGACTCGGTCGACACCGAGACGAACTACCAGCCGCTCATGGACTACATCGCCGACCTCACCGGCAAGACCGTCGAGTACCACGAGTCCACCGACTACGCGGCACTCATCGAGGCCGCCGTCGCCGGCAAGGTCGACGTCGCCTCGTTCTCCGGCTTCACCTACGTCACCGCCACCAACAACGGCGCCAAGCTCACCCCGATCTCCTCCATCGTCACCGACGAGGGCCAGGAGCCCGGCTACTACTCGCAGGCGATCGTGCCCGTCGACAGCGACATCAAGAGCCTCGAGGACTTCAAGGGCAAGAAGGTCTGCTTCGTGGACCCGTCTTCGACCTCGGGCTACCTGTTCCCGTCGTACAACCTGATCGAGGCCGGCGTCGACCCGAAGACCGACATCACTCCGGTCTTCGCCGGCAAGCACGACGTGAGCGTGACCAAGGTCGGCGAAGGCGTCGAGTGCGAGGTCGGCTTCGCCGAGGACTCCGAGGTCGAGAAGTCGGACAAGGTCAAGGTCATCGCCGAGACGATGGTGCCCGGCGCCCCGCTCGTGTACTCGTCGACGCTTCCGGACGAGGTCTCGAAGCAGCTCGTCGACGGACTCTCCGAGGTCACGATCGACGACATCATCGCCGCCGGCATCGACAGTGCCGACAGCGACTCCTTCCGCAGCGTCTTCTACGCGACGAAGCCGGTCGACGACGCCTACTACGACCTGATCCGCGACATCTGCAAGGAGACCGAAGCGGAGCAGTGCCAGGGCTGAGCCCGGCCTGACCCCTTCGTCTCACCCGGTGCCCTCCGCCTCGCCCGCCCCGCGCGGCGAGGCGGAGGGCCCCACCGCATGACACACCACACCACAGGAGTTACGACATGACCGCCTCGGCATCCGACGCCCTCATCCGTCTCGACGGCGTGACGAAGACCTTCGGCACGACCACTGCACTGAAGGGCGCCTCACTCGAGGTGTCCCGCGGCGAGATCGTCGTGCTCCTCGGCCTCTCCGGCTCGGGGAAGTCGACGCTGCTGCGCCACCTCGACGGCCTCGAGATCCCCACCGCAGGCTCCGTGGAGGTGCTCGGCTCCCAGGTGCCCTCGCTGAAGGGCCGGGCGCTGCGGAACCTCCGCAGCCGCGTGGGCTTCATCTTCCAGCAGTTCGAGCTCGTGCCGTCGCTCACGGTGCTCGAGAACGTGCTCACCGGCTCGCTGTCGGGTGTGCGCGGACCGCGCCTCGGGCTCTGGGGGTACTCGCGGGCCGCCAAGCTCACCGCGCTCGGGCACCTCGACCGCGTGGGGCTGCTCGACCGCGCCTACCAGCGCAGCGACACCCTCTCGGGCGGGCAGCAGCAGCGCGTCGCCATCGCCCGTGCCCTCATGCAGAAGCCCGACATCCTGCTCGCCGACGAGCCGGTCGCCTCGCTCGATCCGGAGTCGAGCGAGCAGGTCATGGCACTGATCCGCGAGATCGCCGCCGACGAGGGGCTCACGGTCGTGTGCAGCCTGCACCAGGTCGACCTCGCGATCAGCTGGGCCGACCGCATCGTCGGGCTCCGTCACGGCGAGGTCGTGCTCGACACCCCGACCACCGACCTCACCAAGGCCGAGGTCATGGAGATCTACGGTCGCGTCGCGACCACCACCGCCGAGATCCGCGCCGTGCAGGAAGAGCTCGTCGTGGCTGCCGCACAGGTGGCGGCATCATGACGCTCCTCGCCGACCGTCCGCGCACCGCAGCGGCCTCGACGGTCGCCGAGCGGGCGCCGAAGCGTCGGATCTCGCCGGAGCGCATCGCGGCATCCCTCACGCTGGTCGCGCTCGTCGTGCTCGGCATCCTCGCCGTCCGCGAGGTCGACATCTCGATCCCGGCGATGGTGCAGAGCTGGGGCAACGCCGAGAACTTCATGGCTCGCGTCGGCGGCCTGTCGTTCCCCGAGCCCGCCGACCTGGCCTGGCTGATCGCCCTCACCGTCGGCCTCGTGCTCGTCGGCACCCTGCTCGCCGCGGTGCTGTCGGTGCCGATCGCCTACCTCGCCGCATCCAACACGTCACCGGGGAACGGTTGGCGAGCCGCGGCCCGGTTCATCGGCGTCCTCACCCGGGCGCTGCCCGACGTCGTCCTCGCGATGGCGTTCGTGCTGATGTTCTCCCTCGGCACGCTCCCCGGCATCCTCGCGATCGGTATCCACTCGATCGGCATGATCTCGAAGATGTTCGCCGACGCGATCGAGCAGATCGACGAAGGCCCCCGCCTCGCGATCCGCGCCGCCGGCGGCTCGAAGATGCAGGAGTTCTCCGCAGGCATCCTGCCGCAGGTGCTGCCCAGCTGGGTGGCGACCGTGCTGCACCGCAACGACATCAACCTGCGTGGCAGCGTCGTGCTCGGCTACGTCGGCGTCGCCGGCCTCGGCCTCGAGATGTCGTACGCGTTCAAGTCGCTCAACTACGGCAAGGGCCTCGGCATCGCGCTGGTCATCTTCATCCTCTGCATCGTGATGGAGATCGTCTCCAGCATGGTGCGCGGGGCGATGCTCGGCGAGCAGAAGCACACCCGCTCCTGGATGGACCGGATGCTGCACCCGCGGCTCGGTGCGCACGCCGCAGCCGCACCCGCCGGACGCCCGGCATGGGCCGCCAGCCCGCAGACCGCGGTGCGGCGACCCTGGACGGCGCAGCGTGTGCGTCACACGATCGCCGGTGTCGTCGCCGTGCTCGTCGTGATCGGCAGCGTCGTGGTGAGCCAGATCAACTGGATGGACTTCTTCACGTTCTGGGCCAAGCTGCCCGAGGTCGCCGCCCGGTTCTGGCCGCCGTCGTTCGGCAACTACGACGCGAGCGCGATGTTCGAGGCCATGCGCGACACGGTCGCGATCGCTCTCGCCGCGACGGTGCTCACCCTGCTCCCGTCGATCCTGCTGGGCTCACTCGCCGCCCGCAACGTCGCTCCGAGCCCAGGGGCGCGGGGAACGGCACGGCTGCTGCTCGTCGGCATCCGCGGCATCCCGGAACTCATCCTCGCGATCGTGCTCGTCGTCATCACGGGCCTCGGGGCGCAGGCGGGTGTCATCGCCCTCGCGATCGGCGGCATCGGACTGCTCGGCAAGCTCATCGCCGACTCGTTCGAAGAGGTGGACCGTGGTCCCGAGCGGGCGCTGCGTGCGGTCGGCGCGACCCGTCTGCAGACCTACACCTCGGCCACCGTGCCGCAGGGGATGCAGGCGCTCATCGGCCACAGCTTCTACATGCTCGACACGAACATCCGCGCGGCGACGATCCTCGGCATCGTCGGCGGCGGAGGGGTCGGGTACTACCTGCTCAACGCCAGCCAGGGCTCGCGCTACGAGACCGTGACCGCGATCGTCCTGATGATCCTCGTCACCGTGCTCGTGGTCGAAGGGCTCGCCATGTGGATGCGGAAGGTGTTCCGATGAACGGCACTCACGACACGGCCGACGTCGTGGTCGTCGGCTCGGGCATCGTCGGCCTCGGTGCGGCGTACGCGGCGGTCCGCCGTGGGCTGCGCGTGGTGGTCGTCGACCGCACCGAGGCCCCGGTCGGCGCCACGATCCGCAACTTCGGGCATCTCTGCATCGGCGCCCAGGGCGGGGAGGCCCGGCGCTACGCCGACGTCTCCCGTGAGCTGTGGCTGCGCCTCGCCAAAGACGCCGGCTTCTGGCTGCGCGAATCGGGCACCCTCGTGGCCGCCCGCCACGACGACGAGATCGCTGTGCTCGAGGCGGCCTCCCGCGAGGGCGGCATCCGCCTGCTCGAGGCCGACGAGCTCCTGTGCCTCGCCCCGCTCCGGGCGGACGGCCTCGTCGGCGGCGCGCACATCGAAGTCGACCTGCAGACCGATCCGCGCACCGCGGCCGGCGCGATCGTGCGTCATCTCGCGAGCCTGGGAGTGGAGTTCCGGTTCCGCACCGCGGTCACCGCGGTGGGGGCCGGCCGGGTCGAGACCACCCGAGGCCCGATCGGCTGCGGGAGCGTCGTCGTCGCGGTGAACCACGACATCGACCAGCTGCTTCCCGAGGTCGCCGAGCGGCACGGGATCGCACGCTGCGCCCTCGACATGATGCGGGCGGCGGTGTCGTTCCGGCATCCGCTCGCCGCGCCACTGCTCACCGGCTGGTCGCTCGTGCGCTACGGCCGCTTCGCCGACGGGGTCGAGGCCACGGTGCTGCGGGAACGCCTGCATGCCGAGCGGCCCGACCTCGCGGCCATCGACCTCAACCAGATGTACACGCAGCTGCCGGATGGCACGCTCATCATCGGCGACTCGCACGCGACCGCGGTCGCTCCGGCGCCCTTCCAGCCCGAGGCCGCCTTCACCGCATTCCTCGCCGAGGCTGAGGCGCTGTTCGACGCACCGACTCCGCGAGTGATCGAGCGGTGGCAGGGCGTCTACGCGAAGGGTCCGCAGGAGTTCCTGATCGACCGCGGCGACGACGGCGTGCTCGTGCTCGCCGCGACCACCGGTATCGGGATGACCACGGGCCTCGGCCTGGCCGAAGAGAACCTCGCCGCCGCCTTCGGGTGGACGGCAGCAATGGAAGGAACATCATGACCACTCCTCTCGAACTCGTCGTGCTCGACATGGCGGGAACCACCGTGCTCGACGACGGCGTCGTGGAGCAGGCGTTCCAGCGCGCCGCCGAGCGCACGGGCGTCGCCGACCGGATGCCGTGGGCCGAGGCGCTGGACTACGTGCGCCTGACCATGGGTCAGTCGAAGATCGACGTCTTCACCCACCTCGCCTCGGGCGACCGGGCTGCGGCCGAGCGCGCCACCGCCGCGTTCGAGGGCGCCTACGCCGAGATCGTCGCCGAGCAGGGTGTCTCCGAGATCCCCGGCGCGGCAGACGCGATCCAGGGTCTGAAGGATGCCGGGCTGACGGTCGTTCTGACGACCGGGTTCGCCCCGGTGACGCGCGAGGCCCTCATCGATGGACTCGGCTGGCGGGACCTCATCGACCTCGCACTGTCTCCCGTCGACGCGGGTCGCGGTCGCCCGGCACCCGACCTCGTGCTCGCGGCCCTGCTTCGCACGCAGACCTCGTCGGTGCAGGCCATCGCCGTCGCCGGAGATACCGTCAGCGACGTCGAGTCCGGGCGTCGGGCGGGTGCCGGCTTCGTCGCCGGCGTGCTCTCCGGTGCCCACGATCGCCCGGCGCTGAGCGCCGCGGGAGCGGATGCCGTGCTGAGCGATGTGACCGCACTCCGCGGCGTGCTCGCGCAGCGCGAGCTGCTCCCGTTCGCCACCACCTCCTGAGAGGGATCGCCATGGGAACGCTGCTGATCCGTCCACCCGGTCACCGCCGAGATGTCGCCCTGCGCCCGGCGGCGACCGCGATGGTCTGGATCGGCGAGGGGCATCCGCACGAGATGATCGCGGTGCCGGGAGTCGCGCTCGCCGACGGGGACGTGCTCGTCGCGGTCGAGATGTCGACGATCTGCGGCTCCGACGTGCATACGGTGCAGGGACGCCGCTCGGCCCCGACCCCGCTCGTGCTCGGTCACGAGAGCGTCGGGAGGGTGATCGCGACCGGCGACACCGGCGCGAACACGGTCGATGGCACTCCGCTGCGCATCGGCGACCGCGTGGTGTGGTCGGTGACGATCTCGTGCGCGAGCTGCGACCGATGCCTGCACGGGATGCCGCAGAAGTGCCGCCGCCTCGGCAAGTACGGGCACGACCGGGTCGGTGCGCACGGCGACCTGACCGGTGCGTTCGCGAGTCACGTGCAGCTGCGGGAGGGAACCGCCATCGTGCGCGTGCCCGAGGCGCTGCCGGCATCCGTGCTCGCCCCGGCGGGGTGTGCGACCGCGACGGCCTGGGCAGCCGTGGCCAGGGCCGCGCGAGACCACGACCTCGACGGGGCCAGCGTACGGATCCACGGGGCGGGACTCGTCGGACTCTCCGCCGCCGCGATCGCCGCGGAGCAGGGTGCGAGGGTCGAGGTTCTCGACCCCAACCCGGATCGTCGTGCGCTCGCCGCGCGGTTCGGCGCGACGAGCCTGGACCGCGATCCCGACGTCGTGATCGAGGCCTCGGGGCACGCCGTCGGCGAGGCCCTCGCCGGCGTGACCGTCGGCGGCACGGTGGTGCTGGTCGGCAGCGTTTTCCCCGCCGATCCCGTCCCGCTCGACGCCGAGAGCATCGTGCGGCGCCTGGTCACGGTCGCCGGCATCCACAACTACACGGGAGCCGAACTCGCCGAGGCCGTCGCGTTCCTGGCCGGGCGCGGGCGCGCCTATCCGTTCGGCGACGCGGTCGGCGCGGTGCGCGGGCTCCCGGAGATCGATGCCGCCCTCGAAGAAGCGGCGGCACCCGGCGCACCGCTGCGGATCGGACTGCTCCCGGGGCACTGACCCTTCGGGCCCGGCGGTCGACCTACGCGGTCGGCTGCGGGGTTCGGCGGGGGCCGGCGGGTCGCAGGCCCTCGGCATGGAAGGCCAGCAGCCGGACGGCGGCCTCGACCGTCGCCGCCAGGACCTCTTCGGGATCTCCCGTCAGCGCGAGGCGGCGGTGTCCGACCGCGTCGGCGGTGGCCCACCCGAGGTAGACCGTCCCCGGCTCATGCGCCCCTTCGGGATCGGGCCCGCCGACTCCGGTCGTCGACACGCAGAGGTCGGCGTCGAGCAGATCGCGCGCTCCGAGGGCGAGCTGCTCGGCGCACGCCGCGGAACAGGGGTCCGTGCCGGGGACCAGCCCGAGCACGCGCTCCTTCACATCCGTCAGATAGGCCACGACGCCGCCCGCGAACCACTCGGATGCCTCGGCTCCGGACCCGACCGTGTTCGCCAGCCGACCCGAGGTGAGGGACTCCGCCACGGCCACACGCAGCCCTCGTTCGCGCGCGAGGTCGCTCAGTCGTTCGATGTCGTCGGTCACTGCGAGATGCTCTCCACCGTCTTGCCGGTCGTCGCCGCCGACAGCGAGCGGGCGATGTCGGCCTGGCTGACGATTCCCACCAGCCGATGCTCTGCGATCACGGGCAGCCGCCGTATCTGGTGCTCCTCCATGCGGTCCAGCGCGACCTGGATGTCGTCGTCCGCGTCGACCGTGATCGGCTTTCCGTTGGCGAGCGCCTCCGCAGGGGTGGTCTCCGGATCCATCCCGAGCGCGATGGCACCGACGACGATGTCGCGGTCGGTGAGCATCCCCTTGAGGCGGCTGTCCTCACCGCAGATGGGCAGGGCTCCGACGTTCAGATCCGCCATGACCGATGCGGCGATGCGCAGTGAGTCGTTCACGCCGATGCAGCGCGGGCTCGGAGTCATGAGGTCGCGTGTGGTGGTCATCGTCTTCCCTCTCGTGTTCGTCGAAGCGCGTCGGCGCCCGGCATCACGGCTGCGCGGGCGGGGCGGACTCCGCGGCGTCGCCGTCGTAGTCCGGACGCGGGGGCTGCAGCGGCTGATCCGAGTACTCGCCACCCGCGCGTCCGCCGTAGGGGCGGCCGTGGTCGGCGAACTCCTCGCGGGCGAACACCAGCGTCCAGGGTCCGGCCGTGAAGTGCGCGCCGGTGCGGAGCGTCTCGCTGTCGTCACCCGGGTGCGTGGCATCCGCGCCGGCGTTGGCGTTCATCTCGCCCTCGCCGTGCAGCGTCAGCACGTACTCGTCGCGGTCGTCGTGCGTGATCGTGGCATGCAGGGGATCGGTGTCGGGCAGGCGCAGCTCGTTGCCCTCGGCGGAGCCGATCCGCACCTCATCCGCCTCGAGCGCGAATTCGGTGCGCTCGTCATCGCGCGTGATGCGCAGCCGGGGGTTCCCCGCGCCCCACTCTGCGTGGGTGGTCCCGGGGGTGTATCCCTCGTCGGGGCGGTCGTCGATGTGTCGTGCGTTCATGGAAATGCCCTCCTCGAGCTGGGGAATCCGACATTAGGAGGGCTTCTCCGTTCTGCCGAGGGGGTTGACTTCGCGATGGCGGACGCGCAGCCACCCTCGCGCAGAACAGAGGCGGAATACTGTCGCCGCGTGAGCGAGAATAGGGTGAGCCGTCGTCTCGGCCAGACTGCGACCAAGGAGCACACGATATGGGCAAGTTCGTCTATGAAGGTGGAGTGAAGACCGAGATCGAAGATCGCGCTCTCACGCATCTGCAACTGGTCATCACCGCGAAGCTGCGGCGCGGAGAGCCGTTCCCGTTCAGCTGGCGCGAAGACGCGAGCGTCGGCGGCGGACGCACGACCGTGTGGATCCAGCCGGGCAGCTCGCTGGTGTTCAAGTACTTCGGCAGCCGCCAGCCCTCCATCAACCGGGCCTGGATCGAGGCGCTCGCCTTCACCGCCAACGCGCCGAGCGGGCTGTACCTCGTCCCCGAACCCGCCGAGGCCGGCGTGGAGCCGGGCACCGAAGAGATCCCCGTCACGCCTCAGCTCTGACTCGGCCGCACGTCTCCTCTCGAGGCGGCGCTCCTCGCCGCCTCCATGCACGGCTGTCAACCCCCTGCACTCGCGGCCGCCGATCCGGAAGAGTCGGTCCGACACATCGAGACGAGGAGGATCGGCCATGACCGACAACGCTTCCGACCCCCGGCACGCGCACCGCGAGGAGGGCTTCCCCGCGCAGCAGCAGGACCAGCCCGGACTCACGGAGCTGACGCGCCCCGACCCCGACCACGGCGAGGAGAGCTACATCGGCCACGGCCGGCTGGCGGGGCGCCGAGCGCTCATCACCGGTGGCGACTCCGGCATCGGACGGGCCGTCGCGATCGCCTTCGCACGCGAGGGCGCCGATGTCGCGATCGCGCACATGCCGGAGGAGCAGGACGACGCGCAAGACACTCTGGCGCTGGTCCGCGAGGCGGGGCGCACGGGTGTGAGCTTCGCGGGAGACCTGCGCGACGAGGCCTTCGCAACCGACATCGTCGCCCGCACACGGAGTGAGCTCGGCGGGCTCGACACCCTCGTGCTCAACGCCGCCTACCAGCACGACATCGACGGCTTCGAGAACCTCGAGACCGACCGGATGCGGCGCGTGTTCGACACGAACCTCGTGGGCCTGCTGTTCTCGGCCCGCGCGGCGTACCCCGACCTCGAGCCGGGCGCGAGCATCATCGTGACGGCATCCGTCCAGGCATTCAACCCGTCGCCCGGACTCATTGACTATGCGATGACGAAGGCCGCCCAGGTGGCGTTCGTGAAGGCGCTCGCCGAAGAGGCAGGGCCCAAGGGCATCCGAGTCAACGCCGTGGCGCCCGGCCCGATCTGGACGCCGCTGATCCCCGCGACCGGCTGGGACGCCGAGCGGCTCGCGACGTTCGGACAGGACACGCCCCTCGGACGCGCGGGGCAGCCGGCGGAGCTCGCAGGCGCCTACGTCTACCTCGCCTCGGCGGAGTCGTCGTACACGTCCGGCTCGGTGATCGCGGTGACGGGCGGCAAGCCGCTCTGATCTGACCGGCCGCCGAGGGCCGCCCGCCTAAGCTTGTCTGGTGCAGAAGCCCGCCGCGTCCGGCCCCCTCGTGGGCGTCGCACTCGTCATCGGCTCCTGCCTCTCGCTGCCCTTCGGCGCGGCCGTCGCGGCGCAGCTGTTCCCGGTGCTCGGGCCGTGGGGTGTGACCTCGCTGCGGGTCGCGATCGCCGCCATCCTGCTCGTCGTCATCGTGCGGCCCCGCCCGGGCAAGTGGACGCGCCCGCAGTGGCTCGCCGCCGTGCTCTTCGGCGTCTCGCTGGCCGCGATGAACGGGTTCTTCTACGCCGCGATCGACCGCATCCCGCTCGGCCCCGCCGTCGCGATCGAGTTCCTCGGACCGCTCGTGCTCGCCGCCGTGTTGACCCGTCGTCTCGCGGATGCCGCCTGGGTGGGGGTCGCTCTCCTCGGCATGGTCGCACTGGGCATCGACGGCCTGATCGGGGCCGAGCCGCTCGACCCGCTCGGGCTCGTGTTCATCCTCATCGCGGCCGGGTTCTGGGTGATGTACATCCGCATGAGTGCCCGCGTCGGTGCGCTCATCCCCGGCAGCAGCGGCCTGGCGATGGGGCTCGTCGTGGCAGCCGTGCTCCTCATCCCGGTCGGCATCCCGGCCGCCTCGACGGTTGCGATGGACCCGCAGCTGCTGCTGCTCGCCGCGATCACCGCGGTGCTGTCGTCGGTGATCCCGTACAGCTTCGAGCTGGCCGCGCTGCGCCGTCTGCCGCAGCGGGTGTTCGGCGTGCTGCTGAGCCTCGAGCCCGCCTTCGCGACGCTCGCGGGCTGGCTGATCCTCGGCCAGGATGCGACCCCGCTGCGGCTGCTGGCGGTCGTCCTCGTGATCGCCGCCAGCGTCGGCGCGACGCTCGGCGTGCGGAAGGACCGCCACGACGGCGGCCCCTCCGGCCCCTTCACCGCCCCGATACCGCTGCCCGACTGACCGCGGGGGTCGGCAGCGGGAACCGTCGGCGCAGGATGACGCGCTGCACGAGCGTCCACACCACCGTGACGGTGAGATACAGCGCCGCCGCGAGGGGCACGAAGGCCGCGAACACCGCCGTCAGGTAGTGCAGCGACGACATCACGCGGAGCATCGTGGGGGAGTTCAGCGGCGAGTCGTCGCCCTCGACCGGCGTCGGACGGAACACCCGGCGGGTGACCTCGGCGACGGCGATCATGATGGCGAGCAGCACCCCGAAGACGAGGAACGTCGCCGGCGTGGCCGTGCCCCCGAACAGCGCCGAGACCAGGCTCGTGCCCAGCGGAGCGCCGAACAGGTCGTGGGAGAGCAGCTCGTTCGGGTGTCCGGCGATCTCGGGTCGCAGGAACAGCGTGTACAGGATGCCGACGATGGGGGCCTGCGCCAGCACCGGGAGCATGCCCGCGAACGGCGACGTGTTCTCGGCCTTGTACAGCGCCATCATCTCCTTCTGCAGGCGCTCGGGGTTCTTCTTGTGGCGGCGCTGAAGCTCGCGCAGCTTCGGGGCGAGGCGCGCCCTGGTCTGCTCGGCCTTGGCCTGCGAGATGCCGACGGGGATGAGCAGGGCCCGCACCAGCAGAGTGACGAGCACGACCGCGAGGGCTGCGGCCGAGGCTCCGGCGGTCGGGGTGAGGAGGTCGGAGAGCCCGGTCAGTGCGCCGTAGGCGGCGTCGAGGAGGGCGGCGAGAGGGGGAAAGGCAAAGGGGTCCATGGAGTTGTCCGTTCGTGGCGTCGGGAAGGGTCGGCGAAAGCCGCGCGATCCCGTCGTGTGGACGGACTACGCGGCGATCGCGACCCCCGGCGCGCGCGGGCGCGGATGGCCGGCAGCGTCAGGGTCGCTCTGCGTGAGCAGGGTTCCGATGTCGATCGCCCGCAGCGGATGCGGGGCGTCGGAGGTGGCCTCGGGGCGCACGCTCAGCACGATCGCGAGCGTCAGCGCCGTGACGGCGAGCAGTGCGATGGCGAGACCGAGGGCCGCGGCATCCGGCATCGAGACGAGTCCGAGCGCGGTCGCGACGAAGCTCAGCATCTGCCCGAACCACTCGCTCATGCGCACTCCCCTCTGCAGCCGAGGGTAGCACCGGGGACCGCGAGACCGGCCGTCACGGTCGACCGTCTCCCTCCGCTGCGGGCGTAACGTCGAAGCATGAGTGACCTTCGCGCCCTGCTCGGGATCGAGCATCCGATCATCCTCGGCCCGTTCGGTGGGCTCTCCTCGACCGCACTCACCGCGGCGGTGAGCAACGCCGGCGGGCTCGGCTCGTTCGGCCTGTACGGCTACGACGGCGACCGCATCCGCACGACCGGGGCCGACCTTCGGGCAGCGACCGACCGGCCGTTCGCGGTGAACATCTGGCTGCCCACGGGCGACGAGGTCGAGCCGAACCCACAGCACACGGTCTTCGCCCAGGCGCTGCAGCCGTTCTACGAGGCGGTCGGCGTCGACGTGCCCGCCCGGCCGGAGCGTTACAACCCGCCGCTCGAGGAGCAGCTGGAGGCGATCTGGGAGATCGCTCCCGCGGTGCTCAGCGTGGTGTTCGGCGTGCCGTCGGCGGACATGGTCGATGAGGCTCGCCGCCGCGGCATCCGCATCGTCGGCACGGCGACCACCGTGGCCGAGGCGGTCGCCCTCGCCGAGGCGGGCGTGGATGCCGTAGTCGCGACCGGCGCGGAGGCGGCCGGCCACCGGGTGTCGTTCCTGCGCCCGGCCGAGGAGTCGCTGGTGGGGACGTTCGCGCTGGTGCCGCAGGTCGTCGATGCAGTCGACGTTCCCGTGATCGCGGCGGGAGGCATCGCTGACCGGCGTGGGGTGGCCGCGGCCTTCGCGCTGGGCGCCTCCGGAGTGCAGGTGGGGACGGCGTTCCTCGCGACCGCCGAGTCTGCAGCGAACCAGGCCCACCGTGAGGCGATCCGGTCCACTGCCGCCGACGAGACCGTGCTCACGCGGGCGATGAGCGGGCGACTGGCTCGCGGTGCGCGCAACCGCGTCGTGCGGGCGATCGAGGCGAGCGGCACGATCGCTCCATTCCCGATGCAGAACTGGCTCACCGGCCGCTTCCGCACCGCGGCGGGGGAACAGAACCTGGGCGCGCTGCAGTCGCTGTGGATGGGCCAGGCCGCCCCACTCGTGCGCCACGACACCGCCGCTAAGGTGTTCGCCGAGCTGGCGGCGGGGATTCCGGCGGACCCGGCTCGCCGGTCCGCGTCCTCGGGGGAGATCGACGCGCGGATCGAAGAGAACCGGAACGCCTGGGACGACGCCGACCGCTAGAGGATGACCGTGGACTTGCCGTGCACGATCACGCGGTCCTCGGCATGCCACTGCACGGCGCGGGCCAGCACCAGTCGCTCCACGTCGGCACCGCGGCTCTGCAGCTGAGCCGCCGACTCGGAGTGGGTCACGCGCGTGACGTCCTGCTCGATGATCGGGCCCTCGTCGAGGTCGGCCGTCGCGTAGTGCGCGGTCGCGCCGATGAGCTTGACGCCGCGGTCTTTGGCACGCGCGTACGGGTTCGCACCGATGAACGCGGGCAGGAACGAGTGGTGGATGTTGATCACCGGCACCTCGAGACGGGTGATGAAGTCGTCGGTGAGGATCTGCATGTAGCGGGCGAGCACGACGAGGTCGACGTTTCCGTGCAGCAGCTCGAGCTGACGCTCCTCCATGGCGGCCTTGTCGCCGGAGGGGATGTGCACGAACGGCACACCGAACGAGCGCACCGACTGGGCCAGATCGGGGTGGTTGGAGACGACCATCGTGATGTCGATGTCGAGCTGGCCGCGCTGCGTGCGCCACAGCAGCTCCATCAGGCAGTGGTCGTACTTGGACACGAAGATCGCGACGCGCTTGCGGCGGGCCACGTCGTGCAGCGACCATTCCATGCCGAAGCGCTCGGCGACGGCGGCGATGTCGGCTTCGAGGGCCGGGCGCGCGGCGGAGAGTCCGTCGAGGTGGATGACGGTGCGCTGGAAGAAGCGTCCGCCCTCGGAATCGGTGGAGTGCTGGTCGAGGGAGATGATGTTCGCGCCGTGCTGGGCGAGCACACCGGCGACAGCGGCGACGATGCCGGGCTGGTCGTCGCAGGCGATCAGCAGGCGGGCGGTATCGGGCTGAGACATGGGGGCTCCTCGAGGGTGTGCATCGATTCTGCCGTGGATGCAGAGCGGGGGCGAATCGCGGGAGGCGACTCGCTACTCTGAGTCTCGTGGAAGCGAGTGACCTCGGCCTGGTGCTGATCCCCCTGCTGGCCGTTGCCGCACCCCTGCTCGCCCGCGGCGTGCGTCCCGTGGTGCGGGTGCCCATCGTCGTGTTCGAGCTCGTGCTCGGCATCCTCGTCGGACCGGCGGTGCTCGGCTGGGTCGAGCCCGGCCCGCTGCTGGAGAAGCTCAGCGACTTCGGCCTGGCGCTGCTGTTCTTCGTCGCCGGCACCGAGATCGACTTCAAGATGGTGGCCGGGAAGCCGCTCGCGCGGGCGTCGGCCGGCTGGCTCCTGAGCGTGCTGCTGGGCATCGGCCTCGGCTTCTTCTTCGCGCCGGGCGAGGGGATGGTCGTCGTCGGCATCGCACTCAGCTCCACGGCGCTGGGCACGCTGATGCCGATTCTGCGCGACGCCCGCGAGCTCGACACGCCCTTCGGCCGAGCGATCAGCACGATCGGGGCCGTCGGGGAGTTCCTGCCCCTGATCGCGATCTCGATCTTCCTGAGCACGCGGACCACGCCGATCGCCACGGCCGTCCTGCTGACCTTCGTGGTGCTCGCCGGACTCGCGGTGCTGCTCGCGCATCGCGTGCCGCACGGGCGTCTGCATCGCATCGTCCTGGCGACACTGCACACGTCCGACCAGTTCGGGGTTCGTTTCGTGATCCTGCTCATCGCCGCCCTCGTCGGTCTGAGCGTGATGCTCGACCTCGACATGCTGCTGGGCGCGTTCGTGGCCGGTGCGGTCTGGCGCATCATCATGACGCGTGCGCCGAAGGAGTCGGCGGAGCAGATCGAGAGCAAGATCGAGGCCATCGCGTTCGGCTTCCTGGTGCCGATCTTCTTCCTCTACACCGGTGTGACCTTCGACCTGCAGGCGCTGCTCTCCTCGCCGACCGCGCTGGCCCTGGTGCCCATCTTCCTGATCGCCCTGCTCGTGATCCGCGGTGCGGCCGCGCAGCTCTCGGCTCCCGCGGGGATGAGCGTCCGCGACCGTGCAGCGCTCGGTCTGCTGGCCGCCACCGGTCTGCCGATCATCGTCGCGGTCACCGCGATCGGTGTGGATCAGGACATGCTCGACACCGGCACGGCGGCCGCGCTGGTCGGGGCCGGCATGCTCTCGGTGCTGCTGTATCCGCTGATCGGGATGACGCTGCGCGGCGATCGCGCGGAGGTCGTCGGACCGGCACGCGCGGGCGAGGCTGTGCAGGGGGAGCTGTGACCACCGCATCGGCGCTGTTGACCGCGGCTGTGACCGCCCTCGCCGGCGCCCCGAAAGAGGGGCTGGGCGAGCAGCGCGACTCCCGATGGCGCGGGCGTCGCATCGTGCGTGTCGGCGAGGCCTGGCATCTCGGGGCGCTGCTGCTGACCGACACGCATGCGCTGGCGACCGCCGAGGTGCTGCGGGCCGCCGATCCCGGCCGCCGCGGCTACACGGCCGAGTCGGCACGCGAGCGGGCCGAGCGCCGGGCCGAGGCGCTGCGTGGCGGGTTCGACGAGGGCGACGTCGTGCACGTGGGCTGGAGCGTGATCGACGTGGATGCGGTGGATGCCGGAGGTTCGTCCGGCCCGCTCGCCCTGGTCGATGGGGTGCCGTCGGTGCGCTGGAGCGTCGCCGGGGGCTTCATGCCGCTGGAGGCATACCTGCGGGAGCGCGTGGCACTGCTGCGCGACGGCGCGGCGGGCTGACCCGAGCGGGCTGACTCAGGCGAACGTCTCGGCGAATCGCCGGAGGAGCGCCGCGCCCTCGGTGACGGATGCCGCCAGCACCTGCTGCTGCACCGCGTCGAACTCATCGGGGTCGAAGTAGCCGGTGGTGCGGTAGAACGTCATCCGGTCGGCGAAGTCGCGGGGAGTGGGCTCGGGGTGGAACTGCGCCGCGTACAGATGCGTGCCCACCCGGTAGGCCTGCACCGGGCACACCTCGTTCGTCGCGAGCAGCACGGCACCGGGCGGGGTGTGCGCCGCGCTCTCCTTGTGCGCCGTGAAGACCGTGAGCGCCGGGCCGCTGGGACCGAACACCGGGTCGGCTGCGCCCTCCGGAGTCACGTCGATCACGGTGGCACTCGCGGGCTCCGGGGTGTCGGTGACGACCTCTCCGCCGAGCATGCGGGTCACGACACCGATGCTGAAGCACGTGAAGAACACGGCGACCTCGGCGGCGATGGCCGCATCGGCCAGAGTGCGCAGATCGGCCTCGGCGCGCAGCTGCTCCGGGGACTTCACGGTGTCGGAGACGTTGTACGGCGAACCTCCGACGACGATTCCCTGGTAGCCCCGCGCACGCTCGATGTCGAGCGGCGTCTGCAGCAGGTCGAGCCGGTCGACCACGTCGGCGCCGAGCGCCCGCCGGAACGAGGCGTGCTCAGCATCCGCCGCCCCGAGCTCGGGACGCACGCAGACGTAGAGGAGCGAGGCCATCAGGAGATTCTAACGAGCGCGACGAGCGTCGCCGGTCACCGGGAGGAGTTCGCGGTGCGCCCGCGGACGATGCCGACGAATGTCTCGACGTCGGGCGTGGTCCGGTCGCGCGGCCAGACGAGGGCGACGGTCGAGGTCGGGCCATTCGCCAGGACGCGGTGGTCGGCATCCTTGCGGTGATGCATGCGGGCGAGCGACATCGGGACGACCACGATGCCGACGCCGGATGCGGCGGTCGCGATCGCCTCGTCGGTCGGCAGAGCGGCGAAGCTCGCCGGTGTCGTGCCGGGCAGGTCGAGCGGGCCGAGCACATCGTCGGTCAGAGCGATCACGACCTCGCCCTCGAGGTCGGCGGCGGTGAGCTCTTCGACCGCCATCAGATGCGAGTCGGCGGCGGCGACGACGACCGGGACCTCGTCGTACAGGGGGATGACGTGCAGCGACTCGTCGGTGAGCGGCAGCCGCACCAGCGCGGCATCCACCTCGTCGAGCGCGGCGCGCTGTGTGGCCGCCTCGATCGGCACGAGCTCGAGCGGCACACGGGGCATCCGCTGTTTCCACGCGCCGATCCACTTGCCCGGAGTTGCACCGGGCACCGCGCCCAGTCGAAAGGTGCGCGGTGCCTCGGGTTCGGGCTGCGGAGCGTCGAAGACGACCTTGGCGGTCTTCTTCTTGGGCTTCTGCGGGGGGAATCGCTCGGCAGGGGCGGCCTTGTTCCGGCGTACGGGCGTGCCGCGGCTTGCGCCCTTCGCGGGCCGTCTTCCCTGATTCGCCATGGGGTCAAGGCTACTCGGCGACGGGCGCGGCCACTTCCTGCTGCGGGCGGGATGCGGCCGCCAGCTTGCGCTGTGCGCGGCGGATGAGACCGGCGGCCCCGCCGACGAGCAGCAGCACGCCGGCGGTGAGCAGCACGATCGCGGTGATCGTCGTGGGCGTCATGGTCATCAGCGCATCCGCGATCGTCTCACGACGGGTGGCGTCGGCGAGCTGGCCGAGCGCGACGGCAGCGATGGCCGCGAACAACAGTCCCCAGATGATGGCGGCCCAGCGGGTGCGCGGCGCGGTGGTCGGCTCGGTGGTCGTGGGAGTGCTCATCACTGGTCTTCCTTCTTCGGCTCGACGACGGTGATGGAGATCTCGCCGCTGTTCTGATCGATGGTGACGGGTTGGATGGTGGTGGTCGACACGTTCTCCGCGGAGATGTTCTCGGCGACGACCGACTCCCCGTCGCGCCGCGTGCCCGCCCAGGTGCCGGAATCGATGATGTTGTAGTACTCGGCGTCGACGCGGGTCCAGGTGATATCCGCCGTGTCGACGGTCGCACGCAGCTGCAGCTGGACACCCGGATCGACGTAGATGTTGGTCGCGCCGGAGCCCTTCTCGATCACGATCGGCCGGGGCGCGTCGTCGTGCTGATTCAGCGACACGTTGAGCTCGCCGAACGGCTGCCGGACATGTTCCGCGCGGTAGTTCGTGACCGACGCCCAGCCGAGGCTGAAGCCCTGCAGGGAGGAGAACCCGCCGACCACGAGGCCGCCCACCAGTGTGAGCACGGTGATGAAGGCCAGGAAGCCGCTGCGTCGGCGGAACGCTCCGGCGACGATCATGCCGAGCGCCAGGATGAGGGCGGCGGCGAGCAACCCGAGGGCTGTGCCGACCACTTCGCCACCCGCGACAAGACCGACAGCGGCCCCGGTGATGATCGCGAGACCGAGGATCGTCGCGGCGAATGCGAAGCCTGCGCGCGGGTTCGATGCGCGGCGGATGCGTCGACGCTCGGCTGCCTCGGAGGCGAAGACGGCGGCCTCGGCCTGGCGCTCACGGCGCAGCTGATCGCGGGCGGCGCGCTCGACATCCTGCTGCTGGCGTCGCCACGCCTGGTCCTGTTCCTTCCACGCGGCGTGCTGGGCGCGCCAGGCCTCGAGGGCGGCGGGGTCCTGTGCGCCGGGGGGAAGGGGTGCGGGAGGTGCGGGCGGAATCGCCGCGGTCGTAGTCGGGTCGAGGAGCGGGGCATCGGCGAGGGCGGCCGGGGCAGGCGTGTCCGCGACCACGGTGTCGGCATCCGCCGCAGCGTATGCGCCGAGCGGGAGTGTGGCGTCCGTCCCCTCGGCGGTACCCGAACCACCGAGGGCGACGGACGCGGCCGGGGCCGCCTGATCTGCGGAAGCCATCGGCAGATCAGGCGTGGAAGCACCCGGGGTGCGGCTCGCAGCACGCACGATCAGGATGAGCAGGACGGCCACGAGGATGAGGCCGATGATCCAGCTCGTGAGAGAGAGGGCTGACCAGCCGTCGTAGCCGAGGCCGAAGAGACGGCCGGCGAGCGGAGCGGTCGGGAACAGGCCGATGACGGCCATCGCGAGGATGCCCCACTGCACCGGCTGGTAGTCGCGGCGGAGCAGATCGCGGACGTGCACGCGTCCGTCGACATCCGGCAGCAGCGCCCAGGCTGCGGCGTACAGGAAGATGACCGGCAGGCCGAAGAGGGCCGCGACCACGAGGACGCCGCGGATGATCAGGGGATCGATGCGCAGGCGGGCGGCGATGCCCGCCGAGACACCGCCGAGCCATCCCTCGGACCGGGCGACGCCGAGTCCGGCGACCCAGAGGAGGAAGCGCTCGGCTCCGCGAGGGATGCCGGTGCCCGGTGTGCCGGTGGCCGGAGCGGCGTGGTCGGCGGGGGGCGGTGGCGCAGTCGGAATCGTCATGCTTCGATCCTGGCGGCATCCGTCTGCTCCCTGCCATGGGGGGAACCCCTGAGCGACCCCTGATTCTGGGCCGGGGAGGACCCGGAGCGGGCACCCGGATGATTGGATTGCCACATGTCCTCTTCGGCGCACGCTTCTGCGCGACCCCCGCGCGTGGCGGCACCGCCGCGCCCGCCGCTGACCCGCGACCGCGACTGTCTGGTGGCCGGCGTGGGCGCCGGTCTCGCCCGTCACCTCGGCGTGCGCGTGGGGCTGGTGCGGGCGCTGTTCATCGCGCTGACACTGTGCGGTGGCGCCGGCATCCTGCTCTACGCCTGGTGCTGGGTCTTCATGCCGTGGGCCGAGGGCGAGAGCGCACCGACGAGGCGGATGCCGGTGGCCTGGCTGCTGCTCGCTCCTGCCGCCGTGGGGATGCTCGTCGTCCTGGTCTGGCGCGGGGGCAGCGACTGGCTGAGCGGGTCGATCCCGCCGGACCTCGCCGCGGTCGTGGTGGGCGGCGCGGCGGCGTTCGCGACCGGCGCCGGGCTGTGGGCCACCCTCATCGATCGGACGGACACGGCCCGCGGGCCGCGGCACACGATGACCGTGCGGGTCGTCGCGATCCTGCTGCTGGCGCTGCTGTTCACGGTGCTGCTCTCCTGGCCCATCGCTCGGTCGGGGGTGGCGCTCGTGCTCCTCCCGCTCGCCGGGCTCGCCGCCGTGGTCTCGTCGGCCCTGATCCCGCGCTGGCGCGAACTCTCCGGTGAGCGGGTCCGCCGCATTCGCGAGGAGCAGCGCAGCCAGATGGCCGCGCACCTGCACGACTCCGTGCTGCAGACGCTCGCGTTGATCCAGAACAGGGCCGGTGCCTCCAGCGAGGCCGCGCGTCTCGCCAGGGCGCAGGAGCGCGAGCTGCGGGCGTGGCTGTACGACGGCGACGCCCCAGCCGACAGCGACCTGCCGACGGATCTGCGTGACTATGCCGGAGCGCTCGAACTCGACTACCCGGTGCGCATCGACGTGGTGTCGGCCGGCCTCTCCGCCGAGCGCGCGAGTGGGGAGCTCGCGGCCGCGGCCAGAGAGGCGATCCTGAACGCGGCCCGGCACGCGGGCGGCGAGATCTCGGTGTACATCGAGGGCAGCGCGACCGGCGTCGACGTGTTCATCCGCGACCGCGGTGCCGGGTTCTCGCTCGACGACGTGCCGAGCGACCGCCTCGGGGTGCGGGAGTCGATCATCGGCCGGATGCGTCGCGCCGGCGGCTCGGGCGGCGTCCGCAGCGACGAGAACGGCACCGAGGTGCATCTGAGCATCAGGTCGGGCGTGCACCAGGATCGGCCCGGCGCGCGCCCCGCGCCCACCCGGGAGGAGAACCGTGGCTGACAGCATCCGCGTCGTGATCGTCGACGACCACTCGATCTTCCGCTCCGGTCTGCGTGCCGATCTCGATGCCAGCGTCGACGTGGTGGGAGAGGCGGCCGACGTGCCGTCCGCCATCGCGGTGATCGGCGCGACGCAGCCCGATGTGGTGCTGCTCGACGTGCATCTGCCGGGCGGCCCCGGCGACGACGCGACCGGGGGAGAAGCCGTGATCCGTGGCTCGGCGCCGACCACCGCGCGATTCCTCGCACTGAGCGTGTCGGATGCGGCGGCCGATGTCGTGCGGGTGATCCGTGCCGGTGCGCGCGGCTACATCACCAAGGGATCGTCCGGCATCGAGGTCAGCAAGGCCGTGCACGCCGTGGCCGACGGCGATGCGGTGTTCTCACCGCGGCTCGCCGGCTTCGTGCTCGACGCGTTCGGGGCCGTCGCGGGAGAGACAGCGACCGCGACGGATGAGCTCGACCGGCTCTCGGCGCGCGAGCAGGAGGTCATGCGACTGATCGCGCGCGGCTACGCCTACAAGGAGGTCGCCTCCGAGTTGTTCATCTCGATCAAGACGGTCGAGACTCACGTGTCATCCGTGCTGCGCAAGCTGCAGCTCTCGTCGCGGCACGAACTCACCGCGTGGGCATCCGAGCGGCGACTGCTGTAGTCAGGCCACGCGACGCGTGACGCGCTCAGGTCGAGCGCGGGGCGTCAGGCTGCGAGCCAGAGGCCCTTCTGGTCCGTCGCGATGGTGAGGCCTGCGGCGACCGTCTCGTCGTCGCCGATCCGGGCGCCACGGACGATGCGCGCTCCGGCGCCGACGTCGGTGCGGACACCCACGTACGCGTGGTCGCCGATCGCGGCTCCCTGGCCGATGTGCGCGTGCGCATCGACGAAAGCTCCCTCACCGACCACGGCGTCTTCGTCGATCCAGGCGCCGCGGGCGATGGTCGCCCCGGCGCCGATTCGCGCGCCCGGTTCGATATAGGCACCCGCCTCGATGTGCGCCTTCGGATGCACCTTCGCGCCATGCGCGACCAGACCTCGACCGTTCGCGTGCTTGCGGTACCGCAGCGTCGCGCCCTGGTCGTTCTCGATGTCGACGTAGTTCTTACCCACGATTCCTCCCGTGCTCCGGAGTTCTCCGGATATATCAACAACCACGGCAGGGGCGGATTCATTCCCGCGGATGGATGTGGGGAGCGCGGGGGTGAGTCCCCCGCCAATCACGTCTGTCGCCTAACGGGTAGCATGTTATTGGGCGGGGTCTAGCAAAGAAGAGAGGTTCGTCGGTGGACTCATCCAATGCTGAACAGCAGCCGCCTGAGGGATCTGCTCAGAACAGCGGCGTTCCGCCGAGGATGAGCACCAACTCCCCACCCGCCATCTTCATCGCCGGCCTTGTGAGCATGCCCGTCGCCTTCATGCTGTGCCTGCAATATGTACCCGCACCCCTCACATGGCCCGCCGCGATCACAAGCGTCATCATGCTCGGCTTCGCCACCCGCTGGCTCACTGCACGTCAAGTACGAAAAGAAGCAGATCGAGCGAAGCGCGCGAAGTCGATCCCCCCGGACTAGACAACTCCTGCGACGATCATGGCGTTCCGACAAAACCCGATCAGGCCTTCAGCGGGTGCAGTTGCACGCATCAGGAGACCGCCGAGGAACCGATCATCTTCGCGAGATCCGCAGGGCGGCTCCACATCGGCCAGTGTCCGGTCGGGAGATCGATGACCTCGAGGTCATCGAGGGCGTCGACCTCGGCGAACATGGGATGCCCGGCGCGGGCGAGTTCCAGAAGCTGTGCGCTGGGGATGGAGCAGCAGACGAGGGTGGTGGGGGCTCGGCGGCGCGCCTCGTTGGTGAGTTCCACGGGCTGCCGGAGCACCGCCCCGGGCTCGGGGACTGCTCGGGCACGGAAGCGCTCGAGCACGTCGGCGCTCAGACCTTCGAGGCTGGCTTGCTCTCCGAGGACCTCGAAGGGCGGCAAGGGCAGCTCTGCCACCGCGTCGGGGAGGTCGGGCGCGAAGACGCCTCCCGGTGAGACGGGGCCGGAGTCGACCCAGATGATCCGGCGGACGTGCTCCGGATGCCGGTCGAGGACGATGCTGAGCGGAGCGTTGGCCCCGCTGTGGCCCACGAGCACCACGGGCCGGTCCGCCGAGGCTCCCGCGCGCGCCATGGCCTCTTCGATCGCGGCGGCCTGATCGTCGAGGGTCCGGGACGATCGCTCGGGATCGTGCGGGTCGAGGCCGGGGAGGGTGATGGCGATCGCATCAGCGCCGAGGGACTCCAGGCCCTCGCGCACCTCGTCCCAGGCCCACGCGCCGAGCCAGTGACCCGCGATCAGGATGATGGTCGGATTCTGTGTTTCTGTCGTCATAACTCGATGCTGGCACCGCCTCCGGACAGGTGTATGGCACTATTTCTGTCATGAATTCAACGAGGTGCCGGCGGTGAAGCGGACCGAGCGGCTCCATGCCCTGACCGAGATGCTGCGCCGCAACGGCACGCGAGGATGCACCGCGGATCGGCTCGCCGCCGAGTTCGAGGTGTCCGTTCGAACCGTGAAGCGCGACCTCGCCGCGCTGGCGAGCAGCGGTGCGGCGGTGTGGTCGCGCCCGGGACCCGGTGGTGGCTACGGGTTGGCGTCGAGTGCGTCCCTGCCTCCCATCAGCCTGTCGCCGGCCCAGGCCGTGGCGCTCCTGGCGGCTGTCTCGGCAGCTTCTGACGCTCCCTACGCCGACCTGGCATCGGCAGGCGTGCAGAAGATCATGGACGTCCTCGATCCCCGCACACGGGAGAGGGCCGCCGACCTGGGGCGTCGAGTGTGGGTCGACGGATCGCCCCCTTCCTCCCGCGCCGTCCGGTCGGTGCTGGAGGAGGCGATGGCCGAGCAGCGGACGATCCGGATCCGCTACACCTCCCTCGCCGGTGTCACGACCGCGCGTGAGATCGAGCCCGTCATGTTCGCCTCCACGAACGGCCAGTGGTACCTGGTCGGCTGGTGCCTGCTGCGCGACGCGATGCGATGGTTCGTCGTGTCACGAATCGAGCAGGCCCGCATGACGAACGCCGCATGCAGCGGTCACTCCGTTCAGGAGGTAGGGACCCCGCCGGCGAATGCCCGGCCGGTGCACGGGCACCGCAGCGAGTGATCGACTCGATCGAGGCGTCTGTGGCACGGCGACGGCGCCGTCAGCGTTGGCAGACCGGGCACCAGAACGTGACGCGCTCGCGCGTCGGATCCGCGCCCTGCTCGCCGCGCCGGATGAGGGTTCCGCAGCGGCGGCACGGGCGTCCGGCGCGGCCGTAGACCCAGGTGCCCTGGCCCGGGCGATCGATGCCCGTGAAGGTGCGGTTGCGGCGATTGCGGTTGGCGCGGATGGTGCGCACTCCGAGGTCGAGGAGGGCGGCGACATCGACCTCGGGCGTCGGTCGCGTCGGCAGGATTCCGCGCAGGAACAGGAGTTCTGCCGCGTACTCGTTGCCGAAACCTGCGACGTTGCGCTGATCGAGGAGGGCGACATGAATGCTGCGGGTGTCGGCTCCGAGCCGCCGGATGGCCTCGGCTGCATCCCAGTCGTCCGCGAGCGGATCGGGACCCAGATAGCCGACGAGTTGGTCTTCGTCGCGAGTGGGCACGACCTCGATCTCGGCGATGTCGACCCCGACGGCATCGCGCTCGGAGGTGCCGACGATCGCACGCACCTTGAAGGCCGGATGCCGCCACTTCTCCCCGGGCCGGTACACGAACCACGCGCCGTCCATGCGCAGATGCGAATGCAGGGTGCTGTCGCCGATGCGCATGAGCAGATGCTTGCCGCGGGGAACGACGCCGTGCACGGGCTGCCCGGTCAGGTCGATCGTCGCGAAGCGAGGGACACGGAGGTCGAAACGCGTGACCTCCGCACCGGCGATGGCCTCGTCGAGGCGCCGCGCGGTGCGGAAGACGGTATCGCCCTCGGGCATCAGGAGGCTCCGGATCCCGCCCCGAGATGCGGGGGCGGCGGAAGCGGCGACGATACGGCGTTTGGTGCAGGCGGCGGAGGTGTCATCGTCGCTCCGGACGCCGACGGCGCCGAGGTGCCGGTGCGCGCGAGCAGGTCGCGCGCGAGCATCGTGCTGCCGGCGACGGCGGCCGGCATGATCGCGACGGCCCCACCGGGGATCAGGAAGCAGAGCTGCGTGGCGACGCCGAAGCCGAGCACTCGTGCGCGGCTGCCCGAGAAGAGCGCGGCACGATCGGCGGGGCTGAGGTCGCGCGCGTCGAAGGCGCGGCCGGTGAGCTCGCGCGCCAGCAGTCGGCCGGTCAAGACGACGCCGGCGACGGCGCCCAGGAAGCCGCCGATGCCGGGGACGAGGCCGATCAGCAGGACGGAGATGGCGATGAGGATGCCGAGGAGGACCAGTCGCAGCCCCTCGCCGAGCGTGGTCCAGAAGCTGCCGCCGTCGGCGGGCGCGGGTGAGCCGAGGTCGACCTCGACCGCGTGCCAGATGCGCTGGTAGAACGGGTCGCCGATGGTCAGGGTCAGTGCGCTGAAGACCACGCTGGCGAGAGCCAGAGCGGCAGCGACGACGACGAGGCTCACCGCGGTGCGCAGCAGACCGCGCCACGGCTCGATCCATCCGTCGGCGAACGGGGTGAGCCACGTGGACAGCGACGGCATGCCGATCACCAGCGGCACGAGCAGGGCGGCGAGCACGATGACGGCGATGATCGCCGGGATCAGGCCCAGCGCCATGAGACCGGGGCGGGTGCGCCACAGGCCGAATCCCCGCAGCAGGGTGCGGATGCCGGCGGCGAACTCTCGGATCATGGCTTCCAGCGTAGGTGTGTCAGTAGTGGTAGCGCGCCTGCAGGATGATGACCTGATGGTCGTTGGCTGTGTAGACCAGTCGGTTCGTCTCGTCGATGCGCCGAGACCAGGCTCCGGCAAGAGCGTGCTTGAGCGGTTCCGGCTTGCCGATCCCCTCGAAGGGGTCATCGCGCAGGAGATCGGTCAGAAGGAGGTTGATCCGCTTGAGAGTCCGGCGATCCTCGGTCTGCCAATGGACGTAGTCCTCCCACCCCTGCGGCGTCCAAACCAGCACTCGCGAGGTCATGCCTCGTCGAGTGGATGTTCTGCGACGTCGCCTGCCTGTGCGGCGGCGAGAGCGACAAGCAGCCGGTTGGCATTCGCGGGGGAGCGCAGAAGGTGGCTGGTCTCGATCAGGGAGTCGTACTCGGACTTCGACATGAGGACGGCGGCGCCTCGGCGGGAGACGATCTCGATCTCGGAATGATCGAGGTTAACGCGCTCGATCAGGCCGAAGAGGTCGCGGCGCGCTTCGCTCGTGGTGATGGCCATGTGCATCCCTTCTGGTACCACTTATGGTACCACTCTGGATGGATCAGACGACCTTGCGGAGGGTGTAGCCCCGCGGGGTGGCCACGAAGCCCGCCTCCTGCAGAGCGAGTGCGAGGTCGGTGCCGTAAACGCCTTCGCCGTTGATCTTCTCGACGGTCAGGGTGTCGAGTCGGCGGGCGCGTGCTGTGGCCGCGAGATCGGATGCGGCGGCGCGGAGCACTTCGCCGTCATCACTGAACGACAGCACCGTACGGCCGCCGCGTTCGAGGGAGAGCACGAGGACGCCGTCGACCAGCACGACCAGGCCGCCCGCCTTGCGGCCCGGGCGATGCGAGACCCCATCGAGCTTGGGCCAGCCGAGGGCCGCGCCATAGGGGTTGGCGGGGTCGGTGGCCGCGAGGGTCACGGCCTTGCGTGGCGGAGGATCGGCGAGTCCGGCGTAGGTGCGCAGCCGGTCGACCGTGCCGGAGGCGGCGAACTGCGCGGCCCCGAGCTTCTCGATCACGTAGCCGCGACGGCAGTGGCCCGCCTCTTCGAACCCGGCGAGCACGCGGTACGCCTGGGCGAAGCCACCGGGAACACCCTCGGCCTGCACGGCGCCGCGGGTGACAACGCCGTAGCGGTCGAGCAGGAGGCCCGCGGTGACGGTGGCGCGGCGGGCGGCATCCGTCTCGAGCGTCGGCAGCAGGGACCAGCGCCCGCCGATCGACGTCGGCCGAGGCGCAGGGGAACCGGTGAAGGACACCCCGCGATACGTCCGAGCGCGGGGAGCCCGGCGCTTGACCTTGTGCGCCTGCGAACCGCCGGCGAGGAGTGAGCGGATGGGGCCGAACGTGTCGTTCGTCACGTAGCCCGACCAGGTCAGCGACCACAGCGCCTCGAGCACGGACTGCTCGTTGTCGGCCGCGGCCATATCCTTCAGCTGCGCCGCGAAGTACGCGCCGCCGACGTCGAGCGCGATGAGGATGCGCGACTCCAAAGAGTCGGAAGCGATCTCGGCGTCGCGCTCCGGCAGCGTGAACGGCGCGAGGTCGACCGGATGCAGCGACACCCAGCCGTCGCGCCCCGGGAGCGTGCCGTGGCCGGACCAGATGACCTCGCCCGCTGCCGTGAGCTCGTCGAGCATGGCGGGGGCGTAGTCGCGCACCCGCGAGGGCAGGACCAGCGATTCCCACGCGCTCGCCGGGATCGGCACTCCGGCGAACTGCTCGATCACGTTCAGCACGCCGTCGACGCCCTCCAGCGGTCGGCCCACGTGCTGCCAGTCGGGCAGGAAGCGCGCATACGCCTCGGGAGAGACCGGCTCCACCGAGCCGCGGATGGCAGCGAGCGAGCGCATCCGCAGGCGTCGCAGCACCTCGCTGTCGCACCACTCGATCGCGTCGCCGCTGCCGGCGGCCTCGGGCAGGAAGTACCCGCTCGTGAGGCGCCCGCCGGTATCCAGCCGCTGCAGGGTGTGGCGGGCGACCGCGGCGCCGAGCCCGAACCGGGTGGCGACGGCATCCGTCGTGAACGGGCCGTGCGTGCGGGCGTGCCGGGCGACGAGGTCTCCGAGCGGGTCGGCCAGCGGTTCGAGGAACGCCACCGGGATGCCCGTCGGGAGAGCGACCCCGAGCGCATCGCGCAGTCGGCCCGCGTCTTCGATCGCGGCCACCCGGCTCACGCCGCCGATCGTCACCGGAATCGCGCGCCGGGCGGTGATCAGGTCGTTGAGCAGTGCGGCGGCGGTCGCGGTGTCGACGGCCTCGGCCTCCGCTTCGAGCACACTCGCGGGGTCGAGGCGAGCCGCGACCTCTTCCGCGTCGAGCGGTCCGAGCATGCGCAGCAGGTCGGCGACGCCTTCGAGTCCGCGGGCGCGGCGGTCCGGATCGAGTCGTTGCGCCTCCCGCTCGAACTGGGCGATCACCTCGGGGTCGAGCAGCTCGCGCAGCTCGACGGTTCCCAGCAGCTCGCCCAGAAGGGCGGGGTCGACCGAGAGCGCGGCGGCCCGACGCTCGGCGAGCGGCGAGTCGCCCTCGTACATGAAGGCGCCCACGTAGCCGAACAGCAGGTCGCGGGCATACGGCGAGGGCTGGCCGGGCTCGGTCTCGACGAGGCGGATCCGGCGATCGGCGATGTAGGTCGCGAGCTTGCGCAGCGAGGGCAGGTCGTAGACGTCTTGCAGCACCTCGCGCAGCGTCTCGAGGATCACCGGGAAGGTCGGATGCCGCCGCGCCACCTCGAGCAGCTGCGCCGACCGCTGCCGCTGCTGCCAGAGCGGCGTGCGCTTGTTCGGGTTCATGCGGGGCATGAGCAGCGCCCGCGCCGCGCACTCGCGGAACCGCGAGGCGAACAGCGCGGAGCCGCCCACCTCCTCGGTGACCAGGTGCTCCAACTCGTCGGGCTCGAACACGAACAGCTCGGCTCCGGGCGGCTCGGCTTCGGCATCGGGGATGCGCACGATGATGCCGTCGTCGCTCGCGACCGCCGATCCTTCGACACCGAGGCGCTCGCGCACCCGGGCGTTGATGGCCAGCGCCCACGGGGCGTGCACCTTCATGCCGTACGGGGAATGCAGGATGACCCGCCAGTCGCCGACCTCATCGCGGCCGCGCTCCACGGTGAGCGTGCGGTCGGTGGGGAGGGTGCCCGTCGCCTCGCGCTGCTCGGTCAGATGCGCCATCAGGTTCGCCCGCGCCTGCTCGTCGAGCCCGGCGTCGATCAGTCGCTGGGCCGCCTTCTCGGGGGTCGCCGCCGACACCTCTCGGGAGAACGCTCCGAGCGCCTCGCCGAGCTCGAAGGGGCGACCGATGCCGTCGCCGTGCCAGAACGGCACCTTGCCGGGTTGGCCGTACGCGGGGATCACGTTGACACGGTCATGGGTGATCTCGGCGATGCGCCAGCTGGTGGTGCCGAGCGTGAACACGTCGCCCACGCGCGACTCGTAGACCATCTCCTCGTCGAGCTCGCCCACGCGCGCGCCGGTCGTCTCGCCGGCCACGAACACCCCGAACAGGCCGCGGTCCGGGATGGTCCCGCCGCTGGTCACGGCGATGCGCTGTGCGCCCGGACGCCCGGTGAGGGTGCCCGCGTCGCGGTCCCACACCAGCCGCGGCCGCAGCTCGGCGAACTCGTCGGAGGGGAAGCGTCCGGCCAGCAGGTCGAGCGTCGCTTCGTAGGCCGAGCGGGGGAGCGACTGGAACGGCGCGGAACGACGGACCGTCTCGAACCACTCCTCGACGCTGATGGCACCGAGGGCGCTCGCGGCGACCGTCTGCTGGGCGAGGATGTCGAGCGGATTGCGCGGCACCTGGATCGCCTCGATCTTGCCCGCCAGCATCCGCTCGGTGACGATCGCGGTGTGCAGCACGTCGCCGCGGTGCTTCGGGAAGAGGGCGGCACGGCTGATCTCGCCCACCTGGTGCCCGGCGCGGCCGACGCGCTGCAGCCCGGAGGCCGCAGACGGCGGGGCCTCGACCTGGATCACCAGGTCGACCGCGCCCATGTCGATGCCGAGTTCGAGACTGCTCGTCGCCACGACACAGCGCAGCACGCCCGACTTGAGTTCTTCTTCGACCTGGGCGCGCTGCTCTTTCGACACCGAGCCGTGGTGCGCCTTGGCGAGCACGGGATCGGCGCCCGCGGTCGCCCCGGCCTGCGCCATCATCGCGGCAGGCACCGTCGCGGCCGGAAGCTCGACCCCGATCCGCTCGGAGTAGATCTCGTTCAGACGGCCGGTGAGGCGCTCGGCGAGCCGACGGGAGTTGGCGAACACGATCGTGGAGTTGTTCTGCAGGATGCGGTCGACGATCGCCTCTTCGACGTGTGGCCAGACCGACCCGGTGACCTCGCTGTACTCGGCATCCGCCGCCTCCCCTGGCACCCCGGGCGGCGGTGGCGGGTTGGTCATGTCGTCCATCGGGACGACCACCCCGAGCTCGAAGGTCTTCGATGCCGGCGGTGCGACGATCTCGACCGGGGCTGAGCCGCCGAGGAACCGCGCAACCTCGTCGATGGGGCGGACCGTGGCCGAGAGGCCGATCCGCTGAGCCGGGGTCTCGATGCCGTTGAGTCGGCGCAGCGCGTCGAGGCGCTCCAGGCTCACGGCGAGGTGCGCTCCGCGCTTGGTGGCGGCGACCGCGTGCACCTCGTCGATGATCACGGTGTGCACCCCGCGCAGAGTCTCGCCCGCGCGGCTCGTGAGCATGAGATACAGCGACTCGGGCGTCGTGATGAGGATGTCGGGCGGATCGGAGACCAGCTTGCGGCGGTCGCTCGACGTCGTGTCGCCCGAGCGCACGCCGACCGTCACCGCGGGGGCGGGCACTCCGAGCCGCCGGGCCGACTGTCCGATGCCGATCAGCGGGGACCGCAGGTTGCGCTCGACGTCGACGCCGAGGGCCTTCAGGGGGGAGATGTAGAGGATGCGGGTGCGCGGCTCGCCCTTGGCCGGTGGGGCGGTCTCGGTCATTCGCTCGCGGAACACGCTGTCGATCGCCCAGAGGAACGCCGACAGCGTCTTGCCGGAACCGGTCGGCGCAACTACCAGTGCGTGCTTGCCCGCGGAAATCGCGTCCCAGGCACCCGCCTGGGCGGGAGTGGGCGCGGGGAAAGCACCCCGGAACCAGTCCTGTGTGGCGGGGGTGAAGCGTTCGAGCACGTCGCTCATCCCTCCATCTTCGTCGAGGCCGGGGACATCGGGGCGAAAGGGGCGTGAGGAGAGCTGGCGAGGGGCGTCGTACTGAGGTACGACGCCCCTCCGGAGTGGGCACTTCGGGCCGACGCGACGCGGATGCCTCCGCTCATACCGTCTCCTTATGCCCACCGAACAGACCGCCTCCGCTCCTGCCCGAACCGCCCTCCGCGCTCTCATCGCGATCGCCGGAAGCGTCCTCGTCGCCGTCGCCCTGACGATCATCTGGATCGCCCGGCTGAGCATCGACCGCGTCCTCTACGTGAGCGGGCTCGGGGCTGCCGGCGAGCCGACGGCCGGGTGGTTCGAGCTCGCGCTGCTCCTGCTCGTCGCCGGCGGATTCTCGGTCGCCTGGGCCGCGCGCGGCCTGCGTTCGACGGCGCCGTGGCTGAGCGTCGGGTCGCCGTCCCTTTCGGTGGCGATCGCCTCGTCGCTGTTCCTCGTCGCCTCGCAGGTGCCGTGCACGACCGGATGCCCGCTGCCGGTCGGCCCCACGTTCACCTGGCAGGATCTCGTGCACACGACGGTCGCCGTGCTCGCTTTCGCGCTCGCCGCGTTCGCGATGCTGCAGGTGTCGTTCGTCAAAGACCGCCCGATGCTGCGGATCCTCTCGCTGGGCGCGGGCATCTCGACCGCGGTGATCGCCGCGGCCGGCGGCATCCTCTCGCTCCTGCAGTTCCGCACCGACATCGGCAGCATGCTCGAACTCGTCGCGACGACGATCGGGATGGGGTGGCTCGCGATCCTCGGCCTCGAGACGGCCGTCTCGCAGCGACCGCGTGCGGTGCGCAGGCAGACGTGGGAGCCGGTGCCACGGGGGCGCGCCGTCGACCGGACCGCCGTGCGTCGCCCCGCCACGGGAGCGCTCGTCGCCGTCGCCGGCTGACGGAACGCGACGAGTGCGGTGCGTAGAGTCGTCCCATGCGAGAGTCAGCACCCGCCGATGGCGAGGTCCGCGCGATGAATCTGCCGCGGCCTCCCGGAGTGGTGCGGCGGTTCTGGAGCCGGCATCCCTGGCTCTTCGACGGGCTGCTCGCCTTCCTCTATCTCCTCCTCAGCACCTTCCTGGCGCTGATCACCCCGCTGTCGTCGGGAGTCTGGTCGCCGGACGCGTCGATCATCGTCCCGCTCGTGCTCGGTGTGATCGCCGCCGCCGGACTGCTCCTGCGCCGCCAGCGGCCCTGGCTCACGTTCGCGGTGTTCGCCGTCGTCGCGGTCGTCGCCTTCGTGTCGGACACCCCGGCGGAGCCGTTCGGACTCGGCCTCGCGCTCTACGCCCTCTTCGTCTACCGGTCGAACCGCAGCGGATGGCTCGCGTTCGGAGTGACGGTGCTGGCCGGCGTCCTCGTCTTCCCGGCATTGGACTGGGTGCGTCGCGGCGCACCGGAGAGCGCCTTCACCTCCGTGCCGGGGAGTCTGCTGTTCCTCGTCGTGATGCTGATCGCGGCGCTCCTCGGGGTGACCGTGGGTGATCGACGCCGATACATCGGGGCGATCCTCGACCGCGCCAACCAGCTCGCGCGCGAACGCGACCAGCAGGCGCGTATCGCGACGCTGGCGGAGCGCGCCCGGATCACCCGCGAGATCCACGATGTCGTCGCGCACAGCGTCTCGGTCATGGTGTCGCTCGCCGACGGCGCGAGCGCCCTGGCCGAGAAGGATCCGCAGCGGTCTCGCAGCGCCATCCAAGAGATCGGCGAGGTCGGTCGACAGTCGCTCGTCGAGATGCGGCAGCTGCTCGGTGCTCTCGGTGACGACGGCGGCGACGGCGAGGAGCAGAGTCCGCTGCGGCCGAACCCCGGCCTCAGCGAGCTCGCATCGCTCGTCGAGACGTTCCGCGCCGCCGGGCTGCCGGTGACGGTGCGGATGGAAGGGGCCGTGCCATCGTCGCCTGCCCTGCAGAACACGATCCACCGCATCGTGCAGGAAGCCCTCACGAACGCCCTCCGCTACGCGAAGGAACCGCGGGAGGTTCTCGTGAACCTCGACTTCCGCGCCGACCTGTTCGTCATCGAGATCACCGACGACGGGCGGCAGGGGCCACCGGCGGCGTCGGTCGGGTCGGGACGCGGCCTCGTCGGCATCCGCGAACGCGCCCGCCTCGCGGGGGGAACGGTGGAAGCGGGCCCCGTATCCGGCGGCGGCTGGCGAGTGCGGGTGGAGATCCCCGAACAGGAGGAGAACTCATGAGTGAAGAGCAGATTCGCGTGCTCCTCGTCGACGACCACGAATTGATCCGTCGCGGGATGCGGATGGTGCTCGACGCCGAGGATGACATGCGCGTGGTCGGTGAGGCGGCGTCCGGCGCGGAAGCCGTGCACATGGCGGAAGATCTGCAGCCCGATGTGATCCTGATGGACATCCGGATGCCGGAGATGGACGGCATCGAGGCGACCAGACGCATCGTCCGTGGGACGCCGTCGAGCCGCGTCCTGGTGCTGACGACGTTCGACCTCGACGAGTACGCGTTCGGGAGCCTCCGGGCGGGGGCGAGCGGATTCCTGCTGAAGAACACGCCTCCCGCGCAGCTGCTCGCCGCCATCCGTTCGATCGCGGCGGGTGACGCCCTGGTCTCCCCGCGGGTCACCCGAGCGATGCTCGACCTGTTCGCCACCCGCCTGCCGCGGCAGACCGAGACGGTCGATCCGAGGTTGGACGTGCTGACCGAGCGTGAGCGGGAGGTGTTCCTCGCGATCGCGAAGGGCTTCAACAACACCGAGATCGGTGAGAGCCTCTTCGTCTCGGAGTCGACCGTGAAGACCCATGTCGGACGCATCCTTCAGAAGCTCGACCTCCGCGACCGGGTGCAGGCCGTGATCCTCGCTTACGAGGCCGGGCTGGTGTGAGGGGCCGGGCCGGGACGGATCCCGGGCCGGCACCGATCGCCCCGGTCATGACCCCAGCGAGGCCTCCTGCAGAGCCCCCTCGCCGTCGATCTCGAGCGTCAGATCGAGGTCGAGTCGGCGCAGGAACGCGTCGTCATGGCTGACGACGAGCACCGCTCCCCGATAGGAGCGCAGCGCCTCGACCAGTTGATCGACCGTGTCGACGTCGAGGTTGTTGGTCGGCTCGTCGAGCACCACGAGGTGCGGTGCGGGATCGGCGAGCAGCAGCTTCGCCAGCGCCACCCGGAAGCGCTCGCCGCCGGAGAGGGCGGACACCGGGCGCTCCGCCGTCGCGCCGCGGATCAGGAACCGGGCGAGCCGGTTGCGCAGCTCCTTCTCGGGAACCTGGGGCGCCGCGGCCGCGATGTTCTCGAACACCGACCGCTCCTCGTCGAGGCCGTCGACCCGCTGCGGCAGGTAGCCGATCAGGTCGGTGTGGGCCTCGATGTGCAGGGTCGGCCGTTCATTACTCCTCAATCCTTCGGCTGAATCGGCCGAAGAGCCCTGTTCCGGGCCGTCGGCCGTCGTTTCTGAGGAGTTGTGAACACCGCCCGCGACCAACCGCTCCAGCAGCGTCGTCTTGCCGGCGCCGTTCCGGCCGATCAGGGCCACACGCTCGGGACCCTGGATCACCCAGGCCCGCTCCTCGTCTCCGATCGTCGCGATCCGGCGGCTCCGGGACACCTGCGGATCGGGCAGCTCGATCTTCATCGACGAGTCCGAGCGCACGCGGCGCCCGGCCTCCTCGCGAGCGTTGTGTGCGGCCTCCTCCTTGGCGCCGACCTCGGTGCGGAGCCGGCCCGCCGACACCTCGGCCGCCATCTTGCGGCCGTGCGCGATGATCTTCGGTACCCGCTTCTCGATCTCGGCCTTCTTCGCCGTGCGGGCGCGGTGCGCGAGTTTGACCTCGGCTTCGATCCGCTGGCGCTTCTCCTTGCGGAGCACCTGTGCGGCGGTGACCTCGGCCTGCTTCGCAGCATCCTGCTCGGCATCCAGCCAGCTACGCCACTCGGAGTACGGACCGCCGAACACGCTCAGCGTCTGGGCATAGAGCTCGGCGGTGTCGTCCATCAGCTCCAGCAGCGACAGGTCATGACTGACGACGATGAGCGTGCCCTTCCACGCGCGCACCATCGCCGCGAGCTTCGCCCTGGCGTCGCGGTCGAGGTTGTTGGTCGGCTCGTCGAGGAGCGTGATCGGCGCGCGACGCAGGCGGATGCCGGCGATCGCCACGAGCACGGCCTCCCCTCCGGAGAGCTCGCCGATGCGGCGGTCGAGGAACTCCGGCGCGAGGCCGGCTTCGGCGAGCGACGCCTCGGCCCGCGCCTCGATGTCCCAGTCGTCTCCGACCGCGTCGAAGTGGGCGGGGTCGACGTCGCCGGCGCTGATCGCCCGCACGGCGTCGAGCGCCTCGGACACGCCGAGGAGCTCGGCGACCCGGCGGTCGACGTCGAGGGTCAGCTGCTGCGGGAGGTACGCGACCTCGCCGGACGCTGTGACGACGCCCGACGTCGGTTCGAGTTCGCCGGCCATCAGGCGCAGCAGCGTCGATTTGCCGGCGCCGTTGCGTCCGACGAGGCCGGTGCGTCCGGACCCGAAGGCACCGGACACGCCGTCGAGCGCGACCGACCCGTCGGGCCAGGTGAAGGTGAGCCGGTCGAGGATGACCGACGCGTGAAGAGTGGTGGGTTGTGACATGAGTGTCTCCTGTCGAGTGCGAGGGTGCACTGACACCGAGCCCCGGCCGGGCGTGAACGCGTCACGGATGCGGAGGGGAGGGTCTGCCGTGGAGTCGGCGATCGTCGGTTCAGCGCGCGGAAAGAGGAGCGCGGAGGCGACGGATCAGATCAAAGGACTTCCAGACACGGCGGACAGGACCCCCGACGATACCCGGGCGTGTCGGCGTTTCGCAACCCCGGGCGTGTCGCGTCCGAGGCGGCTTGGACTCAGCGACCGGGCAGCACGACGGGAGCGCCGGTGTCCGGGTCGGCGATCACGCGCGCCTTCAGGTCGAACAGCTCGGTGAGCAGCCGTGCATCGACGATGTCCCGCGGTGCGCCCTCGGCGACGATGCGCCCATCCTTCATCGCGATCAGGTGCGAGGCGTAGCGGGCGGCCTGATTGATGTCGTGCAGCACCACGACGACCGTGCGCCCCTCCTGGTGTAGCCGCGTGACGAGTTCGAGCACCTCGATCTGATGCCCGATGTCGAGGAACGTCGTCGGCTCGTCCAGCAGCAGGATAGGGGTCTCCTGGGCGAGCGCCATCGCGATCCACGCGCGCTGGCGCTGTCCACCGGAGAGCTCGTCGACGTTGCGCTCGGCGAGGTCGGTGACGTTCGTCGCCGCCATGGCCTCCGCGACCGCCCGCTCGTCTTCGGCCGACCAACTCGAGAGCACGCTCTGATGCGGGTAGCGGCCGCGTCCGACGAGGTCGGCGACCGTGATGCCCTCGGGGGCGAGCGGGCTCTGCGGCAGCAGTCCCATCCGCCGCGCCACCTCCTTGGTCGACAGGCGGGTGATGTCGCCGCCGTCCAGGAGCACGCGGCCTCCGGTGGCGGGGAGCAGTCGGGAGAGTGCGCGCAGCAGCGTCGACTTGCCGCAGGCGTTCGGCCCGACGATCACGGTGAGCTCGCCGTCGGGGATCCGCACGTCGAGTCCGTCGAGCACCCCTCGTCCGCCGTAGCCGGCGCGCAGTTCCTCGGTCGCGAGTCGTGTCATCGTCGTCCTCCTCCGGTGAAGCGCCTGCTCTCGCGCATGAGCAGCACGAGCAGATAGAGGCCGCCGATGCAGATCGTCACCGCGCCGGTCGGCAGGGTCACGTCGGGGATCGCATGCTGGGCGATCACGTCCGCGACCAGCAGCAGCACCGACCCGGTCAGTGCGGCCCCGACGAGGTCGACCGAGGTGCCGCGCCCGGTCAGCCGCTGCCCGATCTGCGGGGCGGCCAGGGCCACGAACGCGATCGGCCCGGCGGCGGCGGTCACCGCGGCGATCGCGGCGACGCCGAGCAGCATGAGCATGCCGCGCGTGCGTTCCAGCGAGATGCCGAGCATGGCCGCGGCGTCGTCGCCCAGCTCGAGCCGCCGCATCCGGCGCTGAGCGGCCGGGGCGCACAGCAGCACCGCGGCGATCGCGATCGCGGCGAATCCGAGAGTGGTCCAGTCGACCGCCGCGAGGGATCCCGCGCCCCAGACGGCCGCACGCAGCGCGAGGTCGACGTCGGCCCTGGTGCTGAACCACGTGTTCAGGGACTGCAGGAGCGCGCCCATCGCGATGCCGACGATGATGAGCCGGAACCCCTGCATGCCGCGGCGGAACGCCAGCATGTAGACGATCGTCGCGGTCAGCACGCCGCCGATCAGCGCCCCGGCGGCGTAGGCGGCATAGCCGGTCGCGCCGGTCAGCATCATCAGGATCACGCCCGAGTACGAGCCGGTGCTGAAGCCGATCACATCCGGGCTGCCCAGGGGGTTGCGGGTGAGGGACTGGAAGATGCTGCCCGAGATGCCCAGCGCCGCGCCGAACAGCAGCGCCGCGACCACCCGGGGCGCCCGCCACTCGATGACGACCTTGCGCACCGGCCCTTCGGACTGCCCGAGGAAAGCACCGATCACCTCACCGGCGCTGACTCCGTAGCTGCCGAGCGTCATCGCCCAGACCGCGAGGCCGAGGGCGAGGGCGGTGAGAGCCGCGCAGACCAGCAGCATCCGGCGAGTGGTGCGCACCGAGAGCGGGCCGGCGCGCAGGACGAGGGTCACGCTCACAGGGCCTTCGCCTTCCCGCCGCGGACGAGCGCGATGAGCACCGGTGCGCCGATCAGCGGCAGCATCACGCCGACCTGCAGCTCGGCGGGGATCACGAGGATCCGGCCGAGGATGTCGGCGCCGAGCACCAGGGCGGGTGCGAGCACGGCGGAGTACAGCGTGATCCAGATCCAGTCGGGTCCGGTGATCCAGCGCACGGCGTGGGGGACGACCAGTCCGACGAACACCAGGGGTCCGACGGCCGCCGTCGCCGCACCGCACAGGAGCGCGACGGCCAGGATGATCGCGACCCGTGTGACGCCGAGCCGTACCCCGACGGCCCGTGCGGTGTCCTCACCGAGCGCGAGGGCGTTCAGCGGACGCACGCAGAACGCCGCGATCAGGAGTCCGACGGCGATGGGCACGAGAACCGCGTCGATCGTGCCGCTCGGGCGATCGGCGAGCGTGCCCGCGCCCCAGAAGCGCATCCGGTCGAACGTCTCCGTGTCGATGAGGGCGAGTGTGTGCGAGAACCCGGTGAGCACGGCCGCGAACGCCACACCGACCAGGGTCAGGCGCACCGGAGACCCCGCACCCCGACCGGCGCCGGCGGCGAGGTACACGAGAGCGGATGCCGCGATGGCGCCGACGAACGCGAACGGCAGGTACTGGTCGATCCGGGTGATCCCGAGGAAGGCCACCGCGAGCGTGACCGCGAAGCCCGCCCCGGCGTTCACCCCGAGGATGCCGGGGTCGGCGAGCGGGTTCCGGGTGAGAGCCTGGATGAGCGCCCCCGAGACTCCGAGCGCGGCGCCCACGAGGAGGCCGAGCACCGTGCGGTCGACGCGGGCGCTGGTGACCGTGACCTGGCTCACCGATCCGTCCGGGGCCACGAACGCCCGCCAGACCACGTCGAGCGGCAGTGCGGCCGATCCCACGACCACGCTCAGCACGCACAGCGCGGCGAGGAGCAGCAGCGAGACGACGAGTCCGAACACCCGGCGCCGGGTACGCGTCTGCCGAACGCCGGCTCCGGTGGCCGGCGCGGTGTGCGTGGCGGTGGTCATGGGGCTCCTCTGAACGCCGAAACGCTAACAGCTTCCGGCGGTCGCGCCGTGCGGTTCAGGCGTCGGCGAGGGCGCCGCGGGCATCGGTGGTGAGGCGGTCGGCGGGGATCCCGGTCTCTCGGCTGAGGGCCTTCACGAGGCCCGCCCTCGTGCGGAAGCCCGAGAGCCGTGCCGCCGCGGTCAGATCGCCGCCCCCGACCAGGTGCGCGACGGCGGCGTTCATGCGAGCCCGACCCCGCCAGCGCGAGAACGACCAGCCCGTCTCGGTGACGAAGATGCGCTGCACCTGGCGCGCGCTCATCCGATGGCGCGCCGACAGTTCATCGAGGGGGAGCGGCAGGCGCAGAGCATCCTTCGCGAGGCGTCTGGCGGCCGGATGCTCGGGGTACACGACCGGGAAGTAGGGGCGCGACACGGTCTCCAGCACGCGGGCGATCGCCCGGCGGAACGGCAGGATCTGCTCGTCGGTGCTGGGCGCTGCGACGAGCGCGGTGGTCATGACGTCGACGAGCGCGGGGACGACGCCGAGCACACGGACGCGCGTCGAGGGCGCTGCGGCGTCCTCGAGGATCGGCCCCAGCACCGTCCCGCCCTCGCGGACGCGGACCGCGTGCGGGACGTGCGGCTGCAGCCACGCGGCCTCGTGCCGGCCGAGCGGGATGTCGACGCCGTCGACGGTCAGCACGGCCGAGCCGGTCACGACGTAGACGACGTGCGGCTCGTCGTGCTCGTGGGTGTCGTGTCCGAGGAAGCGGATCGAGTTCTCCGGGACGGTGCCGGCGAGAGCGGTGGATCGCACGCTGTTCCCCTCCGAGACATGTCGCATCCGTCCGTGTCGATGTCGCATGCGTCACGATTCGACCGGTTAGTGAGAATAGCCTTACCTTACCCGAGCAGCGCCGTCCGCCGCCTGCCCGCCGGTCCCTGCACCCGTCGAACCCGAGGTCTCTCCATGTCCAGATCCGTCCGTCTTCTCGCCGCGCTCCCCGTGGTCGCCCTGTTCGCCCTGGCGTCGTGCGCCGCCGATCCCGCCCCCGAGTCGGGAGCCGGCGCGTCCGAAGAGGCGACGACCCGCGTCGTCACCACCGAGCAGGGTGACGTCACCGTCCCCGCCGATCCGCAGAAGGTCGTGGTGCTGAACTACGCACTCGCCGGCTACCTCTACGACCTCGACGTGCCGGTCGCGGCAGTGACCTCGGAGGACTTCGGCTACGAGGCGTCGTACTCCGACTTCTGGGCAGAGGATGCCGAGAAGCAGGGCACCGAGTTCATCACGTGGAGCGGCGACGGCTTCGACCTCGAGGCGATCCTCGCACTCGAGCCCGACCTGATCGTCGGCGGTGGCATCGGCTTCCCGCTGTTCCTCGCCACCGACGCCTACGACGACCTCAGCGACATCGCGCCCACCGTGCTGGTGAGCGGCGACAAGGCGACCTGGCAGGACCAGTACTCGTTCCTTGCCGAGGACGTCTTCGGCAAGGGCGAAGTGTACGACGAGGCGCTCGCCGCCTACGAGGACCGCGTGGACGAGGTCGCCGCGAACATCACGGTGCCGGCCGCCCCGGCCGCGTTCCTCTCGATCCTCCCCGACGGCACGGTGTACGTCGCCCGCGAGGACATGGGCCTTCCGGTGGTGTTCGACGCCGTTGGCATCGAGGCCGCGCCGCTCTTCGCCGACGGCGACTACGAGCCCTACACCCCGGGTGGAGACTCGTTCGAGCTGTCGACCGAGCAGGTCGGCCAGGTCATCACGCAGCCCACGGTCTTCATCACCGGCTTCAACACCGACATCGGCGACGTCGACACGCTGTCGGAGAACCCGGTCCTCGCCGCGCTCCCGGCGTTCCAGAACGACGCGGCCTACGTGCTGCCGTATTGGGTCGCCCGCGGCGACTACGACGAGGCGCTGGCTCTGCTCGACATCATCGAGGAGCTGTTCGGCTGAGATGGCACAGCGCGCATTCACCTCGCATCCGCTGGTCGTGCGCCGAGTGACCGTGCGCCGCATCGAGGAGATCACTCCTCGGATGCGGCGCATCGTCGTCGGCGGAGAGGGCCTGGGGGAGACCGTCGTCGACGGGCACACCCACCGGGCCTTCGCGGCCCCGGGATTCGACGACCACATCAAGCTGATCTTCGCCGCAGACGGCGACCTCGATTCGGCGCTGCCGATCCAACTCCCGCACGGCATCGAATGGACCGCCGCCGAGAACCGGCTCGCCCGCGACTACACGCCGCGCTGGGTGGATGCCGAGGCCGGCGAGATGGCGCTCGACTTCGTGCTGCACGGCGACGGACCGGCAGCATCCTGGGCGCAGGGGGCCGCGATCGGCGACGAGCTCTGCTTCGTCGGACCGAAGTCGTCGCTGCGACTGCCGGAAGAGCTCGACTGGATCGCGCTGATCGCCGACGAGACGGGCCTGCCCGCGGTCGGTCGGTTCCTCGACGAGCGTCCGACCGACGCGGCGGCGCACGTGCTGCTGCTGGTCGAGGACGACGTCGCCCGCCAGGAGCTGAACCTGCGCCCCGGCGACACCGTGACCTGGGTGACGGCACCCGGCGGCGACGCGGCGGCGGTGGAGGAGGCCGTCCGGAACCTCGCGCTTCCGGCCGACGGCGAGGGCTACGCCTGGGCCGCCGCGGAGAGTCGTGCACTGCTGCCGGTGCGACGCTACCTGCAGCGCGAGCGGGGCCTCGCGAAGGACCGCCTGAACATCACCGGCTACTGGCATGCGGAGACGGTCTCGGTGGGGGACGACGCGTCGGCGCCGGAGATTCCACCCGTGGTCGAGCCGGCGTCTCCCGTGCCGTGGCTCGTCGTCAGAGCGGCCGTCCGACTGGGTGTGGTGGATGCCCTCGCCGACGGGCCGCTCCCGCTGTCGACGCTCGCCGCGAGGCTCGGGGTGGCTCCGAGGTCGCTCGAGGCGCTGCGCGGCATCCTCACCTCGGCCGAGGTGATCGCCGGCGACGTCGACGCTCTCTCCCTCGGCCGCTTCGGGGAGGAGCTGCTCGAGGAGCATCACCGCGAGGAGTTCGACGGCCTGGAAGCGGAGGCCGTGCTGGCGCTGCGCGATCTCGATCACGCGCTGCGCGAGGGCGTGTCTCCCTGGCAACGGGCGTACGGCGACTCCCTCGCGGCGCAAGCGCAGACGGATGCCGCGCACGTCGAGACACTCGTGGAGGATGCCGGCCGACTCGCGTACCTGCTCGACGGCTTCGTCGCGAACCCGATGTGGGACGAGGTCTCCCACCTGCTCATCGTCGGTCCGGGTGCTCCTGCGGTCCTCGGCGCCTTCGAGGACGGGGGCCGGGGCGGCATCGACATCGCGCTCCACGAGAGCGGCCTGGTGCGCGACGCGATCGTCGAAGATGCCGGTGGGTCCGCGACCGTCTGGGACGGCCGACTCGTCGATGTCGCGGTGGCCGCTCTCGCCCTCGCCCATCGCACCGATGCCGAAGCGGTCGCGCTGCTCGACGAGCTCGCCCCGCACACGTCGCGCCTGATCCTGCTCGAGTCGAGCAGGCCCGATGCGCTCAGCCCCGACGCCGAGGAGCATCAGGTCGTCGGCTTCGCGATGACCGGTGCGCCGTTCCGCTCCAGCGAGCGGCTCGGCGAACTGGCCGCGGCGGCGGGATGGACGTGGGAGCGGGCGGAGCCGCTCGGCTGGGGGATCGAGGCGACCGTCCTCGTCCGCGCCTGAAACGGTCTCGGCGGCGGCACCGCGCTCCTCGGAGGGTGCGCAGCGGTGCCGCCACCGAACGCCGACCGGCTCAGCTCTTCGCGATCCCGTCGATCCACTTCGTGAGGAAGCGGTGCACGTCGGTCAGCTCTTCTTGGGAGATGCTGTGCGTGAGCCCCGTGTAGACCCGGCCGGACAGGTCGGAGTGGCCGGGCAGCCACTGCGCGGTGTGATCGACCAGCTCGGGCGGGATGACGTCGTCGTGCGTGCCGCGCCCCCAGAAGACCGGCGGGCGCAGCTCGGCCAGTGCCTCATCGTGCGGCAGTTCGCCGGATGCCACGTAGCCGCTGAGCGCCGCGACCGCGCCGAAGCGCTCCGGTGCGAGTCGGAGAGCCTGCAGCGACACCGCCGCGCCCTGTGAAAAGCCGAGCAGTGCGACCGAGGGAGCATCTTCTGCCGCGGCGTCGAGCCAGCGCAGGAAGGCCTCGGCGGCGACCGTCACCGCCTCGGGGCTGCGTCCGTCGAGTCCCTCGATCGCGTACCAGGACCGCCCCGGCATCGGCCACGGTGGTGCGAGGGGAGCGGCGACGGATGCGACGGCGATGCCCTCGGGGAGGTAGGGGACGAGCCCGAACAGGTCGTGCTCATCCGCCCCGTAGCCGTGCAGCAGCACCAGCAGCGGCATCCGTCCGCGGTCGGAGGTCGACCAGCGGGTCGCGGTGTCGTCGATCGTCAGGTTCTCGCTCACACCGTCATCCTGCCAGGGACGACCGACGTGCACGCGGTGTCGGTCGGGAGAGACGGCTGGTAGAAAGGACACATGTCGGTCCGCACACCTGATCCCGATCCGGAGCCCGAAGACGATGGTCTCGGCGCGTTCTCGGATTCGAACCCGCCGGCGCCCGACGGCAACCCGGGCTGGCTGAGCGAGTTCGAACTCGAAGAGGCGCGGCGCCGACTGCCGATGCTCTACGTCGAGGCGATCCCGGTGCGTACCGACGGCTCCGGGCAGGTCATCGAGATCGGCATCCTCCTGCGTTCCACCCCGATGGGGGAGATGACGCGCACGATCGTGTCGGGTCGCGTGCGCTTCGGCGAGACCATCCGCGACGCCCTGTTCCGGCACGTCGAGAACGATCTCGGGCCGATGGCGTTCCCGATCATGCCACCGCAGCCGCTGCCGTTCACGGTGGCCGAGTACTTCCCGATGCCCGGTGTGAGTGCGTTCCACGACGACCGGCAGCACGCCGTGTCGCTGGCGTTCGTCGTGCCGGTGACCGGCACGTGCGAGCCGCGTCAGGATGCCCTCGAGGTCACCTGGTTCTCGCCGGAGGCCGCGGGGTCGGATGCGGTCGCCGCCGAGATGGAGAACGGACGAGGCACCCTCATCCGTCAGGCTCTCGCCTACCTCGGCCTGCTCCGCTAGTCGCCTCCGCACCCTGCACTCCCTCCGGCCGCCCTGGGCCTTTCCGAGGGTGACTCTTGCGTCGACGAATCTAATGGGCTAGAAAGTAGACCATTAGTCCAATCGGCAAAAGGATGCTTCGACATGGATGCTTCGACAACGACGTCGCGCAGCACGGCAGCACCCCAGGAGCGCAATCTCCGCGGGAACCTCGGGGCGGTGTCCGTCACCTTCATGGTGATCGCGGCAGCAGCCCCGCTCACGGTCGTCGGCGGGCTCGTGCCCATCGGCTTCCTCGTGGGCAACGGCATCGGCTTCCCGGTCATGTTCCTCGTGGCCACCGTGATCCTGCTGCTGTTCTCGGTGGGCCTCACAGCGATGAGCCGCTTCCTCCCCAAAGCAGGATCGTTCTTCGTGTTCGCGACCCACGGGCTCGGTCGCACGCCCGGGCTCGCCACCGCCTACCTCGCGCTCGTCTGCTACACGACCGTGCAGATCGCGGTGTTCTCCTACCTGGGCGCGACGATCAGCTCGAGCATCGTCCTCCTCGGTGGCCCCGAGATCCCGTGGTGGCTGCTCACCCTCGCCTCCGTGGCGCTCGTCGGCGCGCTCGGCTATCGGCAGATCGAGCTCAGCTCCCGCGTCCTCGTGGTCGTGCTGCTCGCCGAGATCGGCATCGTCGTGCTGCTGGGGATCGTCATCCTCGTCACCGGCGGCGCGGAGGGTGTGACCTTCGGGTCGTTCCTGCTGCAGAATGTCCTCTCCGGTGCTCCCGCGCTCGGCCTGATGTTCGCGATCGCGAGCTTCATCGGGTTCGAGTCGACCGTCGTCTACCGCGATGAGGTGCGCACGCCGGAGCGCACGATCCCCCGTGCGACCTACGCGTCCGCGATCGTGATCGGCGTCTTCTACGCCTTCGCCGCCTGGGCCGTCGTGGTGGGTGTCGGCGAGGGAGCGATCATCGAGGAAGCGGCCGCCGACCCGACCACGCTGATCACCCGTGTCACCGAGCAGTACCTCGGCCCGGTCGGCTCGATCGCCGTCGCCGTGCTGTTCCTCGGGAGCATGTTCGCCGCGGTGCTGTCGCTGCACAACGTGCTGACCCGTTACCACCACGCCATGGCCAACGCCCGGGTGCTGCCCGACCGCGTCGGCACGGTGCACGCGCAGCACGGTTCGCCGCACGTCGCCTCGATCGTGCAGGTGGCGACCTCGGGCATCGCGATCATCGTGCTCGCCCTGATCGGCTTCGCGCCGGAGAACATCTTCTCCTGGTTCGCCGGCATCGGGACGCTCGCGATCGTGATCCTGATGGCGGTCACGTGCCTCTCGGTCGTGGTCTACTTCGCCCGCACCCGGGTGCTGCGCAGTCCATGGCACACCGTGATCGCCCCGATTCTGGGCTTCGTCGGTCTCGCCGTTTCCGCCGTTCTCATCGCCGCCAACTTCCCGCTGCTCGTGAGTGACGTCGACGCCGAGGGGAACCCCGCCTGGGGCCCGATCAGCATCACCCTGGTCGGAGTCGTGGTCATCGCCCCGGTGATCGGGCTCGTGCAGGCCGCGATCATGCGCGCGAAGGCGCCCGAGGCGTACGCCCAGATCGTGCGCCGATTCGACGAGAACGCCTGACCCTCGACACACCCGCCCCGCACCCGAAGGATGGACATCATCAGCACCCCCGCCCTGCCCCGACCCCTGATCGGCATCTCCGGACGACGCTTGCGCGGCGCGGCGATCGGCGCTCCGCACGGTTTCGCCGACGCTCCGCTCGAGGCCTACCTCAGCGAGTACTCGACCTCGGTGCTGCACGCCGGCGGGCTGCCGGTGCACCTGCCGATGGATGCCGTGCCGGCCGAGCTCGTCGAGCGCCTCGACGGCGTCGTGATCGTGGGCGGTGACGACGTCGATCCTCGCCTCTACGGGCAGACCCCGGGACCGTTCACCCCTCTGATCGACCCGCAGCGCGACGCGTTCGAAGCCGGGCTGATCGAGGCCGCCATCAGCGGCGGCATCCCGCTGCTCGGAGTCTGCCGCGGTGCACAGCTCCTCAACGTCGTCCGCGGCGGCACGCTCCATTCGCACCTGCCGCCGGGCGAGGGGGAGTCGCACGGTTCCTACGCCTACCCGCGCGCCCATCGGGTGCACGAGGTGCGCACGGCGCCGGGCAGCGTCGCCCAGACGCTCTATGGCGAGACGACCCGTGTCAACTCGTTCCATCACCAGGCGGTCGATGTGCCCGGCCGCGGAGTCGTGGTGACCGGGTGGGCGCCGGACGGCGTCGTCGAGGCCATCGAGCTCGAGGGTCTTCCGGTGATCGGGGTGCAGTGGCATCCCGAGACCTTCGGAGCCGACCCGGTCTTCGGGTGGCTGGTCGCACAGGCCGCCGCCCGTGCGACGCTCACCCCCTCCGCCACACAGAACATCGCCTAGGCGTCACCGAACAAGGAGAAGAAATGCGACACGCAGACAAGAACGCCCTCATCACGGGCGCAGGCTCCGGCATCGGGCGGGAGACGGCCCTCCGGCTCGCCGGTGAAGGAGCGCGCATCCTCGTGACCGACGTGTCCGCCGATGGTGCGGCCGAGACGGTCCGCCTCATCGAGGAGGCAGGCGGCACCGCCCTCGCGGCCGTGGTGGACGTGCGCTCGCGGGAGCAGATCCGCGCGGCGGTCGACGTCGCCCGTGCGGCGTGGGGGGCGCTGCACCTCCTGGTGAACAACGCCGGGGTCGTCACCGAGCACTCGTTCGAGACCCTCACCGAGGAGGCATGGGACTTCGTCTTCGACATCAACCTCAAGGGACAGTTCCTCGTCGCGCAGGAGGCCGCCCCGCTCATCGCCGAGTCCGGCGGCGGGGCGATCGTGAACCTGTCGACCGTCGAGGCCCTCGTCGTCGTGACGAGCACCGGCACCGCGCAGCCTCACTACAACGCGAGCAAGGGCGGCGTGCCGATGCTCACGAAGGCGCTCGCGGTCGAGCTCGCGGCGAAGAACATCCGCGTCAACTGCGTGGCGCCCGGCCCCATCGCGACGGACTTCTTCGACTACGAGAGCGTCACGAGCCCCGAGGCTCTGGAGTTCATGAAGCAACGCCTCCTGGTGCCGCGGGTGGGCGTGCCCGCCGACATCGCCTCCGCGGTCTCCTGGCTGCTCAGCGACGAGGCGTCCTGGATCGACGGCATCCAGCTCCCCGTCGACGGAGGGTGGCTGACGCGATGATCGACGACGTGCGCCTGGCTCCGGACGAGCTGGAGGCTGCCGGCATCCGCACCGTGATCGTCGCGACGCCCGACCTGCAGGGTCGACTCGTCGGCCGCCGCATCCCGGTCGAGGGCTTCGGCCGCGTCGTGGAGAACGGTGTCGACATCTGCACCTGTGCCTGGGCGTGGGACATCGACCAGGGCCTCGAACTGATCGATGCGAACAAGTTCGCGCTGTGCGGCATGCACAACGGCGTCCCCGACGTGACGCTGATCCCCGACCTCGAGACCCTCCGCCCTGCGGCCTGGCTCGAGGGTGTGGCCATCTGCCTCGCCGACCCGGTCGACGTGCACACGCACGAACCGATGCCGCTCTCGCCCCGCGTGCTGCTGAAGCAGGAGCTCGCTCGCATCCGGGAGCTCGGGCTCACCCCGCTCGCGGGGACGGAGCTGGAGTTCTATCTGTTCCGCAACGACCCCAGGGAGCTGCGCCGCTCGGGATTCCGTGACCTCGACCCGACCACCCTCACGCCGTCGGACTTCATGATCCACGAGGGCAATCTCTACGAGCCCTTCTTCCAGAAGCTGCGCGCCGACCTCCGCGCCAGCGGCATCCTCGTCGAGGCCGCGCAGAGCGAATGGGGACTCGGGCAGTGGGAGATGACCTTCGAATACGGCGACCCGCTGGAGATGGCCGATCGGCACGCGCTCTACAAGCTGGCGGTGCGCGACACCGCCGCTCGCGCCGGCATGTCGGCGACGTTCATGGCGCGGCCGCTCAATGACCAGCCCGGATCCTCCTGTCACGTGCATGTCTCGTTCGTCGACCAGGAGGGCACGGCGGTGTTCTGGGACGAGTCGGCTTCCGATCGCCTCAGCGGACGGATGCGGTCGGCGATCGCCGGCGCGCTCGAACACGCACCCGCGCTGATGGCCTGGTACGCGCCGACCGTCAACTCCTACCGCCGCAGCAACTCGTCCGACGTGGCGGGGAGCGGGCAGACCTGGGGCTTCGACAACCGCACCACGACGGTGCGCGTGGTGGGGCACTCGCCGCAGGCGCTGCGCTTCGAGTTCCGCCTGCCCGGCGCCGACACGAACCCGTACTTCACCCTCACCGGGGTCCTGGCGTCGGCGCGCGACGGCATGGAGAAGGACACCGTGCTGGGCGACGCCGTGGTCGGAAGCGCCTACGACCTTCCCGCCGACGGGGCCATGCCCGCGGATCCTCGTCAGGCGAGCATCCTGTTCGGCGAGAGCCCGCTCGTGCAGGAGCTGCTCACTCCCGAGCTGATCTCGCACCAGCAGGTGCTGCTCGACCACGAGTGGACGACGTTCATGGCCCGCGTCACCGACTGGGACCTGCACCGCTACTTCGATCGGATCTGACATGACGTACCCCGCCCTGCGCACCTGGATCGCCGGCGTCGCCGAGGACAGCCCCGAGAGCGACGGCACCTGGCTGCACGACCCGAACACGGGGGAGGCCCTGGTCGCCTCCGCGTCGAGCTCACTCGACCAGGTCGGCCGCGCCGTGACCGCGGCGCAGCAGGCGCACGACGACGGGCGCTGGCGCGGCCTCGCCCCCGAGCGCCGCGCGCAGAAGCTGGAAGCGCTCGCCGACTGGCTCGACGAGCGGGCCGAGGAAGTCGCGCGTCTCGACGCACTCAACAGCGGCGTGCCGATCTCCGTCACGCGGCTGTTCGGCGGGGCGAACGGCGCGACCCTGCGGGATGCCGCCCGGCGCGCGGTCGCGGTCGGCGACTCGCGGGCGCTCGCCGCCGAGCACGGACCCGTGCGACTGTATCGAGTGCCCTGGGGTCCCACCGCGCTGATCCTGCCGTGGAACGCCCCGTCGGCCATGGCGGTGAAGAAGACGGCGTTCGCGCTCGCCGCCGGTGCGACGGTCGTGCTCAAGCCCTCCTCGTTCTCGCCGTGGAGTGCGCAGCTGCTGCTGGAGGGTATGCACGCGGTCGGCATCCCCGACGGGGTGGTGGGTCTCGTGCAGGGCAGCGGGGGCGTCGGACGCAGTCTCGTCGCCGACGAGCGCATCGCTGCCATCTCGATGACCGGTTCGACGCCGACCGGGCGCGCGATCGCCGCGACGGCCGCTCCGCGCTTCGCGAGACTGCAGCTGGAGCTGGGCTCGAACAACGCCGCGATCGTCCGCCCCGATGCCGACCTGGAGCAGGCGGCGAAGGCGCTGACCGATGGTGTGCTGAAGCTGTCGGGCCAGTGGTGCGAGGCACCCCGCCGGGTGCTCATCGACCGTGCGCGCCGGGACGAGTTGGCAGGTCTCCTGATCGCCGAGTTCGGCCGCCGGGCGATCGGGTCGAGCCTGGACGATGCGACCGAGGTAGGGCCGGTCGCGTTCGCCGGGCGCCGCGACGAGCTCGCCGAGCAGCGGGAGCGGCTGGCGCAGGCCGGTGCCGAGCTGCTGCGCGTCACGCAGGTGCCCGCACAGGGATGGTTCTTCGAGCCGACGGTGGCGGTGCTCGACGGTCCCGGCCTCGCGGACGAGGTCTTCGGACCCCTGCTGCTCGTGGGCGGCTATGCCGACGAGGACGAGGCGGTGGCCCTCGCGAACACCGGGCAGGTCGGACTCGCCGGCTACGTGTTCGGCGCCGACGAGCACGCAGCGGCCGCACTCGGCACACGGCTCGTCGCGGGCGAGGTCAAGGTCAACGGCACGAGCGTGCTCGACATGTCGCCGGAGTCGTCGCAGAGCTTCTTCGGTGCGAGCGGGCTGGGAGGGCACGGAGACGCCGATGTGCTTGACTTCTTCGTGGGGAAGCAGATCGTGGGCTCCGACCGCCCGGGTCTGCCCCTCTGATCGGAGGAGCACGGATGAGCGAGCGTGACGACGCGCCGCACGACTTCTCCCGTGCCGCGCTGCAGCCGGTCTCCGGCTATCAGGCGGTCGCCGGGTTCCTGCGGCGCGAGATGGCGCTCGGCCGCATCCGCCCCGGCGATCGGCTCCCGCCGGAGCGTCGGCTCGCGGAGCAGCTCGGCGTCTCGCGCGAGACCCTGCGTCAAGCCTTGCGGATCCTCGAGGGCAGCGGGCAGATCGTGATCTCGCGCGGTGCGTCCGGTGGGGCGTTCGTGCAGGATGCCGCCCTCGACCCGCGGCTCATCCGCGAGGAGGTGCGCACGCGTTCGGCCGAGATCGGCGAGCTCACCGAGTTCCGCTCGATCGTCGAGTCCGGTGGGGCGGCGCTGGCTGCGAACCGCCGCAGTGACGCCGACCTGGAGGCGATGGCGCTGGCGCAGCGCGATCTCGCCGCCGCCGGCACGAAGGCCGAGTCCCGCATCGCCGACACCGACTTCCACATCGCCCTCGCCGAGGCATCCGGCAACTCCTTCGTCCGTGATGCGGTCGAGGAGGCGAGGGTTCGCATGTTCGAGCCCGTCGACCTGATGAGCTTCGACTTCGTGAAGGAATCGAGTTGGCAGGCGCACGAGCAGATCCTCGACGCGGTGCGTCGGGGCGACGCCGAGGCCGCGGATGCCGCGATGCGCGCGCACCTGCTCACCACGCGCGAGGAATTCACGCGCGTCGTCGAATCCTGACGCCCGAGGGGCTCGGGCAGGTCAGCGCGTGGTGAGGCGGGAGAGCTCGGCGACGAACGCGTCGACGTCGGCCTCTTCGGTGTCGAAGCCGCACATCCAGCGCACTTCCTTGCGCGCGGCATCCCAGTCGTAGAAGCGGAACGAGTCGCGAAGCTGGTCGGCGACGCCGTCGGGCAGGATCGCGAAGACACCGTTGGACTGGGTCGGCTGCGTGAAGTCGACGCCCTGGATGGATCCGTCGGCGATGCCGGCCTCGATCTCGGAACGCAGACGCGCGGCCATGGCGTTCGCGTGCTTCGCGTTGCGCAGCCACAGGTCGCCCTCGAGCAGCGCGATCAGCTGCGCCGAGACGAACCGCATCTTCGACGACAGCTGCATGTTGAACTTGCGCGAGTACTTCAGGCCGTCGGCCGCGTCGGGGTTCAGCACCACGATCGCCTCGCCGAGCATCGCGCCGTTCTTGGTGCCGCCGAAGGTGAGCACGTCGACGCCGGCGTCGCGGGTGAACGCACGCAGCGGCAGGTCGAGGGCGGCGGCGGCGTTCGACAGGCGCGCACCGTCGAGGTGCAGCTTCATGCCGCGCTCGTGCGCATGGTCGGCGATCGTGCGGATCTCGTCGGCCGTGTACAGCGTGCCGAGCTCGGTCGACTGGGTGATCGAGACCACCAGTGGCTGCGCGCGGTGCTCGTCGCCCCAGCCCCAGGCCTCGCGATCGATGAGTTCGGTGGTGAGCTTGCCGTCGTCGGTGGGGACCGTCAGCAGCTTGAAGCCGCCGATCTTCTCGGGTGCCGCTGCCTCGTCGACGTTGATGTGCGCGGTGGATGCCGCGATCACCGCGCCCCAGCGGGGCAGCATCGACTGCAGGCCGGTGACGTTCGCACCCGTGCCGTTGAACACGGGGAACGCCTCGACGCCCTCGCCGAAGTGCGCCTGGAAGACCTCCTGCAGGCGCGCGGTGTACGCATCCTCGCCGTAGGCGCTCTGGTGTCCGCCGTTCGCCGCCGCGATGGCCGCGAGGACCTCGGGGTGGATGCCGGAGTAGTTGTCACTGGCGAAGCCCCGGATCGCGGGGTCATGCTGGATGCTCACCGACCCAGCCTAATTGTCTGCATCGCCCTCGCGGTCCGGCGGAGGGTCTTCCGGATGTCGGATGCCGGATCTACCCTCATAGCCATGGAGCGCACCGCCGCCACTCGGGCATTCGGCAACGTCCTCGTCAACACGCTCATCGCCAACGTGACGACGAGCTTCCTCTGGTTCGCGCTCACCTTCTGGGTGTACATCGAGACGCAGTCCGTACTGGCCACGGGCATCATCGGCGGGGCGTACATGCTGTTCGTCGCGTTCTTCGCGATGGCGTTCGGCACGATCGTCGATCGCAATCGCAAGCACACCGTCATGGTGATCTCCAGTGTCATCTCCGCCGCCGCCTTCCTGGTGGCCGGGTTGCTCTATCTCTGGCAGCCCGAGGCCGCGCTGCTCGATCTGGGCGGCCCGTGGTTCTGGCTGTTCTCCGGGGTGATCCTGTTCGGCGGCGTGATCGAGCAGTTGCGCAACATCGCCCTGTCCACGACCGTGACGCTGCTGATCCCCGAAGAAAAGCGCGCGAACGCCAACGGACTCGTCGGCACCGTGCAGGGCATCGCCTTCCTCGTCACGAGCGTGTTCTCGGGGCTGTCGATCGGGTTCCTCGGCATGGGCTGGACCCTCGCGATCGCGATCGCCGCCATGGCACTCACGTTCGCGCATCTGCTGTTCATCCGCATCCCCGAGGGGACGCCTGAGCCCGACCCCGACGCATCGAGCGCACTCGACTTCCGCGGCAGCGTGCGGGCGATCCGACTCGCTCCCGGCCTGTTCGCGCTGATCATCTTCTCGACCTTCAACAACCTCATCGGCGGCGTCTACATGGCGCTCATGGATCCCTACGGGCTGACGCTCTTCGACGCGCAGACCTGGGGCTTCGCCCTGGCATTCGCCTCCACCGGCTTCCTGGTCGGCGGTGGCCTGGTGGCGAAGTTCGGGCTCGGCCCCAAGCCCATGCGCACGATGCTGCTCGTCGTGATCGCCATGGGGCTGCTGGGCTCGGTGTTCATGCTGCGCGAGTGGTGGCCGCTGTACGTGATCGGCATGTGGGCGTACATGGCGCTGGTGCCGCCGGTCGAGGCGGCGGAGCAGACCATCATCCAGAAGGTCGTGCCGTACGAACGGCAGGGGCGCGTGTTCGGCGTGGCCGCGGCGATGGAGGCGGCGGCGGCCCCGATCACGGCGTTCCTGATCGCCCCGATCGCCGAGTTCCTGATCATCCCGTACATGAACACCCGCGAGGGGCAACAGAGGTGGGGCTGGCTTCTCGGCGAGGGTGAGGCTCGAGGCATCGCACTGATCTGCCTGTTCGCGGGGCTCATCATGGTGGTGGCCGCGACGCTGGCCTTCTTCACCCGTTCGTACCGCAAGCTCACCGAGCTCTACGCCGAGGCGCCGGAGCAGGAGATCGACCACGGAGATACCGACGGGGGCGAGCAGGGGGTCGAGGCGGGCGCGCAAGAGGAGCGGGCGGGCGAGCGACGGCATGCCGATGCCCCGCCCATCGTGCCGGGAATGCCGCCCGAGTCCCGCTGAGCGTCGGGCTCAGTCGAGGTCGAACACCCGGTCGTTGAGGGCGGTGGCGTCGGTGTCCCAGAGGGTGAGGATCCGTGCGGCCAAGACGTCGGGATCGAGTGACTTGGCCCGGAACACGACGGATGCCGTGCGCAGCTGCTCGCCGGAATCGCGTGCGGACTTCGCGTACCCCTGGGCGACGGCCCGGGTCCAGGCCTCGCTCGCCGCCTTCACCGCGGCGTAGTTCGCCCCGCCGGCGAGGGGCCGCGCGACCGCCGTCGACGACACGATCGCGAACCGACCCGCCCCCGACGCACGCAGTGCCGCGTCGAACGCCCGGCTCGTCGCGCGAACTGCCTCGAGCGCGGGCAGCAGTGCGGCGAAGTCTTCGTCGGACTGCCCGGCGAGGCCGCCGCCCCCGCGCCAACCCCCGACGAGGGGGACCACCGCGTCGACGGAGCCGATCTGCGCCGCCAGAGCCGTCATCTCGTCGAGCGAGGTCGCATCCGCGAGGAAGACCTCCGCGCCCGCATCCGCCAACGGCTGCAGCCCTTCGGGGGTACGGCCGGTCGCGATCACGCGTGCCCCCGCGCTGTGCAGGGCGTGTGCCACCGCCCGCCCCGCCGCACTGGTCGCTCCGGCGAGCACCACCGTGCGGCCGGACAGTCTCGAGTCGATGAGTTCATCCATGTCGCTCACTCTTCCGGTTCGGAGGGGCTTCTGCGGCCGGAACCCGCGGAGATATCCGCAGAACAGGTTCCGGCCGCAGCGCGGTGCGCCCCAGCGTCACACTCGGAACGCGCGCTATGCGCGCGTGGTCATCAGTCGTCCGTGCCGCGGATGCCCACGGTCGATTCGATGACGGGCTTCATCTTCTTGTGAAGGGTCTCGAAGAACATCGACAACGGGAACTCGTCGTCCATCACGGCATCCGTGTAGCCCTTCGGCGCCCCGGCGAGGATCTCGTCCGACAGCCCGCGGGCCCACTGCGAGGCCGGATGCGGGGTGAGCGTGCCGCGGACGAGGTCGTAGGCGGCGAGCCAGTGCGCGACCTTGGGGCGGTCGATCGAGTGCCAGTACAGGTCGTCGATCGCGTCGCCGAGCGCCACGACGGCGTCCGGCACGGCCTCCCAGTCGAAGGTGAGAGCGGTGTCGGTCCAGTGCAGCACGCCGCGCTGGTGCAGCCACGCGAACAGCAGCTGTCCGCCCACCGCGTCGTAGTTGCGCGTGCGGGTGCCGGTGATCGAGAAGCGGAAGATGCGGTCGAAGATCACCGCGTACTGCACGAGGTTCGCGTAGTCGTGCATCTCCTGCTCGGTCTCGGTGAGCTCCTCACCGGCGTCGATGCGGGCCGCGAGGGCGCGCTCGATCTTCACCGACTCGCGGAACGCCGTCATGTCGCAGCGCATCTCCTCGAGCGAATAGAGGAAGAACGGCATCCGCTGCTTGATCATGAACGGGTCGAACGGCAGATCGCCGCGCATGTGGGTGCGGTCGTGGATGATGTCCCACATGACGAAGGTCTTCTCGGCCACCTGCTGGTCGTCGAGCATCGCGGCGGCCCGCTCGGGCAGGTCGAGGTTGGTGATCTCGGCAGCAGCACGGGTGACGCGACGGTAGCGAGCGGCCTCGCGGTCCTGGAAGATCGCGCCCCACGTGAAGGTCGGGATCTCGCGCATCGCGACGGTCTCGGGGAAGAGCACAGCCGAGTTCGTGTCGTAGCCGGGCGTGAAGTCGACGAGGCGCAGTGAGACGAACAGCTTGTTGCCGTAGTCGCCGGCCTCGAGGGCGGCGATGAACTCCGGCCAGATCGTCTCGACGATCAGCGCCTCCACCAGGCGGTCGCTCGAGCCGTTCTGCGTGTACATCGGGAACACGACCAGGTGACGGATGCCGTCGACGCGGGTCTGCTGCGGCTGGAAGGCCATCAGCGAGTCGAGGAAGTCCGGCACGCCGAAGTCTTCGGATGCCCAGCGGTCGAAGTCGACCACGGAAGCGGCGAGGTAATCGGCGTCGTGCGGGAAGGCGGGGGCGAGGGCGCGGATCGCGGTTGTGATCGCGCCGACGAGCTCGCGGGCCGCGGCGTGGTGCGCGGCATCCGGGATCGAGCCGTCCTTGATCTGCATCTCGCGGATCGCGATCGCGGCGTCCTTGAGCTGGGCCCAGGCGGCGGACTGCTCGGCGGTCGACGCGTCCTCGACGACCTCGGGTTCGCCGACGATGGCCTGGACAGCGGAACTGTTGGCGGAAAGAAGGGACATCGGGACCTCCGATCGGAGTTTTCAACGGAAAGATTCCGGTATAAACGGAATACTCACGATAATCTTACAGCCATGGATGATTCTGTCGACCGTGCAATCCTGACCGCGATCTCCCGTGACGGGCGCGCCACGCTCTCCCAGCTGTCGGATGCCGTCGGGCTCTCGGTCTCGGCCGTCCAGTCGCGGCTGCGACGACTCGAGACGAGGGGTGTCATCGCCGGATATCAGGCGATCCTCGACCCCGAGCAGGTGGGCACCCCGCTCTCGGCGTTCATCGAGATCACTCCGCTCGACCCCGCCCAGCCCGACAACGCCCCCGAGCTGCTGGAGCACCTCGACGCGATCGAGGCCTGCCACTCCATCGCCGGCGACGCGAGCTACATGCTGTTCGTGCGGGTCCCGTCTCCGCGCGCGCTGGAGGAGCTCGTGCGCGACGTGCGGCTCGCCGCCAACGTCAGCACCCGCACCACCGTGGTGCTGCAGACCTACTACGAGCACCGGCCGATCATCCCGGTCGGCTCGGCCGAGTAGAACGAAGGACAAGGCCTCCCGCGATGTCGGGGTGCGGTGCTAGGTTTCGGGCAGATCCCCGGCCACCCCTGTTCCTCTACGAGGACTGAGCACCAGGAGCACCATGTCCTTCCAGGCATACCTCGACAACATCGAGACCAAGACGGGGCTGACCCCGCGACAGTTCATCGAGCTCGCGACCGAGAAGGGTTTCGACCAGACGACGAAGGCCGCTCCCATCGTCGCGTGGCTCAAGGAGGACTACGCGCTGGGGCAGGGGCACGCGATGGCCCTCGTGCATGTGATCACCAAGGGCCCGCAGATCAGCAGCAAGCACGTCGGTACGGGCGGTGCCCACGGCGACGCCTCCGACACGCTCTGGCTCGACGGCAAGGACAGCAACCCGAATCCCTGATCCGTCGTCCCGCTGAGGTCGGGCATCGCCCCGGCCAGTAGGATTCCCTGCGTGGCAGCATCCTCCCAGCGCAAGAAGAAGAGTCGGACCGCGAAGCACGCCCCGGCCCGCACCAGCGGCAACCCGGCGCGGCGTCCGGTCGTCGAGGCGGGCCCGGTCACCGCGTCCGATTGGATCGGGGCCGCGCGGCTGCGCACCCTCCCGCTCGCGATCGCCCCGGTGATCATCGGCACCGGTGCGGCGCGCAGCACCGGACCCGAGTTCCACTGGGTGATCGCGCTCGCGTGCCTCGCCGTCGCGGTGTTGCTGCAGATCGGCGTGAACTTCACGAACGACTACAGCGACGGCGTCCGCGGCACCGACGCGCACCGCGTCGGGCCCGCGCGCCTGACGGCATCCGGGCGGGTGAAGCCACGCACCGTCCTGATCATCGGCCTGATCTTCTTCGCCCTCGCCGCGGTCGTCGGGCTCGCGATCGTCGTGCGCACCGAGCAGTGGTGGATGCTGGCGGTCGGTGCGGCGTGCATCGTCGCGGCATGGTTCTACACGGGCGGCAAGCGGCCATACGGGTACTACGGCCTCGGCGAGGTCTTCGTGTTCGTGTTCTTCGGGCTCGTCGCCACGCTCGGCACCACCTGGGTGCAAGTGTTCGAGCTGCCGCTGCAGGCGTGGCTCGGAGCCATCGCGGCCGGCCTGTTCGCCTGCGCCGTGCTGCTCGCCAACAACCTGCGTGACATCGACCAGGACCGCGAGGTCAGCAAGCGCACGCTCACCGTTCTGATCGGGCGCCGGGCCACTCAGGTGCTGTTCACCCTGTTCGTCCTGGCGCCGTTCGGCATCGCCGTGTCCCTCGCGCTGCTGTTCCCGATCGCGTGGATCTCGCTTCTCGCGCTGCTGGCCGGGCTTCCTGCCATCGTGATCGTCTGGGCGTACCGGCAGCCGAGGGAGCTGGTGACCGCACTCGCCCTGACGTCACTGACATCACTGCTGTACGCCGGCGCCCTGTTCTGGGCCTTCGTCGGCTGAGCGCCAGCGCGGCGGTCAGGCCCTCGGGTCGTCGGTGGGCTCGTTCGCGTCGATCGCCTGGTCCTCGGCGTCCGCATCGGCCTGGCTGCCGGACGACCGGCTCTCGCGGCGCTCCGCGAGTCGGGCCGAAGCATCGGTGAGCGGCGTGCGCAGGAACAGCATCGAGATGCTCATGCCGATGAGCGCGGCGAAGATCGCGGCGAGCCACCAGTACTCGCGGAAGATCGGGAAGAAGAACCAGAGGATGGCGAGCGGGACGAGGAACGCCAGCAGCCGCAGCACGGTGTAGACGAGGAAAGGCGCGGGCTTCTTCACCCTTCCAGTCTACGTTCGCCGCGGGGGTGGCTCGGCGCCGGTGCCCTCGATGCCGAGCCGAGCGAACGGGATGCCGCGCACCACCCGATGCCACGGGTGCTCCCCGAGTGACCACAGCAGCTTGGCGTCGATGTCGAGCGCCAGGTCTTCGCAGCCGACCGGGAGGGGCATGTCATCCCGCTCCAGCGCCGACCGCGGCCCGCTCCACAGCGCACCGGGGCGCAGGCCGTCGGACTGTGAGACGAAGTGGCGGTCTCCCCACCGCACGGCGCCCTGCATGCGGGGGATGCCGGGGCTGAAGACGTGCTCCTCCGTGAACCGGCCGTCGGCGTCCTCCGGGATCGAGAACTCGCCGATCCGGCCGCGGTCGTCGGTGCGGTGCTCGCCGATGAGGACACGCCGGAGGGGAGTGCCGTCCTCGTCGAACACTCGACCCAGATACGAGCAGCGCAGCGCGACGGGGTGCACGCGCGTGCGGACGGCGACGAGCGCCGTGGTGCGACCGCGCCGAGGCTGCCTGCCGGCGATGCGCTGAGCGGTGGCACCGCGGACCGTCCGCACATCCGCGAGATCGAACTCCCAGATACCGCGTCCGGTCGCCGCGACGAACAGCCGGTCGTCGAACCAGGCGAGGCCCCCGGCATGGATCGGAGCCGGCTGCAGCTCTCCGTCGTCGTCGGCGATGGCGAGCAGAACGTCGAGATGGCGGGAGCGCTCGAGATCGACGAACGTCACGCGGGAGGCGAGGTGCACGCCGTCGAGCTGCTGCCGGAACCAACTCACCGCCACGGTGCGCCGCCCGCGCCACTCGCCGAGATCGATGCCCTGCGGGTACCAGCGTCGAGTCCAGGTCCGGGCGGTCAGCCAGCGCAGATCCAGGGTGTCGCGCTGCTTCTGCCGCACCGGACGCCACGTCGATCCGAACGGCCAGAGCATGCTCCCATCGTGGCCGATCGAAGGCGTCGTCGCGAACTCGACAACGAACCGTGCGTCGGATCTCGGCCGATGTACAGCTTCACGAAATGCGACATGTATCATGTTACGTGTCGTCGCGTTGATCTCTAGGGGGAGGGAGCGCGACGACACGGAACGTCCCGGGTCCGGCTGATGGGGGTCAGCAGGGCACGAGGCGGGCGGGGCCATCATCGGTGGCCCCGCTCTCCGAACGCCTCGCGTTCGGCAGTGCGTAGCACTGGGAGGTGTGGCTCCGTTCGGGTACGGGGCCACACCTCACTGCGTGCCTCCGCAGCTTCTGCGGACACCGGTCGTTCACCTCCGCGTCGCCGCGCGGCAACGGCAGCCTGGCACGATTCCGGGACACCGCCTGTCCCTGGAGTTCCGTGCGCACACCCCTCGTCACCGTCATCCTGCCCGCGAAAGACGCCGGCACGTACATCGGGACGACGCTCGAGACTCTCACCCGCCAGTTCGACGATCCTTCTGCGCTCAAGCTCGTCGCCATCGACGACGGCTCGCGTGACGACACTGGTGCACTCATGCGCGCGTATGCCGAGCGCCTCCCGAACGTCGAGCTCATCCAAAACCCGATCGCCCGCGGGCTGGCGACCGCCCGGAATCAAGGGCTCGAACGGGTCGAGGGCGACGCCTTCTGCTTCCTCGACGGCGACGACTGGATGCAGCCGCGCCGGCTCGAGGTGCTGGTGTCGCGGTTGCGCGAGCTGGACTGCGACTTCCTCCGCACCGACCACGTCACGGTCACCGGGTCGCGCAGGGCGCTCGTGCGTGCGCCGCACCCGTGGCGCGAACGCGTGCTCGTTCCGAGGGAGGCGATCCTGCCCGAGAGCGAATCCACGATGGTCGACTACCCCTACGCGTGGGCGGGTGTCTTCCACCGCCGCGTTCTCGACGACGGGCTGGCATCGTTCCCGGAGGGGCTGTTCACGGCGGAGGACCGGCCCTGGATCTGGCGGCTCCACCTACAGGCTCGGTCGTTCGCGGTGGTGGATGCCCCCGCGCTGCTCTACCGACGCGGCGTCGCGACGTCGCTCACCCAGGCCAGGGATCGCCGTCAGCTCGACTTCGCCAAAGCGATGGGCGAGGTCATCGCCGTCGTCGAGCAGGATCCCGAGGCGGAGCGCTTCCTGCCCAAGGTCGTGTGGACCGCGCTCGCGCTCAGTTCCCACCATCTGGTGCGTGCGCGTCGCATGCACCCGCGGCTGCGCGCCGAGATGCGCAGCGGCATCCGGGACATGCTCCGCCGGCTGCCCGATGACGAACTCGACGAGACGCTCACGCGCTTCGACGGGCCGCGCCGGCGGGTGCTGGCGCGTGTTCTCCGGCAGGCAGGGCGCACGGCATGACCCAGATCTTCGCGCTGCACAGCGCATACGGATTCGCCACGGCCGCCGCGGCGATCGACGCCGGGCTCCTCGGCCGTGACGGCGGGGCGGAGCGCATCCTCGTGCCGTTCACCTCGAGCCGGGTGCCGGAGACCGCGGTCGGCATCGCCGACGACCCGGTCGTGGCGCCGCTGCGCGCGCGGTTCGACCGCATCGAGCCGCTGGAAGACGTTCTCGGCCCGTTGCATCCGAGCTCGTGGGAACCCGCAGAGGCCGACCTCCCGATGCTGGAGCGCCTGCTCGTGCGGGCGTGGCGACTGGATCCGCGGGACCTGGAACTCTTCGTGCAGAGCCCGCAGGTCGCGCCCGCTCGCACCCTGATGACGCTGTTCCCGCACGCGCGGATCACGATCGTGGGGGACGGCCTCATGACGTACTCGCCGATGCGGGTGCGGCTGCCGTATGCGGTCGCGGCGCGCATCGAACGTGTAGTCCATGCGGACGTGGTGCCCGGAGTGCGGCCGCTCGTCGGATCCCCTCGTGCCGAGATCGTGCCGGTTCCTCCCGTTGCGTTCGCCGCGGCACTGCGGGAGATGGATGCCGGCGAATCGGGCACCGCGGACGATGCCTCCAGCGTGCTCGTCCTCGGCCAGTACCTGTCGGCGCTCGGGCTCATGACGCCCGCCGAGGAGATCGACTTGCAGAAGCAGCTGATCGACCGCGCCGCGCGGTGGGCTCCGCAGCGCATCGTCTTCAAGCCGCACCCCGCCGCGCCGCCCCTGGTGACCGCGGCGGTCCGTGACCGGGCGCACGTGCACGGGATCGACTTCGTCGAGTATCGCGGCCCGCTCGCGGCGGAGCTGCTCGCCGAACGACTGGATGTGCTGGCCGTCGTCGCCGGGTTCTCGACCGCGCTGCCGACCGTGCACACGCTCTTCGGCAGGGCGATCGGATCAGCGGGCAACGACCGGCTGCTGGCGGCACTGACGCCGTTCGAGAACAGCAACCGCATACCCGTGACCCTGGTCGACGCCCTCACCCGCGACGACTCGCCCTACGGTGCCCCTGCCCGGCTGCAGCTGCTGGTCGACGCGGTCGGCTACGCGATGCAGCCCGAGAACGCCGGCCACCTGCGCGGTCGCGCCGAAGAGCTGCTGCGGGGGCTCGATGCGTTCGAGCGGGATCGATACTTCGCCCCGCGGCGGCTGGCGGAGCTGCGGCTGCCGGGCGCGCCGCAGGAGAGTGCGCTGCGCCGGGCTTTGCGCCCCGCCGGGGGGGTGGGCAGGGTCGAGGAGTGGCGGCTCCACGCCCTCGGCGCGCGGCGACGCGTCGGCCGAGCCTGGCGCGCGCTGCGCGGGCGATGATGACGATGAAGACGAGGATGGACGACATGGACGAGCAGCGGCCCCTCACGGTGGCGATCATCCCCGCGCGCGGTGGATCGAAGCAGGTGCCGCGCAAGAACCTGCAGCGGGTGGGCGGGGTGCCGCTGGTCGAGCGGGCCGTGCGGGCGGCCGCTGCCGCAGCCGGCATCGACCTGGTCGTGGTCTCCACCGACGACGACGAGATCGCCGCGGTCGCGACGGCCGCGGGGGCCCGCGTCATCCGCCGCCCGGCCGAGCTTTCCGGCGACACGGCGACCTCGGAGAGTGCGATCCTGCATGCCCTGGACGAGCTCGAGGTGGGTGGGGGCCGGGTCGAGATCGTGGCGTTCCTGCAGGCGACGTCGCCGTTCATCCCGAGTGACGCGCTCGCCGCGGCCGTGGAGGAGATTCGTGCCGACCGCGCCGACAGCGTGTTCGCGGCCCATGAGACCTACGGATTCCTGTGGCGGGAAGACGACCGCGGCGAGGCGGTCGCGATCAACCACGAGGCCGCGCACCGCCCGCGCCGGCAAGACCGGGAGCCGCACCACCTCGAGACCGGCGCCTTCTACGTGTTCCGGGCCGCGGGGTTCCGTGAGAGCCGGCATCGGTTCTTCGGCAGGATCCGCATCGCGGCGGTGCCGGAGTGGACGGCGATCGAGATCGACGATGCGGATCAGCTCCGGGTCGCCCGGGCCCTGGCGGCACTGCACGAGGTCCCAGGGCGCATCCCGGTCCGGGCGGTCGTGACCGATTTCGACGGCGTGCACACCGACGACACCGCGATCATCGATGCCGACGGCGGGGAACGGGTGCGGGTCAGCCGCGAGGACGGGATGGGGGTGGCCCTGCTGCGCCGCGCCGGCGTGCCCCTGCTCATCCTGTCGACCGAGGTCAATCCGGTCGTCCGCGCTCGTGCCGACAAGCTCCGCGTGCCGGTCCTGCACGGCATCGACGACAAGGAGACGGCGCTGCGGAATTGGGCGCGGGAGAACGACGTGCCCCTCGCCGACATCGCCTACCTCGGCAACGACGTGAACGATCTGCCGGCGCTGCGGATCGTGGGATGGCCCATCGCCGTCGCGAACGCGCATCCGCTCGTCATCGAAGAGGCCCGCGTGGTGCTGCGCCGCCGCGGTGGCGAGGGCGCCGTACGGGAGCTGATCGAACGAGTGTTGTCGAGCTGACCGATGCCGGTAACCCGGCCGTCGCCCGGTGTTCATCCTCGGCCCGTAGTCAGGAGGGAGGGGTTGCACCAGCGCTCGACGACCGGAGGAATCATGACTGTCAGCATCGGCTCACGAGTGATCGGCGGCGGGCGTCCTGCCTACGTCATCGCCGAGATCGGACTCAACCACAACGGCGATGTCGACATCGCGAAGAAGCTCATCGACGTCGCGGCCCGCGCCGGCGCCGATGCCGTGAAGTTCCAGAAGCGCACGCCCGAGATCTCGACTCCCGAGCACATGCGCGACGTTCCGCGTGAGACACCGTGGGGCGTCATGAGCTACCTCGACTACCGCCGTCGCGTCGAGTTCGGCCGCGACGAGTACGTCGAGATCGGCGACCACGCCACGATGCTCGGCCTCGACTGGTTCGCATCGCCCTGGGATGTGCCGAGCGTCGCCTTCCTCGAAGACCTCAATGTGGTCGCGCACAAGGTCGCCTCGGCCAGCCTCACCGACACCGAGCTCCTGGTCGCCCTGCGCGAGACCGGCAAGCCCGTCATCCTCTCCACCGGCATGTCGACCATCGAACAGATCGACCGGGCGCTCGACACGCTCGGCACCGACCGGGTGGTCCTCATGCATGCGACGTCGACCTACCCGCTCGAGCCCGAAGAGGCGAACCTGCGCGTGATCGCCACCCTGCGCGACCGCTACCCCGGTGTGCCCGTCGGCTACTCGGGGCATGAGCGCGGCCTGCAGATCTCGCTCGCCGCGGTGGCCATCGGCGCGGTCGCGGTCGAGCGCCACATCACGCTCGACCGCACCATGTGGGGCTCCGACCACGCGGCCTCCCTCGAGCCGACGGGTCTCGAGCACCTGGTGCGCGACATCCGGGTGATCGAGCGGGCGACCGGCGACGGTGTCAAGCGGGTGTTCGACAGCGAGCGTGCGCCGATGGCGAAGCTGCGCCGCATCTCGGCATGACCGAGGCCCCCGGCATCCGCGTCGTCGCCATCGCGGACGCCGACTCCTTCGTGAAGTGGGCGGCCTCGCTGCTCGGGGCGGTGCCGGGCCTGCGTCCGCACCTGCTGCTCGTGCGCACCCCGCTCACGGCCAGTCTCGAGCAGCAGCGCACCGCGCTGGCCGGAACGACACTCGGTCCCGACGACATCACCCGGATCGGGTCCGCGGAGACGGCGGCCTGGCTGGCCGGGCAGCGCCCCGACGTGGTGCTGCTCGCCGGGCGCGGACCGTTCGTGCGGCTGATGGGGCGGGTCATCGACACGCTGGAGCATCGACCGGTCACCGTCTCGGGGCTTCCCGGCATGGCGATCCCCGCCCAGCGCGGGGCGCTCGACTACCGCCGTCACACCGACCTGTTGGTGGTGCATTCCCATCGAGAGGTGCGGGCGTTCGAAGAGCTCGGGCGACGCATCGGCGTGCAGACGCCCGTGGCGCTCGCGACCCTGCCGTTCGCCCGGCGCCGGCAGCGGATGCTGCACCCGGAGCGGATGCGGGTCGACGCGGCGGCCGGCGGTCGCGGTGGCATCGCGGTCGCCGAGCGCCCGGCACCGGCTGCTCCGGCACGTCCGCCTGCGACCGACATCGTGTTCGCCGCGCAGGCGCTCGTGCCCGTCGGGAAGGACGAGCGTGCCGAGATCGCGGCCATGCTGCTGCGGGCGGCCGAGGCCGAGCCCGCGCGACGCGTGGTGGTGAAGCTGCGGTCGCGCCCGGGGGAGTCGGAGACCCACCTCGAACGCGAACCCTACGCGGGGTTGCTGCCGTCGCGCCTTCCGCAGAACCTCGTGTTCTCGTACGACTCGATGAGCACCGCGCTGCAGACGGCCGCCGGTCTCGTCACGGTGAGCTCGACCGCGGCGATCGAGGCCACCGCGCTCGGCGTGCCCGTGATCGCACTGGACTCGTTCGGGGTGAGCAAGAGCCTGTTGAACACGGTGTTCGTGGGAAGCGGTCTGCTCGGCGGTCGCAGCGAGGTCGTGGCCGGGCGGTTCCGGCATCCGCATCCGGACTGGCTCCGCGACAACTACTTCCATCCCGAGGGCGAGTCGACGTGGTGGGAGCGGGTCGAGCAGCTCGTGGCTCTTCGGCGTTCCGGGGCATTGCCGGCGCGTCGTGTGCCGGCGGCTCGCGGGGGAGCCTTGCACGAGGCGTGGCATCGGGCGAGCGTGCTCGGCGCCGAGGATCGCACGGTGCCGGGTGCTGTCGCGCTCGCTGTGGGGGCTCCCGCGACCCGCGCGCTCTCCGCGGTCCGCGCGCGGCGAGCTCCGTCCGGCGGAGGCACCTGGTCCGACGCGTCGACCGACTACACGCTCGAGCCGAACCCGTTCGACGACTCCCTCCGGCGCTGACCGGCCGTCTCAGCCTCCGAGGAGGGCGACGATCTGACGGTCGATGTCGTCGACGAGCTCGTCGACGGTCAGGTCGACGTTCGTGCTCGCCGTCAGGGTGAGGAACATGATGGCGGACACGATGCGGGCGAGGGCGGCGGCACGCTCCTCGCTCGTCTTCGGGTCGCGGCGGAGGATCGACGCCACGGCGTCCTCGGTCTCGCCGACGATGCGGAGCGCCTCGGCATGGTGCCCGTCAGAGGGCTCGGCGAACACCATCTCGCGCAGGTAGGTGCGACCGTTCTCGACCTGGACGCGGTTGCACTCGACGATCGGTCGCAGCAGCGTGACGATCGCCGCGCGCGCATCGGGAGTCGCCGTACCCGCAGCGATGCCCTTCTCGAGGGCGACGGCGTAGTGCGCGTTCTGCACGAGCAGCAGCAGCTCGCCCTTGGTCTTCGCGTAGAGGAACAGGGTGCCGGTGCCGACGTCGGCCCGCTCGGCGATCTGCTGGGTGGTGACGTCGTCGATGCCGTGCTCGGCGAAGAGCTCTGCCGCCGCGGCCGTGATCCGCTCGAGCTTCAGCTGCTTGTTGCGCTCGCGACGACCGAGGGTGTTCGAGGCGGAGGTCGACATGCTCTTCCTTCGGGAATAGAAACTGATTACGCTCAGTTATGACGAGAGTCGCTTATGCGCACACTCAACTATTCATCATTGTCGCAAAGAAGAGAGCAGTCCATGCCTTCACTCCACGGAGCCGTCGTCCTCGTCACCGGAGCGAACGGAGGCATTGGCACGCAGTTCGTCCATCAGGCGCTCGCACGCGGAGCCGCCAAGGTCTACGCCAGCGCCCGCACGCCGCGCACCTGGGACGACGAGCGCGTCGTTCCGCTCGCCCTCGACGTGACGGATGCCGCGTCGATCCGAGCCGCCGTCGACGCGGCGCCCGACGTGACGGTGCTGATCAACAACGCGGGCGCCTCGGTGCCGACCGCGGGGATCCTCACCCACTCCGACGAGGACATCCGCCGGAACGTGGAGACGAACTTCCTCGGGCCGCTCTTCCTGACGCGGGCCTACGCCCCGCTCCTCGCCGGACGCCAGGGAGCGGCGATCATCGACATCCACTCCGCCCTCGCCTGGTACGCCGTGGGCGGCATCTACAGCGCGACCAAGGCGGCGCTGTGGTCGGCGACGAACTCGCTCCGTCTTGAGCTCGCCCCGGCGGGAGTGCACGTCGTAGGTGTGCACGTCGGGTACGTCGACACCGCCATGGCGGAGCACGTCACCGACCCCAAGACCGATCCGGCCGATCTCGTCCGCGCCGTGCTGGATGCGACGGAACGCGACGAGTACGAAGTGCTCGCGGATGAGATCTCGGTGCAGGTCAAGGCGGGGCTGAGCGCGCCGCTGGAAGCGGTCTACCCGCAGCTGCGGGCGAACGCCTGAGACGCCGTCATGCGTGCATTCGTCGTCGATAAGTACAAGCAGCCGCTCGAGGAGCGGGAGGTCGCCGAACCCGAAGTCGGTGACCGAGACGTCCTCGTGCGGGTGGAGGCCGCGGGGCTCAACCAGCTGGACGAGAAGATCCGCCAGGGGGAGTTCGCGCAGATCCTGCCGTACGACCTGCCGCTGGTCCTCGGCAACGATGTGGCGGGGACGGTGATCCGCGTCGGTCGGCTCGTCGACGGATTCCGGCCCGGCGACCGCGTGTACGCCCGTCCCGACGCCGCCCGCATCGGGACGTTCGCCGAGCGGATCGCCGTCGCCGAGAAGGATCTCGCGCCCGTGCCCGCCGGTCTCTCGATGGCCGAGGCGGGGTCGCTCCCGCTGGTCGCGCTCACGGCCTGGCAGGCGCTGGTCGAGCGCGGTGGGGTCACGACGGGGCAGAAGGTGCTCATCCACGCCGGCGCCGGTGGGGTCGGATCCATCGCCATCCAGCTCGCGGCGCACCTCGGGGCCACGGTCGCCACGACAGCCAGTGCCGCGAATGCCGACTTCGTGCGTGAGCTCGGTGCCGACGTCGTGATCGACTACCGTCGGCAGGACTTCGCCGAGGAGCTGTCGGGCTACGACTTCGTGTTGGACAGCCTCGGTGGCGAGAACCTCGAGAAGTCGCTGCGGGTGCTGAAGCCGGGTGGGTTGGCCGTCGGGATATCGGGACCGCCCGACCCCGCCTTCGCCCGCACCCAGGGGCTGAACGCTCTCGTGCGGCTGGCGGTCGCGGCGCTCAGCCGCAAGATCAGACGGCAGGCGAAGAAGCTCGGCGTGCGGTACGAGTTCCTCTTCATGCGTGCGGATGGCGACCAGCTGCGCGAGATCACGGCGCTCGTCGACAGCGGCGCGATCCGCCCCGTCGTCGCGAAGACGTACCCGTTCGACCGTCTGCCGGAGGCCCTCGCTGACCTCGCCGCGGGGGTGAGCCGGGGCAAGCTCGTGGTCACGAACGACTGAACCCTCGGGGTCGACGGTGCGCCGCTTCGTCTGCGATTTCGCAGGCAGCGGCGCACCGTCGGGTCTGGTCAGTTGCTGCGGCGGATGGCGCGCACCCCGACGATCAGCCCGACCACCGCGACCGCGAGAGCCGAGACCCACCCCCACAGGACAGTCACGTCGCCGAGGTCTCCGGCGAACAGCGCCCGTTCGGCCTGCACGACCCAGTTGACCGGATTGACCGACGCCACGGCGCGCATCCATTCCGGAGCATCGTCGAGCGGCAACAGCATCCCGGACAGGATCAGCAGCGGGAAGATCAGCGACTGCTGCACGCCCCAGAACAGCCACTCCCGGTCCTTCGTCGCCAGCGCCAGCGAGTACGACAGCGAGCCGAGTCCCACCCCGAACACGGCCAGCAGTGCGAGTCCGATGAGCAGCCCGGGGATGTCGGCGGCGAAGCCGAACGGCCAGGCGATCAGCACAATCACGAGCGCCTGCACCACGATCGGTGCGATCTCCTTGAGAGCACGCCCGACCAGCAGCGAGGAGCGGGCGAGCGGGGCGACCAGGGTGCGCTCGTGCGAGCCGGTCATCATCTCGTACTGCAGGTTCGACCCGGTGGCACCGGTGCCGAACAGCACGATCATCACGAGCACGCCGGGCACGAACCAGGCCAGGGTCTCGCCGGCCGGCTGCCCCGAGTCGCCGATCAGCAGTGGAGCGAACAGCCCGAGGAAGACGAGCGGCTGCAGCAGGCTGAAGATCAGGGTGAACGGATCGCGGACCACGGGCTTGAGCTCGCGCGTCAGCACGTTGCGGGTGTCGCGCGCGAGGTTCGGGCGCACGAGCGTGTCGGTGGTGGTCATGAGAGGACTCCTGTCGTGCTGTTCGCAGCGGTCGTGCTGTTCGCGGAGGTCGTGCTGGTGTCGGCGGAATCGGATGCGTCGCCGGCGGCATCCGCTCCTTCGCCGGCGTCGCGCAGGGTGCGTCCGGTGAGTGCCAGGAACACGTCGTCGAGCGTGGGCGGGACGCCGGTCGCGCGGCGGACGAGGATGCCGGCGGCGTCGAGCTCGCGCACGATCACCGGCAGCAGCCGGTCGCCGTCCTGCACCGCGAGCGAGATGGACTCGCCCTCGACCGTGACCTCGGCGGAGCTGAGGCGGGCGACCACGGCGCGGGCGCTCGCCGCTTCGGCAGCATCCGCGAACCCGAAGGTGAGCACGTCGCCGGCCAGCGTCGCCTTGAGGGAGGCGGCGTCGTCGTCGGCGATGATGCGGCCCTTGTCCATGACCATCACGCGCTCGGCGTAGCGGTCGGCCTCTTCCAGGTAGTGCGTGGTGAGGAAGACCGTGGTGCCGTGCTGCGTGCGCAGGTCGAGGATGTGCTCCCACAGGTTCGCCCGGCTCTGCGGGTCGAGTCCGGTGGAGGGCTCGTCGAGGAAGATCAGCGGCGGTGCGTGCATGAGCCCGAGCGCGATGTCGAGTCGGCGCTTCTGCCCGCCGCTCAACTGCTGCACGGTCCGCGTCGCGAAGGAGGTGAGGTCGAGCGACTCGATCAGTTCGTCTGCGCGCTTCGCGCTGTCCTCCGCGTCATCCCGTAGAAGGCACCCTGGCTCAGCAGCTCGTCGCGCACCCGTTGCGAGAAGCTTCCGCTGGTGAGCTGGCCGACGTAGCCGATGCGGGCGCGGACCCCGGCGGCGTCGGTGCGGATGTCGTGCCCCACCACGCGTGCGCTCCCCGAGGTGGGCGGGATGAGGGTGGTCAGCATCCGCAGCGTGGTCGACTTGCCGGCGCCGTTCGGTCCGAGGAAGGCGACGAGTTCGCCGCGCACGGCGGTGAAGGAGACGTCGGTCACGGCATGCACCGGCGTCTTCTTGACGGTGAAGACCTTGGTCAGGCCTTCGGTCTCGATGAGGGATTCGTTCATGGGGAGAGCGTACGAAGGCATGCGGACAGATCCTGTCCGCATGATCTGGCACTCTGAGACGCATGACCGACACCACCTCGCGTGCACTGGCTCTGCTCAACCTGCTGCAGACGCACCGGCACTGGCCGGGGACCGAGCTCGCCACCCGGCTGGGCGTGACCGAGCGCACCGTGCGCCGTGATGTCGATCGCCTGCGCGAGCTCGGGTACCGGGTGGAATCGACGCCGGGCATCGCCGGTGGCTATCGGCTGGAGGCGGGGAGTGCCGTGCCGCCGTTGCTGCTCAACGACGACGAGGCGGTCACGATGGCGATCGGTCTGCGGGTCGCCGCCACGCAGCAGCTCGTCGGCGGTCCCGAGGTCACGCTCACGGCACTCGCGAAACTCGAGCAGGTGCTGCCGTCGGCGCTGCGTCAGAGGGTGAACGCGCTCGCCGCGTCGGTGCAGGCGCCGCGCATCGGCGACGGCCCGGTCGTCTCGCCCGAGGTGCTGGGGGAGATCGCACTCGCCACCCGCGACACCGAGCGGCTGCGGCTGCGGTATGTGGACGGCAAGGGGCGCGAAAGCGTGCGCCGGGTCGAGCCCCATGCCCTGGCGCCGGCCGGGCGCAAGTGGTTCCTGCTCTGCTGGGACCTCGACCGCGAGGACTGGCGCACGTTCCGCGTCGACCGCATCGCCGCGGTGGAGCACGCGCGCGTGCTGTTCGCCCGCCGCGACATCACCGAGGAGGAGATCGAGGAACGCGTGCTGATCGCCTCGTCGTGGTCGCCGCAGAAGGTCGAGGCAGCGGCCGTGATGGAGCTGCCGCTCGCCGAGATGCAGGATCGCTTCGGCCCCTGGTCGCAGGGAGCGACGGCGGTGGGCGACGACCACACGCGGTGGCCGTTCGGAGGCTCGGACTGGCGCGAGGCCATGTATGCACTGCTCTGGATCCCCGAGGGTGTCGAGTACGCGGTGGCGCTCGCCGAACCGTACCGGAGCGAGTTGCGCGAGGCCGTCGCTCGGCTGCTGCGCGCCCTCGACGCCCCGGAGCCCGATGACGCCGCGTGACCGGCATCCGTCATCCTCAGACTCATAGGGTTATCCCAGGCAACGGTCCTGGCGGGTCAGATCACGGCCGGGTAACGTCATTCCCATCGCGGCGATCCGGGCGGTCCCGGGCCTCAGCTCATACCTGATGGCGTTGCGGGTTCGACTCCCGCCGTCGCGTCCACTTCAGGTCCGCCGTCGGGCGGCACCGTCAGCGGTTCCGTCGCTTCGAACGGATCGTGAGCGCCTGGGACAGCACCACGCAGGCCATCGCGACGACGGTGAACCATAGGGTCGGGCTCAGCACCTCCGTGAGGATCAGCACCGCGCAGGTCAGCCCGAAGAGGGCGCCGAAGGCGAGCAGTCCCCAGTGGATGCCGGTGCTGGTTCCGTTGCCTCGCATCACTTCACCCTGCCAGTCGAGTGCGTCGATGTCGACCGACGAGGCTCTTAGGGGGCGTCGACCTCGGCCCCTCACAACCCCAACTGATCCAGCCGCTCCTCGAAGCGCACCTGCACGTCTTCGGGCTCATCGCCCTCGGCATCGGCCCAGATCGCGTCCAACTCCTTCTGCACCGAGTCGGGGAGCGCGGCGAACTTCTCGTCCCAGGCGGCGACGGGGGTCCAGTAGCCGACGACCTTGAAGCGGGTCGCGGGCAGGCTGAGCTCCTTGCGCAGGTACTTGCGCACGTCGCGCAGCGCCACGGTCTCGCCGGCCACCCACACGTACCCCTCGTCGAGCGGGAGCCGGTCGTCGACGATGCCGCGCACGAGCGGGCCGAGCGCGCTGGGGCCGTGGCCGTTGCCGCCGACCACCCAGGTGACCTCGACGTCGGGGCCGACCTCGAGCGGCACACGGTCCGCCTCGCTCGGCACCTCGAGCACGACCCGGGTGCGCACGCCCGACGGCACCTCGGCGATGATGCGCGCCACGGCGGGAAGCCCGGTGAGGTCGGCGACGAGCACCTGCCATGTGATGTCTTCCGGCGGCGAGTACAGGCCGGTCGGTGAGTTCAGCCCGAGCACGTGCCCCGGCTCCGCGCGCGCGGCCCACGGCCCCGCGACACCCGCCTCGTGGATCACGAAGTCGATGTCGAGCTCGCCGGCATCCGGGCGCACACCGCTGATCGTGTACGTGCGCATCGGGGCTTCCGGCGCGCCCTCTGGCGTCTCCCACCAGTCGCCCGCGGGCACGGGAAGCGAGACGTCTTTCGGGTCCTCGCCGTGCGGGAAGAACACCCGCACGTACTCGTCGCCGATGCCGGTGCTGAGGAAGTCGGTGATGCCGTCACCGCCGAGTGTGACGCGGACCAGGGTCGGAGTGAGGGTGGTGGTGCTGCTGACGATGCCGCGGTGGATGCTCACGGAGTCTCCGTCTCTGTGGTGGGGATCTGGCCGGTGGGGGTCTGGCCGGTGGGGGTGTGCGGATGGGGAGCGCTGCGGGTCTGGGCGAGCCAGGAGTCGCGGTAGAGCCCTTCGGCGGCGACGAGCTCGTCGTGCGTGCCGCGCTGCGTCGGCCTGCCGTCGGCGAACACGACGATCTGCTCGGCGGTGACGGCCTGCTGCAGCCGGTGCGCGATGAGCACGGCGGTGCGGCCCTTGCGCAGCGCCGCGATCGCGTCTTCCACGGCTTCGCGGTGATGGAGACCGACGTCGGCGGTGGCCTCGTCGAGGATCACGACGTCGGGGTCGGCGAGGAACGCCCGCGCGACCGCGAGCTGCTGGATGCGTCCCTCGTCGAGCGGCACGGCGGACTCGGATGCAGCACCGCCGTCCCGCTCGAGGACCATCGCCTCGACCGCCCACTCCGCTCCGACCGCTCGCAATGCGGCGACGATCTCATCGTCACTCGCCTCCGGGGCGACCAGCCGCAGGTTGTCGGCGATCGTGCCGCGGAAGTGGTGCAGCTCCTGCGACAGGTAATACGGGGCATCCGCGCTCGACGCGAGGTGCACGCTGCCCGAGGTCGGCGGATGATGCCCGGCGATCACACGCGCGAGCGTGCTCTTGCCCGACCCCGAGGTGCCGACCAACGCCGCCGTGGTGCCCTGGTCGACCCGCAGGTTCACATCGCTGATGCCGCGACCGGTGGTCGGATAGTGGAAGGTCAGGTCCCGCACCTCGATGCCGACCGATGCCCGTGGTGCCGCATCCGTCTCCTCGTCCCGCGGGGCCGAGGCGGGCGCGAGGTCGATGACCCCGACGAGTCGCGCGAGCCCGATGGCCGCACGCTGGATGTCGTTGAGCCCGAAGATCAGCTGCCCGACCGGGCCGAACAAGCGGTGGAACAGCAACGCGGCCGTGGTGACGGCTCCCACCGTGATCGCGCCTGCGGACTGCAGGAGGAACCCGGTGCCGAGGATCGCAGCCAGCCCGACGAGCTCGCCGCCGTTGATCCACCGGAACAGCCGGTTCGTCACCCGCACGCCCTCGATCTGCATGTGGATCGATGCTTCGGCGCGCTCACGGACCCGCTCGAGCGCGGGCTCCTGCTCGTTGAACGCGGTGAGCGTCTCGATGCCCTCGACTGCGTCGAGCACGGCCTGACTGCGCGCGGCCTCGCGCACCCGTACTTCGCGGAACACCACGCGTGACCGCCGCAGGAACGCGCGGGTGCCGAGCACATAGAGGGGTGCCGAGGCGATTCCGGCGAGGGCGAGCCACGGGTCGAGGGCGGTCAGTGCGACCACCGAGACCCCGATCGCGAAGCCCGCCGACAGGAGGGTCGGTGCGACGTTGCCGCCGGCCTCGGCCACGGCATCCACGTCTCCGGTGACGCGGGAGAGCAGGTCGGCGCTCTCGCCATCGTCGACCTCGCTGACCGGCAGCCGCATCGCCGAGGCGAACACGTCTTCGCGCAGGGTGGCGAGCATGTCCTGCACCAGACCGGTGAGCACTCGTACGGCCCACAGCATCATCACGGCCGCGCCGATCGCACCGAGGCCCGCTCCGGCGACCCACCCGGAGATGGTCGCGAAGCCCGCATCCGACGAGACGGCATCCACGATCCGGCCGAGGCATGACGGCATCACGATCCCGAGAGCGGATGCCGCGAGGAAGAGCGCAGCGACCGCCGCCGTCCGACCCGGATGCTGCCGCAGCAGCCCGCCGACGACGGCCCGTACGCGGGCGCTGGACGCGATCGGCAGCAGAGCGGTGGTCGAGGTCGTGTCACTCATGGCGAGCATCCGATCCGGGAGAGGGGAGGTCGATGACCCGGTCGCAGACGTCGAGCAGCACCGGGGAGGTGGTGATCACGATCACGGTCTCGTCGTGCTCCGCGAGCGCGCGGGCGATGTGCGCCTCGGTGAGGGCATCGACGGCCGAGGTCGGCTCGTCGAGCACCAGCACGTCGGCCTCCGCATGCAGGGCTCGGGCGATCCCGATGCGCTGGCGCTGTCCGCCTGAGAGGCGTCGACCGGCTTCGCCGACCTGCGATTCCCAGCCGCCGACCTGCACCACGGTGTCGTGCAGTGCGGCCATCTCGATGAACGGCGGATGCGCGGGCTCGTCTGTCCCGTGGCCTCGCACGGCCTCGCGCAGAGACCCGCTCACGATCGTCTGCCCGTGGGGCGGGGCGACGACCCGGCGGCGGTACTCGACGGGGTCGAGGGTGGTCAGATCACGGAGTCCGCCGTCGACGGCGACCGACACCAGCCCGGGCTCGGCGCGCGAGCGCAGCCCGAGCAGGCGGGAGAGCGCGCGGGCCGCGTCGCTGTCGGCGGGACGGATGCCGAGCACCTCGCGCTCGCGCACCTCCACGAGCGGGGATCCCGAGCCGGCGCGGAAAGCCAGCACGACATCGCCGGCCGGTTCTGCCGGAGAAGACGCGGCGGGCGCATCGAGCAGATCCTCGGCGTCGATCACCTCGGCGAGGCGCTTGGCCGAGGCGAGCTTGTGGATCCAGTTCGAGGGGAACGAGCCGGCGTAGGCGAGGTATCCGCTGATGAACTGGGCGAGTCCGAGCACGGTCACCAACTCGCCGATGCTGATGCGGCCCTCCGCCGCGAACCAGGCAGACATGCCGGCGAGGGCGGTCGTCGCGACCGCGGCCAGGGTGCCGCTCACCGCTTCGTAGGCGGCGAGGGACCGGCCGGCAGCTGTCGCGGCCCGGCGGGAGGTGTCGCTGGCGGCGATGTACCGCCGCACAGCCTCCTCGCGCGCACCGATTCCCACGAGCACCCGGAAGCCGCCCATGAAGTCGGCCGCGACGGCCCCGGCCTCGGTCGCGGCATGCTGCTCGGCGAAGCCGCGACGCTCCAACGGACGGGAGACGACCTGCATCACGAACATCATCGCGATCGTCGAGCCGAACACCACGATCGTCGCGACGGGGGAGATCACCAGCATCGCGAGTCCTGCGCCGATGATCGCGGCGATCGTCGAGAACTGTTGCGCGACCGACCAGGCGACTCCGGCCACGCGGTACGTGTCGGAGGTGACGAACGTGAGCGCTTCGCCCGGAGTGACAGCGCGGCGGGAGAGCCGGGGGCGCAGCATGCGGGAGAGGGTGAGGTGGCGCAGCGCCTGCTCGCCGTACCCGTAGATCGAGACCATGAGCCGCGAGGCCGCCTGATAGCTCGCGGTCAGCACGAGGAACGTGCCGACCAGCACGCCGAGCCAGAGCGCGAGGGCTGCGGGGTCGGCGGGCAGCACGGCGCGGTCGATCGTCGCTCCGATGAGGACGGGGATCGTGGCTTCGGCGAGGGAATGCACGATGAGCAGCGCGGTGGCCCCGGCGAGGGCGATGCCGCGTCCCTCGGACTTCAGCGCGATCCCGAACAGCCTTCGCGGAGTGGACGTCACGGCGTCCGCCGTCCGAGCGGCAGCACCAGCGGCGTTCCCGACACCGGGTCCGTGATGACCTTGCAGGGCAGGTCGTACACGGCCTGGACGAGCTCGGCGGTGATGATCTCCCGCGGGTCGCCCTGTGCCACGATCGCCCCGTCGCGCATCGCCACGAGGTGCGTCGCATAGCGGGCGGCGTGGTTGAGGTCGTGCAGCACGGCGACGAGCGTGGTGCCGTCGCGGTGCAGGTCGGCGAAGAGCTCCATCAGGTCGATCTGGTGCGCGATGTCGAGGAACGTCGTCGGCTCGTCGAGCAGCAGGTGCTGGGTCTGCTGGGCGAGGGCCATCGCCACCCAGACCCGCTGACGCTGCCCGCCCGAGAGCTCGTCGACCAGGCGTCGCGACAGGTCGGTGACCCCGGTCGCCGCCATGGCCTCGGACACCGCGCGCTCGTCGGCGCTGCTCCACGTGCGCATGGCGCTCTGGTGGGGGAACCGCCCGCGGCCCACGAGGTCGGCGACCGTGATGCCGTCGGGGGCGATGGACGACTGCGGCAGCAGCCCCAGCTTGCGGGCGGCCTCCTTCGGCTTGAGTGAGCGCAGCTCATCGCCGTCGAGGAGCACCGCTCCGGTGGTCGGGCGCAGCAGGCGGGCGAATCCGCGCAGCAGGGTCGACTTGCCGCACGCGTTCGGTCCGATGATGATCGTGAACGAGCCGTCGGGGACCTCGAGTGACAGGTCGGAGATGATGGGGGTCTCTCCGTAGCCCAGCGTGATGTCGCGGGCCAGCAGCGAAGCGGTCATGGGTGTTCCTTTCAGGTGCGGCGCGCGTACTGGGCGGCCAGCAGCCAGGCGAGGTAGATGCCGCCGACCGAGACCGTCACCACGCCGACCGGTACGGCGACGAGCTGGGCGACGGCATCCGACACCACGACGAGCGCGGCGCCGGTCAGCATCACGGGCACCGTGCCCATCGGGGTGTTCGATCGGGTGAGTCGCTGCGAGATCTGGGGGGCCGCGAGGGCGATGAACGAGATGGGGCCGGCGGCGGCGGTGACGAGGGCGACCAGGGCCACGCCGAAGACCATGGCCGCGAGGCGGGTGCGCCCGGGGCTGATGCCGAGCGCGGTGGCTGCGTCGTCGCCCATCTCCAGCACCGGCAGCGTGCGGGCGAGGGGGAGGGAGAGCACGGTGACGATCGCGAACACGATCGTCGCGGGGATCAGCTGGTCGAAGCCGAGCGAGGCGAGCGAGCCCGCGCCCCAGGTCGCGGCCATCATCGCCTTCTCGACGCTGACCGAGATGAGGATCCACGAGGTGAGCGACCCGAGTCCGGCCGAGACGCCGATGCCGACGATGATCAGGCGGAACGACGACATCGTGTTCTTGTTGGCCAGCGCGTAGACGAGCAGCGCGGTGAGCAGGCCGCCGACGAGGGCTCCGGCCGCCTTGAACATGTAGGTGTTCAGCTCGAGCACGATCATCACGAGCGTGACGCCGAACTGGGCCCCGATGCCAAACCCGATGATGTCGGGGGAGCCGAGCGGGTTGCGGGTGAGGGACTGGAAGATCCCGCCGGCGAGGGCCAGCGCTGCTCCGCACAGCACCGCGAAGAGCACGCGCGGCAGACGCCACTCGAAGACCACCTGGCGGATGTCGGGGTCGGATGCCGGATCGACGATGGCGCGCAGGCCCGCGGGGAAGTCGATCTCGTAGGCGCCGATGGTCATCGAGGCCAGGCCGGTTCCGACGATGACGATGATGAGCACGACGCTGACGATGACGGAGCGCACCGGGATGAGGGCGGCGATGCGCCGGGTCTCGATCCGAATCAGGCGACGCCCGTGATCGACCGGGGCGAACTCGGTGTGCGAAGAGTCGATGGCGGGCAGGGCGACGGGCTTCTGGTCGATGCTCACAGTCCGCTCACCCGCTTCCGGCGCACGAGGATGATCAGGATCGGGGCGCCGAGCAGAGCGGTCACGATCCCGACGCGCATCTCCCCGTTCGGGAGCACGATGCGGCCGAGGATGTCGGCGAACAGCAGGAACGCCGGGCCGATGACCATCGAGTAGGTCAGCACCCAGCGCTGATCGGGTCCGGTGAACCAGCGGACGATGTGCGGGATCATGAGCCCGACGAAGGCGATGGGGCCGGCAGCGGCGACGCTGGTTCCTGCCAGCAGGGTGACGGCGATGATGACGAGGATCCGCGTCACGCGCACGCGTGCGCCGAGCGCCTGCGCGAGGTCATCGCCCAGGGCGAGGGCGTTCAGCGAGCGCGCGCACAGCAGACCGATCAGCAGACCGATCGCGATCAGTGGTGCCGCCCACGCGAGCTGGTCGAGGGTGCGTCCGCCGATCGAGCCGACACCCCAGAACCGCATGACCTGGAGGGTGCCGAGGTCGCGCAGCACGATCGCGGTGGTGAATCCGGTGAAGGCCGCACCCAGGGCGACCCCGGCGAGCGTGAGTTTCATGGGGGTCGCACCCGACGCCCCGAATGAGCCGAGGACGTAGACGAGCACGGTCAGGACGAAGGCGCCGGCGAGGGCGAACGGCACGTAGGCGCCGGGTGCCGTCAGGCCGAGCACGCCGACCGCGAAGGTGACGGCGAAGGAGGCGCCGGCGTTGACTCCGAGGATGCCGGGGTCGGCCAGCGGGTTGCGGGTGAAGGCCTGGATGAGTCCGCCGCACACGGCGAGGGCGGCACCGACGACGATGCCGAGCAGCGTGCGCGGCACCCGCAGCTCCATGACCATCAGGTGCAGCGGGTTCTCGTCGTCGTAGGAGAAGAGGGACTGCAGCACGGTGAGGGGGTCGATCGCGCGGCTGCCGATCGCGAGCGAGGCGATGGCGGCGACCACCAGCACCACGGTGGAGACGATGAGTCCCAGCACCAGCGTCCCGTTGCGGTGCGGGGAGTCGTCGCTGCGACTCCCCGCACCTGTGTTCGAGACGTCCGTGTCGTCTTGCGTCGCCAGGGACATCTCGCGGGTCACTTCCCGTCGATGGTCGGCTCGCCCTGCAGTGCGGCTGCGAGGTCGTCGACGTACTTCGGGAGGATGTACTTCAGCGACAGCACGGTCGGTGCGCTGATCGCGGAGGCCTCGGCGTCGTTCGCGTAGATCACGTACGACCCGTCGGCGATCGGCTCCCAGCGGGAGACGACCTTGTTCTCGACCGTGTACTTCCCCTCATCCGCGCTGCCGCCCCAGGCTGCGAACAGGTCGGCCTGCACGTCGTAGAGGTTCTCGAGGCTGACGCCGGTGTACCAGTTGTCGCCCTCGGCGCTCGCGAGGAAGCTGTCCATCGCCGAGGTGGAGGTGAAGCCCAGCGCCTCGGTGATGCGCACGCGCGGGTCGTACTCGAGGTAGACGCCGAGGTCGGTACCGCCCTCGTTCAGGGTCAGACCCCAGACGAAGGTCTTGTCCTGGAACTCGGGGTGCTCGCCGGAGAGGGTGGTGATCTGCTCCTCGGTCTCGGCGATCAGCTCCTCGGCCTTCGCGTCCTCCGACAGGGCCTTGCCGACCGTGCGGGTCATGCCCTCCCAGGTGCCCGGGTTCCACGGACCCTCGATGTACGGCACCGTCGGAGCGATCTCGCTCAGGCGCTCGTACTCGATGTCGGTGACGCCCGAGTAGAGGCTCAGGATCAGGTCGGGCTTGAGTTCCTTGATGGCCTCGTAGTTCGGGCCGTCCTCGACGAAGGGGATGATCTCGGGGGTCTCGCCGTATTCCTCGGTGACGTAGTCCTCGAACCAGGGCTGGTAGCCGCTCTCGTCGGCGCCCCAGACTTCTTCGATGCCGACCGGGTTGGTGCCGAGGGCCGCGACGATGTCGGGCGTCATCCAGCCGAGGGCGACCACGCGCTGCGGCTTCTCGGGGATCACGGTCTTCCCGTGGCCGTGCTCGATGACCACCCCGTCGACAGCGGCCGACGTGGGTGCGGATCCGGCGGTTTCACCGGATGCCGTGCACCCTGCCAGGGTGAGCGCGGCGGCGACGGCCGCGGCGACGAGGGCCGAGCCTCGGCGGATCTTCGGGCGCGCAGAAGCGTGCGACATGGTTCTCCTTCGGGAAGGGGGGGGAGGGGTGTGCCGCGTCGACGCGGCGAGAAGTTAGGTAAGCATGCCCTAACAGAACGATGTTAGAACGCGGATGGCTTGCTCAGTGTCGCGGGAGCGACGACTTGTGTCGCGGAACCGACAATGGCGGTCGGAACAACCGCGAGCGGTCAGCGCCAGTACAGCTGATGGGCGGTGTCGGCCTGCACGCGCGCGACGTGCTGGCGGGGAGTGATCCCGAACCGCTCCTTGAAGGCGGCGGAGAATGCGCTCGTCGTCGCGTAGCCGCAGCGGTGCGCGGCGGCGCCGATGGGTGTGCCGTCCACGATCAGGCGTGCCCCCAGAGTCATCCGCACTCCCGTGCGCCAGCGGCCGAAGCTCATGCCGACGTCGTTCTGGAAGATGCGCAGGACCGTGCGCTCGTGGAGTCCGTGCGCGAGGAAGAGCTCGACGGCCCCTCGTGGATCGCCGGGGTCGGCGAGTACCGCCTGCACCAGCGGGGCGACCCGTTCGTCGGTGGGCATCGGCACCTCGCCCCACTCGCTCGCGGCCTCGGGCAGCGGCTGCTGCAGCATCTCGATCAGCACCGACTGGATGCGCACGCGCAGGTCGGTGGGCATGTCGTTGATGCCGAGGTGGAGCAGCATCTCCTGCACCGCCCGCGGCACCAGGACCCGGGTGATCTGGTCGACCGGAGCGAGCAGGGCCGTATCCGGGATGTAGGTGTAGCAGCCGATCGAGTCGGGCTCGTGGTGGGCGGTGTGCGGGGTGTTCGCCGGGATCCACACGCCCTGCCCTGGGGCCAGGCGCCACCGTGCGTCCTGCAGGTGCACCCAGACCGTGCCGCGGTAGCACCAGGCGAGCATCGGATCGGCGTGGCTGTGCGGAGGGGAGAGCGGACGAGCGCCGGTGTCCTCCCCCGTGACGACACCCGTGCCCATCAAGTACGGCTCGGCCACCGTCGACGGGAACGAGGGGCTCGCCGCCCAGTCGTCCTGCCGGAATGAGTTCATCGTGCTCCGCGTGAGGGCCGCGTGCGCTGCCGTGGAGTGGATGCTGCGCGGCTCGTCGTACCCCGCAATGCTAGCCGGACTGCAGCGGGCGGCTTCGGGAGGCCCGATGATGGAGACATGCCTTCCGCCCATCGCCCCGGTCTGCGGGTCTCGTCGGGTCTCACGATCCCCGAGGTCGAGCTGTCGTGGCGCTTCTCGCGGTCGTCGGGCCCGGGAGGGCAGGGCGTGAACACCGCCGACTCGCGTGCGGAACTCGTGTGGGACGCGGCGAACTCCGCCGCGCTCACGCCGCATCAGCGCGAGCGGCTGCTCGATCGGCTGAGCGGACGCCTGGTCGACGGGGTGCTGACGATCGCGGCCTCCGAGCATCGCGCGCAGTTGCGCAACCGCGATGCCGCGCGGGATCGACTCGTCGCGCTGGTCGCCGAGGCGCTGAGGCCGCCGGCACCCCCGCGTCGTGCGACCAAGCCGAGTCGCGGGTCGAAGGAGCGTCGCCTCAAGGCCAAGCAGCGACGTACCGACGTCAAGAGTCTGCGCCGCCGACCTCGCGACGACTGAGTCAGCGCGGGAGCCAGCTCTCGATGCCGTCGAGCAGCCGCTGCAGCCCGAACTCGAACAGCGCATCCAGGTCGAGATCGAAGTCGTCCGATCGCACCAGGGAGGCGAGCAGGGGGAGGTCGGTCGGCGACACCATCTCGGCGATGTCGGTGGATCGGGTGGTCATGTACTCGTCTGCCGTGAGGCCCGTGTCCTGACGCTGCTCGGCCTCGAAGGCGATGTCGGTCGCCAGGGACTTGACGTGGCTGAAGACGATGACGCTGATGTACATCATCGTCTCCATGCTCAGCCCGAGTGGGGCCAGGGCCCGCAGGCACCACTCGGTGTAGCGGAAACCGTTGGGGACGAGCTGCGGCCGCGAGATCGACATCACCCCCGCGAGCCAGGGATGCCGTTGGAAGCTCGCCCACTGCAGTCGCGCCGACACCTCCAGATCGGCGCGCCAGTCCGCTGACGGCTCGGGGAACGACTCCTCCCCGAGCACCGCGTCGATCATGAGCAGGATCAGGCCGTCTTTGCTCTCGACGTGCCGGTAGAGGGACATGGTGGCGGTGCCGAGCTCGGCGGCTATCCGCCGCATCGAGATCGCCTCGATGCCTTCGGCGTCCGCCATCGCGATCGCGGTCGCGACAACGGTCGCGGTCGTCAGCGAGGGGGTGGGCGTCGTCGTGGGGGAGGCGACGACGCTGCCGATGCCCGGTGTCGAGACGATCAGGCCCTGCTGCTGCAGGTGCGCAAGGGCCTTGGTCGCGGTGGCGATCGCGACGCCCCAGTCGCGGGTGATCCCGCGCGCCGACGGCACCCGGTCTCCCGGGCTGAGGTCTCCGGACTCGATCCGCTCGGCGATCTCTGCCGCGATGGTCTGTGAAGTTGCTCGCACCGTACTAGTACACCACCCTTCTAACTAGAACACTTGTACAGCGTATATCCGCTGTATTACCGTGCTTCTCATGAACGAATACAGCGTACTCATCTCCGGCGCCGGCATTGCAGGACCCGCCCTCGCACACTGGCTCCACAGGCAGGGCATCCGCTCGACGATCGTCGAGCAGGCGCCCGACGTCCGCCTCGGCGGGCAGGCCGTCGATCTCCGCGGACTCGGCGAGGTCGTCGCCGAGCGGATGGGCATCATGCCCCGCGTGCGCGAGCGCATCGTGCACGAGAAGGGGCTGCGCTACATCGACAGCGCGGGCCGCGAGCTCGCCACGATGCCTGCCGATCTCTTCGTCGGCGACGGCAGTCCCGTGACCGAGATCGAGATCATGAAGGGCGACCTGACGGAGATCCTCCTCGATCTCATCGACGAGCACACCGAGGTCATCTACGGCGACCGGATCGAGTCGATGGTGGAGGGTCCGGATGGCGTCGAGGTCACTTTTCGCAGTGGTCTGGTCCGCACCTTCGACGTCGTCGTCGGTGCCGACGGCATCCACTCCGGTGTGCGGGCGCTCGCCTTCGGTCCGGAGGCCGACTACGTCGTGCACCTCGGCGCGTACCTCGGCTACTGCACCGTGCCGGACGCCGGTCCGCTCGATGACTGGTTCGACATGTACAGCGAGCCGGGGAGGATGCTCGCGTTGAGGCCCGAGCGCGCCGGTTCGGCGAAGGCGATGCTGGCGTTCGCCGCCACCGGCGCGGACGTGGATCGGCGCGACGTCGCCAGTCAGAAGCGGCTCCTGCGCGAGGTCTTCGCGGGGATGGGCTGGCGGGCCGGAGAACTGCTCGCGGCGGCGGATGCCGATGCCGACTTCCATCTCGACACCGTCAGCCAGGTGCGCATGGACAGCTGGACCCGAGGGCGCGTCGCCCTGCTCGGGGATGCCGGCTATTGCGGGTCGCCCCTCACGGGGATGGGCACGAGTCTCGCTCTCGTCGGCGCGTACGTACTGGCGGGTGAGCTCGGACGTGCCGCGGGAGATCATGCCGCGGCGTTCGCCCGTTACGAGGAGATCATGCGGCCCTACGTCGCGACGGCCCACACGCTGGCACCCGGTGGCGTCGACGGCTTCCTTCCGCGCAGTCGATTCATGCTCTGGATGCGGGTGCTCTCCGCGCGACTCATGCACCACTGGCCGATGCGTCAGATCGTCGCGCGAATGCTCGACAAGTCCGAAGCGATCGAGCTCCCGGACTACGCCTCGACCTCGGTCGCTGCGATGCCTTGATCAACCTCGTCGCATCTGAGGGCGATCAAGCTCGGGATTCGGCGATCGTGGCTTCGATCGGTGCCCAGCCGCTGTCGAGCAGCCGGAATCCCGCGTCCAGGGTGCCGAGGGGGTCGTCGCTGTCGTTGACGAGCAGCTGCATCTGCAGCACGAACCGGGCGTACACGCGGATCTCTGCGACCGGCTCGGCGAGACCGAGCTCGTCGGCGATGGCATCGGCGAGGGCGTCTTCGTGCCGGAGCCACATCTTCGCCGCGTAGTCGCGCAGTGCCGGTGTCTCGTTGAGGAAGCGCAGGAAAACGCGGGTGACGTCGTTGCCGTGCTCGTCGACGTTCGCGCGGAGTTCGGCCGTATAGAACTCGTGGATCGCGCGGTTGATCGTGGTCCCCGTCGGCCGGTCTCGGACGGTGGAGACGAGGCGGTCGCGCTGCTCGTCGTCCTCGTCGAAGACGAGGGCCTCCTTCTGGGGGAAGTGCGCGAAGACGGTGGTCGGGGAGACGTCGGCGGCGTCGGCGACCTCGCGGATGCTCACGTTGTCGAAGCCGCGCTCGAGGAACATCATCGTCGCGACGTCGGAGATCGCCTTGCGGGTCGCGGCCTTCTTCCGTTCGCGGCGCCCGAGGGGCTCTGGGGTCGTCATGGTCCTCACCCTATCGTGAACCGACCACAAAACTGGCTTGACACCAAAACTGGTATCGCTACACTTTTGGTATGACTTCACCCAACACCCTCACGCGCCGGGAACAGAAGCGCGCCTGGATCATGCTCATCGTGCTGACGATGCTCACCGTCATCGGGATGACGGTCGTCCTCCCCGTCCTTCCCTTCGTCGTGCTCCAATACGTCTCCCACGAGAGTGACCTCGCCATCTGGGTGGGCGTGCTCGAGGCGGTCAACGGACTCTGCGCCTTCCTGGCCGCGCCGTTCCTCGGTCGCCTCTCCGACCGGTTCGGCCGTCGACCCGTCATCATCGTCGCCGCGTTCGGGGCCGCGTTCTCGATGGCGCTGTTCGGCATCGGCGGCGCGATCTGGGTCCTCGTCCTGGCCCGGGTCATCCAGGGCCTGACGGCCGGCGACCTCCCTGCCCTCTTCGCGTACCTCGCCGACATCACCCCACCCGAGCAGCGCGCCAAGCGCTTCGGTCTGCTCGGTGCGTTGTCCGGCATCGGCACCATGATCGGCCCGGCGATCGGCGGTCTCCTCGCCACCGTGAGCCTCCAGCTCCCGGTCTTCCTTACCGCCGCGGTCGCCCTCACCATCGCGATCCTCAGCATCTTCCTGCTTCCCGAGAGCCTGAAGCCGGGCAACCGCATCGCCACGATCAAGCTCCGTGACGTGCAGCCGTTCGCGGTCTTCAAGGAGGCGTTCGGCCGCAAGGAGCTGCGTGGGCTCATGATCGGCTTCGGCCTGCTCGCCCTGCCGTTCGGCTTCTTCGTGAACAACTTCAGCGTGCTGGCACTCGACTCGATCCAGTGGGGACCGACGCAGATCGGACTCCTGACCGCCGCGGTCGGCATCATCGACATCCTCATCCAGGGTGTGCTGCTCGGCATCCTGCTCCCGCGCATCGGGGAGCGCGGTGTGATCGTGAGCGGCATCATCGCGCAGATGATCGGCCTCGCGGCCCTCGCCATCGTGGCCTCGATCTTCGCTCAGCCGTGGGTGTTCATCGTCGGCGCGCTCATGCTCGCCGCCGGCCAGGGTGCCTCGCAGGCCGCGATGGACGGTGCCATGTCGAACGCCGTCGGCGACGACGAGCAGGGCTGGCTCGGCGGAGCGACGCAGTCGCTGAACGCGGCCATGGGCACGGCCGCGCCGCTCATCGCGGGCGCGCTCTACGCCCTGGTCAGCCCCGCCGCGCCGTACTGGCTGGGTGTCGCGATCATGGTCGTCGCGGTGATCGTCGTCAGCCGCGCGCACATCGCGAACACCGCCAAGCGCCCGGTCGGCGATGCCTCAGGTGAGGCACCGCTCGAGCTGGCGGATGCGGTGGGTTGAGGGGAGCAACCTCGCCGACGAGTTCGACTGGCGCGCGACCCTCGTCAGTCGGACTCCGGTGCGTTCTCCGGGGTGCCGGGGCGGGGGAGCCCGCGCAGTCGCGCGATCGATGCAAGCAGCTCCCCAGGGGAGGCCCCGAGGTTGCCGAGCGCCTCGGCGGCCGCCGCGCTGAACCCGCCGGTGTCGATCCGCAGGCGCGCGACGTTCGTCACGAGGCCCTTCTCGTTCGTGACCCAGTTGCCGGCCGAGGCGTGCCACGCATGCGCGGTGAGCATCGTCGTCGTGGTTCCGCACAGCGACACGTAGGCGACGTCACCGGACTTCGCCCCCTTCAGGGCGGCGTTCAGCAGGAAGTCGACCTGCCAGAGGTTCGCGAGGAACGCGTCCCGCAGAGCCTCCGGGTAGGGGGTCACGCTGCGAGCCAGCCCGACCAGGATCCCGTCCGGATCCCGCAGCGGCACACTCGTCGCGACTTCGCCGGCGTAGGCGACGTCGAGGAAGCCGAGCGGATGCCCCGGCTGGGTGTGGAAGGCGAACTCGCCTCTCGCGGCGCGAGCGCACTGCGCGGCCACCCGTTCCACGTCGCGGAGGATGAGGTCGACCGGCACACCGTCGACGATGAGCCAGGCGCCGCCGTCGACCCATGGTCCCCAGCCGCCCCGTTCGGCGATCTCGACGGGCGCACCCGTCCAGCTGCTCGCCACACGCCCCAGGCCCGCGCGGTCGACGTCCGCGTCGACGTAGAGACCCAGATCGATGTCGGAGTCCGGGCGGTGCGTGCCCCGAGCCCGGCTGCCTCCGAGTGCGACCGCCCGCACGCCGTGCACGGTGGTGAGTTCGTCGGCCATGGAGCGGAGGCGGTCTTCATCGAGCACGACACCGATCGTACTCACGCCGCGGCCGCCGGGTGCGGGGCGGGTGTTATCCGGAAATCCGCATAGCGTTGTGTTATCCGGAAAACGTAATAGTCAGTCCTTCCCACCGCCGCGGACGAGTTCGAGTCCGGCCCCGGCAAACTGCCGCAGCGTGGCATCCGGCAGGAACGCCCGCGTGAGTGCGCCGCCGATGCGGGTGAGGTCGCTCTCGTCGCGGAACAGGAGATACATGGTCTCGTAGCGCGGATGGAACTTCTGCTTGAACCGGTGCAGCGACCCGAAGCCGTAGACCGGTTCCAGAGCATCCGCCAGCCGGTCGCTGAGTGCGGCGATCACTCCCGCATCCGGCGGATAGTCGTGGGCGAGCGGTGCGCCGGAGAGCGACATGACCTGCGCGCCCTCTTCCGAGAACTGCTTCGCGGAAGACCCGATGAGGTACTCCATCACCGGGCCGAACCCGCCGTCGCGGCGGCGCATCAGATCGAGCGTCCACCCGCGCACCGCGCCGTCGCCGCCGTACACGGGGAGCCACGAGAGGAAGCCGTCGATGTCGCCGTTGGGTGCGACGGCCAGCGCGAGTCGCACCTCCGGGTCCTCCGCCTCATCGAGCGTGCCGAGGGTGAAGCGCATCTCCGGCAGATCCTTGTCGCCGACCCAGGCTTCGGAGATCGCCCGCAGCTGCTGCTGCACACCCCAGGACTCGGCCTTCAGGTGCGTCATCCGGAAGGTCATGTCGTCGCGGCCGGCCCTGTTGAGTGAGGTGCGCACCGAGTTCCACCGCTTGCCCGTGAACTCCAGCCCCGGCAGGTCGACGATCGTGTCGTCGGCCACGACGATGCTGCGCCAGGTCGAGGGCACCGCGGCGCGGGTGGCCTCATCGGCGCTGAAGAAGCACGGCACGAGACCCGCCTGCTCAGCGGTGCGGATGAACTCCGTCACGGCCTCGGCGCGAGCATCCGCCGGCCCGATCGGGTCGGCGAGCGCCAGAGCGACGCCGTTGCGGCGCTGGTACGCGACGATGCCGCCGGTCACACGGGCGTAGCTGTTGCCGTCCCAGGTGGTCATCCACGACAGGGTGCCTCCGCCGTGCGTACGCAGTTCCTTCTTCATGTCGTCCGCCGTGGGGGAGGGCTGGATTCCGAGCTTCGACTTGCGCTTCGCCCCGAACGCCCGGCGCACCCAGATGAGGTAGACGAGCATGATGAGCCAGAGGAATCCGTTCGCCAGCTCGAGCTCGGTCTCGCCGTCCCAGCGCATGTCGAGCTGAGCCTGGCTGAAGAGCGTGATGAGCGTGAGTACGAGGGCCGCGGTGAGCACGTTGAAGATCCCGAGCAGGAGCGCGAGAACCCAAGCGAAGCGTCGTCCTCGACGCAGCCCGTTGACGAGCACGAGGATCACGACGAGGTCGATCGCGAGGCTGATGAATCCGCCGGACGCGGGCTCGGTCGGACCGAACGGACCGTCTGTCGGCACGAGGGTCGTGATGATCTCGACGGCGCCGAGAACCAGCATCGCCACCACGGCGATCAGCCTCTGTTCCCGGACCGTCGTGTGGCGCACGCGCAGCGACCGGTCGACGACGAGGATCAGCAGCACCGCGAGCAGGTGCTCGAGGTCGGCGATCTTGCCCCAGAACAGCATCGCGATGAACACGAAGCCGAGCAGGATGAGCCAGCCGCGCACCCGCCACGGTGGGCGGAAGAGGCCGACGGCTGCGGCGATGCAGGCCATGGTTCCCCCGGATGCTCCGACGTCGAGGGCCTGCGCCTGGGTCGTGGCCCACGCCCAGGGGAACTGCGAGAGCACGAGGAGCAGCAGCGCGGTGGCGAAGATCGCGAACAGCTGACCGATCCAGTAGTACGCGAGTGCCACACGGGAACCGCGGCGGAACTCCAGGTACGCCATGCCCCAGAAGCCGGCGATCGTGAACACGTAGACCCACGGCTGGTTCACGAAGAAGGTGCCGGTCAGCGGGGTCCACCACTTGCCGTCGACGAGATTCGGCAGGCCGTAGGCCACGGTCTGGAACAGCTTCGTGTCCTCGAACGGGGCCCAGAGCCCATTCCAGATGAGCCCGACGATGAGGATCAGCAGCACCATGATCAGCGTCGCCGGGATGCGGCGGACGACGGCGATGGCCGGGTGGGGCGTGGGGGAGCGCTCCTCAGTCATGCGCTCAGCGTAGCGATGGCGCTCACCTACCGGGAGTGCGCCGGCTACTCGCCGCGCAGCACTCGGCGCAGGTCCGCGATCTCGTCGTTCGTCATGCCGCCGCTGCGCAGGTAACCCGAGACGTCGCCGTGGTTCGCGTCGATCCACTCCAGGGCCGCCTCGATCGCCGAGGCGGGAGACTCTGTCGCGAGCGTCTTCAGGCTCGGCGTGAGAGGCACACCGAGGGAGGTGATGAGTCCGGTGAGCGCCTGGGCGAAACCGAGCGCGAGGTTCTTCTCCGTCTGCGTGTAGTCCTCGACGATCGCCTCGCGCGGCACCCCGGCGACCGACAGCAGGATCGCCGCGGCGAGCCCTGTGCGATCCTTGCCTGCGGTGCAATGGAACAGCACTCCGGGGTGTTCAGTGCGCGACGCGGCGAGCACGGTGCGCGCGACGGTCGCGAACTGCGCGGCGCTCGCCTCCAGGATGGCCACGTACAGTCCCTCCAGCGTCGGCACCTGCTTGAGCACGTCGGCGACCTGAGTGACCGACAGGCTCGCGCCACCCGCTGCGGGAAGCAGCCGCTTCACCATCTCGTCCATGGCGCCGCCCTGCATCGGCAGGGGCAGCAGGGTCACGCTGCCGTCCTCGGGAAGCCGGTCCGCCGCGCGGGACCGCTCGCCGTCGGTGCGCAGGTCGATCACGGTGCCGATGCGGAGGTCGACGAGTTCCTGCAGCCCCTCGTCGGTGAGCGCGGCGAGGGCGTCGGAGCGGAAGAGGAGGCCGGAGGCGAGCGTTCCGCCGCCGGTGAGCGGGAGCCCGGTGAGCTCTCGAGCGTTGTGCGTCCCCTGCAGAATCGACGTCAGTTCCATGGTCGTCCGGGCCCTCTCCCTGATTGTGATCTCAGCGTATCGGGACGGCAGGGCGTCGGGACCGTCCACGCCGGATGCCGTGGGGCAGACGATCCCGTCACCGAGACTCAGCCGTTGACGGCCTTCTCGATCGCCTGCTCGAGGTCGTCCCACTTCTGCAGCTCGAGCTGTTCCCCGTCGACGAAGAACGTCGGGGTGCTGCTCACTTCGAGCTTCTCGCCGTCGCTCTTGTCGGCCTGCACGCGTTCCGCGGTGGCGGGATCGGCGATCGCGGCGTCGTACGCGGCCAGGTCGAGGCCGAGGTCTTCGGCGAACGCGCGGAACACCTCCGGCGTCTCTTCCGCCTGCCCGCCCCACTGCGCCTGGGTGTCGAACAGCCGGTGGTACATGTCCTCGAACCGGTCCTGCTGCGCCGCGGCCTCGGCGGCGAGGGCGGCCTGGGTGGAGTTGATGTGCCCCGGCAGGGGGAAGTAGCGGACGACGTAGGTGATCTCGCCGTCGTACTTCTCGCGGAGCTCTTCGACGATCGGGTAGAACGCCCCGCACGCCTCGCACTCGAAGTCGAGGAACTCGACCACGGTCACGGCCCCGTCGCCGCCGTCGTCGAGCACATGGGAGTCGGTGCGGACGGTCTGCCGCTGTTCGCCTTCGGGCGGCGCGCTCGCCGCTTTCTGGTTGAGGGCGATCACGAGGCCGACGATCAGCAGCACGATGGCGACGGCGATGGCGATCAGGGTCGCTTTGACAGAGTTCTTCATGGGGTCTCCAGACACACGGGTACGACGGGGAAGGATGCCGCGCGAGGCGGCTCGATGCACGCGTGGGAGTTCAGGTGCGGGAGATCGAGAGCTGGGTCAGGGAGAGCGCGGGGACGACGAGGCCCGGGCCGGCACGGCTCGGCGACGTCAGACGGGGAACGCGGGCGCCGAGAGGTCGGGCGCTCCGACCGCGAAGCCGGAGGAACAGCAGCACCAGGGCGATGCCGCACAGCACGGCGAGCACGCAGACGCCGATGTCGGAGGAGAGCACATCGACCGCCGTCGCGCTGTCGGTGCCGTGCTCGGGGGCCGCGGTGTCGGACGCGGCCGAGACGCCGGACGCCAGGCACAGGGTGGCGTGCACATCGGCCGGGCCGTGGGAGCTGGACCAGGCGCCGATCACGAGCAGGAGCGCGAGGCCGACGGCCGTGACCGCGCGGGCGATCAGCGTCCGATCAGCCCGCGCTCGCAGCATCCGATCCGGCGATGAGGGCAGCATTTCCCGCGCAGTCTAGCAACCGCGCCTCTGTCCCTCCGGGGCCGGGCCGCCGCTGACACGCCTACACTGGAGGGGTGGCGAGACTACTGATCGTCGGCGGCTTCCTCGCCGCCGTGTTCTGGGTGTACAGCATCGTCGATTGCGCAGTGCAGCCGGCGACGCGTCACCGGGGTGTGTCCAAGGCCGCCTGGATCGCGATCGTGGTGCTCCTGCCCGTGATCGGTGGAATCCTGTGGTTCGTGATCGGCCGGCACCGTGCGAACGATTCCGGTACTCGCCCCGTCATCGCCCCGGACGACGATCCTGCGTTCCTGCGCAGCATCAGCAAGACCGAGCAGGATGCACGCATCCGCCGCCTCGAAGAGGAGCTCGCCCGTCTGGACGAGGAGACCGACGAGCCTCCCGCCTCGGACCCGCGCCCGTGACGTCGTCGCCGGCGATGGAGGCGGCGTCCTCCCTGATCGCCGACCTCGTCGCGAACGGTGTGCGTGACATCGTGCTGTCGCCGGGCTCGCGCTCGCAGGCGCTCGCGCTCGCCGCGGTGCGCTTCGCCGATGATGCGCACGTCCGGGTGCACGTACGCATCGACGAACGCGTCGCCGGGTTCACCGCGCTCGGGATCGCCCGTGAGACGGGTGTGCCCGCGGCCGTGATCTGCACCTCGGGCACGGCCGTCGCCAACCTGCTCCCCGCGGTGCTCGAGGCGTTCCACTCCGGTGTGCCGCTGCTGCTGCTCACCGCCGATCGTCCGCCGGAACTCCGCGGCGTCGGCGCCAACCAGGCGACGCTCCAAGAAGGTCTCTTCCACCCCTGGGTGCGCGACCAGGTCGACGCCCCGGTGCCGGGAGACGGCAACTGGGCGGGACTCGCCGAGCGCGCCGTCGCGACCGCGATGGGCGCGCGCGAGGTCGATGGTGCGCTGCCCGGCGTGGCAGGACCCGTGCACCTCAACCTTCCCGCGAGGGAGCCGCTCTCGGGGGCACTCTCCGCGCTCTCGGTGGTCCCCGGCGAAGCACCCCGTCCGCTCGCGGAGGAGCCGTTCGAACTCGAACGCGGTCCGCGCACCGTCGTGATCGCCGGGGCCGATGCGGGAGCGGATGCCGAGGAGGTCGCCTACGCGGGCGGCTGGCCGCTGATCGCAGAGATCGTGAGCGGTGCCCGGTTCGGGCGACAGCTCGTGCACGGGTACCGCCGATTGCTGGCGCGCGAAGAGCTCGGCGGCCGGATCGAACGCGTCGTCGTCCTCGGCCACCCGACGCTCAGCCGTGAAGCGGTAGCTGTCCTCTCGCGCGCGGATGTCGACGTGATCGCGGTGCGCCGGGGTGGGGAGGAGCTGAACCTCAACCACCGCACCCGTGCCGTCGGCGCCGTATCCGTCGCCCCCGGCCCCGCCGATCGCGCCTGGCTCGGCGACTGGCTCCAGGCCTCGGCTGCCGAGGTCGTCGACCTGAGCGAGGACGCCCCCGACCCCGACGGGTTGGCCTCCACCGACTTCGCCGCCCGCAGGGAAGCCGTCAAGGCTGAGCTCGACGCCGTCCGCCGCCCGCTCGACCGTGCTCTTCTGGTCGATGCCGTGTGGCGGGCCACCTGGCCGCACGACCGGCTGATGTTCGGCTCTTCGCGGCTCGTGCGCGTCGCCGACCAGGTGCTCGGCGGCAAGAAGGTGCCTGTGCACGCCAACCGCGGACTCGCCGGGATCGACGGCACGATCGCGACCGCGACCGGCATCGCACTCGCCAGCCAGGCGGCCGGAGCCCCCGGTGTGACGAGGGTGCTGCTGGGCGACCTCGCCTTCCTGCACGACGTCGGCGCACTGCTGCTGCCCCCGGACGAGACCGAACCGCGGCTCCAGGTGATCGTCGGCAACGACGGCGGCGGCACCATCTTCGACTCCCTGGAGGTGGCAGGGTCCGCACGTTCTGCCGACCTCGATCGGGCTTTCTACACCCCGCACACCGTGCGCCTGGAGCACCTCGCGCTGGCCTACGGCTGGGAGTACCAGAGGGTCACGACCCGCACGGCGCTCGATCAGGCACTGACCTCCCCGCGCGGCGGTCGTCAGATCATCGAGGTGCCGCTGCCGCGTTGACTGGCAGGATGTGCGTATGGACGCGCACACCTGGACGCAGACGCTGCGAGTGGACGAGGGATTCCGCCTCGCCGATCTCGACCCCGACTCCAAGCCCGGATACGTCGGCGGCAAGTCGCACGGCGCCCGCGACCTCGCGGCCGGGCTCGAGAAGCTGAACGATCTGCAGGAGCGGCTGTTCGCCGAGAGCAGGGCCGGGGTGGCGAAGGATGCCGTGCTGCTGGTGCTGCAGGCGATGGACTCGGCCGGCAAGGGCGGGATCGTGCGGCACGTGGTCGGCGGTGTCGATCCGCAGGGCGTCGCGCTCGCCGCGTTCAAGGCGCCGACGCCTGAGGAGCGCAGTCACGACTTCCTGTGGCGCATCGAGAAGCGCCTGCCGGAGCCGGGCTTCATCGGGGTCTTCGACCGCTCCCACTATGAAGACGTCCTGATCGGCAAGGTGCGTGAGCTGGCGGACGCACCGGAGATCGAGCGCCGCTACGACGCCATCAACGAGTTCGAGGCCCGCGTCGCGGCATCCGGCACCCGCATCATCAAGGTCATGCTGCACATCTCGCCGGGCGAGCAGAAGGAGCGGCTCATGGAGCGGCTCGAACGCCCGGACAAGTACTGGAAGTACAACCCCGGCGATGTGGACGAGCGGATGCTGTGGCCGCAGTACATGCAGGCGTACCAGACCGTGTTCGACCGCACCTCCACCGAGGTGGCCCCGTGGCACGTGATCCCGGCGAACGCCAAGTGGTATGCCCGTCTCGCGGTGCAGGAGCTGCTGCTCGCGGCTCTCGAGGACATCGACCCGCAGTGGCCGGTCGCCGACTTCGACGTCGAGGCCGAGAAGAAGCGTCTCGCCGCGAGCTGAGCGCGCTCAGGCCAGCGCGTCGACCAGCGGCCGGAACTTCACGCGTGTCTCGAGCAGTTCGCTCTCGGGATCGGAACCCGCGACGATCCCGGCGCCGGCGTATGCGGTCACCCCGATCTCGCCCGAGCCGGCCGTGAACTGCGCGCAGCGCAGCGCGATCGCCCACTCGCCGTTGCCCGCGGCGTCCACCCAGCCGACCGGGCCAGCGTAGCGTCCGCGGTCGAAGGGCTCGAGATCGCGGATGGCGGCGATGGCTGCGGGGGTCGGCGTGCCGGCGACGGCGGCGGTCGGATGCAGCACCTGCACCAGGTCGAGAGCCGATTCGCCGTCGGCGAGCTCGCCCTCGACGTCTGTCGCGAGATGGAAGAGGTTCGGGAGCTTCAGCAGGAACGGCTGCTCGCTCGCGGCCAGTGCCCTCGTGTGCGTCCGCAGCGAGGCGAGGACGCTCTGCACGGCGTACTGGTGCTCGTCGAGATCCTTGGTGCTCGAGGCGAGGTGGGAGGATGCCGCGGTGTCGGCATCCGCATCCGCGCCTCGGCCGATGGTGCCGGCGAGCACACGAGCGGTGACCGTGCCGTCGTGCACGGTGACCAGGGTCTCCGGGCTCGCGCCGATCAGCCCGTCCACGGCGAAGGCCCACGTGTCGGGGTAGCCGGTCGACAGGGCGCGCACGAGGCGGCGCAGGTCCGACCCCGCAGGGATGGTGCCGGTGAGGTCGCGCGCCAGCACGACCTTGCTCAGCTCGCCGTCGGCGATGCGGGTCAGAGCCCGGCGCACCGAGTCCTGGTAGCCCTGCGGACTCTGGGCTCCCGGTCCGACCGTGCCGGCCCAGTGCGGGCCGTACGGCTGCGTGGCGAAGACCTCGTCGGCGGCGGGCGACGCGGCGAGGCGGATGCGGGTCTCCCAGAAGCGATCGCCGTGACGCCCGAGCACCTGACTCGGCACGACGAGCACACTGTCGGCCGCGGATTCCTCGTCGAACGCGAACGCGCCGAACGCCACCAGCCCGCTGCCGGGCAGCCCCACGGGGTCGGAGACCTCGGCCTGAGCGGTCATGTCGCGCCACAGGGCCGCGACGACGGCGGTGCGTGATTCGCCGGTGGCTGCCGGCGGGCGGATCTCGGCCAGCGGTTCGCCGACCGCGACGATGCCGTCTCCGCGCCGCAGCCAGGCGAGCGGGCGGGCGGGATCCGCGTAGGCGAGGAGGTCTTCGACCGGGTCGATCTCTCGGGTCTCCACGACCAGGTGGGTGGTGTGCACGCATCCAGCCTATGCCGCACAGGAGCCACGGATTCGCGCCGTCGTAGGGTGAACGGATGAGCGATGCACGCCCCGCACCCGGCACCGAGATGGTCTTCCAGTGGCGCAAGTGGGACGGGTCGCCGCACTGGCGCCACGAGTGCGTGTATCTCGGCGCCGACGAGTGGGGCGACTGGATCGGGCAGCCGGTGGGCTGGCACAGCTTCCGGCCCGGGGCCGAGTTCCATGCGGGCGGACCCAACGTCACGCTCGTCCCGGCGAGCGGTGACCACGCCGTGACGGTGAACCGGCGCCACCGCCGCGGCATGCGCATCTACATCGACCTGGGCTGGGACATCCACTGGTCCGACGGCCCGCTCCTCGCGACCGGCATCGACATGGACCTCGATGTCGTGCGCGTGGCCGGGGCTCGGGGCACCTGGGTCGACGACCGCGACGAGTGGGCCGAGCACAGCGCGCGCTACGGCTATCCCGCCGACGTCATGGCGCACCTCGAGGCGCTCGCGCTCGACCTCGAGGAGCGGGTGCGCGCGCAGGTCGCACCGTTCGACGATGCCACGGCCGATCCGTGGCTCGACCGCCTCGAGGCCCTGGGCCTCGCGCCTAGACTGAACGCGTGACTTCGAACGAGAAGAACCGCGCCGATCTCGGCAAGGACCCCGCCCGCGTCAGCGGCATGTTCGACCAGGTCGCCGCCGGGTACGACCGCACCAACACGGCCATGACCTTCGGCAACGACGTGCTGTGGCGCGCGGCGACCACCCGTGCCGTCGCCCCGAAGCCCGGGGAGCGGATCCTCGACCTCGGTGCCGGCACCGCGTCGTCGTCGGCGTCGCTCGCTCGCAGCGGTGCCGACGTGGTCGCGGCCGACTTCTCGCCCGGGATGCTGGCCGAGGGGGAGCGCCGCCACGGTGCGATGCGCAACCTGTCGTTCGTGCAGGCGGATGCCACGGCGCTGCCGTTCGCGGATGCCGAGTTCGACGCGGTCACGATGTCGTATGCACTGCGCAACGTCAACGACCCGAAGAAGGCTCTGAGTGAGCTGTACCGGGTGACCAAGCCGGGCGGCCGGCTCGTGATCAACGAATTCTCCACGCCTCCGGGCGCGCTGTTCCGCAGTGCGTACCGCTTCTACAACGCGCAGGTGCTGCCCCGCGTCGCCCGCGTGGCGGGCACCAACGGCGACGCGTACGACTACCTCAACGAGTCGATCCGCGAGTGGCCCGACCAGAAGAAGTTGTCGGCCTGGATCCGCGAGGCGGGCTGGGGCGACGTGGCCTACCGCAACCTCACGTTCGGCATCGTCGCCCTGCACCGAGCGCGCAAGCCCGCGTGAGCGCCGCGCACGCAACTGCGGCATCCCGGCGCAGGTAGGCTGGGACCGTGACTTCGAGCCCCATCGCCCCGGGTTCGCGGCTGGCGAGCCGTCTGGGGTTCAGCGACCGCGTCTTCATCGGCCCTGCCGCACGCAAGGTCGCCCGCGCGATCGAAGACGGCCTCGAGCTCGTCGAGACCGGCCTCGCGCAAGACGTCCGTGTCGCCGACCCACTGGCCGACGCTGCCAGCCGCTACCTGTACGAGGCGGGCGGCAAACGCATCCGTCCCGTGCTCACGCTCCTCGCCGCCCAGCTCGGCGACGGCAACACCTCCGAGGTGATCGACGTCGCCAAGGCGCTCGAGATCACCCACCTGGGCTCGCTCTATCACGACGACGTCATGGACGGCGCCGACCGCCGTCGTGGCGTGCCGGCGGCGCATGCCGTGTGGGGCAACAACATCGCCATCCTCACGGGCGACATCCTCTTCTCCCGCGCCAGCCAGCTGATGTCCCGGCTCGGCGAACGCGCCATCCGGCTTCAGGCCGACACGTTCGAGCGCCTGGTCCTCGGCCAGATGCACGAGACTCTCGGGCCGCAGCAGGATGACGACCCGATCGCGTTCTACATCCAGGTGCTCGCCGACAAGACCGGCTCGCTCATCGCCGCCGCCACGCAGGGCGGTGTGATCTTCTCCAACGCGCCGAGCGAGTACGAGGAGCCGCTGCGGGTGTACGGCGAGAAGATCGGCGTCGCGTTCCAGCTGCTCGACGATGTGATCGACCTGTCGGCCAAGCCCGAAGAGACGGGCAAGGTGCCGGGTACCGATCTCCGCGCCGGCGTCCCGACCATGCCGTACCTGCTGTTGAAGGCCGAGCCCGATGACGCCGCCGTCGACCTCGCCGCGCGCATCGACGACGGTGTGGCCCTCATCGCCGATGGGGCAGACCCCTCGATCCTCGACGGCCCGCTCGACGAGCTGCGCGATCACCTGGTGACACAGAAGACCCTCGAACTCGCGCATGCGTGGACGAGGGATGCCGTCGATGCGCTCGCACCGCTGCCGCGCGGCACCGTGCGCGAGGCGCTGACCCGATTCGCAGAGACCCTCGCCGAACGCTCCAGCTGACTGCTCGCGACCTTCGGGTCGCACGCCGGTTGCGTCGGCATACGAAAGGACCTCCATGACCAAGCTCAGACTGGCCATCGTCGGTGCGGGCCCCGCCGGCATCTACGCCGCGGACATCCTGCTGAAGGCCGAGCGCAAGTTCGACGTCTCGATCGATCTCTTCGAGCAGCTCCCTGCTCCCTACGGACTGGTCCGCTACGGCGTCGCCCCCGATCACCCCCGCATCAAGGGCATCGTCAACGCGCTGCGCGATGTGCTCGACCGCGGAGACATCCGCCTGTTCGGCAACGTGCGCTTCGGTGAGGACATCACCCTCGACGATCTGAAGAAGCACTACAACGCCGTCGTCTTCGCGACCGGAGCGATCCGTGACACGTCCATGGAGATCCCCGGGATCGATGCTGTCGCGTCCTACGGTGCCGCCGACTACGTCAGCTGGTTCGACGGACATCCCGACGTGCCGCGCGAGTGGCCGCTGGATGCCGCATCCGTCGGAGTGCTCGGCAACGGCAACGTGGCGCTCGACGTCGCGCGCATGCTCGCGAAGCACGCCGAGGATCTGCTGGTCACCGAGGTGCCGGCCAACGTCTACGAGGGTCTCAAGGCCAGCGAGATCACCGACGTGCACGTCTTCGGACGCCGCGGACCGGCGCAGGTGAAGTTCACTCCGCTGGAGCTCCGCGAGCTCGGCGAGCTGCGCGATGTCGACATGGTCGTCTACGACGAGGACTTCGACTACGACGAGGCGTCGAAGGATGCTGTCGCCAGCAACAAGCAGGTCATGGTCATCGACCGCATCCTGCAGTCCTGGCGCAAGCGCGACTCGGTGAACAACGCCGGGGGTACGGCCTCGCGCCGATTGCACCTGCATTTCTGGGCGCGCCCGGTCGAGGTGCGCAAGGACGAGAACGGTCGCGTCGCGGCACTCGTCTACGAGCGCACACAGCCCGACGGTCAGGGCGGCGCGGTGGGAACCGGAGAGATGCGTGAGGTGCCGCTCCAGGCGCTGTACCGCGCCATCGGCTACTTCGGCTCGCCCCTTCCCGGCGTGCCCTTCGACAAGAAGCACGGTGTCATCCCGAACCGCGAGGGTCAGGTGCTCGCGAAGGATTCCAACGAGCGGGTCTCCGGCATCTACGCGACCGGCTGGATCAAGCGCGGCCCGGTGGGGCTGATCGGGCACACCAAGTCCGACGCGATGGAGACCGTGCGGCACATCATCAACGACCAGGGCTCCTGGTGGCACCCGGAGGATCCGTCCGAGGAGGCCGTCGTCGAGCTGCTGCGGGAGCGCGGCGTGCGCTGGACCGATCTCGAGGGCTGGCACCGTCTCGACGAGCACGAGATCGCCCTCGGTGCTCCCGACGAGCGCGCCCGCGTCAAGGTCGTCCCGCGCGACGAGATGGTGCGCGTCTCCCGCGGCGAGTAGGAGGTTCGCCTCCGTCGCCCCCATGCTCGTCGGCTAGCCTGGCGACGACGGGGGAGGACTGCATGACCGAATGGATCCGGGATGTGCTCGGCGATGAGTTCCAGCAGCTGACTCTCGACCTCGGCACCGATGAGCAGGGTCCGGTGGTGGCGACCCTGGTGCGCGCGCTCCCGGCCGAGCCGGACCTCTGGCATCGCATCCGTGGGCGCTGGCCGCTGCTCGACGGCGTCGACGTGCTCTACGTGCACGGCTGGTCGGACTACTTCTTCCAGAAGCGACTCGCGCGTTTCTGGACCTCGCGGGGCGCCCGCTTCTTCGCCCTCGACCTCCGCAAGTACGGACGCAGCCTCCGCGACGGGCAGACGCCCGGCTACGTCGCCGACCTCGCCACCTACGACGAGGACATCGGGGCGGCGTTGGAGGCCATGGGCCGGGGGAGGGGCGGTACCGAGTCCTCCCGGCGTCTGGTGCTGCTCGGTCATTCGACGGGCGGGCTCACGCTGAGTCTCTGGGCGTCACGTCATCCGGGTGCGGCGGATGCGGTGATCCTGAACAGCCCCTGGCTGGAGTTCCAGTTCGCGCCGGCGCGGGCGGCGATCGCGCCGATGGTCGAGCTACAGGCACGGATCCGGCCGATGGAGGCGGCGCCGCAGGTCGACCTCGGCTTCTACACCCGCGCTCAGCAGGAGGTCGCCGACCCGGATGATCCGATGGAGGTGAACGCGCTGTGGCGCCCGGCGCAGACCATGGCCGTGTACGCGGGCTGGTTGCACGCGATCCTCTCCGGGCACAAGACCGTGGCCGCGGGGCTGTCGATCACGGCTCCGGTGTGCGTGCTGCTCTCGGCGCGGTTCGCGCCCCCGACGCGGTGGTCGGAAGAGCTCACCAGCGCCGACTCCGTGCTCGTCGTCGACGACATCGCGCGCGCGGCGCTGCGGCTCGGGGCGAGCGTGACGGTGGAACGCATCGACGGCGCGCTCCACGACGTCTTCCTCTCGCGCCACGACGCGCGCGAGGACGCCTACCGACGCCTCGAGCGTTGGGTCACGGGTTGGCGAGCGACCCTCTGATCGCGCGTCACAGGTAGTACATCGCCCGGACCAGGCGCTCCGCCTCATCGCCGTCACCGTTTCGGACGGCTCCGGCGAAGGCGATGTACACATCCCGCATCCGAGCGCGGTCCTTCGCGGGGACCACCCAGTCGCGGAGGTTGCGGAACAGCACCATGCTCGCGTCTTCCATCAGCGTGCGATGCTGCGCGTTCCCGCTCCGATCTCCGAGATACGAGAACACCGCCCATCGTGCGTCCGAGGTCGTCGCCGTGTCCTCGAGGGACGCGTGCATCGCGGCCACGAGTCGGACGACGTGATCGCGCTGGCCGTCGCTGATGCGCGGAACGGCCAGCCGTGCGGCGATCGCCGCCTGGTACCCGGCGAACTCGAGCGACTGCGTGATCGTCTCCGAGGTCACCTCGGTCACCTCGGTGTACCGGCTCGGATACATCGTCACCATCCCCAGCCGCTCCAGCCGCTGAAGCGCTTCGCGAACGGGTGTTCGCGACACGTGCAGCTCTTCGGCCACGTCGACGTCGCGGATGCGTTCGCCGGCCTCGAGCGTGCCCTCGATGATCTGTCTGCCGAGGTGGTGGAACACCTCTTCGGCCAGAAGCTGCTTGCTCTCGCCGACACTCGTCGATCCGATAATGCTCATGGACCTGCCCCCAGTTGCCCTTCATTTCCCGAGCATCCTCATGATCAGCCCCGGGTGGGCCACCGCATCATGAGGTCGCGTCGGTCTCCAACACGATCTACGCCTGTCGTCGCGTGTGGGGGCACACGGCTGTCGGCGACGTTTCCAGTCTTGGCCACTCACGCCGATATTCCGGTATGCGATCCTACTGCTCGGCTCCGGAAGACCGAAGTCGCGGCCGTGGGCAGACGAAAGGCCCCACTCGGTCTTTCGCCGAGTGGGGCCTTTCGTCGTGCAGGCGGGAGTTCGCCTAGCGGTAGTTGATGAACTGCAGGTCGAGATCGAGGTCGGCGCCCTTCAGCAGCGCGATGACCGACTGCAGGTCGTCGCGGCTCTTGGACTGCACGCGCAGTTCGTCGCCCTGGATCTGGCTCTTGACGCCCTTGGGGCCCTCGTCGCGGATGATCTTGCCGATCTTCTTCGCGTTCTCCGAGGAGATGCCGTCCTTGAGCGTCGAGACGATGCGGAACTCCTTGCCGCTGGCGAACGGGTCGCCCGACTCGAGGCTCTTCAGCGAGATGCCGCGCTTGATGAGCTTGGACTGGAACACGTCGAGCACGGCCTTCGCCCGCTCCTCGGTGTTCGCGATGATCAGGATGCTCTCGCCGCTCCAGGCGATCGACGCACCCGTGCCCTTGAAGTCGTAGCGCTGCTCGATCTCCTTGCGGGCCTGGTTCAGGGCGTTCTCGGCCTCCTGATGATCCACCTTCGAGACGATGTCAAAAGAACTGTCAGCCATGGTTTCATCCTACTCAGGGGCTCAGTGCGTACACATTGTCGGAGATCCTGGTTGCTCCGTCCGGAGTGGGGTAGTCGTCCGGCACCGTCGTGAAGTGACCCGCCGGTCCGCTCATCTCCACAGGACCGCGCTCCCCGCCGCAGCCCATGCCCCACTCGTCCTCGTCGCGGTAGGCGAGTACGCAGACCGTCGACGGCTCGACGCCCCGCAGCAGCCAGATCGAGCTGCCGGAGTGCTCGCCGACCAAGCGCGCCGAAGAGAGGTCGGCGACGTCGCCGGAGTCCTGCTCGACCACCCCGTCCGGCACGGTGTCCGCAGCCTCCGCGTCTCGATTCAGCACAGCGTAGTTCGTGGCGAACGCGGTGCAGCCGCTCAGGGCGATCGCCGACAGCGTCAGGAGGAGACCCGCCGCTGTTCGCGCGACACGAAGGGAACGATCCGTCATCCCCCCAGTCTACGAGCGCTCCCTGTCGAGTCCTGTGGAAGCGTTTTCACACCCGACGCTTCCGATCTTCCCGGTCACGGGTTGGTATCGACGCTCTTCTTCGTTGCAAAAGGAGTCGTATCCGATGCATACTGTAAGCGCTTGCAGTCTGTGCAGGCCACCAGCACCGAGAGAGGCACACACCAATGAAGGTGAACAAGAGGGGCATCGCCGCCGCAGGCGCGATCGCCATCGTTTCGACTCTGACGCTTGCCGGCTGCTCCGCAGGGACCAGCGGCGACGACACCTCCGACTCCAAAGGCAGCGGCAAGCTGGTCGTCTGGGTCGACGCCGAGCGCGTGGACGCGCTGCAGACCGCGGCGGACTCCTACGAGGACAAGACCGGCGTCAAGGTCGAGCTCGTCGGCAAGTCGGTCGACGACATGAAGGACGACTTCATCCAGCAGGTCCCGACCGGCAAGGGCCCTGACGTGGTCATGGGTGCGCACGACTGGCTGGGCGAGCTCTCGACCAACGGCGTCGTCGCGCCGATCGAGCTCGGCGACAGCTCCGAGGACTACCTTCCGGTCGCGCTGCAGGCCGCAACGTACGAGGGCACCGTCTACATGCTTCCGTACGCGGTCGAGAACATCGCCGTGCTGCGCAACGCCGACCTCGTCCCGGCCGCTGCGACCAGCTTCGACGACATGGTCTCGAAGGGCACCTTCGTCGTCGAGCAGGGCGCCGAGGGCAACCCGTACCACCTGTACCCGTTCCAGACCGCGTTCGGTGCCCCGGTCTTCGGCACCGATGACTCGGGCAGCTACGACCCCACCGACCTGCAGCTCGGCAGCGAGGGCGGCTTCGCCTTCGCCGACTGGCTGGGTGCGCAGGGCGCCGCGGGCGTGCTGAACACCGACGTCGACGGCGAGATCGCCAAGCAGCAGTTCCTCGACGGCACGGCCGCCTTCTGGCTGACCGGCCCGTGGAACGTGGGGGCCGCAACCGACGCCGGCATCAACGTCGCGATCGACCCGATCCCCAGCCCGACCGGTGAGACCGCTTCGCCGTTCGCCGGCGTCAAGGGCTTCTTCGTCAGCTCCGAGTCGAAGAACAAGGTCGCCGCGAACGACTTCCTCGTCAACTACATCGGCACCGAAGACGTGCAGCTCGAGCTGTTCAAGGCCGGCAACGTCCTGCCGGCGCTCACCGCTGCCGCCGACACCGCGGCGTCCGACCCGATCATCGCCGGCTTCCAGGCCGTCGGCGAAGACGCCGTGCCGATGCCGGCCATCCCGGCCATGGGCGCGGTGTGGGAATTCTGGGGCGTGGCCGAGGCCGCGATCATCAACGGCGCGGACCCGAAGACGACGTGGCAGAAGCTCGTCGACGACGTGACCGCCGCGATCAAGTAACAGCCATCACACTGACCCTGCCGGGGTGGACTCCTCCGTCCGCCCCGGCAGGATCATGACGAGGACGACATGACTGACATCGACGAGCGCACCGCTCCTCCGACCAGACGCCAGCGCCAGGCCGCGAAGATCGCCGAGGCGGCATCCGGCCCGATCGGCTGGATGCTGCTGAAGATCCTCCTGCTGGCCGTCGTCGACGCGATCGCCCTGTATGCGGCGTTCGTGCTCTTCGCCCACCAGGAGTGGCTGATCCTCGGCATCGTCGTCGTGGTCGCCGTCCTCGTCAACTACATCTACTTCTCCCGCAAGCGCATCGCGGCGAAGTACCTGACGCCCGGCATCATCTTCCTGATCCTGTTCCAGGTGTTCACGCTGCTCTACACCGGCTACATCGGGTTCACGAACTACGGCACCGGGCACAACGGCACGAAAGACCAGGCCATCTCCTCTCTCCTCGCGTCGGCGCAGGAGCGGGTCGAGGATTCGCCCACCTACCCGGTGACGGTCGTCGAGCAGTTCGGCACCTACGGTCTTCTCGTCACCGACCCGGACTCCGGCGACGCGCTTCTCGGCACGGCCGAGCAGCCGCTCGAAGAGGTCGACGCGCAGTTCGAGGGCGGACAGGCCGTCGCGGTCGACGGCTGGACGACGCTCCCGCTGGCCACCGTGTTCACCCTCTCGGAAGAACTCGAGAAGCTGTCGGTCCCCTTCAGCGACGACCCGAACGACGGCAGCCTGCGCGCGCCGGACGGGCAGAAGGGGTACCTCTACGTCTCGACGCTCGAGTACGACGAGGCCGCCGACACCATCACCGACACCACCACGGGCACGGTGTACGCCGACACGGGTGACGGAGCCTTCACCGCCGACGACGGAGAGCAACTGCTGCCCGGCTGGCAGACCACGGTCGGCTTCGACAACTTCGTGCGCGCGGTCACCGACTCCTCGATCCGCGGACCGCTCATCTCGGTGACGGTGTGGACCTTCGCGTTCGCGCTGATCTCGGTCGCGACGACATTCTTCCTCGGGCTCCTGCTCGCGTTGGTGTTCAACAACACCCGGATGCGGTTCCGCAACGGGTACCGGATCATCCTGATCCTTCCTTACGCGTTCCCCGCGTTCCTGTCCGCACTCGTCTGGGCCGGCATGATGAACGAGAGCTTCGGCTTCATCAACCAGGTCATCTTCGGGGGAGCGGACATCCCCTGGCTCACCGATCCGACGCTGGCCAAGGTGTCGGTGCTGCTGGTGAACCTATGGCTGGGCTTCCCCTACATGTTCCTGGTCTGCATGGGCGCCCTGCAGGGCATCCCGGAGGACGTGAACGAGGCCGCCGTGATGGACGGCGCGAATCCGTGGCAGGTCTTCCGGCGGATCAAGCTGCCGCTGCTGCTCGTCACGGTCGCGCCGCTGCTGATCTCGTCGTTCGCGTTCAACTTCAACAACTTCAACCTGATCTACATGCTCACCAACGGCGGGCCGCGCTTCAGCGACGTGTCCATCCCGGTCGGGCACACCGACATCCTGATCTCGATGGTCTACAAGGTGGCCTTCACCGGGCAGACCCGTGACTACGGCCTGGCTTCGGCGTTCACCATCCTGATCTTCATCGTGGTCGCGACCATCTCGATCATCAGCTTCCGCAAGACCAAGGCCCTCGAGGAGCTGAACTGACATGAGCACCACTCGCTCCACCACCGCTCACGCTGCCACCGATGGGCCGAGTCTCGCCCCGCGTCGCCGCAGCTTCGGTGCCTGGTTCGCCGATACCGGATGGCGGCATCTCGTCGCGATCGTGGTCAGCGCCTTCGCCTTGTTCCCGCTTCTGTACGTCGTCTCGGCGTCGCTGAACCCGAAGGGGACGCTGACCGGATCGAACCAGCTGTTCTCCGCGATCGGGATCGACAGTTACGTGCGCATCCTGAGCGACCCGCAGAACCCGTACGGCATGTGGTTCCTCAACACCCTGCTGATCGCCGTCGTGACCGGGGCGGTCACGGTCTTCATCGGCGCCTGCGCGGCGTATGCCTTCTCGCGTATGCGGTTCGCCGGGCGCCGCGTCGGGCTCGTCACGATCGTGGTCGTGCAGATGTTCCCGCAGCTGCTCGCGGTCGTCGCGATCTTCCTGCTCATGTCGACGCTGGGGGACTGGTTCCCCGCCATCGGCCTGAACACCCACACCGGCCTGATCCTGGTCTACCTCGGCGGCGCGCTCGGTGTGAACACGTACCTGATGTACGGGTTCTTCAACACGATCCCGAAGGAGATCGACGAGGCCGCTCGCATCGACGGCGCCGGTCACGCACGCATCTTCTTCACCATCATCCTGCGCCTGGTCGCGCCCATCCTCGCGGTGGTCGGACTGCTCTCCTTCATCGGCACGGTCAACGAGTATGTGATCGCGAGCGTCATGCTCGTCGACGTGGAGCAGCAGACGCTGGTCGTCGGGCTCACCAAGCTCGTCGCGAACCCGCGCTATGCGGACTGGTCGGCGTTCTCCGCGGGCGCCGTGATGGCGGCAATCCCGGTGATGATCCTGTTCCTCTTCCTGCAGAAGTACATCGTCGGCGGTCTCACCGCGGGCGCGACGAAGGGCTGACCGCCCTGCGGCGCACTCGGCACGGATCCGTGTCGGAGGTAACGTGCATCGCATGGTAGCTTGTCATGCATGACAGCTGATGTCGGATCGCAGATGCGCAAAGGGGTGGTCGAGTACTGCGTGCTCGGACTCCTCGCGCGTGAGCCGATGTACGGCTGGCAGCTGGCCGATGCGCTCACCGGCGCCGGGCTGATCGCCAGCATCGGCACGCTCTACCCGCTGCTGGGACGGCTGCGGGACAACGGTTGGGTCAGCACGTTCGACCTGCCGTCGGAGAGCGGGCCCGTGCGCAAGTACTACCGGCTCACCGAGTCGGGTATCGAGCAGCTCGAGCGCTTCCGAGTGCAGTGGACCCCGTTCGCCCGTGTGGTGACGGGCATCGTCGGAGAGGGACGACCATGACAGAGACGACAGCAGACACCCTGCGCGAGGAGTACCTCGCCCGGCTCGACGAGGCGATGCGCGGGCTTCCGCACGGCGTCGCGTCGGACATCCGCGGCGGAATCGTCGAAGAGCTGCAGGGCCTCGACGCCGCGGAGACCGCCGCGCGGATCGCTCGACTCGGTGATCCGGTGGCCATCGCGAGGGAAGCGCAGGATGAGGTGCCGGCGAGCCCCACCATCATGGTCGCCGCGCCGGTGGCGGCCCCGCCCGCGCCCCGACCGTCGACGACATCGACGCGCGGCTTCGCGATCGCCGCCGCATTGACGCTGAGCTTCGGCGGTTTCCTTCTTCCGGTGCTCGGATGGTTCGTCGGCGCGGTGCTCGTCAGCATCAGCACCCTCTGGAAGACGTGGGAGAAGGTCGTGGCGATCATCGTGCCGTTCGTCTTCGGAGCGCTCTCGTTGTTCCTGGTGCAGTTCATGAGCTTCGTCGAGTTCAGTTCGACCGGAAGTTCCTCCGGCACCGGCACCCCACCCGAGGAGGTCGTGAACAACCCGCTGCTGCCGAGCTTCAGCGCCTGGCATGCGCTCCTCCTCCTCGGGTTCCTCCTGATCCCGGCGTCGGGTCTCTGGCTGCTCTGGCGGCTCCGGGGGCGAACCGCTCGCTGAGCCGCACCAACCCATGCGCGAGCATGCTCGGCGTTGCGCCCGGCCAGTATCCCGGTCGGGCCATAGCGTGGAGGCATGGCACGGGTGGCGGGGCGCAATCTGGCGATGAGCTGGTTCGCCGGCATCGTGTGCGCCGGAGTCATCGGGGCGCTGATCTGGCTGTCCCTCCCGATCCTTCCCGCTCTCGCGGAGTTCGCGGGGACCGCGCTTCGCAACGCCCTTCCATGATGGTCCGCCACGAGGCATCGACGCGCGTATCCCGACACGTCGGCACGCCTGCGTCGGGGGCCGTTCGCCCGGCGGTACCCTCACAATGCACGTATCCGATGAGAGGCGCACCCCATGAGTGACCCCGACGCTCCCCAGCCCGAGAAGCCGACTGACGTCGACGACGTCGTCGGCAGCGCGAACGCCGGCCTCGACGCCGCCGCCGCCGCGGGTGCGGATGTTCCCGGTTCCGCCGATGCGCCGGAGAACCGGCCGGCCGAACCGGTCGACGAGAAGGCCGGCGACCCCGACCTCGCCGCATTCGAAGCCGCCGAGCGCGACCACCCGGGGACGTTCGCATCCCCGCCCCCGGCCGTCGTGTCGTCCCCGGCCGTCGAATCGCGTGAGAGCGTGCGCGACGTCAGAGCCGAGGCCGACGCGGAGGCCGCGTCGTTCTTCCCCGAGCCGGTCGTGGGCGAGCCCGTGCCGTTCGGCCACGAACAGTCCGGTCTCGCTGGTGCCGCCTACGCCCAGTACGGCGACGAGGCCGAGACTCGCATCGTCCCGTCGGAGCCGCTGGTCGGTGCGACCGGCGCGGCGCAGCCCCAGCCCATCTTCGTGCAGGCGCCCGAGCCGCCCCGCGACCGCGGCAACCGCGGCACCGCCGGCCTCATCGGCCTGCTCGCGACCCTCGTCTTCGCCGTGCTCTACCTCGGCACGGCCCTGGGCCTCGGCGCGATCGCCGGCGATGTGAACGGCGAGAACATCGGCGAAGCCGCGCTCGCGCCGCTGATGACGTGGGGATACTGGACGCCGGTCGTCGTCTTCTTCCTCGGCTTCTGGCTGCTCGGCGCGATCATCAACCGCGGTCGCTGGGGGCTCTGGGTCGTCTTCGGCATCATCGTCGGTGTCATCGCCTATGCGGGCCACATCCTCGGACAGCTGTTCGAGGCGCCGTTCTGGAAGCTCACGTCGTCTCAGGGACTCGAGTTGGTCGGCGAGCAGCTGCTCGCCCCGCTCGCGATCGCCGCGTTCGTGTTCGCCCGTGAGCTGACCATCTGGTTCGGCGCGTGGGTCTCCCGCAGCGGCGCGCGCAAGACCGAACTGAACGCCGAGGCGCAGCGCGAGTACGAGCGCACCCTCGAAGCCGGTCCGACACTGTCGAGGTAATCACGCACTCCACCACGCCGAACCCCCGCGGGCCCGAGTCCGCGGGGGTTTCGGCTGTCCTGGCGGTGGTCCTCGCGACGATCGGCTTCTTCGCGCTCGCGGTGTTCGGGCTCGGGGCGCTCAGCGTGGCCACCGACACCGACATCATCGCGGTTCCGGGGTTGGGGCAGGCACCCGGTGCGATCGGGATGCTGTCGGCGGTCGTCGTCTTCGCGCTCATGCTGTGGTCGACGCTCCGACGGGGTAACCCGTCCTACGTGGCGACCGTCGCGATCGCCCTCCTCGCCGGGATCACGCATCTCGCGGCGGTGTGGATCACGGTGCTGATCGGTTCGTCCGACCTCGTGATAGCCACTGCCGTCGCGGGTGACCTCGTCCGCGGCGGTGCGAGTGCGGTGCTGGTGGTCGCGGGGCTGATCGCCGCGTGGGGCGGTATCGCCCTTCGGCGCACCCGGGCGGAACATCCGCGCTGGCCCTGGGAGCGCGACGACGACGGCGAGTGACGCGGTCGCCCCGCCGCGACGAGCGACATCGCGGCGACGGCGTGCGACGCGCCGTACGCTGGTGGGGTGGAGCGCTCATTGGAGACGCAGGTCGACCAGGCCGTCGAGACCTGGTTGCGCTGGGTGCCGCGCTGGGAGCCGGCGACCCACCGCGGTCGCGTCGCGCCATGCCGCCGCTGTCTGGGATCACCGATCCTCTCGGCGGCGGGAATCGGCGCGAACACCCCGCACGGCGTGCAGCACGGACTCTCGACACGCATCAAGACCATCGTCGACCACGCCGTCGCGGACTACACGGCCCGGAATCTCCCCATGCTGCAGCGCGAGCTCGATCAGCAGGCGGCCCGCAATCGTGCCCGCAGCTACCGCCCTGCCGAAGACCTCGATCCGGAGTTCGACGGCCTCCCGCTCGACCCCGAGCCGGTTCCCGGCGCGCCGTTCCTGTTCACCATCGCCGGGCTCGCCGACGACTCGGCCGCAGAGCTCCCGGCGCTGCCGCCTCTCACCGAGGAGGCCAAGATCGCCCTCCGGCAGGAGGTCGCCCTCGCCGACGAGTACGCCAACATGGTCGGGCGAGAGATCTGCGGCATCCTGCTGCGCCATCGGATCCACATCCAGGCAGCCATCTCCCAGCACGTCGAACCGCAGATCGAGGCACTGCTCGCCGAGTTGACGGAGTCTCTGGACTCGCCGTTCGACCCCGACGTGCCGTGACCCCGGGCGCTGGCCCCACCGGCGCCCGGCGCCTGCGCTCATTTGACCCCCACGTTACGCGGCATTACACTTGATCAGGTGTGTGCACGTCTTGACGTGCGCACTGGGCGTCGGCACCATGCCGGTCCGCCCCCACGGCATACCCACCACACCAAAAGCTCGTCGATTCCGGCGTGCCGGTGGGGCATGATGTGAAACCCATCACGCTGTCACCGTGCAGCACTATGAGGAGAGAACGTGCCAACCATTCAGCAGTTGGTTCGCAAGGGTCGCTCGCCGAAGGTCACCAAGACCAAGACGCCAGCCCTGAAGTCGAACCCGCAGCAGGCCGGGGTCTGCACCCGCGTCTACACCACCACCCCGAAGAAGCCGAACTCGGCGATGCGCAAGGTCGCCCGTGTGAAGCTTCGCAACGGCACCGAGGTCACCGCGTACATCCCCGGTGAGGGCCACAACCTGCAGGAGCACTCGCTGGTGCTCGTGCGTGGCGGTCGTGTGAAGGACCTCCCCGGTGTGCGTTACAAGATCGTCCGTGGCGCCCTGGACACCCAGGCAGTCAAGAACCGTAAGCAGGCTCGTTCCCGCTACGGCGCGAAGAAGGGTTGAGTTAGATGCCTCGTAAGGGTCCCGCCCCTAAGCGCCCCGTCGTCAACGACCCGGTATACGGCGCTCCGATCGTCACCTCGCTGGTGAACAAGATCCTCGTCGACGGCAAGAAGTCGCTGGCCGAGTCGATCGTCTACGGCGCCCTCCGCGGCGTCGAGGCGAAGAACGGCGGCCAGGATGCTGTCGCCACCCTCAAGAAGGCGCTCGACAACGTGCGCCCCACCCTCGAGGTCCGCAGCCGCCGCGTCGGTGGCTCGACCTACCAGGTGCCGATCGAGGTCAAGCCGCACCGTGCGAACACTCTCGCGCTGCGCTGGCTCGTCAGCTACGCCAAGGGCCGTCGTGAGAAGACGATGACCGAGCGTCTCCAGAACGAGATCCTCGACGCGTCGAACGGCCTGGGTGCCGCGGTCAAGCGCCGCGAGGACACTCACAAGATGGCCGAGTCGAACCGCGCGTTCGCTCACTACCGCTGGTAAACAGCTTCGCCCGCCCCTCGGCCACTCGCCGAGGGGCGGGCACCCCCTCTTCGCAGTACGACTGCTCCAAAAGATAAGGACACTCCTGTGGCACAAGACGTGCTCACGGACCTGAGCAAGGTCCGCAACATCGGCATCATGGCGCACATCGATGCCGGCAAGACCACGACGACCGAGCGCATCCTGTTCTACACGGGCGTCAACCACAAGCTCGGCGAGACGCACGATGGCGCCTCGACCACCGACTGGATGGAGCAGGAGAAGGAGCGCGGCATCACGATCACGTCTGCCGCCGTGACCTGCTTCTGGAACAACAACCAGATCAACATCATCGACACCCCCGGTCACGTGGACTTCACGGTCGAGGTGGAGCGTTCGCTCCGCGTCCTCGACGGTGCCGTCGCCGTCTTCGACGGCAAGGAGGGCGTCGAGCCCCAGTCCGAGACCGTGTGGCGTCAGGCCGACAAGTACAACGTTCCCCGCATCTGCTTCGTCAACAAGATGGACAAGCTCGGCGCGGACTTCTACTTCACCGTCGACACCATCATCAACCGTCTGGGCGCGAAGCCCCTCGTCATCCAGCTGCCCATCGGCGCGGAGAACGACTTCGTCGGCGTCATCGACCTGGTCGAGATGCGCGCGCTGGTGTGGGCCGGAGACTCCAAGGGTGACGTCACCATGGGCGCCTCCTACGAGATCCAGGAGATCCCGGAAGACCTCAAGGAGAAGGCGGCCGATTACCGGCAGCAGCTCCTCGAGACCGTCGCCGAGACCGACGACGCGCTGCTCGAGAAGTTCTTCGGTGGCGAAGAGCTCACGGTCGCCGAGATCAAGGGCGCGATCCGCAAGCTGACCGTCGCCTCGGAGATCTACCCGGTGCTGTGTGGCTCCGCTTTCAAGAACCGTGGTGTCCAGCCGATGCTCGACGCGGTCGTCGACTACCTCCCGAACCCGCTCGACGTGGGCTCGATCGAGGCGCACGACCCCAAGGACTACGACACGATCATCGAGCGTCACCCCGACGCGAATGACCCGTTCGCAGCTCTCGCGTTCAAGGTCGCCGTGCACCCGTTCTTCGGTCGCCTCACCTACGTCCGCGTCTACTCGGGTCACCTCGACTCCGGTTCTCCGGTCATCAACTCGACCAAGAACAAGAAGGAGCGCATCGGGAAGATCTTCCAGATGCACGCCAACAAGGAGATCCCGGTTCCCTCGGTCACCGCCGGCAACATCTACGCGGTCATCGGTCTGAAGGACACCACCACGGGTGACACCCTCACCGACCCGGCGTCTCCGGTCGTCCTCGAGTCGATGACGTTCCCCGAGCCCGTCATCGAGGTCGCGATCGAGCCGAAGACCAAGGCCGACCAGGAGAAGCTGGGTGTCGCCATCCAGAAGCTCGCTGAGGAGGACCCGACCTTCCGCACGGAACTCAACCCCGAGACCGGTCAGACGACCATCAAGGGCATGGGCGAGCTTCACCTCGACATCCTCGTCGACCGCATGAAGCGCGAGTTCAACGTCGAGGCCAACGTCGGCAAGCCCCAGGTGGCGTACCGCGAGACGATCAAGAAGATCGTCGAGAAGCACGACTACACGCACAAGAAGCAGACCGGTGGCTCCGGCCAGTTCGCGAAGATCCAGTTCACCATCGAGCCGATGGACCTGGACTCCGAGAAGACCTACGAGTTCGTGAACGCCGTCACCGGTGGTCGCATCCCTCGTGAGTACATCGGCTCGATCGATGCCGGTTTCCAGGACGCGATGAACGTCGGAGTCCTCGCGGGCTACCCGATGGTGGGCGTCAAGGCCACCATCACCGATGGTGCGGCTCACGACGTCGACTCCTCGGAGATGGCGTTCAAGATCGCGGGTTCCATGGGCTTCAAGGAGGCCGCACGCCGTGCCAACGCCGTGCTGCTCGAGCCGCTGATGGCCGTCGAGGTCCGTACTCCTGAGGAGTACATGGGCGACGTCATCGGCGACTTGAACTCGCGTCGTGGCCAGATCCAGTCGATGGAAGACGCCGCCGGCGTCAAGGTCGTCCGTGCTCAGGTTCCGCTGTCCGAGATGTTCGGCTACATCGGCGACCTGCGCTCGAAGACCTCGGGTCGTGCCGTCTACTCCATGGAGTTCCACAGCTACGCTGAGGTTCCCCGCGCTGTGGCCGACGAGATCGTCCAGAAGACCAAGGGCGAGTAATCGCCCTTCTGGGTACCCCGCGGCGCCGAGCGCGGCGAAGCGCTGCGGGGTTCCCAGGTCCCCTACAACTTCACATTCCCTCTCTACTAAACTGAGAACCTAAACCCGTAGAGAACCGGTCGCAAACCAGTGCCCGGTCACCTTTACAACGACGTCCTGAGGAGGACCCAGTGGCTAAGGCCAAGTTCGAGCGGACCAAGCCGCACGTCAACATCGGAACCATCGGTCACGTTGACCACGGCAAGACCACGCTCTCCGCAGCGATCTCGAAGGTGCTTGCTGACAAGTTCCCGTCCGACACCAACGTGCAGCGTGACTTCGCTTCCATCGACTCGGCGCCGGAAGAGCGCCAGCGTGGAATCACCATCAACATCTCGCACATCGAGTACGAGACCCCCAAGCGCCACTACGCTCACGTCGACGCCCCCGGCCACGCCGACTACGTCAAGAACATGATCACCGGTGCTGCTCAGATGGACGGCGCGATCCTCGTGGTCGCCGCCACCGACGGCCCGATGGCTCAGACGCGTGAGCACGTGCTGCTCGCCAAGCAGGTCGGCGTGCCGTACCTGCTGGTCGCGCTGAACAAGTCGGACATGGTCGACGACGAGGAGATCCTGGAGCTCGTCGAGCTCGAGGTCCGCGAGCTGCTCGCAGCCCAGGGCTTCGACGAGGACGCTCCTGTCGTCCGCGTCTCGGCTCTCAAGGCTCTCGAGGGCGACGAGAAGTGGACCCAGGCGATCCTGGACCTCATGCAGGCTGTCGACGACAGCGTTCCGGACCCGGAGCGTGACCGTGACAAGCCGTTCCTGATGCCCGTCGAGGACGTCTTCACGATCACCGGTCGTGGAACCGTCGTCACGGGTCGCGCCGAGCGTGGCACGCTGGCCATCAACTCCGAGGTCGAGATCGTCGGACTCCGTCCGACCGTCAAGACCACGGTCACGGGTATCGAGATGTTCCACAAGCAGCTCGACGAGGCCTGGGCCGGCGAGAACTGTGGTCTCCTGCTCCGTGGCACGAAGCGTGAGGACGTCGAGCGCGGTCAGGTCATCGTCAAGCCGGGTTCGGTCACGCCGCACACCGACTTCGAGGGCACCGCGTACATCCTGTCCAAGGACGAGGGTGGGCGTCACAACCCCTTCTACACGAACTACCGCCCGCAGTTCTACTTCCGCACCACCGACGTCACCGGCGTCATCTCGCTGCCCGAGGGCACCGAGATGGTCATGCCCGGCGACACCACCGACATGACGGTCGAGCTGATCCAGCCGATCGCCATGGAGGAGGGCCTCGGCTTCGCCATCCGTGAGGGTGGACGCACCGTCGGCGCCGGTACGGTCACGAAGATCGTCAAGTAAGTACCTGCTTCCTCACAGAGGGGTCGGACCTTCGGGTCCGGCCCCTCTGTGTTTTGTATCGTGTCGGGAGTTTCCTCCGCGCGCCAAGACGTGCACAATGATCTCGTCGGCCTCTTCGTCGACGCACACCTGAGAAGGGGATTCACATGGGTATCGATGACGCGGTGAACAAGGGCAAAGACCTCTACGAGCAGAACAAGGACAAGATCGCCGAGGCCGTCAAGAGCGACCAGGCCGAGGACATCAGCGACAAGGTCCTCGATGGCGTCGCGGACTTCGCGAAGAAGATCGCTCCGGGTGCCGCCGACAAGATCGACGAGATCCGGGACAGCGCGGACAAGTCCGTCGGCAACGAGTAACAGCCCCGCACTCTTCGAGCGGCGATCCACCACCCGGTGGATCGCCGCTTTCGTATACAGAGGCACGCCCCGTTCGATCTGGTGGTCGTCAAATGTGGCGGATTCGCAGATGTATCGAGTAGGATCGTCTCGACCGCCTGGGGATCTTGCGGTCGGGGAAGCCGAAGGGGTTCGGTTTCCCGAAGCACGCGGGCTTTCCGCGTTGAAACTGGGGATAAGCGATCTTGGGGATCATCGTGCGACGCGCGCACTCTGTGCGCCTGAGCGTCACCCTGCCTGCGCGGCGGGTCTTCAGCCGCGCCCTCGAACGAGGAGTTCGGCGTCCCTTCACGCCGGGCTACTCGCGTTCGGTGTGCCCCCTCGCACTGAACGCCCTCCCCAAGCGGGGCGAGGCATGGGGATGCCTCGCCCCGCTATCTCCCTCCTTCTGACCCGGATTTCGACGTCCGTCATCGGCTCTGCGAGAGGCGCGACACGCCCGGGTTTGCAGAAGTGAAATCAGCCGTGGCAGAATAGACAGGTTCGATATTCCGTCGCCGCTGTGCGTGCGCCGGATCACTGCCAGGGCAGTGCATAGACGGCGGTTCCTCATGGGGGCTGCAGGGTTCTAGGCCGCGGGTAGCAGAACACACACCCCGACACCCTTCTCACCGAGGGGTTCGCCGTGCGCGGCGGAGGTCGGGCATCCGGTCGCCTCGCGGCGTCCGGCTGACAGAAGAACAGTGGTGCAGCAGATCGACTCGAGAGAGCCGTTCTCGTGCCGAGGCGCGAACAGCGCCGACGTGCGTCCAATGCCCCAGGGCCACCCGGTCCCGGACGGTATGACGCCTAAAGAGAGAGAGCAGACAATGGCGGGACAGAAGATCCGCATTCGCCTGAAGTCGTATGACCACGAGGTCATCGACACGTCCGCACGCAAGATCGTCGACACCGTGACCCGTGCGGGTGCGACCGTCGTCGGACCCGTGCCCCTTCCGACCGAGAAGAACGTCGTGTGCGTCATCCGGTCGCCGCACAAGTACAAGGACAGCCGCGAGCACTTCGAGATGCGCACCCACAAGCGTCTGATCGACATCGTCGACCCGACGCCCAAGGCCGTCGACTCGCTGATGCGTCTCGACCTGCCTGCCGATGTCAACATCGAGATCAAGCTCTGAGGTCGGACATGGTTGACATCAACTCCAAGATTTCCAAGGGCATGCTGGGCACGAAGCTCGGTATGACCCAGGTCTGGAACGAGAGCGGCAAGCTCGTTCCCGTCACCGTCATCGAGCTCGCCTCGAACGTGGTCACGCAGATCCGTACGCCCGAGAAGGACGGCTACAACGCCGTGCAGATCGCGTACGGCCAGATCGACCCGCGCAAGGTGAACAAGCCCCTCACGGCTCACTTCGAGGCAGCCGGCGTCACGCCGCGTCGTCACGTCACCGAGATCCGCACCGCGGACGCCGGCGACTACAGCCTGGGCCAGGAGCTCACGGTCGACGGCACCTTCGAAGCCGGCCAGCTCGTCGACGTCGTCGGCACGAGCAAGGGCAAGGGCTTCGCCGGTGTCATGAAGCGTCACAACTTCAAGGGCGTCTCGGCTTCGCACGGTTCGCACCGCAACCACCGCAAGCCCGGCTCGATCGGCGCATCGTCGACCCCGAGCCGCGTCTTCAAGGGCATGCGCATGGCCGGCCGTATGGGTGGCGAGCGTGTGACCGTCCTCAACCTCACGGTGCACGCCGTCGACATCGAGAAGGGTCTGCTGCTCGTCAAGGGCGCCGTCCCCGGTGCTCGTGGCCGCATCGTCTATGTCCGCAACGCAGTGAAGGGTGCCTGAACATGGCTGACTCCACTCTCGCGCTCGACGTCCTCAAGGCAGACGGCAAGAAGGCAAGCTCCATCGAGCTTCCCGCCGCGCTGTTCGACGCCAAGACGAACATCCCGCTCATCCACCAGGTCGTCGTCGCGCAGCTCGCGGCGGCTCGCCAGGGCACGCACTCGACCAAGCGTCGTGGCGAGGTCTCCGGTGCCGGCCGCAAGCCCTTCAAGCAGAAGGGCACGGGTAACGCCCGTCAGGGTTCCATCCGCGCGCCGCACATGACCGGTGGTGGCATCGTCCACGGCCCGAAGCCGCGTGACTACTCGCAGCGCACCCCCAAGAAGATGATCGCCGCCGCCCTGCTGGGCGCGCTCAGCGACCGCTTCCGCGGTGACCGCATCCACGCCATCGAGTCCTTCGGGATCGACGGCACGCCCTCGACGAAGACCGCGGTGAACTTCCTCACCAACGTCGTCTCGTCGAAGAACGTGCTTGTCGTGATCGAGCGCAACGACGACGTGACGCTGAAGAGCATCCGCAACCTGTCGAACCTGCACGTGCTGACGTTCGACCAGCTCAACGCATACGACGTGCTCGTCTCCGACGACATCGTCTTCACCCAGGCCGCGCTCGAGGGCTTCATCGCCTCCAAGTCCGGCGCCAACCAGGAGGTCTCCGCATGAGCGAGCAGGCATCTGTTCTCCAGACGGCCCTGAACAAGGACCCGCGCGACATCATCCTGAAGCCGGTCGTGTCCGAGAAGAGCTACGGGCTCATCGATGAAGGAAAGTACACCTTCCTCGTCGACCCGCGCGCTTCGAAGACCGAGATCAAGCTCGCCATCGAGAAGATCTTCGGCGTCAAGGTCGCAGGGGTCAACACCCTCAACCGCGTCGGCAAGGCTCGCCGCACCCGCTTCGGCACCGGCAAGCGCAAGGACACCAAGCGCGCCATCGTCACCCTGAAGTCGGGCACCATCGACATCTTCACGGCAATCGGCTGATCCGGGGGATAAGGACAATAATGGCTATTCGCAAGTACAAGCCCACGACCCCGGGCCGTCGCGGCTCGTCGGTGGCTGACTTCGCCGAGATCACTCGATCGACGCCGGAGAAGTCGCTGCTACGCCCGCTCTCGAAGACCGGTGGTCGCAACAACCAGGGCCGCATCACGACCCGTCACATCGGTGGTGGCCACAAGCGCCAGTACCGCGTCATCGACTTCCGTCGTAACGACAAGGACGGCGTCAACGCCAAGGTCGCTCAAATCGAGTACGACCCCAACCGCACCGCGCGCATCGCGCTGCTGCACTACTTCGACGGTGAGAAGCGCTACATCCTCGCTCCGGCGAAGCTGAAGCAGGGCGACGTCGTCGAGTCGGGTGCCGGGGCTGACATCAAGCCGGGCAACAACCTCCCGCTGAAGAACATCCCCACGGGTACCGTCATCCACGCGATCGAGCTCCGCCCCGGCGGCGGCGCGAAGATGGCACGTTCGGCCGGTGCATCCGTCCGCCTCGTCGCCAAGGACGGCAACTTCGCCCAGCTGCGTCTCCCCTCGGGCGAGATCCGCAACGTCGATGCGCGCTGCCGCGCGACCATCGGCGAGGTCGGCAACGCCGAGCAGTCGAACATCAACTGGGGTAAGGCCGGCCGCATGCGCTGGAAGGGCGTCCGCCCGACCGTGCGTGGTGTCGCGATGAACCCGGTGGATCACCCGCACGGTGGTGGTGAGGGTAAGACCTCTGGTGGTCGTCACCCCGTCTCCCCGTGGGGCCAGGCTGAGGGTCGTACCCGTCACGCCAACAAGGAAAGCGACAAGTACATCGTGCGTCGTCGTAACGCCGGCAAGAAGCGTAAGTAGGAGTAAGAGAAGATGCCTCGCAGTCTTAAGAAGGGCCCCTTCGTCGACGATCACCTGCTTCGCAAGGTGGTCGTGCAGAACGAAGCCGGCACCAAGAACGTCATCAAGACCTGGTCCCGTCGGTCCATGATCATCCCGGCCATGCTGGGTCACACGATCGCGGTCCACGACGGACGCAAGCACATCCCTGTGTTCGTGTCCGAGACCATGGTCGGTCACAAGCTGGGCGAGTTCGCGCCCACCCGCACCTTCCGCGGCCACGAGAAGGACGACAAGAAGGGGCGGCGCCGCTAATGGTCGAATCGATCGCACGCGTGCGACACATCCGCGTGACCCCTCAGAAGGCTCGTCGTGTCGTCGCGCTCATCAAGGGCAAGCAGGCCCAGGAGGCTCTGGCGATCCTGAAGTTCGCGCAGCAGAGCGCCAGTGAGCCGATCTACAAGCTTGTCGCGTCGGCCATGGCCAACGCGCAGGTCAAGGCAGATCGCGACGGCGAGTTCCTCGACGAGAAGGACCTGTACGTGGCCAACGCGTACGTCGACGAGGGCACCACGCTCAAGCGTTTCCAGCCCCGTGCACAGGGTCGCGCTTTCCAGATCAAGAAGCGCACGAGCCACATCACGGTCGTGCTCTCGACGCCTGAGGCAGCTCCGGCCGCCACGGGCGACAGCAACAAGAAGGCGAGCAAGTAATGGGACAGAAGGTAAACCCGTACGGCTTCCGTCTCGGCATCACGACGGACCACGTCTCGCGTTGGTTCTCTGACTCGACGAAGCCGGGTCAGCGTTACGCCGACTACGTCGCCGAGGACATCAAGATCCGCAACCTGCTCAAGACGCAGCTCGACCGCGCCGGTGTCTCGAACATCGAGATCGAGCGCACCCGTGACCGCGTCCGCGTCGACATCCACACCGCCCGTCCGGGCATCGTGATCGGTCGTCGTGGCGCCGAGGCCGAGCGCATCCGCGGCGACCTCGAGAAGCTCTCGGGCAAGCAGATCCAGCTGAACATCCTCGAGGTCAAGAACCCCGAGGCTGACGCTCAGCTCGTCGCACAGGGCATCGCCGAGCAGCTCTCTGCTCGTGTGGCGTTCCGTCGTGCGATGCGCAAGGGTCTGCAGGGCGCTCAGCGCGCCGGCGCCAAGGGCATCCGCATCCAGGTCTCCGGCCGCCTCGGCGGCGCCGAGATGAGCCGTTCGGAGTTCTACCGCGAGGGTCGTGTGCCGCTGCACACGCTTCGCGCGAACATCGACTACGGCTTCTACGAGGCGAAGACCACCTTCGGCCGTATCGGTGTGAAGGTCTGGATCTACAAGGGCGACCTGACCGCCAAGGAGCTCGCTCGCGAGCAGGCAAACGCACCCAAGGCTCGTCGTGACGACCGTGGTGGCGACCGCCGCCGTGCCCCGCGCAACGAGGCACCTGTCGCAGAAGGAGCGTCGGCATAATGCTCATCCCCCGTAAGGTCAAGTTCCGCAAGCAGCACCACCCGGGTCGCTCGGGCCAGGCAACCGGCGGCACGAAGGTCTCCTTCGGCGAGTACGGTATCCAGGCTCTGACCCCCGCTTACGTGACGAACCGTCAGATCGAGTCCGCTCGTATCGCGATGACCCGTCACATCAAGCGTGGTGGAAAGGTGTGGATCAACATCTACCCCGACCGTCCGCTCACGAAGAAGCCTGCTGAGACCCGCATGGGTTCCGGTAAGGGTTCCCCCGAGTGGTGGGTCGCCAACGTCAAGCCGGGCCGTGTCCTCTTCGAGGTCGCGGGTGTCGACGAGGAGCTCGCACGCGAAGCTCTGACCCGTGCAATTCACAAGCTGCCTCTCAAGGCACGCATCATCAAGCGCGAGGAGGGCGACGCGTAATGGCGATCGGCACCAAGGAGCTCGCCCCGGCAGAGCTCGATACATTCGAAGACCAGCGCCTCGTCGAGGAGCTGCGCAAGGCCAAGGAGGAGCTGTTCAACCTCCGTTTCCAGTCGGCCACCGGCCAGCTGGAGAGCCACGGCCGCATCCGCGCCGTCAAGCGCGACATCGCGCGTCTCTACACGGTGATCCGCGAACGTGAGCTGGGCATCCGTGCGACGCCCGCTCCGGTCGAGGTCCCCGCGAAGAAGGCGACCAAGTCGAAGGCGAAGAAGGCGGACTCCGCCGACGACGCCGTGAAGGAAGAGGCTGAGTGATGGCCACCAAGAAGGAAGCGACTGTGGAGACGCAGGCCGCAGGACACGAGTCGTCCGAGCGCGACGTCCGCGACTCCGCTGCCCGCGGTTACCGCAAGGCACGTCGCGGCTACGTCGTCAGCGACAAGATGGACAAGACCATCGTGGTCGAGGTCGAGGACCGCGTGAAGCACCCGCTTTACGGCAAGGTCATCCGCCGCACCTCGAAGGTCAAGGCGCACGATGAGGCGAACTCCGCCGGCATCGGCGACCTGGTCCTGATCAACGAGACCCGCCCGCTGAGCGCCACGAAGCGCTGGCGCCTGGTGGAGATTCTGGAGAAGGCCAAGTGATTCAGCAGGAATCCCGACTCAAGGTCGCCGACAACACCGGCGCCAAGGAGCTCCTCACGATTCGCGTCCTCGGTGGCTCGAAGCGTCGTTACGCCGGTCTCGGCGACACCATCGTCGCGACCGTCAAGGACGCGATCCCCGGTGGCAACGTGAAGAAGGGCGACGTCGTCAAGGCGGTCATCGTCCGCACCAAGAAGGAGGTCCGTCGTCCGGACGGCTCCTACATCAAGTTCGACGAGAACGCCGCAGTGATCCTGAAGAACGACGGGGAGCCCCGCGGCACCCGTATCTTCGGGCCGGTCGGTCGTGAGCTTCGCGACAAGAAGTTCATGAAGATCGTCTCGCTGGCGCCGGAGGTCATCTAATCATGGCGAAGATCAAGAAGGGTGACCTGGTTCAGGTCATCACCGGTGCCACGCACGAGCGTGGCGGCGACCGTGGCAAGCAGGGCAAGGTCCTCGACGTGCTCGGCGACAAGAACCGCGTGATCGTCGAAGGCGTGAACTACGTCACCAAGCACACCCGCGTCGGACAGACGCAGCGTGGCACCAAGACCGGAGGCATCGAGACCGTCGAAGCCTCCATCCACATCTCGAACGTCGCACTCGTCGACCCCTCGACCAAGAAGCCGACCAAGGTCGGCCACCGGGTCGAGGAGCAGACCAAGGACGGCGTCAAGCGCACCGTCCGCGTGCGGTACGCGAAGAAGAGCGGTAAGGACCTCTGATGAGCACCGACACTGCCGCGCCGGCTGGCAAGATCCAGCCGCGCCTGAAGCAGAAGTACAACAGCGAGATCAAGAAGGCTCTGCAGGAAGAGTTCGGCTACGCGAACGTCATGCAGATCCCCGGACTGGTCAAGGTCGTCGTGAACACCGGTGTCGGCGAGGCAGCTCGCGACAGCAAGGTGATCGATGGTGCGGTCGACGACCTCACCAAGATCACCGGCCAGAAGCCGATCGTCACGAAGGCCCGCAAGTCCATCGCGCAGTTCAAGCTGCGTGAGGGCCAGGCCATCGGCGCGCACGTCACCCTCCGCGGTGACCGCGCGTGGGAGTTCGTTGACCGTCTCGTGTCGCTGGCACTGCCCCGTATCCGCGACTTCCGCGGTCTCTCGGGCAAGCAGTTCGACGGCAACGGCAACTACACCTTCGGTCTCCAGGAGCAGAGCGTGTTCCACGAGATCGATCAGGACAAGATCGACCGGGTTCGCGGTTTCGACATCACCGTCGTCACCACCGCGAAGACGGATGACGAGGGTCGGGCACTGCTCCGTCACCTCGGCTTCCCGTTCCGCTCGGAAGACGCACAGGCGTGACTCTTCGACAGGCTCAGGGACCCACGGGTTGCTGAGCCTGTCGAAGCACTCGCCGACATGCACCTACAATTGAAGATTGCGTGTCATCGCAGGCCGTCTGTCGTGTAACGGCAGCCGGAACCTCATGAACAAAGGAAAACAACAATGACAATGACAGACCCGGTCGCAGATCTGCTGACCCGTCTGCGTAACGCGAACTCGGCGCACCACGATTCCGTGACCCTGCCGTCGAGCAAGCTCAAGACGAACATCGCTCAGATCCTCCAGCAGGAGGGCTACATCGCCGGCTGGGAGACCTCTGACGCCCGCGTCGGACAGAACCTCACGCTGACGCTGAAGTACGGTCCCAACCGTGAGCGCTCGATCGCTGGTATCAAGCGCGTCTCGAAGCCCGGCCTCCGCGTCTACGCGAAGTCCACCGAGCTCCCCACGGTCCTCGGCGGTCTCGGCGTGGCCATCCTGTCCACCTCCTCCGGTCTTCTCACCGACCGTCAGGCTGAGCAGAAGGGCGTGGGCGGAGAAGTTCTCGCCTACGTGTGGTAATTCGAAATGTCGCGTATTGGACGACTTCCCATCGACGTTCCCGCGGACGTGACCGTTTCGGTCGCAGGCCGCGTGGTCTCGGTGAAGGGCCCCAAGGGTGAGCTCACCCTCACGGTGGCCAACCCCATCGAGGTCGCGGTCGAGGAGAACCAGGTTCTGGTCTCCCGTCCCGACGACGAGCGCGAGTCGCGGTCGCTTCACGGCCTGACCCGCACGCTCATCAACAACAACATCATCGGCGTGACCCAGGGCTACACCAAGGGTCTCGAGGTCGTCGGCACCGGTTACCGCGTGCAGCAGAAGGGGAGCTCGGTCGAGTTCGCCCTCGGCTTCTCGCACCCGGTTCTGATCGACCCGCCCGCCGGCATCACGCTCACGGTCGAGGGCACCACCAAGCTCACCGTCAGCGGGATCGACAAGCAGGCTGTCGGCGAGGCAGCTGCCAACATCCGCAAGATCCGCAAGCCCGAGCCGTACAAGGGCAAGGGTGTGCGCTACGCCGGCGAGAACGTGCGTCGCAAGGCCGGAAAGAGTGGTAAGTAACCATGGCTCTCAAGTCAAAGTCTGACGCCCGCGCGCGTCGTCACGCCCGCCTTCGCAAGAAGGTCGTCGGCACCGAGGTGCGTCCGCGCCTCGTCGTCAACCGCTCGGCCCGCCACGTCTTCGTGCAGCTGGTCGACGACAGCAAGGGTCACACCGTGGCGTCGGCATCGACGCTCGAGACCGACCTGCGCTCGCTCGAGGGTGACAAGACCGCCAAGGCCCGCAAGGTCGGCGAGCTCCTCGCCGAGCGTGCGAAGGCTGCCGGCGTTTCCGAGGCAGTGTTCGACCGTGGCGGTAACCGCTACGCCGGTCGTGTCGCCGCCATCGCCGACGGCGCCCGCGAAGGGGGTCTGGCACTGTGAGTGACAACAAGGAGAACGAAGTGACCGAAACGGCTGCTGCCGCTCCCGAGGCGGCCGCTGTCGTCTCTGAGACGGCCGCCGGCACGACCCAGGCTGAGCCTGCTCGCGAAGGCCGCCGTGGCGGCGGTCGCGATCGCAACCAGGGTGGCGGCCGCGACCGCAACTCGCGCGACCGTGGCGACAACCAGTTCCTGGAGCGCGTCGTCACCATCAACCGCGTCTCGAAGGTCGTGAAGGGTGGTCGTCGCTTCAGCTTCACCGCCCTCGTGGTCGTCGGTGACGGCAACGGTCTGGTCGGCGTCGGCTACGGCAAGGCCCGAGAGGTCCCCCTGGCGATCTCGAAGGGTGTCGAAGAGGCCAAGCGCAACTTCTTCCGCGTTCCGCGCGTCGGCAGCACCATCCCGCACCCGGTGCAGGGTGAGGCCGCCGCTGGTGTGGTCCTGCTCCGTCCGGCCGCTGCCGGTACCGGTGTCATCGCCGGTGGTCCGGTCCGCGCCGTGCTCGAGTGCGCCGGTATCCACGACGTGCTGTCGAAGTCGCTCGGTTCGTCGAACACGATCAACATCGTGCACGCGACGGTCACCGCCCTGAAGCAGCTTGAGGAGCCTCGTGCGGTCGCCGCTCGTCGCGGTCTCGAGTTCGACCAGGTCGCCCCTGCCCGCCTCGTGCGTGCAGAGGCCGAGGCCATCGCCGCACAGAAGGTAGGTGCCTGATGGCCGCGCGACTGAAGGTCACGCAGATCAAGTCCAAGGTGAGCGAGAAGCAGAACCAGCGTGACACGCTGCGCAGCCTCGGTCTCAAGCGGATCGGTGACACCACCGTCCGCCCCGACGACGCGCAGACGCGCGGTTACGTCAAGACCGTCGCACACCTCGTCAAGGTTGAGGAGATCGACTAATGGCTGAGAAGAACGAGGCCGTCGAGGCCGAGAAGGCCCCGAAGAAGGCTGCAGCTCCCAAGGCTGCTGCTGCAAAGAAGCCCGCTGCGAAGAAGGCTCCGGCCAAGACCGCTGCGTCCGCCGCCAAGGCTGACGCTCCGGCCAAGAAGCCGGCCGCCAAGAAGGCTGCGCCGGCGAAGGATGCTCCGGCATCCCGCCCCGGCGTGCTGAAGGTGCACCACCTGCGTCCGGTCCCCGGATCCAACACCGCCAAGACTCGCGTCGGCCGTGGTGAGGGTTCCAAGGGTAAGACCGCTGGTCGTGGTACCAAGGGCACCAAGGCGCGCAACACCGTTCGCGTCGGCTTCGAGGGTGGGCAGATGCCGCTGCACATGCGCACCCCGAAGCTGCGCGGGTTCAAGAACCCGTTCCGCGTCGAGTACCAGGTCGTGAACCTGGAGAAGCTCGCGGAGCTGTACCCCAAGGGTGGCGATGTCACCATCGGCGACCTGGTCGCCAAGGGTGCCGTTCGCAAGAACGAGAAGGTCAAGGTTCTCGGAAACGGCGACATCGCCGTGAAGCTCACCGTTTCGGTCGACAAGGTCTCGGGTTCTGCCGAGCAGAAGATCGTCGCGGCGGGCGGATCCGTCAAGTAACCGCAAGATGAGAGGGGCCGGAGATTCTCCGGCCCCTCTCGTCGTTTCACACTCCGAGACCTCGCTCTGGGGCCGCATCCGGCGGGCCTGGTATCGGTGACGAATTCCGGGAACCCCGGATTGCGTTACCCTGGTCTTTCAGCCGTCCTTCGGGAATCGGCAACTTTTCAGGAGGAACGTCCTTGTTTAGCGCCATCGCGCGGATCTTCCGCACCCCGGACCTGCGTCGGAAGATCGGTTTCACCCTCGCCATCATCGCGATCTACCGTCTCGGCTCCAACGTCCCTGCGCCGTTCGTGAACTTCCCGAACGTCGAGGAGTGCCTTGCGGCGAACGCGGGCACCGACGGCCTGCTCGGACTGGTCAACCTCTTCTCCGGCGGTGCACTGCTGCAGCTGTCGATCTTCGCCCTCGGCGTCATGCCGTACATCACGGCGACGATCATCACGCAGCTGCTCCGCGTGGTCATCCCGCACTTCGAGGCACTGCACAAGGAAGGACAGGCCGGTCAGGCCCGTCTGACCCAGTACACGCGGTACCTCACCATCGCTCTCGCGCTGCTGCAGTCGACGACTCTCGTCACGGTGGCGCGCAGCGGCCAGCTCTTCGGCTCGACCGATCTCGCGGCCTGCCAGCAGCTCCTGACGAACGACGTGTGGTGGGCGCAGCTGCTCATCATCATGACCATGACGGCCGGTACCGGTCTCATCATGTGGTTCGCCGAGCTCGTCACCGAGCGTGGCATCGGCAACGGCATGTCGCTCCTCATCTTCACCTCGATCGCCGCGACGTTCCCCGGCGCCATGGGCCTCATCTGGCAGACCAAGGGCTTCGAGGTCTTCCTGCTGGTGCTGCTGGTCGGAATCATCGTCATGGGGCTCGTCGTCTTCGTCGAGCAATCGCAACGACGGATCCCCGTCCAGTACGCGAAGCGCATGGTCGGTCGCCGCACGTACGGCGGCACCAACACGTACATCCCGATCAAGGTGAACATGGCGGGTGTGATCCCCGTGATCTTCGCGTCGTCGCTTCTCTACATCCCGGCACTCATCGCGCAGTTCAACACTCCGCAGGACGGATCGACGCCGCCCGAGTGGGTCAGCTGGATCACCGCGAACTTCACCACGGGCAACAGCCCGGTGTACATGGCCGCGTACTTCCTGCTGATCATCGGTTTCACCTACTTCTACGTGGCGATCACGTTCAACCCGGTCGAGGTCGCGGACAACATGAAGAAGTACGGCGGGTTCATCCCCGGCATCCGTGCGGGCCGCCCGACGGCCGAGTACCTCGACTACGTGCTCACTCGCATCACGCTCCCGGGCTCGCTGTACCTCGGCCTGATCGCGCTCATCCCGCTGATCGCACTGGCCACGGTCGGCGCGAACCAGAACTTCCCGTTCGGCGGCGCCTCGATCCTCATCATCGTCGGTGTGGGTCTCGAGACGGTCAAGCAGATCGACGCGCAGCTGCAGCAGCGACACTATGAAGGGCTCCTCCGATGACAGCATCCGCCCGTCTTCTCATCGTCGGCCCGCAGGGTTCCGGCAAAGGCACGCAGGGCGTGCGCATCGCCGAGTCCTACGGCATCCCGGTCGTGTCGACCGGTGACATCTTCCGCGCGAACATCAAGGAGGGGACGCCGCTGGGCCAGCAGGTCACGGCGATCCTCGACAAGGGTGACCTCGTTCCGGATGAGTTGACGAGCGAGATCGTGCGCGATCGGCTGTCCCAGGAAGACGCGGCGCACGGATTCCTGCTCGACGGGTATCCGCGCAACACCGCGCAGGTCGCCCACCTGGAGTCGTTCCTCGCGGAGCGGGGGGAGTCGCTCGACGCGGTCATCCTCCTCGACGTGCCGCGCGAGGAGAGCCTGGAGCGTCTGACGCTCCGCGCCACCGAGCAGGGCCGCTCCGACGACACCCCGGAGGCCATCGGCCACCGCCTCGACATTTACGAGCGCGAGACCGCTCCGATCATCGAGGTCTACGGCCCCAAGGGCATCGTGGACCGCATCGACGGCACCGGCGCTCTCGACGACGTCACCGAGCGGATCACGGCGGCCCTGGCCGCCCGCGGTCTTCGCCTCGCGGCCTCCGCTTCCTGAGATGTTCCGCCGGTCGATCTACAAGACCCCGGCTCAGCTGCGAGCCATGGTCGAGCCGGGTCTCATCACGGCCGCAGCGCTGGAGGCCGTCCGCCCGTTGATCAAGGCCGGCGTCACGACGCTCGAGCTGGACGCGGTGGCGAACCGTACGATCCTTGCCCGTGGCGCGGAGTCGAACTTCCAGCTGGTGCGCGGCTACCACCACACGACCTGCATCTCGGTGAACGAGCAGGTCGTGCACGGGATCCCGGGTGAGCGGGTGTTGCAGCCGGGCGACATCGTGTCGGTCGACTGCGGCGCGCAGTTCAAGGGCTGGAACGGCGACAGCGCGATCACGGTCGTCGTCCCCGACCCGGAGCGGCCCGAACTGGTCGCGCAGCGCGAAGAGCTCTCCCGCGTGACCGAGGGATCCCTGTGGGCGGGGATCGCCGCGATGGCATCCGTCTCGTCGATCGATGAGATCGGCGCGGCCATCCAGGGCTACATCGAGGCGCAGGGGCCCTCAGTGGTCTCGGGGGAGTCGTACGGCATCCTCCGCGAGTACGTCGGGCACGGCATCGGCCGCAAGATGCACGAGGCCCCCAGCGTCTTCAACTACCGCACTCCCGACCGCGGCGAAGAAGTCAAGCCCGGCCTCGTTCTCGCGATCGAGCCGATGGTCACGGCGGGTGGGGATTCGACGTTCATCGAGGACGATGACTGGACCGTCACGACGGTCGACGGCACGGACGGCTCCCATTGGGAACATAGCGTCGCCCTGCATGATGGGGGTATCTGGGTGCTGACTGCGCCCGATGGCGGAAGAGCCGGACTCGCTCCATTCGGAGTCGAGCCTCGAGAGATCGGAAAGTAATGGCAGCGGCGAAGAGCAACACCAACTGGTTCGCGATCGGCGTCTCCATCGCCGTGGTCGTGGTGCTGGTGGCGATCGGTGGACTCGTGGTGTTCCTCAACAACCAGGCCACCGCTCCCGGTGCGGCGCCCAAGAGCGACATCATCAACGAGGAGACCGGCGCGATCTCCTTCGGCGATGGCAAGGACGAGGTCGACACGTTCGTCGACTTCATGTGCCCGATCTGCGGCGACTTCGAGAAGCAGTACGGCGAGCAGCTGCAGGCCGCGGCCGCCGATGGCAAGATCACGCTGAACCTGCACCCGATCTCGATCCTCGACCGCTACTCGCAGAACACCAAGTTCTCGACGCGTGCGGCCGCAGCGGTCTACTGCGTGGCCGAAAAGGCGCCGGAAGCGGCCCTGGACTACTTCAACCTGCTCTTCGCGAACCAGCCGGAGGAGAACAGCGCCGGCCTCACCGACGACGAGCTCGCGGCACTCGCTGAGCAGGCCGGCGGGGGAGCCGCGGCCGACTGCATCGCAGATGGCACGTACATGGACTTCGTCGGGGACCAGACCCAGGCGCACGAGATCGCAGGAACGCCGACCATCGAGGTCAACGGCAAGCGCCTCGACCTGCAGGCCGGCGAGATCACCGAGATGGAGAAGCTGCTCGGTTGATCCGACAGCTCCCCGCCCACGTGCGGTCAAGTTGCCGGATGCCGCCGGAGCGTCTAACATAGATCTTTGGTGCTTTGTGCCTTGATTCGGCGTGTCCGTCGGCGCAGCACCACAATCCAATCACCCACCGCAGATCGACCGATCTGCAGAAGCGTCAGCGAGGCTATGGCTAAGAAAGACGGTGTCATCGAGATCGAGGGCGTGATCTCCGAGGCTCTGCCCAACGCGATGTTCCGCGTTGAGCTCAGCAACGGACACAAGGTCCTTGCAACGATCTCCGGCAAGATGCGGCAGAACTACATCCGTATCATCCCCGAGGACCGTGTGGTCGTGGAGCTCAGCCCCTACGACCTGACCCGCGGCCGTATCGTCTACCGCTACCGCTGATCGGTCGAGAAGTAACGGCCTGCCCCGGTTCGGGGCGGTACGAAGACAGCGAACAGGAAAAATCATGAAGGTCAACCCCAGCGTCAAGCCCATCTGCGATCACTGCAAAGTGATCCGCCGTCACGGCCGCGTCATGGTGATCTGCAAGAGCAACCCGCGTCACAAGCAGCGCCAGGGCTGAGTCCCCGGCGGGACCGCCGATCCGATCGACGGGCCCGAGCTGCGCGGCATCGCTCACGCACATCTCATAACTGAACACACAACGGCAGGATCAGAACCCGCGCGAGCGGGGGACACCTCGGGGCGGAGGCCCGGGCACCGATCCTGTTCCACACCTCCACAACACCCAGGAGAACCGCATGGCACGTCTTGCCGGCGTTGACATCCCGCGCGACAAGCGCGTGGTGATCGCCCTTACCTACATCTACGGCGTCGGCCGTACCCGCTCGGTCGAGATCCTCAAGGCGACGGATATCGACGAGAGCATCCGCGTGAAGGACCTCAGCGACGACCAGCTGATCCTCCTCCGCGACCACATCGAAGGCAACTACAAGGTGGAGGGTGACCTGCGCCGCGAGGTTGCAGCAGACATCCGCCGCAAGGTCGAGATCGGCTCCTACGAGGGCATCCGCCATCGTCGTGGTCTCCCGGTCCGTGGTCAGCGCACCAAGACCAACGCCCGTACCCGCAAGGGCCCGAAGCGCACCGTCGCAGGCAAGAAGAAGGCCCGCTAAGCGCGGCCCCAGGGACTAGGAGAACACTTTCATGGCTGCACCCAAGGCCGCCGCGCGCAAGCCGCGCCGCAAGGAAAAGAAGAACATCGCGCTGGGCCAGGCCCACATCAAGTCGACGTTCAACAACACGATCGTCTCGATCACCGACCCGTCCGGCGCTGTCATCGCGTGGGCATCGTCGGGTGGCGTGGGCTTCAAGGGCTCCCGCAAGTCGACCCCGTACGCCGCAGGTCTTGCTGCCGAGTCCGCTGCCCGCCAGGCCGCGGAGCACGGCGTCAAGAAGGTCGACGTCCTCGTGAAGGGTCCGGGCTCCGGCCGCGAGACCGCGATCCGCTCGCTGCAGGCCGCAGGCCTCGAGGTGGGTTCGATCCAGGACGTCACGCCCCAGGCGCACAACGGCTGCCGTCCGCCGAAGCGCCGCCGCGTCTGATACGCGCCTCGAGCCGCTCGGCCCATTCGTGGTCCGAGCGGCTCGACGCCCGCGTACGGGCATCGACTTCCACAACTCAAAACCTCACCCCACCACATGTCATATAGCGGGCATGTGATCGAAAGGAACACAGAGTGCTTATTGCACAGCGTCCCACACTGACCGAGGAAAAGATCGTCGAGAACCGTAGCCGGTTCATCATCGAGCCTCTGGAGCCCGGCTTCGGTTACACGATCGGCAACGCGCTGCGCCGCAGCCTGCTGTCGTCGATCCCCGGTGCTGCTGTCACCAGCGTTCGCATCGACGGCGTGCTGCACGAGTTCAGCACCATCCCCGGCGTGAAGGAGGATGTCACCGAGATCATCCTCAACATCAAGCAGCTGGTCGTCTCCTCGGAGCGCGACGAGCCCATCACGGCGTACCTGCGCAAGACCGGTTCGGGCGAGGTCACCGCCGCCGACATCTCGGCTCCGGCCGGTGTCGAGGTGCAGAACCCCGAGCTCGTCATCGCGACGCTGAACGAGACCGCGAAGTTCGAGCTCGAGCTCACCATCGAGCGTGGCCGTGGCTACGTCTCGGCGACGCAGAACCGCAACGAGTACGCCGAGGCCGGTCAGATCCCGATCGACTCGATCTACTCGCCGGTCCTCAAGGTCAGCTACCGCGTCGAGGCGACTCGTGCCGGAGAGCGCACCGACTTCGACAAGCTCGTCCTCGACGTCGAGACCAAGTCGGCGATCAGCCCCCGCGACGCCGTCGCTTCGGCTGCCAAGACGCTCACCGAGCTGTTCGGTCTCGCCCGCGAGCTGAACGTCGAGGCCGAGGGCATCGAGATCGGCCCGGCGCCGGTGGAGGCTGTGAACTCCAGCGAGCTGTCGATGCCGATCGAAGACCTCGACCTGTCGGTCCGCTCGTACAACTGCCTGAAGCGTGAGGGCATCAACACTGTTTCGGAGCTCGTCGCCCTGTCGGAGACGCAGCTCATGAACATCCGCAATTTCGGCCAGAAGTCGGTCGACGAGGTGCGCGACAAGCTCATCTCGCTCGGTCTGTCGCTCAAGGATTCGGTGCCCGGTTTCGACGGCGCCCACTTCTACGGCGGCAGCGAAGACGAGTCCTTCTGAAACCCGACCTTTCTGACCAGGAGTTAGACGATTATGCCCAAGCCCACTAAGGGTCCCCGCCTCGGAGGCGGCCCCGCACACGAGCGCCTCATGCTTGCCAACCTCGCGGCGGCGCTCTACACCCACAAGTCGATCAAGACGACCGAGACCAAGGCCAAGCGCCTTCGTCCGCTCGCCGAGCGTCTGATCACCTTCGCCAAGCGTGGCGACCTGCACGCGCGTCGTCGCGTGCTGTCGGTCATCGGTGACAAGGAAGTCGTGCACATCCTGTTCTCCGAGATCGCACCGCTCGTCGCCGAGCGCGAGGGTGGCTACACCCGCATCACGAAGGTCGGCAACCGCAAGGGCGACAACGCTCCGATGGCCGTGATCGAGCTCGTTCTCGAGCCCGTCACCCCGAAGGCGAAGTCGACCAAGAAGGCTGCTGCTGCGCCCAAGGCCGAGAAGGCTGAGAAGGCGGAGAAGCCCGCCGAGGTCGTCGAGGAGGCTCCTGCTGAGGAGGCTCCCGCCGAGGACGCTGCCGAGGCCGGCGCCGAGTCGCAGGCCGAGGGCGAAGCAGCCGAGGCTGCCGCCGAGGACGCTGTCGAGAAGAAGTCCGAGTAAGCACTTCGCTCACGAAGAAGCCCGCCGCCCCGTTTCGGGGTGGCGGGCTTCTTCGTTTCCCGGATGCCGGTGGTCGCACCGGGGGATGTCAGGGGGACGGGGGAGTGACCGAGACGACGATCGAGGTCATCGCGTCGCTGTCGTTGAAGTAGCGATGCGGCTGGCGGGAATCGAAGGTGATCGACTCGCTGCCCACGATCACATACGTCTGCCCGGCGATCTCGACGGTGAGTTCGCCGCTGATCACGAAGACGCACTCGGTCGACGGGTGACCCCAGGGGTGCGTGGAGCTCGCGGCTCCCGGAGGGATGTCGGCGGTGAGGACCTCGAGGTCTCCGCGCCCCGGGGTGAGGCGCTCGTAGACGAAGCCGGCGTCGGACCCGCTGAGCCGATGCCGGGCTCCCGGGCGACTGACGGAGACGTTCGGCGCATCGGGATCACTGAACAGCGTGGCTATCGAGGCTTCGAACACCTGGGCGAGCTTCCGCAGCGAGCCGAGACTCGGATCGGCTGAGCCGCTCTCGATCTGGCTGAGCATGCTGACCGAGAGACCGGACAGGTCGGAGAGCTGCCGCAGGGTGAGACCCTTCGCGGCCCTGAGGGACTTGAGGCGTTCGCCGAGCACGAGATTCATCGATCCTTTCGATCGAACGGATGACTGTTGCATGTTCGATTTCAATGTGATTGTATCTTTTAATCGGATTGAAAATCTCGATCAGATTGAAATCCGTTCCCCGAACGCGCGAGCAACCGGATCAACTTCCCAGAACTCTACTGCGTCCTGCCTCATGATCACAGGAAGATCGACGATGACTTCATCCTTCGCGAAACCCCTCGCCCTGGCCTCATCTCTCGCCGTGGCCGCACTCGTGCTCGCCGGTTGTTCAGCTTCATCGAACAACGCAGCCTCGGGCGGCGGTGAGACCCTCACGGTCGACACCTCGTTCGTGCTGAAGACCCTCGACCCGGGACTCGTCTACGAGCAGACCGGCAACATCATCGTGCACGCGCTGTACGACACGCTCGTGACGTACGAAGGCTCCGACGTCACGACCGTCGTGCCGGAACTCGCCAGTGAGTGGGTGCAGTCCGACGACGGCACGACCTGGACCTTCACCCTGAACCCGGATGCCACGTTCGCCGACGGCTCCGCCGTGACCGCGGACGATGTCGTGTTCAGCCTCACCCGCCTGCAGAACCTCAAGGGATCCTCTTCCCAGACCGTCGAGGGACTGACCTTCGCGGCGGACGGCGACGACACCGTCGTCGTGACCAGCCCGACCCCGAACCCGAACGTCCCGGTCGTCCTCGCGATGCCGGCAGCGAGCATCCTGAACGCCGAGGAGGCGGAGAAGCTCGGAGCGACCGACGCGGCCGATGCAGCCTCCGCGGACACGGTCGGCACGCAGCTCGACGAGGCCAGCCTCGGTTCGGGTCCGTACAAGATCAAGAGCTACGACTCGAGCTCGAAGGTCGTGCTCGAGGTGAACGAGGACTACTGGGGCGACGCCCCGGCGTACTCGCGCGTGGTCGTGCAGAACGTCGACGTGCAGAACCAGAAGCTCACGATCTCCCGCGCCAAGGCCGATGAGATCGCCCTCGACCTCTCGGGCCCGCAGGCCGCCGAGCTCTCCGACGACCTCCAGGTCTCCGGGGTCGCCGACACGTCGTACTTCCTCAGCGTGAACCAGGACCCCGCCGTCTCGGAGATCACCTCCAACCCGGCGTTCCTCGCGGCGCTGCGTGCCAGCGTCGACGGCGCAGGCATCGCTGAGATCTTCGGTGAGGGTGCGACGGCCGCGGCCGGTCTCGTCCCGCCCGCATTCGGTGGCGCGCTCGACGAGTCCGAGGTACAGCCGCAGGACATCGAGAAGGCGAAGTCGCTTCTCGAGGAGGCGGGCATCTCCTCGCCGAAGGTGAACCTCGTCTACCCGGCGATCACGTACCGCGGCGTCGACCTCGGCACCATCGTCACGAAGGTGCAGCAGGACGCGAAGAAGGCCGGCATCGAGATCGAGCTGCAGCCCGAGCCGATCAACGTCTTCCTGCAGTCGCAGTCCGAGGGCAAGAACGAGATCAACTTCTCGCCGAACAGCCTGAACTACCCGGCCGCGGACTCGCTCGTGAACAACATGGCACCCGGTGCGTCGACCTCGACGCGTGCGGGATGGACCGTGGAGCGCGCCGACCCGCGGGCCGTCGAAGCCAGCGACGCCGTGAACGCCGAGGTGACGCCGGAAGGGCGTGCCGAGGCCATGATCGCCTGGCAGAAGGTCATGAACGAGACTTCGCCCTTCGTGGTTCTCGCGAACAACGCCGGCATCGTCGTCGCCACCTCGAACCTGGTCGGTGCCTCATACACGCCGGCAGGCTGGACGGTCGACCTCGCGGCCATCTCCGCGAAGTAGTCCGCCGCGGTCGGCCGCCTGTCCCTCCTGTCGGGCGGCCGACCTCCGGTTCTCACCACCTCACCGAAGGCGAACGAGCAATGCCAGCCCTCCTACAGATGATCGGCCGCCGGCTGATCAGCGCGATCATCCTCCTCTGGGGGGTCACCCTCGTGACGTTCGCGCTCATGACCATCGTCCCCGGGGACCCGGCCGCCGCGAACCTGTCGCAGCAGGCCTACGACGACCCCGAGCTGCGCGCCGCGTTCGAGCAGAAGTGGGGGTTGGACCAGCCCATCTGGGTGCAGTACGGCCGCTACATCGCGAACCTCTTCCAGGGTGATCTCGGTATCTCGCAGCAGACCCACCGCCCGATCACCCAGGACCTCGCGCAGTACATCCCCGCGACGCTCGAGGTGGCGCTCCCCGCCATGATCCTCGCGATCATCATCGCCGTGGCACTCGGCATGATCGCCGCCACCCGCAAGGGCTCGGCCATCGACGGCGGCATCCGCGGCGTGTCCCTCGTCGGGCTCTCGACCCCGCCGTTCTGGCTCGCCCTGGTCGCTCTGTACGTCTTCTTCTACGCGCTCGGACTCGTCCCCAACGGCGGGCGACTGAGCAACGAGTACGACCCGCCGCCCACCGTCACCGGCATGTACTCGCTGGACGCCGTGTTCGCCGGGCAGTGGGACGTGTTCGCCGACGCCGTCTGGCACCTCATCCTCCCCGTCGGCATCCTCACCGCGCTCACCGTCTCGGGCCTGCTGCGCTTCGTGCGCTCCGCCATGATCGAGGTGCTGGACGCCGAGTACATCCGCGCCGCCACCGCGAAGGGCCTGCCGGCGCGGACTATCACCTGGCGGCACGTCTTCAAAGCAGGTCTGCTTCCCGTGCTCACCGTGACCGGGCTGATGTTCGCGTCCCTGCTCGGTGGCGCCGTGCTCGTCGAGCAGGTGCTCTCGTGGCCGGGGCTCGGGCAGTACGCCTACAAGAGCGCGCTGTCGCTCGATCTGCAGGCGATCCTCGGCGTGACGCTGTTCATCGCCGTCGTCTACACCTTGATCAACCTCCTGGTCGACGTGCTCTACACGATCGTGGACCCCCGGATCGGAGCGAAATGACCATCCTGTCCTCCGACCGGCTCGCCGTCGCGAAGGAGCCGCGTCGCCGCGGATTCCGTCGCAGCCGCCGGTTCACCCCGCGCACGTCGTTCTGGACGCCCGTGACCGTGATCTCCTTCGGCGTGATCGCCGCATGGATCCTCGCGGCGCTCCTCGCCCCGGTCATCGCGCCGTACGATCCGCTCGAGACGAGCGGTCCGTTCCTGGACGCACCGTCCGCCGCGCACTGGATGGGGACGGACGACCTCGGTCGCGACGTGCTGAGCCGTGTCATCTACGGCGCCCAGCTCTCGCTGCCGCTCGCCCTCGCGATCGTCGTGTTCTCGCTCCTGGTCGGCGGGAGCGTCGGCCTCGCGGCGGGATACTTCGGCAAGGCGGCGGACAACGTCCTGATGCGCGTGGCCGACCTCGTGCTGGCGTTCCCGCAGATCATCCTCGCCATGGCGGTCGCCGCGGCCTTCGGGCCGAGCGTCGGCAATGCCGTGCTCGCCCTCGTGATCGTCTCCTGGCCGCTGTACGCGCGGATCATCCGCAGCTCGGTGCTCAGCGTGCGCGAGCAGGAGTACGTCTTCTCCGGTCGGCTGCTCGGGTCGACGACCCTGAAGTCCATCGTCAAGGACGTGATCCCCAACAGCGCCGGCCCGGCGCTCGTGATGGCGACGATCGAGCTCGGCAACGCCATCCTCATGCTCGCCGCGCTGTCGTTCCTGGGCCTCGGCCCCCGGCCCCCGGCTGCGGAATGGGGCGCGATGATCGCCCTCGGCTCGCAGAACCTCGGGAACTGGTGGATCAGCCTGTTCCCCGGCCTCGCGATCCTCACGATCGTGATGGCCTTCAACTTGCTGGGAGACGCCGTTCAGGACTACCTGGATCCCCGCTCACGGAATGCGAGGAAGCGATGAGTGACGCGACGCTGCTCTCGATCGAGGACCTCTCCGTCGTCATGCCGACGCCGGAGGGCGAGATCGAGCTCGTGCACGACACGAGCATCCGGATCGGACAGGGTGAGGTCGTCGGCCTCGCCGGCGAGAGCGGCTCGGGAAAGAGCATGACGGCCTCAGCGGTCATGGGCATCCTTCCCGAGGGCGCGACCGCCTCCGGCCGGGTCCTGTTCGAGGGGCGGGACCTGCTGACCCTCAGCACCCGGGAGCTCAACGAGGTGCGCGGAAACCGCATCTCGATCGTGTTCCAGGATCCGACCGCGGCACTGCACCCGCTGCTGCGGATCGGCACGCAGATCACCGAGCACCTCATCCACCACACCGGTGTGAGCCAGAAGCAGGCGCAGGCGCGAGCGATCGAGCTGCTCGATCTCGTGCGCATCCGCGACCCGCACCAGGCGATCACGGCGTATCCGCACCAGTTCTCCGGAGGCATGCGCCAGCGTGCGGCCATCGCGATCGCGCTCGCGTGCGAGCCCCGCCTGCTGATCGCCGACGAGCCCACCACCGCGCTCGACGTCACGGTGCAGGCCGGCATCCTCCGCCTGTTCGACCGCCTGGCGCGCGAGACGGGGGTGTCGATGCTGTTCATCACGCACGACCTCGGGGTGATGAGCGCGATCGCCGACCGGACCTACATCTTCAAGGACGGCACCGTCGTCGAGCACGGTCCGACCACCGAGATCCTCAACACGCCGTCGCACGAGTACACCCGCGCGCTGATCGCATCCAGGGCGCAGTCACTGGCCGCGCAGCGCACCCACCGAGGAGGCGCACGATGAGCGCGTTGGAGATCGATGACGTCGTCGTCACGCACCGCCGGCGCGGAGCCCCGCCCGTGCACGCGGTGAAGGGCGTCTCGCTGACCGTGGAGCGAGGGCAGATCGTCGGACTCGTGGGGGAGTCGGGATGCGGCAAGTCGTCGCTGGCCCGGGTCGCCGTCGGCATCGACCGTCCGACCTCGGGCGCGGTGCGCTTCGACGGAGAGCCGCTGCATCCGCTCACGATGCGCCGCCGCCCGAGTCGCGACCGCGGGCTGCAGATGGTGTTCCAGAACCCGTACGCCTCGCTGAGTCCCCGTCGCTCGATCGGAGCGCAGCTGCTGGACGGTGCCCCCGATGCGCTGGAGCGATCCGCCCGTGCCGCCGAGGTCTCGCGACTGCTGCGACTGGTCGGGCTCGACGAGTCGGCCGCCTCTCGCTACCCCACGCAGTTCTCGGGTGGCCAACGGCAACGGCTCGCGATCGCCCGTGCGCTCGCCGCCCAGCCCAGCGTGGTCGTCGCCGATGAGCCGGTCACGGCCCTCGACGCCTTCTCGTCGGCGCAGATCGTCGAGTTGCTGCAGGGCCTCGTCCGCGAGCTCGGCATGGCGATGCTGTTCATCTCGCACGACCTGTCGTTGGTGCGGGCCATCGCCGACGAGACCGCGGTGATGTACGCGGGTGAGATCATCGAGCGCGGTCCCAGCGAACAGCTGTGGCAGCACGCGCAGCACCCGTACACGCAGCGCCTCATCGATGCCATCCCGGAGATCGGCCCGACGAAGCGGCTGCCGGGCAGAGAAGAAGACCTCGCGGAGGCCGTCGCGGCCCCCGCCACGGGAGGAGAAGCATGATCACCATCGCCGAGGACCGCCGCGTCCTCCTCACCGGAGCCCGCATCTTCGACGGGCGCTCCGAGCACCTGCGGGACGGGCTCGACGTCGTCGTCGACGCCGACGGAGTGATCGCGGGGCTCGGCGCCACCGGCACCCTCGATGCCGGCGACGCACGCGTGATCGACCTGGCCGGACGGGTCCTCAGCCCGGGGCTGATCAACATGCACGTGCACCTGGGGCTCGCGCTTCCCGGGACGGCCGGGGCGGAGATCGCCTCCAAAGGCGACCCCGACCTGCTGCTGGTGATGGCCGACAGCGCCCGACGCACCCTGCATGCCGGCGTCACCACCGCGCGGCTGGTCGGCGAGAGCCGCTACCTCGACTTCGCCCTGCGCCGCGGCATCGATGCCGGGATCGTCGCGGGCCCCCGGCTGTACACCGCCGGACACGCGCTGTGCTGCACCGGTGGGCACGGGTGGGAGTCCGACGCACTGGAGGGCGACGGCGCCGACGACCTGCGTCGACTGACGCGCCTCCAGATCCGTCACGGCGCCGACCTGATCAAGGTCTGCATCTCCGGCGGGATCGCGGGAGAGCACGAGCAGATCGACACCCCGCAGCTGACCGACGACGAGATGGCCGCCGTCATCCAGACCGCGCATGACTGGGGCCGCAAGGTCACCGCGCACGTCGGACCGTCCGAGACGCTGCGGCGTGCCATCGAGCTCGGCCTGGACTGCGTCGAGCACGGCTACGAGCTGACCCGTGAGGTCACCGACCTGATGAGCGAGCGCGGCGTCTGGTACGTGCCGACGATCACGGTCAGCCGCTGCGAGGAGTTCTTCGACGCGCAGGGCGTGCCCACCTGGATGAAGGAGCGCGCGCTCGGTGCGGGGCCGCGTCACTGGGAGAGCCTCGAGAACGCGATCGCGAGCGGGGTGCGCATCGCCATGGGCACCGACATGCCTCCCGCCGCGGACTTCGACGGCACGACCGCGACGGTGCGCGAGATGGAGTTCATGGTCGACGCGGGAATGACCTCGCTGGACGTCATGCGCTCGGCCACCTCGTCCGCGGCAGAACTGCTCGGCGTCGACGATCTCGGTGTCGTCGAAGTCGGTGCGCGCGCGGACTTCATCGCCACGGACGCGGACCCGACAGCGGATGTTGCCGCGCTGCGCGGAATCGACTGGGTCATGCAGGGCGGCGCCGTGCTGCGGGACGACCGGGCCGGACGGTGAACACCCCGACCTCGGGCACCTCGACCTCGGGTACCTCGACCGTGCGCATCGCCGACGAGTACGTCGCGACACTCGCCGACCACGAGCCGGCCGCCGCGCAGGCGCTGGGCGTCACCGCGCAGGATCGACTGCCCGATCTCAGCGCCGACTGGGCGGTCGAACGTCGAGCGCTCGCCGTGCGCACGCGCGACGCCCTGGCGACCGTCGAGCCGACGACGGAGGATGCAGCGCTGCACGCCGCTCTTCGCGAACGCATGGACAGCGACATCGCCCTGTTCGACACCGGCTTCACCGCACGGCTGCTCGCACCGCTGGCGACACCGGTGCATCTGGTGCGCGAGGCGTTCGACGACGTCACCGTCACGGATGACGCCGCCGGCGACGAGATCATCACTCGCCTGTCGGGGGTGCCCCGGGCGCTGACCCAGCTCGACGACCGCCTGAAGTGGGCGCGCGCGGCGGGGGAGCGCGGCGAATTCATCGGCACCGGCATCGCCGCGGAACGGCAGGTGCGTGAAGTCGCGAATCAGATCGCGGGCTGGATCGACCCCGACGGAGTCGACTACTTCCGCTCCCTCCGCGCGACAGATCTGTCCGCCTCCCGCCGCATCGCCCTGGATCGTGCGGCACTCGCGGCGACCGAAGCGATGGCGGGCTTCGAGCGGATGCTGCGCGACGAACTGCTTCCGCACGCGCCGCAGCAGGATGCCGTCGGCGAGGGCGTCTACCGCGCCACCGCCCAGAGCTTCCTCGGCACCGAACTCGACCTCGACGAGGTGTACGACTACGGCTGGCACGAACTCGATCGACTGTGGCGGCAGGCACGCGGCGTCGCGGGAGAGATCCTCGGCACCGGCGCGCCGGCAGACGTCTCGGTCGCTGCGCGCACGCTCGCGCAGGACCCGGGGCACCGCGTCGATGCGGATGACGTCGTCGGCTGGCTGCGCGATCGCCTGGACTGGACCCTGGATCGGGTCGACGGCACGGCCTTCGCGCTGCCCGCGGACGTGCGCGATGTCGACATCGTCGTTCCGCGGGCCGCGAAGGGCGTCGTCTACTACACGCCCGGAGCGCCCGACGGCTCGGTGCGCAGCAAGATCGTCTGGACGATCCCCGCCGGAGCGACGTCGGTGCCGACCTGGCAGGAGCTCACGAGTCTCCACCATGAGGGCGTCCCCGGGCACCACCTCGAGCATGCGGTGAACCGGGCCAATGCGTCCCTGCACCCCTGGCAGCGCTACCTGTGCGAGATCCACGGGTATGCCGAGGGCTGGGCGCATTACTCGGAGGCGCTGTCGGACGAGCTGGGTCTGCTGCGCGATGCCCCGGAACGGCTGGGGATGCTGCTCGGACAGCTGTGGCGCACGGTGCGCATCGTCGCCGACATCGGGTTGCACACCGACCGGCCGCTGCGACGCAACGAAGTCACCGACCAGACGGGGTGGACGCCGGCGATCCCCCGCGACTTCCTGGTGCACTACGGCCTCGTCGATCCCGTGACCGCACGGTTCGAGGTGGACCGCTACCTCGGCTGGCCGGGTCAGGCCCTGGCATTCAAGGTCGGCGCGAAGCTCTGGGCCGAGGCGCGCACGGCGAGCACCGCATCCACACTCGACTTCCACACCCGGGCCCTCGCGCTCGGACCGATGGGGCTCGCGCCGCTGCGCGAGCGTCTGCTGCAGGATCTGACGAAGGAACACGCATGACCACCACCGCCGAGCTCGAGAGCTTCATCGTCGCGCTGTACGAGGACCTCGCCGACCGCGCCGCGTTCGACGCGCGCCTCGCCGATGACGTGACGGTGTGGGAGACCCCCTGGCCGACGCTCATGCACGGCATCGCCGAACTCGACGAGCTGCGGGGTCCTGCTGCCGACCCCGACGAGCGCCGGCGGACGCTGCCGAGCGTCGTGCCGACCGGCATCGTCACGAGCGACTTCGGTGACACCGGGGTGATCCGGTACGTGCTGGAGGTGCGCCCTGCGGCGGGCGGGCCGCTGGTCGAAGTGGTGCGCGTCACGGATGTGGTGCGCCGAGACGCGGACGGATGGCGCATCGTGCACCACCACGCCCAGGACATGCCGGTCGAGTGAGTCGGACGAGTCGGAGCAAGGAGAGACAGATGGACCGCAACACCGTCGACTGGCACGGGTACATTCCCGCGATCACCACCCCGTTCACGCGCGAGGGGGAGCTGGATCCCGTCGCGTTCGAGGGGCAGATGCAGTGGCTGGCCGCGCAGGGGATGCACGGCGTCATCCTCGCCGGCACCTCCGGCGAGTGGTTCAGCATGACCGAGGCCGAACGCGCTGAGCTCTTCACCCTCGGCGGTCGTTTCCGCGCGGACATGCGCGTGATCGGCGGCTGCAACGCGTTCACGGCGGCTGAGGCGATCCGGCATGCGCACGCGGCGGAGGAGGCCGGGCTCGACGGCATCCTCGTGACGCCCCCGCCCTACATGGTGCCGACCCGCGAGGAGATCGTGGCCTTCTACCAGGAGGTCTCCGACGGCACCTCGCTCCCCGTCACCGTGTACAACTGGCCGCGTGGCTGCATCGTCGACCTGAGCCCGGACCTCCTGAGCGAACTGGCGGACATCGAGAACGTCGTGGCGATCAAGAACTCGACCGGCGACTTCCGGGCTTTCCTCGACGCCATGTATCTCGTGGAGGATCGCGTGCGCTACTTCGGCGTTCCGACCAACGCGCTGGGAGCAGACCTCGCAACCCTCGGCCACGGTGACGGTCTCATGGGCTCCGGAGCCCCGCTCGGCAACGACCACCCCGGCTTCTGGGATGCGCTCGCCGCGGGGGATCGGGCGCGGGCGATCGAACTCGGCGCTCGCGATCGCGTGGTCATGACCAGCTGGTTCGGGCCGGACTACGGTGCGCAGTTCGGAAACCAGCAGGCGATCATGAAGACTGCTCTGCGCCTGCAGGGCGTTCCGGCCGGTTTCGTCCGCCGCCCCTTGCTCGAACTCTCGACCGAGCAGGTCGAGCGTGTCCGCACCACGCTGGAGGGGCTCGGCATCGCGACCGTGCCGTTGTCGTGACCATGCGGTACGACGCGGTCGTCATCGGCGGTGGCCTGCTCGGCGGGGCACTGACCTGGATGCTGGCACGCGAGGGCGCCTCCGTACTGCTGCTGGAGAAAGACCAGTTGAACCAGCACGCCTCCGGCCAGAACGCCGGCAGCCTGCACTTCCAGCTCGAGTATCGGATGGTCGAGAACGGGTGGGAGTCGGCGCGCACCGCCGCCGCAGCCATGCCCCTGCATCTGGATGCCGCCGAGGCCTGGACGCGGCTGGGAGATGAGCTGGGCGAATCGGTCGGCGTCGTGCAGCGCGGCGGCTTCATGCTCGCCGAGACGGCCGAGCAGGTCGCGGTGCTCGAGCGCAAGGTCGGTCTCGAGCAGGAGTGGGGGCTGGATGTCACCCTTCTCGACGGCGATGAGGCGCGGCGCATCGCGCCGTACCTGTCGGAGTCCGTGCTCGCCGCCGCCTTCTGCCCGATCGAGGGCAAGGCCGAGACTCGCACCGCGGGGCCCGCGCTCGTGCGGGGTGCCGTGAAGCTCGGCGCAGAAGTCCGCACACACACCCGCGTGACCGGGCTCGAGCGCGACGCGCACGGCTGGAAGGTGACCGCCGCCGGTCCGGACTCGACGCTGAGCATCCACGCCGACACGGTGATGATCGCAGCGGGGGTGTGGACCACGGAACTGGGCGCGCTCGCCGGGGCCGACCTGCCGACCATCCCGCTCGCCCTCATGATGAGCGTGAGCGCGCCGGTCGAACCGTTCATCGGACACCTGATCCAGCACGCCGGCGCCAAGCTCTCGCTCAAGCAGACGCAGAACGGCACGGTGCTGATCGGCGGGGGCTGGCCCGCGGCACTCAGCCGCAGCGCGGGCTCGCCGGATCTGGAGACGCGTCCTCGCCTGCTCCCGGAATCCATCGTGGGCAATGCCCGCGCGGCGATCGGAGTGGTGCCGGGCACAGCTCGACTGCCCATCGTGCGTTCCTGGGCGGGGACCACGACGATCACCCCGGATCAGCTGCCCCTCGTGGGAGAGGTGCCCGGATGCCCGGGGATGTTCGTGGCCACCGGGGGATCGGCCTTCACACTCGGGCCGAGCTTCGCCCGTTCCCTCTGCGACCTGGCTGCCGGTCGCACACCTCACATCGACCTGCGGCCCTACGCCCCGGACAGATTCGGAGTCATGGCATGAACGACCAGCCCCTCGCCGATCGCGCGGTGCCGCGGCGGCTGGACGTGTCCTTCGTCGTGGACGGACGCTCCGTGCGCGCTGCGGCGGGGGAGACCGTGGCGGCGGCGATGCTGGCCGAGGGCGAGCGGTGCTTCGCCCGGCGGGGCGGCGAGCAGCGCGCGCCGCTGTGCAACATGGGCACCTGCTTCGAGTGCGCGATCACGGTCGACGGCGTGCCGATGACCCGCACCTGCCTGACAACCGTCCGCGACGGCATGAACGTGCGGACCGACGCATGAGCGCCGACCTCTACGACCTCGCGATCGTCGGGGCAGGACCGGCCGGTCTGGCCGCAGCGCTCGAGGCGCACGCACAGGGCCTGCGGACGCTCGTGATCGACGAGCAGCGCGCGGCGGGGGGACAGATCTTCCGTCAGCCGCCGACCGAGTTCGACGAGCCGGTGCGGTCTCCGGTCGGATACCCCTGGGCGGCGGATCTGCTCGCGGATGCGGCCGGGGCCACCGGCGTCGACTGGTGGTTCGAGTCGACGGTGTTCGGTGTGCTCGACGCGCGCTCGACCGGCCGCGACGACTTCGAGGTGCTCGTCACGGGCCCTCAGGGTTCGCGGCGCGCGCACGCCCGAAGGCTGCTCGTCGCCACCGGCGCCTACGACATGCCGGTGGCGATCCCCGGCTGGACGATGCCGGGCGTGCTGATGGCCGGCGCGGCACAGGGACTCCTGAAGGCGCAGCATGTGCGGGCAGCGGGTCCGGTCGTGCTGGCAGGCTCGCATCCGCTGATGCTGATCGTGGCCGCCCAGCTGGTCCGTTCGGGGGCCGACGTGGCCGAGGTGGTCTTCGCCCGCGGACTGCCCTCCCTGCGCGAGCTGTTCCTCGCCGCTCCGGCCGTGCCAGGGCATGTGCGTCTGCTGGCCGAGCTCGCCGGCTGCGTGCTCACCCTCGTGCGACACGGCGTCCGGATCACGACGTCGGCGGTCCCCACCGCGATCATCGGCGACGGCGGTGTGACCGGCATCCGACTGGCGAAGGCCGACCGAGCGTGGCGCGTGCGCGGCCCCGAGCGCGAGGTTCCGGCGCGGACCGTCGTCCTCGGATACGGGTTCCAGGCCTCCACCGAGCTCGCGCGTCAGCTCGGATGCCCGGTGCGGTGGGACTCGGCCGCCGGCGGGTGGCTCGTGGATGTCGACGGCACCTTCGAGACGGGCGTTCCCGGGGTCTTCGTCGCGGGTGAGCCCACGGGTGTCTCCGGGGCCGAGCAGTCACGGGCGGAGGGGGCCGCGGCGGCGGCAGCGATCGCCGCCGGTCTCGGCAGGCCCGTGGACGCCGTGCGCGCTCGGGCGATCGAACGGGACCTGCGCCGCTCCCGACGGTTCGCCGCGGTCGTGCAGCGGATGTTCGCGCCCGAGCGCCCCGGCCTCACGGCACTCGCGACGCCGGCGACGACGGTCTGCCGATGCGAGGCGATTCCGCGGTCCGACGTCGACGGGTTCCTCGAGGCGAACCGGCATGCCGACACCGTGGATGCGGTCAAGCTGAGCTGCCGCACGGGTATGGGCCCCTGCCAGGGGCGCTACTGCGAGACGACTGTGGCCGGTGCGGTCGCCGCCGCGCGCGGCGGGGCGGTCTCCGACGCCGGTCGCTTCGCCGCCCAGCTGCCCGTCAAGCCGGTGTCCCTGCAGACGTACGCCGACCTCTTCGACGCGGACTGAGCGAGGTCGGCGCCCGGGTGGGCGCCGACCGGCGTCAGCGGATCCGCAGATCCTTGCGGAGGATCTTCCCGGAGCTCGACTTCGGGATCACGTCGATGAACTCGACCTGTCGCACCTTCTCGTGCGGGGCGACATGGGCGGCGACGTGCGCCATGACGGCATCCGCGTCGAGGTCGGCGTCCGGCTGCCGCACCACGAACGCCTTCGGCACCTCCTGGCCGTCGTCGTCGAGGGCGCCGATAACGGCGGCGTCGGCGATGGCAGGGTGTTCGAGCAGCACCGCCTCCAGTACGGCGGGGGCGACCTGGTACCCCTTGTACTTGATGAGCTCCTTGAGCCGGTCGACGATGCGATAGATGCCGTCGTGGGTGACGGTCGCGACATCGCCGGTGTGCAGCCAGCCGTCGGCGTCGAGCATCTCGGCTGTGGCATCCGGACGGTTGAGATACCCGACCATGACCTGCGGCCCGCGCACCCACAGCTCGCCCGGCTCGCTGGCACCCTCGGCGGGCACGGCCACGTCTTCGCCCGATTCCGGGTCGACCAGTCGTGCCTCGGTGTTCGGCACGAGCGGGCCGATGGCCGAGCGGTCGATGTCGCCGCGGGTCTCGGAGGTGAGGTTCACGGCCGGGCTGGTCTCGGTCATGCCGTACCCCTGGGTGACGATGCAGTCGAGCCGGCTCGCCACCGCAGACGCCAGCGCCCCGTCGAGGGGAGCGGCTCCGGAGAAGATGACCTTCACCGCCGAGAGGTCGTACTGGTCGACGATCGGATGCTTCGCCAGTGCGACCGCGATCGGGGGCGCGACGAACACCCAGGTCGTCCGATGCTCGGCGATGATGCGGAGGAACTCGGGCAGATCGAACTTCGGCATCGTGACGAGTCCCGCGCGCTGTCGGAGCGCGAAGTTCAGCAGCACGGTCATCCCGTAGATGTGGAAGAAGGGAAGCACCGCGAGGAGGCGGTCGCTCGCGCCGACGCCGAGAACGGGTCGGCACTGCGACACGTTGGCCACGAGGTTCCGATGCGTGAGCATCACGCCCTTCGGTCGTCCGGTCGTGCCGGAGGAGTAGGGCAGGACGGCCAGGTGCGTCGCGGGATCGAACGACACCTCGGGTGCGGGATGCCCCTCACCCAGCAGCGCCGGCAGCGACGGATGGCCCTCCACTCCGTCGAGGACGATCACGTGATCGGCCGCGAAGCCGAGCTTCTTCGCAGCCGCCAGAGCCCCGGGGAGCAGCGGTGAGACGGTCACGAGCCACGTCGCCCCCGCATCGGTGAGCTGATTCGCGATCTCATCTGCGGTGTAGAGGGAGTTGATGGTCGTCGCGGTCGCCCCCGCGCGGAGGATGCCGTGGAACACCGTCGCGAACGCGGGGATGTTCGGGCACAGCACGCCGACCGTGGTCCCCACACCCACCCCGCGGGCGGCGAGGGCTCCCGCGAAGAGGTCGATCTGCCCGACGAGCTGCCGGTAGCTGGTGGTCGCTCCGCTCACCCCGTCGATCAGTGCGATCGAGTCGAGCTCGGTCTCGTCGAGCCCGCCGAAGAGGAACTCGTGGATGGAGACCTCGGGGATCTCCACATCGGGATAGGCGCTGCGAACCATGAGATCTCCTTCGATCCGGGGGTGTCGACGTCGTCGTCGAATGCGATCCAGTGTCGCACATAACGGCACCGGGTCCCAGGGTTCGGGAGAGGTCAGACGGCGCCGTTCAGCCGGTACCGCGTGCTCGGTCGACCCTTCGTCGTGTAGTCGAGCGTGCGGATCGCTCGACCGGCGCTCGCGAGGTGCTCGAGGTAGCGTCGCGCGCTGACCCGGGAGATGTCGAGGTCCTCGCCGATCTCGGTCGCCGAGGCATCCGGGCGTGCCGCGAGTGCCGCGACCACGCGATCGAGCGTCTCCGCACTGAGCCCCTTCGGAACGCCGAACCGCTGACGGAACGCGATGATCGCGTCCGCGGCCTCGACGCGGCGGACGACGTCGTGCAGCTCGGTGTGATCCCGCAGCAGCAGAGTCGCCCCGATGCCGCCGCCGCCGTCGGCGTCGCTGCCGGTGCTCCGGGCGACGAGCACATGCGAGCCGACGATCACGGGCCGCCCGGCCGCCTCGCCCTCGCGGAGCACGGTCGTCAACTCCTCGCCCAGCACCTCCGCGGCCGGCGCCCCGTCGAGGTCTGCGGCATCCCGGCCGAGGAAGCGGGCAGCGGCGTCGTTGACCAGCGTGATCCGTCCTGTTCCGTCGACCGTGACCACGCCTTCGCTGAGGCCGTGCAGCGTGGTCTCCTGGTTCTTCACGAGCGCGGCGATCTGATGGGGCTCGAGCCCGTAGATCCGACGACGGATGATCGAGGTCACCCACGCCGAGCCGAACACCCCGAACACGGCGGCGGCGAGCATCGCCGAGATCAGCCAGGCGAGGTTCGCGGTGAACTCCTCATTGAGCTCCGACTCGAGGATCCCGACCGACGCGGTGCCGATGACGGTGCCGTCGTCGTCGCGGATCGGGACCTTGACCCGCCAGGACGTGCCGAGCGTGCCGGTCTGCGTGCCCACGTAGACCTCACCCGAAAGAGGGATCGAGGGGTCGGTGGAGACCTTCTCCCCGATGCGGTCCGGATTCGGGTGCGAGTAGCGGATGCCGTCTTCGTCGGCCACGACGACATACGCGAGATCGGACGCCTCGCGGATGACCTCGGCGATCGGCTGGATGGTGGTCGACGGCTCTGGATCGTCGAATGCATCGAGGACGGTCGGCAGCGCCGCCACCGACTGGGCCACTGCCTGCATCCGGTCCTTGTAGGCCTCGCGAAGAGCCTGCTCCTGGAACGCTCCGGCCACGATCCCGGTCGCGAGGGTCACCAGGAACACGATCAGCGCCTGGAGCAGGAGCAGCTGCACGCGGAGCGTCATCTTCGAGGCCACCTGATCATTGTCGCGCCTGCGCGAGGACCCCGCGAGCGGGGGAGGACACCGTCTCCGACCAATAGTTCCGAAACTCCGACCAATGGTTTCCGAAGCTTGAGCGGCGGCACGCGAGCTTCCACTGTTGACCCCACAGCAGCACGAACGCTCAAGGAGGAGCGCATATGAAGAACGCACGCATCGCCACCCTGACCGCACTCGCGGCGGTGGCGGCATTCACACTGACCTCGTGCGCCGGAGGCAGCGCAGCGAACGACGGCGGCGGTGAGGCCGAGGCCGCCGCCGTCACCGACGTCTCGATCGTCGTCCCCGCAGACCCCGGCGGAGGCTGGGACCAGACCGGCCGTGCCGTGTCGCAGGTGCTCACCGAGGAAGACATCGTCAGCTCGGCTCCCGTGACCAACGTCGGCGGCGCCGGCGGAACGGTCGGCCTGGCCCAGCTCGCGAACGAGAAGGACCCGAACACCCTCATGGTGATGGGGCTCGTGATGGTCGGCGCCGTCGAGACGAACGCCTCGGCGGTGCGGATCGAAGACACCACGCCGATCGCCCGCCTCACGGACGAGCCGCTCGTCGTGGTCGTCCCGGCGGATTCGAAGTACGACACCCTCGAGGATCTGGTGGAGGACGTGGTCGACAACGGGCAGTCGGTCACGATCACGGGAGGCTCGGCGGGAGGGGCCGATCACATCCTCGCCGGGCTGATGCTCGAGGAGGCGGGCCTCGACGGCGCGGAGATCGCGGAGAAGTTGAACTACACCCCGAACTCCGGCGGTGGCGAGGCGGTCCCGCTGCTCATCGGCGGCAAGGTCGCGGCGGGCATCTCCGGCGTCGGCGAGTTCGCGCAGCACATCGAGAGCGGCGACCTTCGGGCGCTGGCGGTCTCGAGCGAGGAGCCGGTCTCCCAGCTCCCGGACGTGCCGACCATCACCGAAGAGGGCTACGACGTGGTGCTCACCAACTGGCGCGGGGTGATCGCGCCCGGGGGCATCTCCGACGGCGAGAAGGACGAGCTGGTGCGCGTGATCACCGAGCTGCACGACTCCGAGGCCTGGACCGATCAGTTGGAGACCAAGGGCTGGACGGATGCATTCCTGGTCGGCGCGGAGTTCGATGAGTTCCTCACCGGGGACATCGAAGAGGTCACCGCGACGCTGAAGAACATCGGTCTGGTGCAGTGACATGACGGTCCCCGCATCGTCGGGGACCGAGGAGCGGGGCGTGCGAGACGGCCATGACGGCCGGCTCGCACGCCGTGCTCCCTCCGTCCCCATCGGCGAGCTCGTGTTCGCCGGCATCATGGTCGCCCTCGGCGTCTTCGCTGTGGTCGGCATCTTCCTGATCCATGTCCCGGTCGGCATGAAGGCCGGGCCGACGGTCTTCCCGATCTTCGTCTCGGTGATCCTGCTCGCCTCCGCGGTCGCCGTCCTGATCGGCGTGCTGCGGGGGGAACGCGGCGGGGCGGAGGACGAGGAAGACGTCGATCAGAGCCTCCCGACCGACTGGGTCACCCTCGCCAAACTGGCGGGACTCGTCGTCGCGCACCTGCTCCTGATCGAGCCGCTGGGATGGGCGCCCGCGGCCGCCCTGCTGTTCGGCGGAGTCGCGTGGTCGCTCGCCGCCAAGCGGTGGTGGATGGCGTTCCTCATCGGCATCGTCGTAGCCCTCGTGATCCAGATCGTCTTCGGCGGTCTGCTCGGTCTGTCACTGCCGTGGGGTCCTGCTCTCGGCTGGCTCGGAAGGATGTTCTGATGGACAGCTGGACCCTGCTCCTGGAGGGCTTCGCGACGGCGCTGCAGCCGCAGTACCTCGCGTTCGCCTTCCTCGGCGTCTTCGTCGGCACCGCGGTCGGAGTGCTCCCGGGCATCGGCCCCGCGATGACGGTGGCGCTGCTGCTTCCCCTCACCTATACGCTCGATCCCGCCGCGGCGCTCATCACCTTCGCCGGCATCTACTACGGCGGCATGTACGGCGGCTCGACGACGAGCATCCTCCTCAACACTCCAGGTGAGTCGGCGTCGATCGTCACGGCGATCGAGGGCAACAAGATGGCCAGGATGGGGCGCGGCGCAGCGGCGCTCGCCACCGCGGCCATCGGATCGTTCATCGCCGGCACCCTGGCGACGCTCGGGCTGACGTTGCTGGCGCCGCTGCTCGCGCAGTTCGCGGTGAACCTCGGGCCCGCCGACTACGTCGCGCTCATCGTGATCGCGTTCATCACGGTCGGCGCGCTGATCGGCAGCTCGATCTCGCGCGGCATGCTCTCGCTCGGTGTCGGCCTGTTCCTCGGACTCGTCGGAACCGACTGGCTCTCCGGGCAGCAGCGGTACACGCTCGGGCTCCCGGCCCTGTCCGACGGCGTCGACATCGTCCTGGTCGCGGTCGGCCTGTTCGCGGTCGGGGAGACGTTCTACATCGCCGCGCGGTTGCGGCACGGCGGCGTCGATGTGATCCCCGTGACCCGCGGATGGCGGTCGTGGATGACCAAGGCCGACTGGCGCCGTTCGTGGAAACCCTGGTTGCGAGGAACCGCGATCGGCTTCCCGATCGGCACCATCCCGGCCGGCGGCGCGGATGTCGCGACCTTCCTGTCGTATGCGACCGAGCGCAAGCTGTCGAAGCACCGCGACGAGTTCGGACGCGGTGCGATCGAGGGCGTCGCAGGCCCCGAGTCGGCGAACAACGCGGCCGCCGCCGGTGTGCTGGTGCCGCTGCTCACGCTGGGCCTGCCGACGACGGCCACCGCGGCGATCATCCTCACGGCGTTCCAGTCGTACGGCATCCAGCCGGGGCCGCTGCTGTTCGAGAGCCAGTCGAACCTGGTGTGGGCGCTCATCGCGAGCCTGTACATCGGCAACGTCATCCTGATCGTGCTCAACCTGCCGCTCGTGGGCATGTGGGTGAAGCTGCTGCAGATCCCGCGGCCGTACCTGTACGCGGGCATCCTGCTGTTCGCGGTCTTCGGGGCGTATGCGCTGCACAGCTCGCCGACCGACATCGTGATCCTGTTGATAGTCGGCATCCTCGGCTACTTCATGCGGCGATACGGCTACCCCGTGGCACCGCTGGTGGTCGGGATGATCCTGGGGCCGATGGCCGAGGAGCAGCTGCGCAAGGCGCTGCAGCTGAGCCAGGGCGATCTGAGCACGCTGGTCATGCAGCCGTTCGCGGCGATCGCCTACGGGGTGCTCGCGCTCCTGATCGTCGGCGGGCTGTGGCTGCGTCGACGGCAGCGCCGGTACGAGCAGGCGCTGACGGAGTCGATCGCGGTGCCCATCAAGGCCGACTCGGAGGTCTGAGTCCGAGGCGGTGGGTTCGAGAGGGGAGGAGGCCGCGAGTAGGCTGATCCGGTGAGTGACGTACAGGCCCCCGCGCGAGGGCCTCGCGCCTACGCAGCATTCATCGGGATCGGCCTTCTCGCCGGTCTCCTCTCCGGACTCTTCGGCGTCGGCGGCGGCACGGTGATCGTCCCGCTGCTGGTGCTCCTGCTGCACTTCGACCAGCGCCTCGCGGCGGGCACATCGCTCGCGGCGATCGTGCCGACCGCGAGCGTCGGCGTCATCTCTTACGCCGCGACCGGTTCGGTGGCCTGGATCCCCGCCATCATCCTGGCGGCGGGCGCCGTGGTGGGTGCGCAGATCGGCACCCGCCTGCTGCCGCGCATCTCGCAGACCGCGCTGCGGTGGGGCTTCGTCGGCTTCCTCGTCGTGGTGATCGTCAGCCTGTTCCTCGTGATCCCCTCGCGGGACGCCGCCTTCGAACTCTCCTGGCTGACGGGCATCGCGCTCGTCGGGGTGGGCGTCGGCACGGGCATCCTCGCCGGGCTGATCGGTGTCGGCGGCGGCGTGATCGTGGTCCCGGTGCTGATGCTGGCCTTCGGCACGAGCGACCTCGTCGCCAAGGGCACCTCGCTGCTGATGATGATCCCGACGGCGATCTCCGGCACGGTCGGCAACCTCCGCAACCGCAACGTCGATCTGCTCGCAGCGGCTCTCATCGGCGTTTCAGCCTGTACGACGACCGCCCTCGGAGCGTGGCTGGCGACGATCGTCGACCCGACGCTGGGCAACATGCTGTTCGCGGCATACCTCGTCGTGATCGCGGTGCAGATGGCGATCAAGGCAGTCCGAGGGCGCAAGCGCGGCTGAACATCCCGTGGATGAAAGGATCTTCATCCACGACTCATCTGCGCATCATGATCGACGGGCATCATGGGGTCATGACCACCCCACGCCGCCTTCTCGTCACCGGAGCGCTGATCGCGATCCCGGTCGCCTTCGCGGTCGGGAGCGTCGTGCTGGCGCAGATGCCGCCGTCGCCGCAGATCCCCACCGAGCCCGTGTCGGTCCAGCTCGCGCCGCCGGTGCCGAGTGAGAAACCTGCGCCCGCGCCCGCACCGGCTCCTGTCGTTCCTGCTCCGGCACCCGCACCGCCGCCTGCGCCTGCACCCGCGCCGGCCCCACCGGCCGGTGACGACGATGATGACGGCGGCAGCGGCGGCGACGACGATGACTGACGCCCCCACCCTGCCCCTCGACCTCGGCGAGCCCGTCATTCCGGCTCGTTCGGAGACGCGCGTGGTGCCGCAGGGGCACGCCGCCTCCGGTGCTCCGCTGCGCACACTACGCCGGCGCACCCTGCCCGCCCGCTGGCGGATCACGCTGTGGATCATCCTCAGCACCGCCATCACGCTCCTCGCCGTCGGAATGATCGGCCGTAGCATCTTCCTCGCGGGGGTGGAGCAGTCGGCCAACGCCGAGATCGAACAGGAGGCCGCCGAGTTCTCCCGATTCGCGGAGGATGCCGCGGCAAGCGGCCACACCACGGCTGAGGAGCTGGTCGGCGAGTACGTCGACCGACAGTCCGTGCACGAGGACGAGGTCGTCATCGCCACCGTAGACGGGGCGGTGGTCGCGGTCGCGAACGGCCGTGTGGAGGCGACGGATCCCTCCACGCTCTCGGCCATGCCCGGCGCGGAGGAGCTCGTGACCGCGCTGCTCGGCGAGACCGCGACCTCCGGTGCGATGGACTCCCCGGACGCGGGCCCGTTGCGTTGGGGCCGCCTGGACTTCACGACCGGTGATCGCGACGGCGCCGTGCTGATCGTGCAGTACACGCAGGAAGCCAGGTCGCAGGTCGATGCCGGTTTCGCCACTATCGCGTGGGTGGCGCTGATCGGCATCCTGCTCAGTTCCGGTGTCGCCTGGCTCGTGGCCGGCCAGATCCTCGCACCCGTGCGAGAGGTCTACCGGGTGGCCCGCGATATCGGCGAGCATGACCTCTCCGCGCGAGTGCCGGTCGAGGGGACCGACGACATCGCCGCCGTGGCCACGACCTTCAACCAGATGCTCGACCGTCTCGAAGCCGTGCACGCCACGCAGCAGCGATTCGTCGATGACGCAGGGCATGAGCTGCGCACCCCGATCACGATCGTGCGCGGGCAGCTGGAGCTGCTCAGTGAAGACCCGGAGGAGCGCGCGGCGACCCTGCGACTCGTGAGCGACGAACTCGACCGGATGAGCCGGATCGTCACCGACCTCCTCGTGCTCGCCCGTGCGGAGCAGCCCGACTTCGTGCGGGTCGCGAACTGCGACATCGCCGCCCTCACACTCGACATCGAGGCGAAGGCACAGAACCTCGGCGATCGCCGGTGGCAGCTCATGGAGGTGGCGGAGGGCACGGCGGCTCTCGATCCTCAGCGGGTCACCCAGGCCGTGCTCCAGCTCGCGGCGAACGCGGTGCAGGTCACCGAGGTGGGCGACCGCATCCTCATCGGCTCGCGCTTCGACGGCGACGGGACAGAGCGCCGGTTGCGGTTGTGGGTGCGCGACTCCGGGCCCGGAGTCGCGGCTGCGGATGCCGAGCGCATCTTCGAGCGCTTCGCCCGTGGTGACAGCTCCGGCGCGCGTCGCGGGTCGGGGCTCGGACTCGCGATCGTGCGGGCGATCACCGACGGACACGGCGGTTCGGCCTGGGTCGACAGCGTGTTCGGCGAGGGCGCCACCTTCGGTATCGACCTTCCGGCACCCACCAGCGCGCGGCTCGACGCCGCGGCAGAGAGGAGCGAGTGAGATGCGCAGCATCCTCATCGCCGAAGATGACCCGCACATCACCTCGTTCGTCCGCCGGGGCCTGCGGGCGGCCGGCTACGAGACCGCCGAGGCGGCCGACGGGCACACCGCGCTGCTGATGGCTCGCAGCGGCATGTTCGACCTCGTGCTGCTCGACATCGGGCTCGGCGGCATGGATGGCTTCGACGTGCTGGCCAACCTGCGCGGCGAAGGCGTCGCGACACCCGTCATCATCCTCACCGCCCGCGACTCGGTCATCGACACGGTGCGGGGCCTGGAGAGCGGGGCCAACGACTACGTCACCAAGCCGTTCCAGTTCGCCGAGCTCATCGCCCGTGTGCGGCTGAGGATCGGCGACGGCGAAGGTCGTGCGGGCGGTCCGGTGCTCACCCACGGCGACGTGCGGGTCGATGTGCGGGCCCGCACGGTCGCGGTCGACGGAGACATGCGCGAGCTCACCTCGCGGGAGTTCGCCCTGCTCGAGGTGTTCCTGCAGAACGCCGGTCAGGTGCTGTCACGCGACCAGCTGATCGGGCACGTCTGGGGGATGGACTTCGATCCGGCCTCCAACGTGGTCGACGTGTACGTGCGGGCTCTGCGCGGCAAGATCGGCGTCGACCGCATCGAGACCGTGCGCGGGGCGGGATACCGATTCCGATGAGCGATCACACCGACACCACGAGCCGGGCGGCCGAGACGACGACGGTCGAGCGCACGCGCTTCGCGACGATGCCGCCCGAGCGACAGGGGCTGCCCGTCGGACGCCGATCCGTGCGCCCTCGACTCGGACGCGCGAGCATCCTCCGCCTGGTCGCACTCGGACTCGTGCTGGTCGCCGGGGCCGGGATGGTCCTGGCCGCGCTGACTCGGTCATCAGGAGACAGCGCGCCGACTCTGCCGATCGCGGTGACCCTCACCGTCTTCCTGCTCGCCGTGTGGGCCTGGACCTCGACGCGGCTCGACGACACGCTCGTCGCCTTCCTCGCGGCGATCGCCTTGATCGTCACCGGGGTGCTGCCGGCGAGCGACTTCTTCGCCTCCCTCGGCGACGAGACCATCTGGCTGCTCATCGGAGCGTTCGTGATCGCCTCGGCCGTGTCGTCATCGGGGCTCGCCCTGCGCGGCGCCTCGCACCTGCTGCGGTTCGCACGGGGGCCGCGGAGCCTGTTCCACCTCACGACGGTCGCGCTCACGCTCACCGCCTTCGCCGTGCCCGCGACGTCCGGGCGTGCGGCGCTCGCCATACCGGTGTACACCGCGGTCTCGGCCGTGCTTCCCGGACGCGAGCGGGTTATCCGCGCCCTCGCCCTGCTGATGCCGACCGTGGTGCTGCTCTCGGCCGTCGCTTCCCTGCTCGGCGCGGGAGCGCACATCGTCACGGACCAGCTCCTGCGGGCTGCGGGTGAGGAGGGCTTCACGTTCCTCAGCTGGCTCTGGCTCGGGGTGCCGCTCGCCGTGGTCTCCTCGCATCTGGCCTGCGAGATCATCCTCTGGCGCTTCACCCGCCGTGCCGACCGCGCAATCCCCCTGCGCATGGATGCCGCGGAGATCGGCCGTTCCGCGTCGACCGCAGTGACCGGGCCGCTCAGCATCCTGGAGCGGCGAGCGGTGCTGCTGCTGGGTGCGGTGATCCTCCTCTGGGCCACTGAGCCGCTGCACCACCTGTCGCCTGCCCTGGTCGCGCTCCTCGGGGCCGTCGCCGCCGTGACACCCGGGATCGGCTGCCTGACCTTCCCCGCCGCGATCAAGCGCGTGCCGTGGTCGCTGCTGCTGTTCCTCGCGGCGACCCTCGCGCTGGCCTCTGCGCTCACCACGACGGGTGCTGCCGCGTGGCTGAGCTCGTCGGCGCTCGCCCCGCTGCGTGGACTTGGAGCTGCCGGGGCCGTCGCCTTCATGCTCGTGGTCATCGCGATCTCGACCGCGGCGCATCTGCTGATTCCGTCCCGGTCGGCACGCTCCGCCGCGATCATCCCCGTCGTGATCGCGCTCGCTCCCGCACTCGGCGTCTCCCCGATGGCCGCAGCCTTCGCCTCGACCGCCGCGGCCGGGTTCTGCCATACGCTCCCCAGTTCGGCGAAGCCGGTGGCGATGTTCGCCGACCCCGACATCGTCAGCGGAGGATTCACCCCGCACGATCTGCGCCGGCTCTCGGCGCTCCTGGCTCCGGCGATGTTCGTGCTGGTCGCGGTGTTCGCCCTGTGGGTCTGGCCGTCGATGGGGTTGCCGCTGCTGCTCTGATCCGGAGCGTCCTCACCCCGTCACATCCGCTTCACTCCGCGTGCGCCGCCGGTGCACCGGTGCTCGTCGTGCCCGCATGCCGGGCATTCGTCGCCCGTTCGGGCGCAGAAGGAGGAATCATGTCGATCCACACCCCGCAGCGCATCCTGGTCGCACCGAGTGGGTTCAAGGAGAGCCTGAGCGCCGAGGCCGTCGCCCAGGCGATCGCCGCCGGCGTGCGTCGGGTCATCCCCGGAGTGCAGGTCGACGAGTACCCGGTGCCGGATGGCGGGGAGGGCACCGCCGCCGCGCTCGCCGCCGCCACCGGAGGGGAGCTCATCGCGGCACGGGTCACCGGTCCCGTCGGTGACCCGGTCGATGCGCACTGGGCACGGCTCGGTCAGCATGCCGACGGGACCGCCGTCGTCGAGATGGCATCCGCCGCAGGCCTCAGGCTCGTGCCCCGTGACCGCCGCGACCCCGGGGAGACCACCACTCGCGGAGTCGGTGAGCTGATCGCGGCGGCTCTGGACGCCGGGGTCGAGCGGATCGTGGTCGGCTGCGGCGACTCCGGTACGAGCGACGGCGGTGCCGGGGCGCTCGAAGCGCTCGGCGTACGCATCCTCGATAGCGACGGCGTGCCCCTCGCCGCGGGCGGTCGACACCTTCGAGATGCGGCGAGCCTCGATCTCGCAGGGTTGCACGCTCGCATCGGAGAGGTCGAGATCGTCCTCGCCTGCAACATCCACAACGTACTGTGCGGCCCGCGCGGGGTGGCCCGGGTGTTCGGCCCGCAGAAGGGCGCGACGGCGGAGCAGGTGGACGAGCTCGCGACGGCCTTGGACGTCTGGGCAGGATTGCTCGAGGAGCAGAGCCCGTTCGGAGCGTCGATGGATGTGCGCACCGGCGGCGGCACGGGGGCGTCGGGTGGACTCGGGGCAGGGTTGGCTGCGGTGCTCGGTGCGCGTCTCGCCCCGCGCTTCGAGGTGCTGCTCGACAGCGGCCTGCTGCCCGAACCGCTCGACGAGCTGATGGCGGTGGCCGACCTCGTCATCACCGCCGAAGGCGCCATCGACTTCCAGACCCCTCGGGGCAAGGTGCCGGCCGAGATCGCGATGCGCGCACGGATCGCCGGCGTCCCGGTGCTCGGCATCGCCGGATCTCTCGGTGTGGGCGCCCCGACCGTGCACGACATCGGGATCGACGCGATCGCCTCGATCATCACCGTGCCGATGCCGCTCGAACAGGCGGTGGAGCACGGCGACGCCCTGCTGCGCGACGCCGCCGAGCGCTGCATGCGCATGGTTCTGCTCGGATCGGCGATGTCAGCGCGCGCGGCCTGAGCCCGGCGGAGCCTGGCACGCAGCCGGGCCTCGGTAGGATCGAGGGGTGGCAGTGAACCAAGAACTGGTCGGCCGGGAGTTCCCGCCGACGGCCCCCTACCTCGTCGGCCGCGAGAAGGTGCGCGAGTTCGCGCGCGCCGTCTTCGCCGATGCTCCGCAGCACACCGACGTCGAGGCGGCCCGCGCGGCCGGCTTCTCCGACGTCGTGGCGCCGCCGACTTTCGCGATGGTCATCCAGGACCTCACGCTCCAGCAGCTGCTGGCGCAGGAGGACTCCGGGATCGTGCTCGCCCGCACGATCCACGCCGAGCAGCGCTTCACCTACACGCGCCCGATCGCGGCGGGCGACGAGCTCACCGCGCAGCTGCGCGTCACCGGCATCCGGATGATGGGCGGCAACGCCATGATCACCAGCGAGGCCGCGATCACCGACGCCGCGGGCGACCATGTCGTCACGGCGACGAGTGTGCTGCTGGTGGGCGCCGAGAGCACGGACGAAGGGAAGGCCGCCTAATGGGCTACACCGTCGGAGACGTGGTCGCCGAGCGCACCGTGCATCTCACCCGCGAGTCGCTCGTGCGCTATGCGGGAGCATCCGGAGACTTCAACCCCATCCACTACCGTGACGATGTCGCCGCATCCGTCGGGCTTCCCGGCGTGCTCGCGCACGGCATGCTGACGATGGGCATCGCCTCGTCGGTGGTCGTCGCCGCCCTCGACCCGGCCACGAAGATCCTCGACTATGGGGTGCGCTTCACCAAGCCGGTCGTCGTCGACCCGGTCGATGGTGCCGACATCACCGTCGTCGCCACGGTCGGCGCGGTCGATGAAGAGGTCGCGCGCATCGACCTCAAGGTCACGTTCGGCGAGACCACGGTGCTCGTCAAGGCGCAGCTGCGCGTCGCTGTCTGATGCGGGCGCTCTGATGCGGGAGATCGAGCCGGTCCGCCTGGCCGAGCTGACCACGCTGCGCACGGGCGCCGCGCCCGAGCGGATGCAGGAGGCGACGACGACCGCCGGTCTGATCGAGGCGCTGCGCGACACCTGGGCCCGCGGTGACGAGTGGTTCGTCCTCGGTGGCGGTTCCAACCTGTTCGTCGGTGACGAGCCCTTCGAAGGCACCGTCATCCGCGTGCGCACCGAGGGGATCGAAGAGATTTCTTCGCCGCACCCCGGTCGCATCCGGCTGCGCGCGCAGGCCGGGCACTCGTGGGACGACCTGGTCGCCTACGCCGTCGCCCATGGCTACGCGGGTCTCGAGGCCATGAGCGGGATCCCCGGCACGGTCGGCGCGTCCCCCGTGCAGAACATCGGCGCGTACGGGCAGGAGATCCAGGAGACACTGGTCGAGGTCGAGCTGATCGACGAGTCGACCGGCGAGATCTCGACCGTTCCCGCGGCCGAGCTCGGACTGGGTTTCCGCACCTCGGTCCTCAAGCACCACCACGGCAGTGTGCCGCTGCGGCGCGCCGTGATCCTCTCTGTCACCGTCGACCTGGCGATCGCCGGAGAGCGTGTGGTTCGCGGCGAGCAGTTGCGTCGCGCACTCGGGCTGACCGACGACACGCCGGTTCCGCTGAGCTGGGTGCGCGAGCGCATCCTCTCGACCCGCGCGTCGAAGGGCATGCTGCTCGACGATGCCGACCCCGACACCCACGGCGTCGGCTCGTTCTTCCAGAACGCGATCGTGACGGCCGCGGTGGCCAGTGCGCTGCCGCCGGAGTGCCCGCGTTGGCCGGTGGCCCCCGACCTGGATGCCGTGACCGTGATCCCGCTCGCGTCCTACGACGGGCAGGTGCCGCTGTCGAAGCCGACGACCGTCTCCGACGTCAAGGTCAGTGCGGCCTGGCTGATCGAGCAGGCCGGCATCCGCAAGGGGTTCAAGCTGCCGCGCTCGCGCGCCGCCGTCTCGACCAAGCATGCGCTGGCGCTCACCAACCGCGGCGGCGCGACCGCGGGCGAGGTCGCCGAGCTCGCGCGGTTCATCCAGAGCCGGGTGCACGCGGAGTTCGGTCTCGTGCTTCAGCCGGAGCCGGTGCTGGTCGGCGTCGACCTGTAGGGCGATCGACCTCTAGGGGTCGGCGGTCGCGGCTACACTCGCGGCATGACCGGACTCATCCCGTACCTGCTGTTTCCCGGCAATGCCGCAGAGGCGCTGCGTCACTACCGGGCCGTGTTCGGCGGTGAACTGCAGTTGCTCGACTACGCCACGGCGGGCCGGCGCGACGGGCCCGGCGATGCCGTCGCGCACGGCCAGCTGAGCGGACCGGTCGAGCTCGCCGGGGCCGATGCCGGAGCCGACGACGACGCCGTGCAGATGAGCGGCATGTTCCTCTCGCTCCTCGGCACCGCGGATGCGCTGACCCTCACCGCGTGGTACGACAAGCTCGCCGCCGACGGCCGCGTGATCGATCCGCTGCAGAAGCGCCCGTGGGGAGACTTCGACGGCACGCTCGTCGACCGCTACGGCATCCGCTGGCTGATCGGCTTCCACCCCGAGGACTGAGGTGTCCCGCTGCCGAAGTAGGGACGAGACGACGGCAGGAAGATCAACACGACCGCCGCGGTGGTGAGGGCGAGGGTCGCGAGGCCGACCGGGAACTCCCAGGTCGTGGCCGTTGCCGCCGGAACGTAGAGCGCGAGCGGGAGCGGGAACAGCAGGGTCGCGTATCGGGCCCACGACTTTCGTCTTGTGACGAGCACCGTGATGGTCGCGTAGACGACCACCGGGACGAAGGGGAGCACACTGAGCAACTGTCGCCACTCTCCTCCCCAGTACCAGAGGAAGGGAGCGACCACGAGGGAGAGGAAGAAGACCAGCACGGTCACCGTGATCAGGATGGCGAAAGCCACCCGCAGAGTCACCGGCATCCGACCATCACGCTGCTCGCCGTTCGTCATACCTCCAGTATCGCTGGCGCTCGCCTCAGGGCAGCGACAGCCAATCGGCGTGAGCCTGAGCTCCCTCGTGTAGATGACGAAGATCCCTCCCGTCTGCAGAGGGGAGGGATCTTCGTCGGTTCAGCGGGTCAGGCGAACAGTCGCTGCAGGCGCTGCACGCCCTCGAGCAGCTGGTCGTCGCCCAGGGCGTACGACATGCGGATGTAGCCCGAAGGGCCGAAGGCCTCGCCGGGGACGACCGCGACCTCGGCCTGGTCGAGGATGAGGTCGGCGAGCTCGAGCGAGGTGGTCGGCGTCACGCCGCCCCAGGTGCGGCCGAGCAGACCCTGCACGTCGGGGTACACGTAGAACGCGCCGAGCGGGTTCGGCACGACGAGGCCGTCGATCTTCGACAGCTCCGACACGATGAGCTTGCGCCTGCGATCGAAGGCCTGACGGAACTGTTCGGCCTCGTCCTGCGGTCCGTTGAGGGCGGCGATGGCGGCCTTCTGTGCGACGTTGTTCACGTTGCTCGACAGGTGCGACTGCAGGTTGCCGGCGACCTTGATGGCGTCGGCCGGGCCGACCATCCAGCCCACGCGCCAGCCGGTCATGGCGTAGGTCTTGGCGACGCCGTTGACGAGGATCGTCTGCCCGGCGACCTCGGGGACGGCCTCGACGATCGAGGTGGCCTTGACGCCCTCGTAGGTGAGGTTCTGGTAGATCTCGTCGCTGATGATCCAGATGCCGTGCTCGAGTGCCCACTCACCGATGGCGCGGGTCTCTTCGTCGGTGTAGACCGAGCCGGTGGGGTTCGACGGCGACACGAACACGAGTGCGGTGGTGCGTGCGGTGCGAGCGGCCTCGAGCTGCTCGACCGTGACCTTGTACTCCTGGTCGGCACCGGCGAACACCTCGACGGGCGTGCCGTCGGCGAGGCGGATGGCCTCGGGGTAGGTGGTCCAGTACGGCGCGGGCAGCAGGACCTCATCGCCCGGGTTCACCACGGCCTGGAAGGCCTGGTAGACGGACTGCTTTCCGCCGTTGGTGACGATGACCTGGCTGGGGGAGACCTCGAGGCCGGAGTCGCGCAGCGTCTTCGCGGCGATCGCCTCGCGCAGCGCCGGAAGGCCCGGAGCCGGCGTGTACCGGTAGCTCGCCGGGTCGGCCAGAGCAACGGCTGCGGCATCCACGATGAACTGCGGCGTCGCGAAGTCGGGCTCGCCGGCGGCGTACGAGATGACGTCCTTGCCTTCGGCCTTGAGGGCCTTGGCCTTGGCGTCGACCTTGAGAGTCGCGGACTCGGCGATGGCGGACAGCTTGCGGGAGAGAGGAGCGCGTTCGGTCACGATTACGAGCGTACTCGGCTCGATGCGGCCGGAGAGGTGTGGGATACCGCCAAGATCCGAGGTTCTTTCGGGTTCGGCAGGTCAGCCGGCGACGAGTCCGTGCGCCTGAGCGACGGCCGGGAGCGTGATGCGTCCGCCCTGCACGTTCAGGCCCGCAGCCAGCGCCGCGTCTTCGGAGGCCGCGCGCTCCCAGCCCTTGCCGGCGATCGCCGAGACGTAAGGGAGGGTCGCGTTCGTCAGTGCGCGGGTCGCGGTCTCGGGAACAGCCCCCGGCATGTTCGCGACGCAGTAGTAGATCGAGTCGTGGACGGCAAAGGTCGGGTCGTCGTGCGTGGTCGGGCGCGAGCCCTCGAAGCATCCGCCCTGGTCGATCGCGATGTCGACGAGCACGGAGCCCGGCTTCATGGCGGCGACCATGTCGTCTGTCACCAGCTTGGGGGCCGCGGCTCCCGGGATCAGCACGGACCCGATCACGAGGTCGGCCGTCTTGAGCTCTTCGGCGATGTCGTAGCGACTCGAGGCGCGGGTCTCCAGCGCTCCGCCGTAGCGGTGCTCGAGTTCGCGCAGACGCGGCAGCGAGACGTCGACCACCGTCACCTTCGATCCGAGGCCGAGCGCGTTCGCGGCGGCGTGCTCTCCGGCGACGCCGCCTCCGATCACGACGGTCTTGGCGCGCGGAGTGCCGGCGATGCCGCCGAGCAGCATGCCGCGTCCGCCCTGGGAGCGCAGCAGCGAGTACGAGCCCATGACGACCGAGAGCCGCCCGGCGATCTCGCTCATCGGCACGAGCAGCGGCAGGCTGCGGTCGGTCAGCTGCACGGTCTCGTAGGCGACGGCGGTGGTTCCGGCATCCACGAGCGCCGTGGTCAGCGCGCGGTCAGCGGCGAGGTGCAGGTAGGTGAAGAGGGTGAGGTCCTCTCGCAGGAACCCGTACTCCTGCGCGATCGGTTCCTTGACCTTGATGACGAGGTCGGCGTCGCCCCAGGCGTCGGCGGCGGTCGCCACGATCTCAGCGCCGGCTGCGTGGTAGTCATCGTCCGTGATGCGCGAGCCGAGGCCCGCGCCGGACTGCACGAGCACCCGATGGCCCTCGTGCACCAGCCGGTCGGCGCCGGCGGGCGTGAGGGACACGCGGTTCTCGTTGTTCTTGACCTCGGTGGGGACGCCGATCTTCATTGATCCTCCTGGGTTGATGCGGTGCGGCACCAGGATCGCAGAAACATCGATGGAACAACAGAATCACTGAAGATGATTCGTGAAGACGCGCCATCGTGAATAATGCTTCGTATGGAGACGACTTCAGGAGCCTCGGAGCCGAACAGTGTTCGGGCACCCGCCCTCGATGCGATCGATGCGCGGATCGTGCAGTTGATGACCGCCGACGGGCGCATGACGAACGCCGAGCTCGCCGGTCGACTCGGCGTCGCCCCCTCGACCGCGCACACCCGGCTGCGGGCTCTCGTCGACCGCGGCGTGATCACGGGGTTCCACGCGAGTGTGGACGAGCGGATGCTGGGTGCCGGGCTCCAGGCCGTGATCGGCGTCACGCTGCGCCCGAGCGGACGGCGCGAGAGCATCGTGGAGTTCGCGGACCGTGTGCGGGTGCTGCCGCAGGTGATCCAGGTCTTCTTCCTCGGCGGCGACGATGACTTCCTGCTGCACATCGCGGTCGCCGACTCGTCCGAGATGCGCGAGTTCGTGCTCGAGCATCTCTCGGCACAGAGCAGCGTCGCCTCCACTCGCACGAGCATCGTGTTCGATTATCACCGCAACTCGGTGGCGGCGTCTTTCCGCTGAGTCCGCTCGGGCTTCAGGCTCCGTACGAAGCGGGGAGCGCGCAGTAGTCGGCGAACCGTCGCACCGGCTGCGCGGGATCGCTCACGTCGACGATCGACCCGGCGACCGTGTGCGGCGGCTCGTCGCCGGCCAGCTGCCACACCGCGTAATTCCACATGCCCCTCGTGCGCTCGCCGAGCAGACCGGCCGGCCCCGAGACGAGCAGGATTCCGTCGTTGGTGGGGTCTTCGCGGAACGTGGTGACCACCGCACGCACACCGGATTCATCGCCCTCGGCCGAGTGCTCGCGGACGACCTGCTGCCCCGCCTTGGTCAGCGCCGCTGCGAGGTCGTCGGCCGCCCGTCGCGAGCGCTCGGCATCCGCCCCGGCGACCGCGAGCAGCCGACGGCCGCGAGGGTAGAAGTGCAGGAACTCGGTGGCGATGTCCGCCCAGACGTCGGTCATGTCTCCAGGCTACGCCTCGCCCGTTGCGCCGGCCCCGGAAACGGAAGAGCCCCCGGGCCGCGGTATCCGCCGCAGCCCGGGGGCTCTTCCGCGCGTTCAGTCCTCGTCGATCAGGAACCGGCTGTAGGCGCCGAGGGTGAGGAAGGTCGGGAACTCCTCCTGCAGGGCGACCTCGCGGAAGATCTCCGCCGCGTCGTCGTAGCGGTCGCCGTGGCTGCGGGTCGCCTGTGCGAGCACCTGGGTGATCAGTCCCTCGATGTACTCGGCCGTGATCGGGGTGCCGTCCTGCGTCGATCGGTCCTGATGGATCCACTGCCACACCTGCGAGCGGCTGATCTCGGCGGTCGCGGCATCCTCCATCAGGTTGTCGATCGCCACGGCGCCGAGTCCGCGCAGCCAGGCCTCCAGGTAGCGGATGGCGACCGAGACGTTGTCCCTCACGCCCTGCGCCGTGATCGGCCGACCGATGTGCAGGTCGAGCAGGTCGCGTGCCTCGACGTGCACGTCGTCGCGCTGGCGGTCGACCTGGTTGGGGCGGTCGCCCAGCACGGCGTCGAACTCCGCCTGAGCCGTGGGGATCAGGTCGGGGTGCGCGACCCACGTGCCGTCGAAGCCGTCGCCGGCCTCGCGCTTCTTGTCGGCCGTGACCTTCTCGATCGCGCGCGCCGTCACCTCGGGGTCGCGGCGGTTCGGGATGAACGCGCTCATGCCGCCGATCGCGAAGGCTCCCCGCTTGTGGCAGGTCTGCACGAGCAGGTCGGTGTACGCCCGCATGAACGGCACGGTCATCGTGACCTCGCTGCGGTCGGGAAGCACGAAGCGTGCTCCACGGCCGCGGTAGTTCTTGATGATCGAGAAGATGTAGTCCCAGCGGCCGGCGTTCAACCCCGCGCAGTGATCGCGCAGCTCGTAGAGGATCTCGTCCATCTCGAACGCGGCCGGGAGGGTCTCGATCAGCACCGTCGCGCGGATCGTGCCGTGCGGGATGCCGATGTACTCCTCGCTGAACGAGAACACGTCATCCCAGAGCTTCGCCTCCTCGCTCGACTCGATCTTGGCGATGTAGAAGTACGGTCCGCGACCGCCGTCGATCAGCGCCTGGGCGTTGTGCAGGAAGTAGAGGCCGAAGTCGACGAGGGAGCCGGATGCCGAGGTGCGACGACCGGCGCGATCGATGAACGCGATGTGCTTCTCCGGCAGGTGCCACCCGCGCGGACGCATCACGATCGTGGGCGTGCGCTCCGCCGTGACGCGGTACTCCTTGCCTTCCGGCGAGGTGAACGACAGCTCGCCGCGGATCGCGTCACGGAGCGACAGCTGCCCCTCGATGACGTTCTTCCAGGTCGGGCTCGTGGCATCCTCCTGGTCGGCGAGCCACACTCGCGCGCCGGAGTTCAGAGCGTTGATCGTCATCTTCGGGTCGGTCGGGCCGGTGATCTCGACGCGACGGTCCTCGAGCCCGGGACCGGCGCCGGCGACCCGCCAGTCGCGGTCCTCACGGATGTGCGCGGTGTCGTCACGGAAGCGGGGGTCGTGCCCGTTGCCGATCTCGAAACGGCGGCGCATCCGGTCGGCGAGCCGGTCGTGACGGCGGGAGGCGAACCGGTGGTGCAGCTCGGTGAGGAAGGCGATCGCCTCGGGGGTGAGGATCTCCTCGTAGCGGTCGCGGATGGGGCCGGTGACCTCGATCGCCGGACCCTGCTGGGTCGTCTGGATCGGAGCCGTGATCGGGGGAGCGGTGGGAGTGGTCATGATCGTGTGTCCTTTGCGTTGCGTTGCGTTGCGTCGCGATGCGAAGAAGGCGGCGGGGATCAGTGGAACTGCGCGGCTTCGGTGGAGCCGGCGAGGGCGAGCGTCGCGCTGTCGGGGTTGAGCGCGGTGGAGATGACGTCGAAGTATCCGGTGCCCGCCTCGCGCTGGTGCTTGGTGGCGGTGTAACCGTCGGCTTCGGCGGCGAACTCGGCTTCCTGCAGCTCGACATAGGCGCTCATGGCGCGATCGGCGTAGCCGCGGGCGAGGTCGAACATCGAGTGGTTCAGGGCGTGGAAGCCGGCGAGCGTGATGAACTGGAACTTGTAGCCCAGGTCAGCCAACTCCTGCTGGAACGTCGCGATCTCGGCGTCGGACAGGTGCTTCTTCCAGTTGAAACTCGGAGAGCAGTTGTAGGCCAGGAGCTTACCGGGGAACTGCGCGTGGATCGCGGCTGCGAAGTTGCGCGCGAGCTCGATGTCCGGCTCGCCCGTCTCCACCCACAGCAGGTCGGCGTAGGGGGCGAACGCCAGACCACGGCTGATGACCGATTCGAGTCCCGGCTCGATCCCGTAGAAACCCTCCGTCGTGCGCTCGCCGGTGGTGAAGTGCTGGTCGCGCTCGTCGACGTCGCTGGTGAGCAGGTCGGCGGCGAGGGCATCCGTGCGGGCGATGATGACGGTCGGGACCCCGGCGACGTCGGCGGCGAGGCGGGCGGCGTTCAGGGTGCGGATGTGCTGCTGGGTGGGCACGAGCACCTTGCCTCCGAGGTGGCCGCACTTCTTCTCGCTGGCCAGCTGGTCCTCCCAGTGGATGCCCGCGGCACCCGACTGGATGAGCGACTGTGCGAGCTCGTAGGCGTTCAGCGGTCCGCCGAAGCCCGCCTCGGCGTCGGCGACGATCGGGGCGAGCCAGTCCTGCGTGATCTCGCCTTCGGCATGCTCGAGCTGGTCCTGGCGGATGAGGGCGTTGTTGATGCGGCGCACGACCGCCGGCACCGAGTTCGCGGGGTACAGCGACTGGTCGGGGTAGGTCTGGCCGGCGAGGTTGCCGTCGGCAGCGACCTGCCACCCCGAGAGGTAGATGGCTTTCAGTCCTGCCCGCACCTGCTGCACGGCCTGACCGCCGGTGTAGGCGCCGAGCGCCCGGACGTAGTCCTCGGTGTGCAGGAGGTTCCAGAGGTTCTCGGCGCCACGGTGGGCGAGGGTCGACTCTTCGCGGACCGAGCCACGGATGCGGATGACGTCTTCTGCCGAGTAGGTGCGCTCGACGCCGTCCCAGCGGGGATCGGTATCCCAGATCTCCTGGAGCTCGGCGGCCGTCTGAACCTGGTCGCCGGCTCGCAGACCGGCGGGGCGGGGCGTCGGGGTGTGGGCGGTGTTCGTCATGGTGTCTCCTCGGTGGATCCGGCGGCTGTGCCGGTGTGGCGTGGTTCCACTGTGCGTGAAGATCGGGACTCTGAACCGCCTGTTTCGAAGAGAAGATCGGTCGAAATTCTGTTTCTGTGACAGAATCTGCCGCATGAGCACCATCGACGCTGCAGAAGAGACCGACGCCCTCACGATCGGTCGCCGCATCCGCCGACTCCGCACGGCGAAGGGCATGACGCTCGACGACCTCGCCTCCGCCGTCGATCGGGCGCCGAGTCAGATGTCGATGATCGAGACCGGCAAGCGCGAACCCAAGCTCACGCAACTGCAGGCGATCGCCCGCGCCCTGGGTGTGACGATCGACGCCCTGCTGGAGGGCGAGCCGCTCGACGAGCGCAGTGCCGTCGAGATCGCCCTGGAGCGCGCGATGAAGGGGCAGACGTTCCAGGCCCTGGGTATCGAGCCGTTCCGCATCGCGAAGAGTCTGCCGACCGATGCGCTGAAGGCCCTGCTCGCGCTGCACGGGGAGATCGACCGGCTCAGGGACGAGCGGGCCGCGACGCCGGAGGAGGCCAGGCGGGCGAACGTCGAGCTGCGGCACCTGATGCGCCGGCAGGACAATCACTTCGCCGACCTCGAGGCCAAGGCCGCAGAGATCCTCGCCGCGGTCGGCCACCCTGGTGGCCCTCTGACGCAGCGCACCGCATCCGAGATCGCGGCCTACCTCGGCTTCACCCTGCACTACGCGCCCGACCTTCCGCAGACCACCCGCAGCGTCGCCGATCTCGCGAACGGGCGGCTCTACCTGTCGAGCAGCGTGCCCGCGAAGGGCGATGCCCGCACCGCGGTGCTGCAGGCGCTGTCGAGCCGCATCCTCGGACACTCCGAACCACGCAGCTACGCCGAGTTCCTGCGGCAGCGCGTCGAGACCAACTACCTGACGGGCGCGCTCCTCATCCCCGAGGCGCATGTCGTCCCCGCGTTGAAGGATGCCAAGCAGCGACGGGCGATCTCGATCGAAGACCTGCGCGATGCGTACTCGGTGTCGTACGAGACCGCCGCGCACCGCTTCACCAACCTCGCGACGCGGCACCTCGACATTCCGGTGCACTTCCTCAAAGTGCACGAGTCGGGCACGATCACCAAGGCGTATGAGAACGACGACGTGAACTTCCCGACCGACCGCCTCGGTGCCATCGAGGGACAGATGTGCTGCCGCCGGTGGACCTCGCGCGTCGTGTTCGATGAGGACGACCGCTTCAATCCCTATTACCAGTACACCGACACCGGCAACGGCACCTACTGGTGCACTGCCAGGGTCGAGTCGTCGAGCGAGGGGCTGCACTCGGTGAGCGTGGGCGTGCGCTTCGACGACACCAAGTGGTTCGTGGGGAGGGACACCTCGCACCGGGGCGTCTCGAAGCACTCGGTGGAAGTGTGCTGCCGTCGGGCTCCCGCCGAGCTGGAGGACCGCTGGCGGGAGAACTCCTGGCCGAACGTGAAGACGCCGCGCACCCTGCTCGCGACGCTGCCGACCGGGGCGTTCCCCGGGGTCGACACCACCGACGTCTACGAGTTCCTCGAGGCGCACGCCCCGCGCTGACCGCGGGCGGCCTTCACGCTGCCGGAGCGCATGCTCCGGCGTTCGTCAAAACTAGTTTGATCTTGCTTAGTCAATCTTGACTATGTTACTTTCAACGAGCCATCAATGACGAACGGCCGAGAAGGGACCCTCATGGCTACTTCCTCTGCGGAAACCCGATTCCGCATCACTGCCACCCTGACGTGCGTTCTCGCCGCCACGCTGACGCTCGGAGCATGCTCCGCGCAGACGCCAGGCGGCGATTCCGCCCCCACGAGTGCGAGCGACACCGACGCCTGCAAGCGCAATCAGGATGCCGGCACCATCACCTACATCTCCGGCTACGGCTACTCCGCCAGCGCCGGTCAGCTCGACGTGTTCCTCGCCGAGGAGCTGGGCTACTTCGACGACCTCTGCCTCGATGTCGAGATCAACGCCTCCGGCGCGAACGGGCAGCAGCTCGTCGCATCCGGTCAGGCGCAGTTCACGGCGCTCGGCTCCGCATCCGATGTGATGCTGGCCGCGGCGAACAGCAAGAACCTCACGGCCGTCGCCACCTACGGCACCACCCCGCCGTTCTCCATCTTCGGCAACGAGAAGCTCGACAGTCTCAAGGATCTCGAGGGCGGATCGCTCGGGTACTTCATCAACCTGACCCCGATCGCCTCTGCCATGCTCGACGAGGCCGGTGTCGACGTCTCGAAGGTCGAGATGGTCAAGATGACCAACTACGACCCGACCGTCGTGGTGCGCGAGCAGGTCGACGCGATCGTCGGCTACGCCTCCAACCAGCCGCAGTCCCTCAAGGCGCAGGACCTGCCGTTCAGCGAATTCCTCCCCTCCGACCTCGGCGTCGAGGGCACGTACAACGTGATGGAGGTCAACTCCCGCTTCCTCGACGAGCACCGTGAGGTCGCCGCCGACTTCATGCGGGCGAGCCTCAAGGCGCTCCAGTACTGCCTCGACGAGTCGGACGCCTGCATCGACAAGCTCGCGAAGCTGGCCGAGAACAACAACCAGGGCGCCGCGTTCCCGCGCGACCAGCTGGCCCGCACGTGGGAGGTCGAGTCCGCGTGGGTGCGTGAGAGCGCCGGCGGAAACCCCGGCGTGCAGAACGAGTCGATGTGGGAGCCGGAGTACGCGCTCGTCGAGAAGTACGGCGACGTCAAGGACCTGCCCGCGATCGCCGACATGATGGACGCCGACCTGGTCGCCGACCTCTACGACGGCGACACCCTGACTTGGCCGGCGAAGTGATGTCGGTCGCGCGGGGAGCAGGCGTCGAGGTCAGAAACGTCACCAAGTCCTTCGGCGTCGACGGCGCTCAGGTCACGGTGCTCGACGATGTGAGCCTGACGATCGGCATGGGCGAGTTCGTGTCGGTGATCGGTCCGAGCGGCTGCGGCAAATCCACGCTGCTCAAGGTGGTCGCCGGCCTCCTCGACGCCGACTCCGGCACCGTCACGATCGACGGCGAGAGCGTCACGGCGGCCTCGCGCGACAAGAAGATCGGCCTCGTGCCGCAGTCACCCGCACTGCTGCCGTGGAAGACGGTGCGCGAGAACGTCGAGCTGCCGGTGCGCATCAACGCCAAGGCGAACTCCGGGCGAGCGCTGCGCGACCCCGAGGAGCTGCTGTCGACGTTCGGGCTCGGACAGGCGATGAAGAAGTATCCCGGTCAGCTCTCGGGCGGCATGCAGCAGCGCGCCGCGATCGCCAGGGCGTTCGTGTTCGACCCGGCCATCATGCTGATGGACGAGCCGTTCTCTGCCCTCGACGAGATGAACCGGGACTTGCAGCGGATCGCGCTGCTGGAGTTCTGGCAGTCGAACCGCAAGGCCGTCATGTTCGTCACGCACTCGGTGCCGGAGGCGATCATGCTCTCCGACCGCATCGTGGTGATGGCCGCCCACCCGGGGCGCATCGCCCAGGTGATCGACGTGAACCTGCCGCGACCACGCGACGAGCAGTCGTATGCCACGGAGGAGTTCCGCGAGATGGAAGCAGTCGTGCGCGATGCGCTGCGCGCGCAGACGGAGAAGGCCCATGTCTGAGCTGACGATGAGAGACACGACCGCGACCCTCGCGACCGCCCGCTTGAGGGCCCAGCCGCATCGGGGCATCCCCGCCTGGCTGCGCTGGGGATCGTGGGGTCCGACTCTGATCACGTTCGTGATCGCCGCGCTGCTCTGGCAGGTCGTGGCCTGGACCAACCCGTATGTGCTCCCGACGCTGGAGGCGATCGGCGGCAGCCTCGTCGATGACGCCGGCATGTACTGGTCGAACTTCCTCGTCACGCTGCTCGAAGTGGTGGTCGGCGCCTCCGCCGGTATCCTCGCCGGTTTCCTGCTGGCGGTGGTCATGGCCGAGTTCCAGATCATCGAGCGGGCTGTGATGCCGCTCGTGATCATCGTGATGGTGACCCCGATCGTGGCGATCGCCCCGGCGCTGGTCGTGGCCTTCGGGTTCGGCATGGTGCCGAAGTTCATCGTGACGGGGCTCGTGGTCTTCTTCCCGATGCTCGTGAACTCGCTGGCCGGTCTCCGCGATGTCGATCAGAAGGCGATGGATGTCTTCAAGACGCTGCACGCCTCGAGGTGGGAGATCTTCCGGGAACTGCGATTCCCCGGCAGCATGCCCTATGTGTTCGCAGGGCTCCGCATCGCCCTGCCGCTCGCGGTGGTCGGCGCCGCGGTCGCCGAGTTCGTCGCGGCAGGCCAGCAGGCCGGTCTCGGCTCGCTCGTCACCACCTCCGCTGCACAGGCGAACCTGCCCGTCACCTGGGCGAGCATCGCCCTGCTCTGTCTGCTCGGTGTGCTCCTGATCATCGTCCTCGCCCTGGTGCGCAAGCGCGTGCTCTGGTGGAGCGACGGCGAGGTCACGGCCAAGGGCTGACACGGCATCCGGATCCCGGGGCGGGCGCTCCACCCGCCCCGGGGTTCCTCCGGCGTGCCCGGAACCACTCCAGAACGACCAGAACCACCCACAAGGAAGGCACCCGCACATGACCGATCAGAACACCGTCAAGCAGCTGCGCCTCGGCCTCTTCGAGAACGCCCAGGCGAATGACTCCGGCACCGCCACCTGGCGTCACCCCGACAACGGGCGCTACCTGTTCGACAAGCTCGAGTACTGGCGCGACACCGCACGCATGGTCGAAGACGCCGGGTTCGACTTCCTGTTCCTCGCGGATGCCTGGGGCTGGGCCGACGTCGCGGGCGAGCGTCCCGACATCTGCTCGACCGAAGGGCTCGACCTGCCGCGGCTCGACCCGGCGATCATCCTCGCCGCCCTCATTCCCGAGACCACGCGTCTGGGCCTCGTGGCCACCGGCTCGACCCTCCTCGAGCCGCCCTACTCGTTCGCTCGCCGGATGGCGACGCTCGACATCCTCTCCGGCGGCCGCATCGGCTGGAACGTCGTCACCACCGGCACGGCCGACACCGCGGTGCAGGGCTTCGGCGTGCCGATGGTCGGTCATGACGAGCGCTACCTGATGGCCGACGACTTCATGCAGGTCGTCTACAAGCTGTGGGAGCAGGCGTGGGAGGAGGGAGCGCTGGAGCGCGACAAGTCCGGCCGCTTCGCCGACCCGTCCAAGGTGCACCGGATCGCGCACGACGGCCCCTACTTCCGTTCGCACGGTTACGGCAACACGTCGCGCTCGCCGCAGGGCACCCCGGTGCTATTCCAGGCAGGGGCGTCGCCCGCCGGCCGTGAGTTCGGCGGCAAGCACGGCGAGGCGATCTTCGTCGGCAGCGGCTCCGTCGAGCAGCTCCGCGCACACTCCTCGGCGATCCGCGAGGAGGCCGTGAAGAACGGACGCGGAGCCGACGAGGTCAAGATCATGTCGGCGTTCGCCGCGATCGTCGGCAGCACGGAGGAAGAGGCGCAGCGCAAGTACGCCGAGGTCGCCGACGCGCAGAACCCGGATGTCACGGTCGCCTCGTACGCCTGGTTCACCGGCCTCGACCTGTCGGCGTACGCGCCGAACACGCCGATGTCCGAGCTGAGCACCGAGCTCTCGCAGACGCAGGTCGCCCGCTTCGCCGACAAGACCGTCGGCGACGTGCTCGGCGACTGGCACGCGCACGGTGTCGGCGCCCGCCCTATCGTGGGCACCCCCGAGCAGGTGGCTGACCGGATGATCGAGCTCGCCGACGGGGCCGACCTCGACGGGTTCCTCTTCGCCCCCGTCATCCCGCCGGCATCGACCGTCGACTTCATCGAGCATGTGCTGCCGATCCTCAAGGAGCGCGGCGCGATCGTCGAACCCTCGTCGGAGCCGCAGTCGCTGCGCGAGCGTCTGATCGGCACGCCGACCCCGGCACTCGCCGGTTCGCACACCGGATCGCAGTACCGGCGGACGATGTCGCGTGTCTGACACCCTCACCGGTGTCGCCGTCGTGGGGAGCGCGAACCTCGACCTCGTGGTCGAGGTTCCGCGCCCCCCACGCGTCGGCGAGACCCTCCTCGGGCGAGCCGGCGGACGCTTCTCCGGCGGCAAGGGCCTGAATCAGGCCGTGGCATCCGCCCGTAGCGGGGCGCCCACGGGATTCTGCGCCGTGGTGGGAGCGGATGAGGCAGCCGACCTGCTGCAGCAGACGCTGACGGAGGCCGGAGTGGTGGCCGCTCTCCGCCGCAGCGATACCGCACCGACCGGGGTGGCCCACGTGCTCGCCCTCGATGGCGGGGACAACAGCATCATCGTCGCGGCCGGCGCCAACGGCGACCTCACACCGGAAGACGCGGTCACCGGGATCGCGGGAGCTGCGGTCGTGCTCGCGCAGCTCGAGGTGCCGGTAGAGAGCGTCGCTGCCGCACTGCGCGCGGCTCGAGCTGCCGGCGCACTGACGATCCTCAACGCCGCCCCCGCGCATGCCGCGACGATCAGGATGCTCGGCGATGTCGATGTCCTGGTCGTGAACGAGACCGAGTGCGTCGAGCTCGGCGGCATCGACCGACTTCACGAGGCCGGCGCGCAGACGGTCGTCCTCACACAGGGTGCCGGGGGAGTGACGCTTCACCGCTCGGGAAGAGGTCCCGTGCACGTCGCCGCCTTCCGGATCGACCCGGTGGACACGACGGGGGCAGGCGATGCCTTCTGCGGTGCGCTCGCCGCTGCGCTCTCCCAGGGAGAGGGGATCGAGGAAGCTCTGGTCCGCGCCTGCGCCGCCGGAGCCGTCGTGGCTCAGCACCGCGGGGCGACCACGCCGGCGCTGACGCCCGGATCGATCGCGACACTCGTCGCGTCGCGCTGAGTCGCTACTGCGTGGGGGCCGCGGCGGGTGCGGCCTCTTCCGTCTCGCCGGCGAACGTGTACTCCCCGCCGCGCAGACGCTCCAGAAGGTCGAGCAGCCACTGCTTCTCGGCCGTGAGCCGCGCCGTGGACAGGTCGAAGATCTCCCGCACGTACTTCGGGGTGGTCTCGGAGCGCAGCGTGTCCTGCACGTCGAAGCCGTTCTGCGTGATGATGGCGTCGCTCTTGATGAGGCGGTGCTCGAGACCGGCGATGACCTCCTGCCGACTCAGCACGAACATGAACGAGGCCACCGTCATGATCGCCTGGGTGTCGAAGGCCGCCACGTTCCAGAGGTTCTCGCGCAGCATCCGCTGCAACTCGACCTCGCCGGACGGCGTGATCCGGTAGGTCGTGCGTGCCGGGCGCTTGCCTTCCGCCTCGGTGCCGCTCTCGGCGATGTAGCCGTCGACCTCCAGGGCGCGCAGCGCGTTGTAGATGGATCCGGGCTGGATGTGCGCCCATTCATCGACGTGCCATGTCATGAGCTCGCGGCGGAGGAAGTACCCGTGCACGGGCTGGAACTGCTTCACGGCGCCGAGGACGACGAGGCGGGTGGTCGACATGCCCCTCATGCTAACGGCTGCGATCTCAGATTTCGGTTGTTTGCATGATCAAAGTTGCCTACAATCAAAACTAGTCAAAGTTGACTAACGAAAGGAAGCCGAAATGACGTCTGCCGTGACCGACGCCCTGCCCCGCGACCTGGCCCTCCGCCGGGCGTTCTCGGTGTACCCGACCGGTGTCGTCGCCCTCGCCGCGCACCTCGACGACCGTGCCGTCGGGATGGCGGTCAACTCCTTCACGTCGATCTCGCTCGAGCCCGCCCTCGTCGCCATCAGCGCAGCGCGGACCTCGAAGACCTGGCCGCTGCTCCGCGAGGTGCCCGAGCTCGGCATGAGCGTGCTGGCCGCGCATCACGAGCCGCTCAGTCGCTCGCTCTCGGCGCGTGAGGGCGATCGCTTCGGCGGGCATGACTGGCAGCGCACCGAGGGCGGCGCCGTGCTGATCTCGGATGCCGCGCTCTGGCTCACCTGCCGCCTGCACAGCACCTTCGACGGCGGGGACCACGAGATCGCCCTGTATGAGATCGCCGACATCACGCTGTTCGACGACGTGGAGCCGCTGGTCTTCCATCAGAGCCGCTATCGGTCGATCGCCGGGTCTGCGAGCGCGTGAGCACTTCGCCGTCCGCGATCGTCGTCGGCGTGGTCGTGCCCGGTGACGGGCGGGGGCGCGAGCTCGGCTTCCCGACGGCGAACCTGGCGCTGGACGGCAGCGACCTGCCCGCCGATGGGATCTACGCGGCGTGGACGCGTATCGACGACGAACCGGAGGTCTGGCCCGCGAGCGTCAGCGTCGGGACGAATCCGACCTTCGCCGGCGACCGGGAGAGGCGGGTCGAGGTGCATCTGCACGATGTGAACCTCGATCTGTACGGCCGGACGCTGGCGGTGACGCTCGTCGCCCGGCTGCGGCCCACGCTGCACTTCGAGGGGGTCGATGCGCTGGTCTCGCAGAGCGCGGACGATGTCCGCCGCTGTCGACGGCTGCTGGCCGGTCGCGGACCGGCTGGGGTTGCCTGAGAGCGACGGTCGCCGCAGATCGAGTACTGTTTTACATTTCACTCCTGTGGTACTTTCTCCGCATCACCGACGATCCGGAGGAACATCCATGCTCGCCCGCAAGAAGACCGCTCTCCTCACATCCACCGTCGTGGCCCTCACCCTGTCGCTGACAGGGGTGTCCTCGGCGTACGGCGCCACCGGCTACGCCACATCCGAAGTCGCGGCCGCGACGAGCGTCGGCGTGCGGGCTGCGGGGGACGAGGCCGCTCTCGATCCTCGCCTCGCGTCGTCGACCGACCTGGAGCTGCTGCTGCTCATCATGACGGGGCGCGGAGTCCTCGCCGATGCGCACCCCGAACTGATCGCCGAGCTCGGCATCACCGTGTCCACGCAGACCGAGGCAGACGGGATGGCTGCCATCGCCGCGCAGTTCCTCGCCGCGTCCCCCGCATTCTCCGCGACCCGGGCGCCCGCGATCAGGAGCACCGACCCGGCCGTGAGGGACCAGGGCATCTCCGGATTCATGACGGACTTCATGGCCTATGTGATGTCGCACTGCCGGCCCTCGTGCACCGTGTGACCAGTCGGCTCCGACCGCAGCGGACGCTCACTCCGTCGAGCGACCGCGGGGCAGTTCGTGTCGAGCGCCGTCCTCACTGCGGCGACGCCCCGGTGGCGGCGCCGCCTTGTCGGGGCATACGGGTCGGGGGACGCTCCAGCGTGCCGTTGTTCCGCGGTCCGTCCGCTGATCCAGCGTGAACGTGCCGCCATGCAGCGCGGCGCGCTCCGCGAGGTTCTCGGTCCCGCCGGGGTCACCGAGGGACTCGGCGATGCCGTCACCGTCATCCTGCACCGAGACGACCACCTCCTTCTCCGAGACGGCGACGCTGACGGCGCAGCTGCTGGCCTGCGCATGGTGGGCGACGTTGGCGAGCGCCTCGCGGATGACGGCGACCACATCATCGGCGAGCTTCCCGGTGACGACCGGATCGACCGGACCCACGAAGGTGACCGTCGGCGCGGACGGCAGCGCCGGAGTGAGCTCCGTGATCACATCGAGCGCCCGTCGGCGCACGGGACGATCCTTGCTCTTCACCCGGCGCGTCCGGAGCGAGAATATCCCCGAACGGATGTCGGTGATGGCCGCATCGATCTCCGCGACGTGCTGCTCGAGTTCTTCGGCGTGAGCGGGGTCGGTGGCGGCGAACGCCTGCAGGCTCATCCCCGTCGCGAACAGCCGCTGGATGACGTTGTCATGCAGGTCGCGGGCGATGCGGTTGCGCTCTTCGATGATGTCGAGGTGCTGCCGATCCTCTCGAGCCCAGGCGAGCGAGGTCGCGAGACCCGCCTGGGCGACGAAATCGGAGATCGCGTCGATCTCGTTCGGAGAGAAGTCGCTGCCGGATGCCGCTCGCGTGACGCACAGGGCTCCGATCGCATGCCCGGCGGCCACCAGGGGGACGGCCACCGTGGGTCCCGCGGCATCCTGGTCTCCTGCCAGGCTGGTGTGGGTGGCCTCGTCGGTGAGGCTCCCGCTCACCACGCCTCCACTGGCGATGGCGTGCGCGGCGACCGAGCTCGCCGCCGGGAGGACGCCGTGTTCGTACGCGGCGGACAGCGGACCTCGAGCAGCGTCGATGCGGAGGTGGTCGGCATCCACGTGGACGACGATCGTCACGAGGTCGCAGGCGACCACGTGGGTGACGCGTTCCGCCATGACGTCGAGGATGTCCTCGCGCTGAGGGGTCAGGAGCACGGCGCTCACATCCGAGAGCGCTCGATTCAGGCGCTGCTGGCGACGAGCCTCCTCGGCCTCGCGCGCGTTGTGGACGGTGATTCCCGCGGTCACGGCCATCGACTCGATGAGCTCCTCATCCTCGATCGTGAAGACACCGGTGCGGCGGTTCGACAGCACGAGGACGCCACACACCTCGCCGTGGCTTCGGACCGGAACCCCGAGGAACCCCTCCATGACAGGGTGATGCGGAGGGAACCCTGCGGATCGAGGGTCATCGCTCATCTGGTTCAGACGGATCGTGCGGCCGCTGTCGACCACCGCGCGGAACAGCGTCCCAGGTTCCGGCGGATCGGCGATCGCGACCGCAGTCCGCTGATCGATGCCCACGTGGATGAAACGCTCGACGGTGCCGGCCGCATCGATCACGATCAAGGCGCCGTAGCGGGCTTCGATGAGGTCGGCGGCGGCCCGGACGATGCGGGTGAGAACCCGGTCGGCGTCGAGCTGGCCCGCCGTGTCCGGCGAGAAGCCGACCAGACCGCGGAGCTGACGGCGGGTGGCGAGAAGTCGAGGTGCGCGTGTCGCGGGAGCGTCGTCCCCGTCATCCTGCTGGGGGCCGGGCGTAATATGCGTCTGTCGGCATCTGTCCTGCATCCCTCCACCTTCCCCGGAGACCGACCGGTCTGCAACGCTCAGCCGGTATATGGCAGGCGCGTCGCCGGCGGGGATCCCGATACCGGAGGTCCGCACACCCGATCGAGCCGGGACCATGGTCCCGGTCGTGGCCGCGCAACGCCCGTTACGGTGCCAGAGACGTGCCCCGGCAGACCGGATGCGCGAGCGGGTACAGGAGAGTGTCGGGCATGATCGCAGTGTTCCTGGTCGACGATCATGAGATGGTGCGCCGGGGCGTTGCGGGTGTGATCCAGGCCACTCCGGATCTCGAGGTCGTCGGCGAGGCGGGGGGCTGTCGGGAGGCGACGAGGCGGATCGCGGCCACGCTTCCCGATGTCGTGGTCCTCGATGTACACCTGCCGGACGGCAGCGGGATCGACCTGTGCCGGGCCATCCGGCAGCGGCACCCGGGCATGCGGTGCCTGATCCTCACGGCCTACGACGACGACGACGCGGTGATCGCGGCCGTGATGGCCGGGGCGGACGGGCACCTGCTCAAGACGGTGCGCGCTGCGGACCTTCCGGAAGCCGTGCGCGCCGTCGCTGCGGGCCGTCGGCTGCTCGATCCCGCCACGGTGCGTCGGGCGACGGGCCAGGTCGCCTCGGGATCCACGGATTCCGCTGATCCGCGGTTCGCGTCCTTGAGCATGCGCGAACGGCAGATCCTCGCTCTCATCGCCGACGCCCTGACGAACCGGCAGATCGCGGACCGCCTCGGCCTCGCCGAGAAGACGATCAAGAACTACGTCACCTCGATGCTCGGGAAGCTGGGTTTCACGCACCGGACGCAGGCGGCGGTCTTCGAACTCTCGCGGATGCACGACGAAGGCTGACGAGCTGATGGCCCTGCCTCGGCGTTCGAGTGCCGGCGCGGTGGCGTGCGCGGACCGAAGCCCTCCCGGCGGGAGGTCGAGGGACGAATGGCCCTACGGTGCTGCCTTCTTCTGAGTGAGGGTGGCAGAGGACGATCCGGAGCAGGGAGAAGGGACGAGACGGTGAGTAGGGCGATGCACAGCGACTCCGTGAGGCTGCGGAACGTCTGGGCGGAGCGCGGTGCGAACGACGATGGGGGCGTTCGTCCGGTGATGGGGACTGCGTGGGTGGCTTGTGGGGGAGCCGTCCGAGCGGTCGCGGGGCTGTGCGCGTGGCTGTGGGAGCTGCGCGGATGGCTGTCCGGGGTTGCGGACGGCGGGGGAGCCGTTCGGGGGATGCGGACGGTTGTGGGAGCCGTCCGGGGATGAACGGATGGCCGTGGGGGCTGTTCGGGCGGCGAGGGGCGGGTGGGCCGCCCGCCCCTCGCTGGTCACCCGCGGGTCGTGCGCGGCTCAGTCCCGGGCTGTCTGCAGGAGGGTCCACAGCTCGGCGCGTGCCGGGAATGCCGAGAGGTCGATGTCGAGCAGGCCCCCGGCCTGAGCGATGCGGGACCGCAGGGTGTGCCGATGCACCCCGAGGGCTGATGCGGCGGGTTCGGCCCTCGCATCGTGCTCCAACCAGGTGCGCAGCGAGCGCTCCAGCTCGGCCCCGGTGCGGGCATCGTGCTCGCGCAGTGGCGCGAGACGCGACTCCGCGACGAGACGCGCTTCATCGGTCGCCAGCGCGGTGAGGATGCTGGAGCCCACCGTCTCGGAGTATCGGGCGACCCCGTGCGTTCCCTGTTGGCGAAGAGCAGTCAGAGCCTGCGCGTGCGCGCGGGCGAACGAGTCGTAGCCGTCGGGATCGGAGACGCCGATGCGGATGCCGAAGCGCGTGGCGACCTCGTCGAAGAGGCCTTCCTCGCCGGCGGAGACGCACATGGTCACGCCGTCCTCGGACTCGGCGAGGAAGACGGGAGTGCCGTGCTCGGAGCGATGCCGCTCCCACCATTCGCCCAGCGGGCCGGCAGGGGCATCCGCGGCGACGGCCACGATCACCGGAGCAGGGGGCAGGCCGCCGAGCACTCTTCTCGCCAGCGTGGGATCGTCGGCGAGCAGGGAGCCGAGGAGCTGGGCGTGCAGGCGCCGCCGGCTCCGTGCGAGCTGTTCGCTCTGCTCCATCGCGAGCCCCGCCATGGCGATCACCGACGTCACGACCGACCGCGCCTCCGGGTCGAGCGCGTCGAGCGCCAGAGCGATCACTCCCCGCAGGTGCCCGCCGCGGCCCACGGTGAACAGCATGAATGCGTGATCTCCGAGAGTGAGCGACTGACTCGCTTCCAGCCCGCGCGTGAGGATCTCCATCACCCGCTCGCTCAGGGCGTCGAGTAGCTCGGCATGGAGGCGGTCGCGCGGGTGGGCGGCGACGACCGCCCCCGCCGCATCGAACATTCCGGCCCAGACGTCGAGTCGTCGTCCGAGTTCCGCGATGGTCGCCTCGAGCCCGCTGGGCCGGAGAGCCGCCAGGGCGAGGGCGCGCTGGGTGTCGAGCGCCCAGGACCGTCGGGCGTAAGCCTGGGCGGCGATCGCCTCGGAGTGCGCGCGGGCGACCGCGATGAACGGCGTGCGGTACGGCACCGCGAACAGCGGCATCCCGTGCGCGGCGCACGAGGCGACGAGCTCCTCCGGAATGCCGGACCGATGCACCTCCGTGCCGAAGCCGAGCCCGAGGACCCCCCGTTCGGCGAGGCGTCCCACGTAGGTGTCGATGTCGACGGCCTCGTCGAACTGCGTGCCCGTGGTCAGCAATGCGAGGTCCTCGGAGAGGAAGGGGGTCGGGTCGGCCAGGTCGGAACTGTGCACCCAGCGCAGCGGGCGGTCGAGAGCCCCCTCCGGCAGGTCTTCTTCGAGGGGTACGAGTGCGAGCCCGAGGTCCCGACGGCGGAGCAGCGCCCGCAGCGTCGGCTGGTCGGGTTCGGTGGTGGCCATGATGAACCTCTCGGCTGTACAGTCTGGCGAACGCTTCGCCTAGATTGTACAAGGTGGCTAGTGCGAGGGGCTCTGCTGCCGCCGTACGCTCGCGAACATGGCACTCCTCGACACCGCAGCACCCGCAGTCCCTCTCGGCGGACCCGACCTCCCGCAGGAGCGTCGCCTGGTCACGGACCTTCCCGGCCCTCGCTCGGCCGAGATCCTCGCACGCAAGGCGGATGCCGTCGCGGCCGGGGTCGGGCACACCGTCCCGATCGCGGCCGTGGCTGCCGGTGGCGGAGTGATCGTCGACGCGGACGGCAACTCGCTGATCGACCTGGGCTCCGGCATCGCCGTGACCACGGTCGGCAACGCGCACCCCAAGGTCGCCGCAGCCGTGGCCGCCCAGGCCGCGCAGTTCACGCACACCTGCTTCATGATCTCGCCGTACGAGTCGTATGTCGGCGTCGCCGAGGCGCTCAACCGCATCACCCCCGGTGACTTCGCGAAGAAGAGCGCCCTGTTCAACTCCGGGGCAGAAGCTGTCGAGAACGCGATCAAGATCGCCCGCAAGCACACCGGTCGTCAGGCGGTCGTCGCCTTCGACCACGGCTACCACGGCCGCACGAACCTCACCATGGCGCTCACCGCCAAGTCGATGCCGTACAAGAGCGGCTTCGGTCCGTTCGCCCCCGAGGTCTACCGCGCACCGATGTCGTACCCGTTCCGCGACGGGCTCGATGGCGGCGACGCTGCGGCTCGCGTCATCCTGCAGCTCGAGAAGCAGATCGGCGCCGACAACCTGGCCGCTGTCATCATCGAGCCCATCCAGGGCGAGGGTGGCTTCATCGTCCCGGCCGACGGCTTCCTGCCGGCGATCGTCGATTGGTGCCGCGCGAACGGCGTCGTCTTCATCGCCGATGAGGTGCAGACCGGCTTCGCCCGCACCGGGCACATGTTCGCGAGCGAGATCTTCGGCATCGAGCCCGACCTGATCACCACGGCCAAGGGCATCGCCGGCGGCCTCCCGCTCGCGGCCGTCACCGGCCGCGCCGAGATCATGGACGCCTCGCACTCCGGTGGCCTCGGAGGCACCTACGGCGGCAACCCGATCGCCTGCGCCGCCGCCCTCGCCTCGATCGACGTGTTCGAGAACGACGGCGTGATCGAGCGCGCCCGTGAGATGGGCGCGATCCTCACGCAGCGTCTCACCTCGATCCAGCAGAACGACCCGCGCGTCGGCGACGTCCGCGGCCACGGCGCGATGATCGCCGCCGAGTTCGTCGATCCCGAGACCCAGGCTCCGGATGCCGCTCTCACGGCCGCGGTCGCCAAGGCCTGCATCGCTCAGGGTGTCATCGTCCTCACCTGCGGAACCTACGGGAACGTCATCCGCTTCCTTCCCCCGCTCTCGATCGGCGACGATCTGCTGAACGAGGGACTCGACATCGTCGCCGCGGCGCTCGCCGCGGCGTGACACCCCTGTCCGGTCGCGACCCCGATCGGGGGATTTCGGGTCGCGACCGGCACTGTTTCACCCAACGAAGGAGTTGCAGATGGCTGAGATCACTCGCGACGTACTGATCATCGGTGCCGGAGCCGCAGGGCTCACGGCGGCGAACGACCTCCGCAAGGCCGGCCTGTCGGTCGCCGTGCTGGAGGCCCGTGACCGCGTCGGCGGGCGCCTGTGGACCGACGTGATCGAGGGCGCCATGCTCGAGATCGGCGGCCAGTGGGTGTCGCCCGACCAGGCCGCGCTCAAGGACACGATCGAAGAGCTGGGGCTCGAGACCTACAGCCGCTACCGCGAAGGCGACAGCGTCTATGTCGGCCCCGACGGGAAGGCACACCGCTTCACGGGCGAGATGTTCCCGGTGGCGCCGGAGACCGAGGCCGAGATCGCCCGGGTCACCGAGATCCTCGACGCACTCGTCGCCGAGATCGACCCGGACCGTCCCTGGGCCCACCCCAGCGCCGAGGACTGGGACACGATCACCTGGGACGCCTGGCTGCGCTCGCAGACCGACGACGACGAAGCCGTGCGCAACCTGGCCTTCGCCACCGGCTCGGCGATGCTCACCAAGCCCACGCACTCCTTCTCCCTGCTGCAGTCGCTGCTGATGGCCGCGTCCGCCGGTTCCTACTCGAACCTCGTCGATGCCGACTTCATCCTCGACAAGCGAGTGGTCGGCGGTCTGCAGCAGGTTCCGCTGCGGCTCGCTGAGCGCCTGGGTGACGACGTACTGCTGAACCAGCCCGTGCGCGGTCTGGAATGGTCAGACACCGGCGTCATCGCCACCACCGACGAGCACACCGTGCGCGCCCGCCACGCGATCCTCGCGCATGCGCCGGTGCTCTACAGCCGCATCGCGTTCGATCCTCCGCTGCCACGCCGACAGCACCAGTTGCACCAGCATCTGTCGATGGGCTTCGTCATCAAGGTGCACGCCGTGTACGACCGGCCGTTCTGGCGTGAGCAGGGCCTCAGCGGCACCGCGTTCAGCCCGTACGAGCTCTCGCACGAGGCCTACGACAACACCAACCACGGCGACGAGCGCGGCACCCTGGTCGGCTTCGTCTCCGACGCCAACGCCGACGGCGTGTTCGAACTATCGGCTGAGGAGCGCAAGGAGCGCATCCTCGAATCGCTGTCGCACTATTACGGTCCGGAAGCCAAGAAGCCGGTCGTCTACTACGAGAGCGACTGGGGCAGCGAGGAGTGGACGCGCGGCGCGTACGCCGCGAGCTTCGACATGGGTGGCCTGCACCGCTACGGCGCGGACCTCCGCACGGCGGTCGGACCGATCCACTTCGCCTGCAGCGACATGGCCGGCGCCGGGTACCAGCACGTCGACGGCGCGATCCGCATGGGCCACCTCGTCGCATCGAACATCGTCGACGCGAGCCGCGACGCCGGCGCTGTCGAGAGCAGCAGCTGATGACCGGCTCGGTCGTCGTCGGATACACGGCGACGGATGCGGGAGCGGATGCCGCGGCGCTCGGCGCCCGGCTCGCCCGCAGCCTCGGTGCGACCCTGCACCTCGTGATCGTGCTGCCGAACGAGGGAACGCGCAGTGCCGCCGTCCCGCCGGAGCGCGCGTATGAGGAGCACATCAGGGCGCAGGCGCGGCAGTGGCTCAAGGACGCCGTCGTCCGGCTCCCGCAGGAGCTGACCCGCAGCGGGCATGTGCGCTTCTCCGAATCCTTCGCCGAGGGGCTCATCGCTGCCGGTGAGGAGTTCGGTGCCAGGCTGATCGTGATCGGCGCCGCGGGCGGGGGCATCTTCGGCCGTCACCGCCTCGGCAGCGTCGCCTCCGAGCTGTTGCACTCTTCGACCATCCCGGTGGCGCTGGCACCCGTGGGCGCCGCGCAGCAGGACGACCATGTGATCCCGCGTGTCACGGTCGCCGTCGGCACCCGCCCCGGCGCCGATGCGCTGCTCGATGAGGCGGTCGCCCTCGCCGGCGACAGCCACGTCGATCTCCGTCTCGTGTCCCTCGTGCCGTTCGACGTTCCTCCGGGGCTCGACACGGGCGCGATCCGCACGGTCGGAGACACGCACGGACAGGAGGTGCTCGCCGTCGCCTCGGAACTGCTGCCGGACGGCCGCACCGCCGCGGTCGAGAAGGCGCCGGGCGACTCCGTCGAAGACGCCGTCGCCCATCTCTCCTGGCTCCCGGGCGAGGTCGTCCTGGTCGGTTCCAGCAGGCTGGCGCAGCCGCGTCGCCTGTTCCTGGGCTCCACGGCAGCGAAGATGCTGCATGAGCTGCCCGTTCCCATGATCGTCGTCCCGCGTACCCGCAACGAAGCAGGAGACCGCTGATGAGCAGCACGAACCGGGCGACGGAGCCCGAATCCGGTGTCACGACCGGCATCTCCACCAAGGGCCTGAGCGCCGGAACGGTCGGCCTGATCGGCGCGGTCGTGATCGGCATCTCGTGCATCGCCCCCGCGTACACGTTCACCGCCGCCGTCGGCCCCGTGGCCTCCACGGTCGGGGCGCAGATCCCGGCCATCATATTGGTCGGCTTCATCCCGATGCTCCTCGTCGCGTTCGGCTACCGGGAGCTCAACAACCGGATGCCCGACTCCGGCACTTCCTTCACCTGGGCTGCACGCGCCTTCGGGCCGTGGATCGGGTGGATGGCGGGGTGGGGGCTGGTGGTCGCCACGATCCTGGTGCTCTCCAACCTCGCCGGCATCGCGGTCGACTTCCTCTTCCTGCTGCTCTCGCAGATCACCGGCAATCCGGACATCGCGGGTCTGGCCAGCGTCACCTGGATCAACATCGGGGTGTGCCTGCTGTTCATGCTCGGCGCGACCTGGATCTCGTACCGCGACATGCAGACGACGCAGAAGCTGCAGTACTGGCTGGTGAGCTTCCAGATCCTCGTCCTGCTGTTCTTCGCCGGCGCGGCGATCGTGCAGGCGGTGAACGGGAATGGCTTCGACTACCAGCCGTTCGACCTGAACTGGTTCAACCCGTTCGCCATCTCGTCGTTCAGTGCGGTCGCCGCCGGCCTGTCGCTCTCGATCTTCATCTTCTGGGGCTGGGACGTCACCCTCACCATGAACGAGGAGACCAAGGACCCGGAGAAGACACCGGGTCGCGCGGCCACGATCACCGTGGTCACGATCGTCACGCTGTACCTGCTGCTCGCCGTCGCGATGATCATGTTCGCCGGCGTCGGCACGGGAGCGCTGGGACTCGGCAACGAGGACATCCAGGAGAACGTGTTCTTCCACCTCTCCGGCCCGATCCTCGGCCCGCTCGCCTTCCTGGTGTCTCTCGCGGTGCTGACCAGCTCGGCGTCGTCGCTGCAGTCCACGTTCGTGGGCCCGGCGCGCACCCTGCTGGCGATGGGGCACTACGGCGCCCTGCCGAAGTCGTTCGCGAAGGTCAGCCCGCGCTTCTTCACCCCGGGGTACGCGACCATCGTGTCGGCGATCGTCGCGTCGGCTTTCTACGCGGTGATGCGCCTCGTGAGCGAGGACACGCTGTGGGACACCATCCTCACGCTCGGCATGATGATCTGCTTCTACTACGGGATCACCGCCTTCGCGTGCGTCTGGTACTTCCGCAAGCAGTGGTTCGACTCGACACGGAACTTCTTCTTCACGTTCCTGTTCCCGCTCGTCGGCGGGGCGATCCTCGCGGTGCTGTTCTTCACCACGCTGATCGACTCGATGGACCCCGCCTACGGCTCCGGTTCGAACATCGGCGGCGTCGGCATCGTCTTCATCCTCGGGATGCTGATCATCGTCGTCGGCATCGCGGTCATGATCTGGAACGCGGTCCGTCGGCCCGCTTTCTTCCGCGGCGAGACGCTGGGCATCGACGCACCGCCCAGCCGACGCAAGCGCGCATAGCCCTCCTCACAGAAAGAGAATCATGAGCACTCAGACCGAACAGGCGCTCCTGGACAGCATCCCCACCGGCCTCTTCATCGGCGGTCAGTGGATCGACGGCGAGACCGGCGGCACCTTCGACGTGCAGGACCCGGCGACCGGCACCGTGATCCGGACCATCGCTGACGCGACGCCGGCCGACGGCATCCGGGCCCTCGACGCCGCGGTCGCCGCTCAGGACGAGTGGGCGGCCACCGCCCCGCGCGTCCGCAGCGAGATCCTCCGCACGGCGTTCGACCTCGTGCAGGAGCACAAGGAGGACCTGGCCCTGCTCATGACGCTCGAGATGGGCAAGCCGCTCGCCGAGGCACGTGGCGAGGTTGTCTACGGCGGCGAGTTCCTGCGCTGGTTCAGCGAGGAGGCCGTGCGCATCAGCGGCCGCTACGGCATCAACCCCGAGGGCACTGGCCACATGGTCGTGTCGCAGCGTCCGGTCGGGCCGTCGTTCTTCGTGACGCCGTGGAACTTCCCGTTCGCGATGGCCACCCGCAAGATCGCGCCGGCCCTCGCGGCCGGTTGCACGGTCGTCATTAAGCCCCCGGCACTGACCCCGCTGACGACGATCTTCTTCGTCTCGCTGCTCGAGAAGGCGGGCCTTCCGGCAGGCGTCGTCAATGTCGTGCAGACGTCGAAGTCCAGCGCGCTGTCGGCACCGATCATCGCCGACCCGCGGCTGCGCAAGCTCTCCTTCACCGGATCGACCGAGGTGGGTCGCAAGCTCATCGCCCAGGCAGCCGAGGGTGTGCTGCGCGTGTCGATGGAGCTCGGCGGCAACGCGCCGTTCGTGGTGTTCGACGACGCCGACCTGGACAAGGCCGTGGAGGGCGCGCTCGCTGCGAAGTTCCGCAACATCGGCCAGGCCTGCACCGCAGCCAACCGCTTCATCGTGCACAAGGACGTCGCGGGTGAGTTCGCCAAGCGCGTCACAGAGCGGGTCAACGACATGAAGATCGGCCGCGGCACCGAGGACGGTGTGGCGATCGGACCGCTCATCGACGCGGATGCCGTCGCCAAGGCGGGCGAGCTCGTCGACGAGGCAGTCGGTCGCGGTGCGACTCTGCTCGCCGGTGGCAAGGCTGTGGAGGGCACCGGGACGTTCTACGAGCCCACCGTGCTCACGGACGTCGTCGCGGGTAGCGCGATCCTCCGCGAGGAGATCTTCGGCCCGGTGCTCGCGATCGCGACCTTCGAGACCGAGGACGAGGCCGTGCACCTGGCGAACGACACCGAGTACGGGCTCGTCTCGTACGTGTTCACCGAGAACCTGCAGCGCGGCCAGCGGATGATCGACAAGCTCGAGACGGGCATGATGGGTCTCAACGTGGGAGTCGTCTCCAACGCCGCCGCACCCTTCGGCGGAGTGAAGCAGTCCGGCGTCGGACGCGAGGGCGGGTTCGAGGGCATCCACGAGTACCTGTCCACCAAGTACACGCTGATCCCGGTCTCCTGACCGAGCAGCCAGAGGAGGAGAGAACATGACCGACTACGCCGTCATCAACCCCGCGACCGGAGAGACTCTGGCGTCCTTCGACACCTTCACGGACGACCAGATCGACCAGGCGGTCGCCGCCGCCGACGAGGCCCACCGCGAGTGGTCCCGCTCGTCGACCGTCGCTGATCGTGCAGCCCTCGTCCGCCGTGCGGCCGAGCTGCACCGCGAGCGTCGGGAGGAGCTCGCCGACATCTTCGTCCGCGAGATGGGCAAGCCCCGTGAGGCCGCCCTGGGCGAGGTCGACTTCGCCGCCGACATCGCCGAGTACTACGCCGACCAGGCGGAGTCGATCATGGCCGACCAGCCGATCGCGATCCTGGGAGAGGGGTCGGCCATCATCCGCCGCTCCTCGCTCGGGCCGCTCGTCGGCATCATGCCGTGGAACTTCCCGGCGTACCAGATCGTGCGCTTCGCCGCGCCGAACCTCATCGTGGGCAACACGATCCTGCTGAAGCCCGCGCCGCAGTGCCCGGAGTCGTCGTCCGCGATCGAGGCGATCTACCACGACGCCGGCTTCCCGAAGGGCGCCTACCAGAACGTGCTCGCCACGAACGAGCAGATCGCGACGATGATCGCCGATCCGCGCGTGCAGGGCGTCTCGCTCACGGGGTCCGAGCGTGCGGGTGCCGCGGTCGCCGAGATCGCCGGTCGCAATCTCAAGAAGGTCGCGCTCGAGCTGGGCGGGTCCGACCCGTTCATCGTGCTCTCGACAGACGATCTCGACGCGACCGTGCAGGCTGGCGTCGATGCGCGCCTCGACAACAACGGTCAGGCCTGCAACGGCGCCAAGCGCTTCATCGTCGTCGACGGGCTGTACGACGCGTTCGTCGAGAAGTTCACCGCGAAGATGGCCGCCGTCGAGGCGACGGATCCGACGCTTGACGACACGGTCCTCGGTCCGGTCGCCTCCGAGACGGCGGCCGAGAACCTGCAGAAGCAGATCGACCAGGCCGTCGAGCAGGGTGCGACGCTGCTCACCGGCGGCACCCGCGACGGAGCATTCTTCGCCCCGACCGTGCTCGCCGATGTGACGCCCGAGATGAACGTGTACCGCGAAGAGCTCTTCGGTCCCGCAGCCGTCGTCTACCGCGTGGCCGACGAGGACGCGGCGGTCGAGCTCGCGAACGACACGACCTTCGGCCTCGGCTCCTACGTCTTCACGACGGATGCCGAGCAGGCCGAGCGCGTCGCCGACAAGATCGAGGCGGGCATGGTCTACGTCAACCTCGTACTGGCCGACAGCCCCGAGCTGCCTTTCGGCGGCGTCAAGCGCAGCGGCACCGCCCGCGAGCTGGGCCACCTGGCCGCCGACGAGTTCGTGAACAAGAAGCTGATCCGCATCGGCTGAGGCGAGCAGGTCGGGGGCTCGCGCCCGGAAGGAGATCTCGCGGAATGAAGGAGCGGATGCCGCATCCACTCCTTCACACCGTGAGATCTCCTTCCTTTCGTGCGACCTCGGAGAGGTGGTGCGTCCTCCTGTCAACGCCCGAGCCGCCGTCGCTGCTCGGGCGTAGGGTCGAAGCATGGCCAACGTCGCTGAGAACATCGTCAAAACTCTGCACGCCAACGGGATCGACCGTGTTTACGGCATCCCGGGCGACTCGCTGAACGGCTTCACGGACGCGCTGCGCAAAGACGGCACGATCCGCTGGGTGCACGTGCGGCATGAGGAATCCGCCGCCTTCGCCGCAGCCGCGGATGCCGCCACCACGGGGGAGCTCGCGGTCGTCGCCGGCTCGTGCGGTCCGGGCAACCTGCACCTGATCAACGGCCTCTACGACGCCAACCGCTCGCGCGTGCCCGTGCTCGCGATCGCCGCGCAGATCCCCACCACCGAGATCGGCACCGGATACTTCCAGGAGACGCATCCGCAGGAGCTGTTCCGCGAGTGCAGCGTCTACGTCGAGTACGTCGCCGACCCCAAGCAGATGCCGCGACTGCTCGAGATCGCCATGCGCGCGGCCATCGAGGAGCGGGGCGTCGCGGTACTCGTGATCCCGGGCGACGTCGCACTCGCCGACATCACCGACGACCGTGCCGTCGTGATCGAGCGCGCGCAGCCCGTGGTGCTGCCCAACCCGGCGGAGCTCGAGAAGGCGGCGACTCTGCTGAACGCCGCGAAGAACGTGACGATCCTCGCCGGTGCCGGTGTCGAGGGTGCCCATGACGAGGTGATCGCGCTCGCCGACAAGCTGGGCGCTCCCATCGTGCATGCGCTCCGCGGCAAGGAGTTCATCGAGTACGACAACCCCTTCGATGTCGGGATGACGGGCCTGCTGGGCTTCGCCTCCGGCTTCCGCGCCATGGAGGCCGCCGACGCCCTGCTGGTGCTGGGCAGCGACTTCCCGTACGAGCAGTTCTATCCGGACCACGCGAAGACGATCCAGGTCGACATCCGCGGCGCGCAGCTCGGCAAGCGGCATCCGCTCGATCTGGGGCTGGTCGGCGATGTGCGTGCGACGGCCGATGCGCTGCTGCCGCGAGTGGCGAGGAAAGACGACCGCAGCCATCTCGACGACGCGATCGCGCACTACCGCAAGACGAGGAAGAAGCTCGACGAGCTCGCCGTCCCCGCCAAGGGCAACCGGCCCATCCACCCCCAGTACCTGGCTCGGCTCCTGGACGAGCACGCGGCCGACGACGCGATCTTCACCGCCGACGTGGGGTCGCCCACGGTGTGGGCGGCGCGCTACCTCTCGATGACGGAGCAGCGTCGCCTGATCGGCTCCTTCACGCACGGCTCGATGGCGAACGCCCTGATGCACGGCATCGGCGCGCAGGTCGCGCATCCCGACCGTCAGGTGGTCGCGCTGGCCGGCGACGGCGGACTCGCGATGATGCTCGGCGAGCTCCTCACGCTGACGCAGAACAAACTGCCGGTGAAGACGATCGTGGTCAACAACTCCTCGCTGAACTTCGTCGAGCTCGAGATGAAGGCCGCCGGCTTCGTCACGTACGGCACGGGGCTGGAGAACCCGAGCTTCGCGGCGATCGCCGAAGCCATGGGGATCTTCGCGCGTCGGGTCGAGCGCAGCGAAGACCTCCCGGATGCTGTCCGCGAGGTGCTCGCGCACGACGGCCCGGCCCTGCTCGACGTCGTCACCGAGCGGCAGGAGCTGTCCATGCCGCCGGCGATCGAGGCCGCGCAGGTCAAGGGCTTCGCGCTCTATGCGATCCGCACGGTGATGTCCGGCCGCGGCGATGAGCTCCTCGACCTCGCCAAGGCCAATTGGCGCCAGCTGTTCTGACCTGCCGGTCAGCTCTGCACGAGGCCCCGCACCTCGGCCGCCTCACCATGCCGCCCGAGCGACTCGAGGACGTTGCCGAGCTCGAGAGCTGCGACCTGGAGCAGCGGAGGGTGGTCGGCGGCGTGGTCGATGGTGCTGCGGTAGAGGGGGACCGCATCGGCTGAGCGGTCGTTCCCTGCCAGCACGCGGGCGGCGAAGAGTTCGGAGCCGCCGGCCGAGCCGAGGTCGCCGAGCGCGGCGAACCCGTCGGCCGCGGTGAGGGCGGCGGCGACCGCTTCGTCGATCCGGCCGAGCTCGGCGAACGCGCGTCCGCGCGAATCGGTGACGTCGGCGAGGAGCCACTCGGCTTCGTGCTGCTGTGCGAGGGCGGCGACCTCGTCGAAGAGCGCGAACGCGCGCTCGTCTCCGCGTCCGCCGTATGCCTGTCCGAGGCTGTGCAGCACTTCGGTCAGCGCCCCCACGGCGTCCGGGGCTCGGCGTACGGTCTCGGCGGCGGATTCGAGCAGGCCGATCGCGTCGTCGTGCTCGTCGAAGCGTGCGAGGATCTTGGCCTGCTCGGTCATCGACATCGCCTGGTCGGCGTGCTCCTCGGCTTGTCCGAAGAGCTCGGAGGCATAGCTGTGGGCGCCGACGGCCTGGCCGAACTCTCCGGCCGCGCTCAGCGACCGTGCCAGCATCGAGGCGGTCATCGCGCGCGAGCCGGCGGCGACTTCGGCCTCCTCCTCGCGCTGCAGCACGTCTCCGAACAGCTCTGCCGCCTCTTCGGCGTCGCCGACGCGCAGCATGGCCCTGGCGAGTCGGAAGTCCACGCCGGTCGAGTCGCCTTCGCCCTCGCCCGCAAGGCGCGCGGCGAGGCGGTAGCGGGAGACGGCCTTCTCCGGCTCGTCCGCGTCTTCCCAGAGTGCCCCGGCGAGCAGGTGCGCGTCGCCGAGAGCACGGGTCGCGCCCAGCTCGGCGAGCAGCCGGCATACCTCGTCGGCGTCGACCGCGCCTTCTGCATAGCTGTTGCCGCCACCGCGCACCCGAGCCCTGGTCTGGAGCGCCTGCGCGCGATGCCCCGTGCTGAGGTCGTCCTGCGCGAGGAAACGGTCCAGCAGTGCGGTCGCCGCCTCCATGTCGCCCTTGCTCAGCACGGCGGAGATCGCCATGAGGGTCGTGGTGTTGGCGAGGCGCGTGTCATCCGCCTCCACGAAGGAGCGCGCGGCGAGCTCGGCGAGGTCGAGGGCGGCATCCGCTTCGCCTGCCCGCAGGTGCAGTGCGGCCCGGCTGATGGCGAGGTCGCCGCGCGACCAGGCGGGCAGCGACGCCGCATCGGCGATCGCGTCTTCCAGGTCGGCCATCGCCTCGGGCGTGTCGATCCCGAAGGTCGCAAGTCCCAGGCGTTCCTCCAGGTCGGCCTGCTCGTCGCGACCGGCGGCGCGGAGCGCGGCGATGCGCTGGGGAAGCAGCTCCAGCGCCTCATCGGCGCGTTCGAGGGCGATGAGGATCCCGAGACGCATCGAGAGCAGCTGGGCGCGCTTGTCGGGGTCTTCGACCTCGAGGGCACGAGGGAGGGCGTCGAGGGTCTCGTGCTCCGCTCCGAACTGGGCGAGCTGCATGGCGCGCTCGAACCACCCGTCAGCATCCACCGGGGCGGTCGAGGAGGCCGGGGCCACGAACGCGTCCGAGCGGATCGGCACGTCGTACTGCTCGTCGGAGAGGGCGCGCATGCGCGCCAGGCTGCGCGCGTGGCCGTCGGTGCCGTCGCGCTCGTCGAACGCGGCGGCGATGCGGTCTGCGGCCGACCAGGCGGATGCCGCGAGTTCGGCGGCGCTCCAGCGGCCCTCGTGCTCTCCGAAGAACGGCACGAGCGCGGGCGACTCCGCTCCGCGTACCGGGGTGTCGCCGTGGCCGGCTGCGGCGACCCGGTCGAGCGCGACGGCGAGGGCGGCGAGGGCGGCGAAGTGTGCATCCACGTTCAGGCCGTCATGGGCGAGCCAGGCGATGTGCTTCTCGACCAGGGCGAGCGCACGGGCCTCGTTACCGGTGAGCGCGGCGAACACGATGTTGTTGGCGACGATGCGCAGATTGTCGGGGTTGTCCTTGGCCAACCGGTAGCTGCGCAGGTGCGCGGTCTTCGCCTCGTCGAAGCGCCCGGCGCGGAGGTAGGGGAGGAGCACGCGCGAGAGGGCATGCTCGGGCTCTTCTCCGCAGGAGAATCCGCCCTCGATCATCTCCTCCACGAGGACGATGGCCTCCGCGTCACGGTCGGTGTCCGCGAAGAAGCCGGCGATCTGGCTCCGGCCGCAGGCATCGCAGTGGCTATGGTCGTCGCGTGGCGTGGCTTCCAACTGCACGCGCAGTGTCTCGGCCTCGTCCATGCGTCCGGCATCCCACGCGTCTTCGAAGCGGGCGGTGAGCACTCCGCTCACGCCGAGGCCGCCGGCGCGGTAGTGCTTCTCCATGTCGTCGAGCACGGCGGCGATCTGCTCCTGGGAGAACGCCGGCGAGGAGCGCAGAGACGCCGCCATCCACTTGAACTGCCACATCAGGTCGGCGCCGCCGTTGTCGAGGTCGGCGGGGAACCGCTGCGGGTCGGCCTCATGGTGTGCGAGGCACCAGGCGAACGAGTTCAGCATCACATCGGTCGCGCCGCCCATGTTCGCCGAGGCGGTCTGCCGCATCCGGGCCTCGTACTCGAGCCGCTCATCCCCGAGCTCGACGGCCAGCGCCACCGCTTCCGAGACCAGGGCCTGCTCTGCAGGGCCCCAGGGGGTGCGGTCGATCTCCTCGATCAGCTGCTGGAAGCGCTTCTTCGGACGTGCCATGGGGGAACCCTTCGGTGGGATGTGTCAGCGGACGTCGCCGAAGGGGATCTGATCCCCTTCGATGCCGGCCGAGAGGGAGACGAGGTCGGCGAGCGCGCTGGTCATCAGCGCACGGTCGGCGTCGGCGAGCGGATGGTGCCCGGCGAGCAGCGCCTGGATGTACAGGAGCTGCACGGTGCGGGCGAAGACGGCGTCGTCCTGCACGCGCACCAGGGCGCGGACCACCCGGTTCGACCAGTTCAGGCACAGGCGGGCGCGGAGGTCGTCTTCGCGGGCCGCAGACAGGGTCTTGTCGATGCGGTCCAGCACGCCGCCCCACAGTGCGCCGGTGACACCCTTGGTGCGGCCGCGGTCGATCGCGCGCAGCACCTCCGGGTCGGCGACGTAGAGCCCGGCGAGGTCGGGCCGGTCGATCGAGCGCACGACCACCGAGCAGTCGGAGGCGGCGAGAACGGCACCCGCGCGCGTCTCCAGGGCCACGGCGGCGTCGCGGTCGTCGAGTGGGGGAGGATCGAGGCGGTCGAGCTCTCCGGTGACATCGACCTGCTCGACGGTGACGTGCGGGTAGAGCTCGGGCAGCATCCGGATCAGGTCGGCGTCGTAGAGGTATCCGCCGTTGACGAGCACCTCGTCGGCGGGCGAGATGCCGGCCACCTGGCGGAACTCGTCGACGCTCTGCGCGTACCTCACGTGCGGGTAGCGCTCGACGAGATCGCCGATCCGCACCGTGCCGTGCGTGGTCTCGACGGTCAGCCAGCGGGAGATGAAATGGGCCAGTTCCTCGTCGTGACGCACGAGGGATTTGAGTCCGACCTCGTGCACGGCGACGAACTGCGCGAGGCGATGCGGCTCGCTCAGTCCCAGTTCCAGGACCCAGCGGCGGATGCCGGCGCCGAGCTGTTCGCGGACGCGCTCGAGCGCCGCGTCGTCGACGAGCGACTCCCTGCTCGCGGTCGGAGCGAGCCCGGTGGAGTCGATCACGGCGCGGACGAAGAACGCCCACTCGGGAAGCACGTCGTCGACGCGCTCGGAGAGCAGCATCCGTCCCAGGTACATGCGCGTCGCCTGACGTGCACCCGGCGGCGGGGCGAACGGCAGCACGTAGGCGAGGCCGCGGGTGCCGGTGGCGGGCTCGCTCAGCTCGATCACGTCGAGGGGGCTCGCGCCGAGCAGGTCGCGTCCGTACTGCACGGCGGCATCGGGATCGCGGGCGGCGTCGAGGAACGGCGCGTCCCTAGTGATGTCGATGTCGCCGCCGGGGCCGTCGATCGTGACCCGCACGGGCAGGAATTCGCCGAATGTCGTCGCGAGCTCGTGCACGGTGGCGGGGCGCAGCAGCTCGTCGGCGTCGAAGCGCGGCACCAGGTGCACGCTGGTGCCGATGGGGAGCTCCTCGTCGATCTCGGCCACCTGGAACGTGCCGTCGGAGCTTCCCGTCCACTCCACGGACGCACCGCCGCGGGCGCTGCGGGAGCGGATGACGATGGTGTCCGCCACCATGAAGCAGCTGAGCAGACCGATGCCGAACTGCCCGAGGTAGTCGCTCCGGGGAAGGTTGAAGATGTCGCGCTTGGAGCTGCGCCCGACGGTGGCCAGCAGATCGGCCACCTCCGTCGCGGTGAGTCCCACGCCGTCGTCGCGCAGGACGAACTCGCCGTTCTCCGCGGTCAGCGGAGTGATCCGGATGCGTCCGCCGCCGCCGTCGACCTCGCGACGTGCGGTGATCGCGTCGCGGGCGTTCTGCAGGAGTTCCCGCAGGTACACCCGTGGACTGGAGTAGATGTGTCTGCTGAGCAGATCGACCACACCGCGCAGATCCACCTGGAACTGCTGCACCTCAGCGCTCACCGGCGCTCCCTCCTCCTGCATACGCTCGCTGAGCCTAACAAGAACACGCCTTCGCGATCCCGGTTCGGCGCCACCGGATCGATGCCGTATGCTTGTGGGGCAGTTGTTCTCTGCATTCTTTCGCCATGCCTGGGGTCTCCCGATCGCAGTCACGGTGGCAGAGTGGAGAGAGAACCCCGAGACCTCCCGGTCTCTAGGGCGGTAGCTCAATTGGCAGAGCAGCGGTCTCCAAAACCGCAGGTTGCAGGTTCGATTCCTGTCCGCCCTGCGCGTCAGCGCAACGCTGACACACGAAAGGTACATTCAGGATGGATCAGGACGAACCGCGCGGCGAGGTCGTCGCGGCCGGCGCCACCCGCGAGAAGAAGGGCAACCCCTTCTCACGGTTCTTCGGGGGTATCGCCCTGTTCATCCGCCAGGTCATCGCCGAGCTCCGCAAGGTCGTCACGCCGACTCGCAAGGAGCTGTTCAAGTTCACCCTGGTGGTGCTCGTCTTCGTTCTGATCGTCATGGGCATCGTCTACGGCTTGGACACGCTGTTCGCGTTCTTGACGCACTGGGTGTTCGGAATCCCTGGCTGATGACCCCCGCGGCTCGCGCCGCAGCTATGGAGAAGAAACAACGTGTCTGAACGATATTCCGACGACGCCGACTGGGCGACCGCCGCAGAGCAGTCCAGCGAGGAAGACGAAGCCCAGGAGGGCAACGTCCTCGCTGAGGAAGAGCTCTCAGTCACTTCGGCCGAGCACGTCGCGGTCCACGTCGAAGACGAGGACGGCGAAGAAGATGACACGGCTGACATCGACATCGACATCGACGACCCGGAGGCGGACGCGATCGTGAACGACGCTCTGAACCTGGACGAAGCGGCTGAGTCTGAGGCTGCCGCTGAGGTCCTCAACGAATCTGTGGCCGAAGAGGCCGCCGACCTCGACGCGGCTGCGGCCGACGAGGTCACCCCGTACGACGGCCCCGACCTCGGCGCTGATGAAGAGCAGAGCGACGAGGAATCCTCCGACGAAGACGACGAGGACGCCGAGGAAGACCCGTACGAGGCCTTCCGCATGGACCTCCGCATGCTCCCGGGCAAGTGGTACGTCATCCACTCCTACGCCGGTTTCGAGCGCAAGGTGAAGGCCAACATCGAGCAGCGCAAGTCGACGCTCGAGGTCGAGGACGAGATCTACCAGATCGAGGTCCCGATGGAAGACGTGGTCGAGATCAAGAACGGCCAGCGCAAGATGGTCACCCGCGTGCGCATCCCCGGCTACGTGCTGGTGCGCATGGAGCTCACGGAAGACACCTGGTCGGTCGTGCGTCACACCCCGGGTGTCACCGGCTTCGTGGGCAACGCCCACAACCCGACCCCGCTGCGCTTCGAAGAGGCCTTCAACATGCTGAAGTCGCTCGTCGAGGTCAAGGATGCCCCCACGGCCAAGAACATCGCGTCGAAGGGCGGCCTCGCCGTCGCTCGTCCGCTGCCGGCCGAGGTCGACTTCGAGGTCGGCGAGACCATCACGATCAAGGAGGGCTCGTTCGCGGGTCTTCCCGGTTCGATCAGCGAGATCAAGCCCGAGAGCGGCAAGCTCACGGTCCTCGTCTCGCTCTTCGAGCGTGAGACCCCGGTCGAGCTTTCGTTCGACCAGGTCACCAAGATGGTCTGACACCAGTCCTCAAGAGAGCGGCCGTCCCTTTCGGGGCGGCCGTTCTCGCGTTCGCTCCCTTCTCGCGAAGGGTCAGAACGCGCCGCAGCACGTCGGGCGATTGCGGCGTGTCTTGGCTCCTCAGCTCGGGGCGATGCGGCGTTCGTGCTGTGCGGCAGGATCAGGTAGACTTGTGTGGTTTGTGTGCCGCTTCGGCGTGCGCAGAGACGACCACGATCCGGAAACGCCGGATCTGTGGGAGAAGCGGATGCTCCGGCATCCGATTCGATGAAAGGAAAGAGAATGGCACCGAAGAAGAAGGTGACCGGCCTGATCAAGCTTCAGATCAACGCCGGTGCAGCCAACCCGGCGCCGCCGATCGGCCCCGCGCTCGGTCAGCATGGCGTCAACATCATGGAGTTCTGCAAGGCGTACAACGCCGCGACCGAGTCGCAGCGCGGCAACGTCATCCCCGTCGAGATCACCGTCTACGAGGACCGCAGCTTCACCTTCGTCCTGAAGACCCCGCCGGCGGCGGAGCTCATCAAGAAGGCCGCGGGCGTCCCCAAGGGCTCCGCGACCCCGCACACCGTCAAGGTCGCGAAGATCACCAAGGACCAGGTCCGTCAGATCGCCGAGACCAAGCAGGCCGACCTGAACGCGAACGACATCGAGGCCGCCTCGAAGATCATCGCCGGCACCGCCCGTTCCATGGGCATCACGGTCGAGGGCTGAGGAGAATAATCATGGCTACCAAGTCCAAGGCTTACAAGGCTGCCGCCGAGAAGATCGAGGCAGACCGTTTCTACACTCCGACCGAGGCAGTCGCCCTCGCGAAGGAGACCGGCTCGTCGAAGTTCGACTCGACCGTCGAGGTCGCGCTGAAGCTCGCCGTCGACCCCCGCAAGGCAGACCAGATGGTGCGCGGCACCGTCATCCTGCCCCACGGCACCGGTAAGACCGCCCGCGTCATCGTCTTCGCCACCGGCCCCGCGGCCGAGGCAGCGATCGCCGCAGGTGCGGATGAGGTCGGCGGCGCCGAGCTCATCCAGAAGGTCGCCGATGGCTGGACCAACTTCGACGCCGCGGTCTCCACGCCGGAGCTCATGGGCCAGGTCGGTCGTCTCGGAAAGGTGCTCGGACCGCGTGGTCTGATGCCGAACCCGAAGACCGGCACCGTGACCCCGAACCCGGCCAAGGCCGTCGAGGAGATCAAGGGCGGAAAGATCGAGTTCCGCGTCGACAAGCACGCCAACGTGCACTTCGTCGTCGGCAAGGCGTCCTTCACCGCAGAGCAGCTGAACGAGAACATCGGCGCAGCGCTCGAGGAGATCGTCCGCCTCAAGCCGTCGAGCTCGAAGGGCCGTTACATCCAGAAGGGTGCGGTGTCGACCACGTTCGGCCCCGGCATCCCGCTGGACGTCAACTCCATCTGAGTCTGACTCTCTGAAACGCCCCCGGGTCCGCCCGGGGGCGTTTCTGCGTTGTCGCGGAGGGGCGGGGGTGGCAGGATGCCGGGATGGGCACCGTTGACGACTACCTCGAAGAACTCAGCTCCGCGGATCGTGACGCGATAGACCGGGTCTACGCGCTTGCACGGCGGGAGGCTCCGGAGGCCGAGCAGGGGAAGGGCTACGGCATGCCGGCGCTCGTGTACGGAGGCAAGCCCCTCCTGTCGGTGATGCGCGCCAAAAAGCACATCGGCATCTATCCGTTCAGCCCCGATGCCGTCGCGGCGGTGGCGGGAGCGCTGGAGGGGCATCCGAGCGTCAGCGTCGACAAGGGCACCATCCGGTTCCAGCCCGAGCATCCGATCCCCGACGAGGTGCTGGAGCACCTGGTCCGGGCCCGACTGTCGCAGATCGACGGCAGCTGATCCGTCAGCCGGCCAGCACCGGCAGCACCAGGCTGATCGCGATGGCGATCATGACCACGGCGATCATCGCATCCAGGATGCGCCAGGAGCGCGGCGTGCGCAGCCAGCGTCCCAGATACCGCGCACCGAATCCCAGCGCCGTGAACCACAGGATGCTGGCGGCCATGGCGCCGCCGGCGAACAGCCAGCGTTCGTGGCCGTGCGTGGCCGCGATCGAGCCGAGCATCAGCACCGTGTCGAGGTAGACGTGCGGGTTGAGCCACGTGAGGGCGAGCGTGGTCAGGATCACGGGTGCCAGCCGTGTGCGGGTGAGGGTCGCCGTGGGGCCGCTCGGAGTCGTCGCCCCCGAGCCGGCGGCATCCGCTCCGTCCACCCGCAGCTCTTCGCCGCCGCGCCAGGCCCGACGAGCAGCCAGGATGCCGTAGCTCAGCAGGAACAGCGCCCCCGCCCAGCGGGCCACGACGACGAGCCACGGAGCGGCCGACAGCACGAATCCGAGTCCCGCGACGCCGGCAGCGATGAGTGCGGCATCCGACAGGGCGCAGATGATCACGACAGCCCACACGTGCTCGCGGCGGATTCCCTGGCGCAGCACGAAGACGTTCTGCGCGCCGATGGCGACGATGAGGGAGAGGCCGAGTCCGAGGCCGGCGAGAACGGTGAGCATGGGTCCAGCCTAGGAATCACGACCCATGAAGAGAAGCGAAGATTCCTACCGAACCATTAGCATCACTTATGTGAGGATCGACCCGGAACTGGCCGCCACTCTCGCCGCGATCGTCGACGAGGGCACGCTCGACGCCGCGTCCAGGCGACTGCAGATCACGCCATCGGCGGTGAGTCAGCGGCTGAAGACCCTCGAACAGCAACTCGGTCGGATCCTGGTCGTGCGGACGAAGCCCGCGAAGCTGACCGAGGCGGGTGAGGCCGTCGTCCGCTTGGCGCGCCAGATCGCGCTGCTCGAACACGATGCGCTCATCGGGGTGGGCATCGATGAGGACGCGGAGAGCCGGCGGATCAGCATCCCGCTCGCTGTGAACGCCGATTCGATGGCGACGTGGTTCCTCGCGCCCCTCTCCCGACTCGCGGCCGGCCACGACATCGACTTCGACCTGCATCGCGACGACCAGAACTTCACCGCTCGGCTCCTGGAATCCGGCACCGTCATGGCCGCGGTCACGAGCGAGGCCGCGCCGGTCGCCGGATGCTCGGTGTCGCCGCTCGGCGTGCTCGAATATCGGGCGATGGCGGAACCGGGGTTCGCATCGCGCTGGTTCGCTGACGGGGTGACGGCGGATGCCCTGACCGCCGCACCGTTCGTCGACTTCGACCGGCGGGACACGCTGCAGCATGAGTGGCTCCGCGCGATGGCCGTCAGCGAGGCGGGGGTGCCACGACACTACGTTCCGGCGTCCCACGACTATGCGCTCGCTGTCGGGCTCGGGCTGGGGTGGGGGATGGTCCCGCTCCTGCAGGAGTCATCCGGACTCGTCCCGCTGGGCGGCCCGACCCTTCGCGTCCCGCTCTACTGGCAGCAGTGGAACCTGCGCTCCGACCTGCTCGACAACATTGCTGCCGAGATCGCCGTCGAGGCGCGGCGGGTGCTCGGTGCGACGCCCGTCACTCAGACGCGATCGCGTCCGGGCTCGCGCCTGAAGCCAGCGCGTGCAGCAGGCGGGTGAGGCTCCCGATATCGGCGAGGCTCCAGTCTTCGAGCGTGCGGAGCAGCCGGCCTTCCTGAGGGAGCCGCGCGACCGCGAGGCGCTCTTCACCCAGGGGTGTGAGCTGCAGCAGGAAGGAGCGCCCATCGGCGGGATCGGCCGAACGCTCGACGAGATCGAGCTCCTCGAGTTCGCGCACCATCCGGCTGACCTGCCCCTTGTCCAGCAGCATCCGCTCGGACAGCGACGACACCGTGACGGTCTCGCAGCGTGCGATCGTCGTGAAGATCTTGTAGGCGCCCGGCAACAGACCGGGGCTCACGCGGTTGGCGTTCTCCGAGATCACGCGACGGAAATGAGTGATCAGCTCGCCGAACTCCGCCTCGAGGGCGCGGACCGCAGCGGCCCGCGCCTCGGGGGTGTCGGAAGGGTGGTCAGCGTCCGGCATCGGAGGCCGCATCGTCGTGGGCGTCGCGTGTGCGGCCGACGACGGTGACGGTGCCGGTGGTCGGTGCACCGGAGAGCGCCGTGGCATCGGCGATCGCGACGTCTGCCGCGTCGTCGACCGGGGTGGCATCGTCGTCTGCGGCCGAGTCCGCCTTCGCCGCATCCGCCTGCGCCCGCTCGCTCGTCGTCATCGTGGTGAGCGGACGGTTCGGCAGGAACAGGATCGCGATGAGGCTGATCACCGCGAGCGGGATGCCGATCAGGAACGCATGCGAGATGGCCTGCGCGTAGAAGTCCTCGATGATCGAACGCACCGGCTCCGGAAGCAGCCGGACCTCGGGCAGCGTCCCGCTGGAGAGCTGTGCGGCGACGTCGGCGCCCTTGTCGCCGAGCTGCGCGATCGCCGCGCCGATGCGCTCCTTGCCGTCGCTGAACAGACTGGTGAGGCTGTTCGCCAGTACGGCGCCCATGACCGAGACGCCGACCGTGCCGCCGAGGCTGCGGAAGAACGTCACGCCCGAGCTCGCGACGCCCATCTCGCTCGGCTTCGCGACGTTCTGCACGATGAGGACGAGGTTCTGCATGGTCATGCCGACGCCGGCGCCCATCACGAACATGTAGATCGAGACGAGGATGAAGTTCGTGTCGTAGTGCAGCGTCGACAGCATCACGGAACCGGCGATCAGCAGCACGGATCCGAGGATCAGGTAGCCCTTCCACTTGCCGAAGCGGGTCACGAGCTGGCCGATGACCATCGACGAGATCAGGAGCCCCGCCATCATCGGCAGGGTCATGAGCCCGGCCTCGGTGGGCGTTGCGCCACGGGAGAGCTGCATGTACTGCGCGAGGTACACCGAGGTGCCGAACATCGCGACACCGATCGAGATCGACGCCAGCACCGACAGGGTGAACGTGCGACCGCGGAACAGCGTGAGAGGGATGAGGGGCTCGCGCACCTTGAGCTCGACGATGATGAAGGCGATGGCCGAGGCGACGGCGCCGCCGACCATGAGTACCGTCTCGGTGCTCCACCAGTCGAACGTCGAGCCGGCGTTCGTGATCCAGATGAGGATCAGCGACACGGCGGCCGAGAGCAGCACGATGCCGACGTAGTCGATCGACACCTTGCGGGTGCGCTCGGTGCTGATGTGCAGCGTCTTCTGCAGGATGATCAGCGCGGCCACGGCGAAGGGGAGCGCGACGAAGAAGTTCCAGCGCCAGTTCGCGACATCGGTGATCCAACCGCCGAGGAGCGGGCCGCCGACGGTGGCGACGGCCATCACGGCGCCGAACAGCCCCATGTACCGGCCGCGCTCGCGAGGGCTGATGATGTCGGCCATGATGACCTGGCTGAGGGCGGCGAGCCCGCCGCCGCCGATCCCCTGGATGGCGCGGAAGGCGATGAGGGTGTTCGTGTCCTGAGCGAAGCCGGCCGCGGCGGTCGCTCCGACGAAGATGACGATCGCGATCTGGATCAGGAGCTTGCGGTTGAAGAGGTCGGCGAGTTTGCCCCAGATCGGGGTGGAGATCGCGGTCGTCAGGAGGGTCGCGGTGATGACCCAGGTGTACGCGGCCTGGTCGCCGCCGAGGTCGTGCACGATGACGGGCATCGAGGTGGAGACCACCGTGGTGGCGATCATCGAGACGAACATGCCGAGGAGGAGCCCGGTGAGGGCTTCGAGAACCTGGCGATGCGTCATCTTGACGGGGGAGTCCGTGGTCATGCGAGACCTTTCGCGGTCGGAAGGACGGATGCTGCGACAGCTCTGGCGCGCACAAGATGGTTGAACTGCGTCAACTATATGTGAATCGTTGATCTACGTCAACCATTGCGAGGCGACGCGCGGTGCGCGCGATGTGCCTCGGACGTGCGCGAAATCGCCTTGTTCTGCGGGAAGGGGTCGGTGAGGATGAGGGCACGGCGGGGATGCGGGCCTCTGCGAGGCGGTCGTTCTCAGGCATTCACGCGATCGCCTGATTCCTGAGGGGGACTCCGATGGCAACCAAAGACACGCAGCGCAAGGTTCTCGCCGTTCTGGCGGGCGGGCTCGTCCTCGGGGTGGGGGTGGCGGTCACACTCGCCGCCTGGAACGACTCCGAGTTCGCGAACGGGACCTTCACCGCCGGATCCTTCACGTTCACGGGCTCCACTGACGGAACGACGTTCAGCGAGCACGCGACCGACGACGCGGCAGCCTCGCTGACCTTCGAGCTCAACCCGACGAACCTCAGCCCGGGCGACGTGGTGTACGCGCCCTACGCCCTGCGGCTCGGCGGCACCTATGACGCCACGCTCGATGCCGTCGCTCCCGTCGGCGCAGGCGACTTCGCCACCGGCAGCAAGCTGACCTACGACGTCGTGTCGACGGGGGCGACGTTCGGCTGTGACGAGACCGCGTTCGCCGCGGGAACCGCGGTACCCGCGACGATGACGCCGGGTACCGACGTCAACCTGTGCATCCAGGTCACAGCCGCCTCCGGTGCGGGCGGGATCGAGCAGGGCGACACGGGAACCGTCACATGGCAGTGGAACGCGACCTCGGTGCAGCCGTAGCGCCCACTCGCCGCTCGTTGCGTGCAACTCTCCCGCGGCGGCCCTCGCGCACGTTTCGGCGCGTGCGGGCGCTGCTCGCCGGTGGGCTGGTTCTCGGCGTCGGCGCGACGATGACGATCGCGGCGTGGACCGACCAGGAGCTTGCGACGAGCACAGTCAGTGCGGGGAGCTTCTCGATCGCGTCACGGTCCGATCAGGGGGCATTCGCGTCGCACGGACCGACCGAGACCGTGCTCACCGTACCTCTCGACGCGTCGGGCCTCTATCCCGGGGTGAAGAAGGCGGCGTATGTGCAGGTGCAGGCGTCGGGCACCCTGGGCGGCACCGTCAACCTCACCGCCGTGGCCGTGACGAACAATGCGGGCACGGCGCCGACCGGAGCGGACCTCGCGCTGCAGAACGCGATCAGGGTGAACATCGCCGTGGTCGCGGCTCCCGCCAACTGCACGACGAGTGCGACCGCGACGGCCGCGCTGACCGCGGTTCCCGCGCTCCCCGCGCAGACCCTGACCGTGAGCCCGCTCAACACGATCACCTACTGCGTCGTGCTCGAGCTGCCGGCAGACGCGACCGGAACAGCACAGGGCGGCACCGTGAAACCGACCTGGACCTTCACCGGAAGCACGAGCTGAGCGACGACATGGCCACCATCACACGCGGCGCCCGCGCCGTGGCACGGGGACTGCGGGAGGTGCTGCTCACCCTGGCAGCCGTCGGCGGCGTGCTCTGCATACTGCTCGTGATCCTGGCCTTCACCGGTGGCTATTCGCTCATCATGTTCAAGACCGGGTCGATGACGCCGACCATCCCGGCAGGATCCGTCGCGCTCGTGCAGAAGATTCCCGCCGCCGACATCGCGGTCGGTGACGTCGTGACGGTGGATCGGGATGCGGCCCTGCCGATCACGCACCGCGTCACCGGCGTCGAGCAGGCGGATCAGGGCGAACAGCGGGTCATCACGATGAAGGGTGACGCGAACGACGTCGAGGATCCGGCGCCGTACACCGTGTCCGACGTCCGCATCGTCCGTGGCTCGGTGCCCGCCCTTGCGAACGTGATCGTCTGGTTCGGCAGCCCGTGGGTGCTCGGTGGGGTCACGCTCGGTGCATCGCTGCTGGTGGTGTGGGCGTTCTGGCCGCGGCGAGAGCGTGCGGCGGCGGAGGAACCCTCAGGAGACGTCGGGGGGCTCGCGGCTGCCGAAGAGCCCGCGGCTCCGGAAGCGCTGGTCGTGGCGGGGGAGCGGCGGAGGGATCGGCGCTCATGAGACGCCTGGGCGCCGGAGTCATCGTGCTCTTCGTGCTGCTCGGCTCGGCGGCCCCCGCATGGGCGTCGCCGACCACGGAGGTCATCCAGGGACGCATCCTGCGGCTCGTCTCGGTCGCGGACTGGGAAGCCGCGGGATCCCTGCTCCCCGGGCAGCAGGTGCGATGGGATGTCGCTGTCAGCGCGGATGCGCCGGACCCGGGGATCGTGACGATCGCGCTGAGCGCCACCGGTGAAGCGCCGCTGGTCCTCGACGTGTCGATCTGCCTGCGCGCCTGGCAGGGGAGCGCATGCCCCGGTGGCGCCGTGATCGTGCGCTCGGCATGGCAGGTCCCGCGCGACGGCGGTGAGGCGCAACTCGGCGAGGTGGCTGACACCGACGTCGCGCACGTGCGGCTCTCCATCGGGCTCGGTGAGGAGGCGGCGGCGGGCTCGACGAGTCTCCGGCTCCATGCCAGCGGCGTCGGCGAGGACGTGATCGTCGGTCCCGATAGCGGCCTGGCAGCGACCGGTCCTTCGCCGCTGCCGCCCTGGGCGCTCGGCGGAGGGGCGGCGCTGGTCGTCGTCGGCGTCCTGCTGGTTGCTCGTCGTCGTTCGGCTACGGCGGGCACCCTCGTCGCATGGCGACCCGGCGGTGACCGGTGAGTCCCGCGAAGCGTCTGCGCTCGGCGAGCGCCGTGCTCGGAATCTCGGTGCTCATCGGTGTCGGCCTCGTCCCGACCGTTCCATCGACCGAGGCGGCGTGGCTCGATGCCGAGCGGGCGACCGCGACCGGGACTTCGATCAACGTTCCGGAGCCCATCGCCACGGGTTCTCCGGGCTGTGTGGCGAGCAGTGGCTTGCTGGGGGTCAACCCGAAGGTGACCATCTCCTGGCGGGCGCCCGCCGCCGCGACGGGATACGACTTGACGAAGGCGGAGTTCGGGCAGATCGTCAATCAGGGGCTGCTCGAGCCGATCCTGAGCGACCTCCTCGGGAACGTCAAGACGACGGGGAGTGCGGCCGCTTATGTCACCGTCATCGACGGCGGCCTGCTCACGGGACTTCTCGGGGCGACGAAGACTTTCGGTATCCGTTTCACCGGGCCGGGCGGGTGGAAGTCGGACTGGCTCGTGGCGAATGCCACGATGGGCCTGCTCGGAGCGAACCCGCAGTGCACGATGGGCACCACCGCGAGCTACTAGGCCGAAGCTGCGGACTCAGTCGGCGAGTGCCAGTGCGCGGAACGCGTCGCGTTCGCGGAGCTGCTCGCGGCGGCTGGCTGCGGCATCGTCCGGCGTGCTGCTCGGGACCTGCCGGCCGGTGGTGCGCCGGTAGAGCTCGTCGATGAGGTTGGTGGCGAGGCCGACCAGTTTGGCGATCTCACGGTCGTCGCGGTCGATCCACACGCAGCGCGGTTCGTCGTGGATCGGGGAGAAGTCGACGTGCTCCTCCCAAACGAACAGCGTCCGCTCGGCCCCGAGAACGTGCTGCTGCCACCAGATCTGGCGGAGGTAGGTGCGCGGGATGCCGCGGAACGCCTTGTTGGTCGTCTTGATCTCGGCGAGCTTCACGCGCCCATCGGCGTCGACCGCGATGCCGTCAGGCGTGGCCAGGTGGCGATGCTCGACCTCGGCGCGGAACAGGGCGGACGAGGGGAGGATGCCGTGGGTCGCTGCGACCCAGGCGGCGATCTCGGGCTCGCGCCGCCGGCCGTGATCGGTGTAGGCGTTGCCGCCGAAGCGGGGGCCTCCGCCGAGCTTGGAGTCCGCCGCGCGAGCGATCGACTTCTCGGAGGTGAGCCCGGCGACGTCGGTGGCGGTGATGCCACGGGAACGTGCTCGCATCCACGCCACGCGGTCGCGAGAGTCCGCGACGATGCGTGCGGCGAGTTCCGGGGTCACCCTTCGACCCTAACCCCGCTCGCCGACCCTCCCTCTCACACACGCCGCCCTCCCGCGTCCCTCTCTCCCTCGCTTCTCCCTCCTCTCTTCCTCCCTCGCCCTTTCGCCGAGTGCACGGCGTGCTGCCGAGCGCACGGCCCGTTCACGCGTGCAACTCGTGCGCTCGGCAGCATCCGGTGCACTCGCGGCGCAGCACCCGTCCTACACAACGAGCCGGGGCAGCAAGAAGAGGCGAGAGGGGTGGGGAGAAGGGGTGTGGAGACGGGGGAGGGCAGAACTATGAGGCATGCCGATGACAACTGTGCCTGTTCTCACCCAGCTCGTCCGATCTCGGGCAGATCTCTTTCTGAACGGTTGGACAGATCGGGGGATCGCCGCCGCGCTGCAGAGCGGAGTGCTGTTCGGCGTCCGGCGGGGGTGGTTCATGGACGCCGTCGATCGTGAGTCTCTGCGGCCGGAACAGCGGCACCATGCGCACGTCATCGCTGTGGCTCGCGATGCGAGCGGGCCCGCCGTCATGTCCCATGCATCGGCGGCCGTGCTGTGGGGACTGCCGCTGTACGCGATGCGCCTCGCCCGTGTCCATATGACCACTCCGTCGCCGCGGAGGATCTCGAGTGCGCCGGACGTGTTCCGTCATGTCGCTCCGCTCCCGATCTCCGACGTCACGGTGCGCGACGGCATCCGGTGCACCACCTTGTCGCGCACGGTGTTGGACCTCATCCGCACGTTGACGCCGCCCGCGGCCGTGGCGCTGGCGGATGCTGCGGAGCGCCAGATGGCGGAGCGGCAGTGGGAGTGGGACATGGAGGCCGTCCTCTCCTGGCGTCGTGAACTCGCGGCCAGGTTGACCGGTGCCGGGGGAGCGAGGGGAATCCGTCAGGCGCGGTGGGTCGCGGACTTCGCCGACGGGCGGGCGCAGCTTCCCGGTGAGAGTGTGAGCCGGTTGCATCTGCACAGACTCGGCTTCGCCGCCCCGGACCTGCAGGTGCCGGTGGACGGGCCCGGCGGCACTCGCTACTTCGTGGACTTCGGGCTCGCCGATGTCCGCAGTTTCGGAGAGTTCGACGGCAAGACGAAGTACCTCGACGAGGCTCTGCGTTCGGGGCGCACGCTCGAGCAGGTCCTGCTCGCGGAGAAGCAGCGCGAGGACTGGATCCGGGGTCGCACGCAGTGGCGTTTCGCCCGATGGGGGTCGGAGCACATCGCGACGCCCACCGCTCTCGCCGCTCGTCTCGCCGCCTTCCACATCACTCCGCCCTGACCCTCGCCGCCCCATCGCGACGCCGAGTGCACGGCTTGCCGCCGAGCGCACCGCATATTCACGTCAACAACCCGTGCACTCGTCAACAACCCGTGCACTCGGCGAAGAGGAGGGGGAGGAAGAGGAGGGGGAGGAAGAGGGGGGAGGACGAGGAGGAGGGGCGGGAGAGGGGGATTTGGGGGACGGGGGTGGGTGAGGTAGTGTTGTCTCAACCGAAGACCGCTGGTCATCAGGCGTGCGCAAGCACGCAAGATCGAAGCTCTGCACAGCAGGGGCCCGCGCAGGACACGAACTTCTCAAAGCTCCGTGCGCTTGCGCCGGAGCTTTTTCTGTGCAGGTGGTCCAGGTCGGCGCCCCACCACCGTGCGGCGCCTCGTACACACCAAGGAGTGACCATGGCGCAGAAGGATGCATCGGTCGCCGAGCTCACGAAGTCATTCGAGAACTCGAACGCCGTCCTGCTGACCGAGTACCGCGGTCTGACGGTTGCCCAGCTCAAGGAGCTGCGCAACAGCATCCGTCAGGACGCTGAGTACGCCGTGGTGAAGAACACGCTGACCAAGATTGCCGCCAACAAGGCTGGCATCTCCGCGCTGGACGACGACCTCAAGGGTCCGTCGGCTGTCGCGTTCGTGCACGGTGACTTCGTCGCCACCGCCAAGGCTCTGCGTGACTTCGCCAAGGCCAACCCGCTTCTCGTGATCAAGTCCGGCATCTTCGAGGGCAACGCCCTCACCGCGGACGAGGTCAACAAGTACGCCGCGCTGGAGAGCCGTGAGGTTCTGCTGGCGAAGGCTGCGGGCATGATGAAGGCGACGATGGGCAAGGCTGCCGCCACCATCGATGCTCTTCGCGAAAAGCTGGAGACCGCAGAGGCCGCGTAAGCGACCTGCGATCTCGTCTACAAACCCCATCTATCTAGGAGATTCATCATGGCTAAGCTCACCACTGAGGAGCTGCTCGAGCAGTTCGCCGGCCTGACCCTCGTCGAGCTCAACGACTTCGTCAAGGCGTTCGAGGAGAAGTTCGAGGTCACCGCTGCTGCTCCCGTCGCCGTTGCCGGTGCTGCGGGTGGCGCAGGCGCCGCTGAGGCTGAGGAAGAGAAGGACTCCTTCGACGTCATCCTCGAGGCTGCTGGCGAGAAGAAGATCCAGGTCATCAAGACCGTCCGCGAGCTCACCTCGCTGGGTCTCGGCGAGGCCAAGGCTGTCGTCGACGGTGCCCCGAAGGCTGTCCTTGAGGGCGCCAACAAGGAGACCGCCGAGAAGGCCAAGGCTGCTCTCGAAGAGGCAGGCGCAACGGTTACCCTCAAGTAATCGCGACGCTCACGCGTTTCTGATCGAAGGCCCCGGGTTCGCCCGGGGCCTTCGTGCGTCCTGGCGCTTTTCGATGCGTTCAGCGCGGCGGGGCGGTGGAGTTGCGCACCACGAGGGCGGATGCTGCCGACACATGCGCGAGCGGAGCGTCCGGCCGGTCGATCCGCTGCATCAGGAGGCGCACGGCCTCGTGTCCCTGTTCGCGGGGCGATTGGCCGATCGTGGTCAGGGCGAACATGTCGGCGTGCTGATGGTCGTCGATGCCGACCACGCTGAGTTCGGTCGGCACGGCGATACCCAGGCGGCGTGCGGCGATGATCGCGCCGATGGCCGCCTCGTCGCACACCCCGACGATCGCGGTCGGGCGGTTCCGGCGGTCGCCGAGCAGGCCGGCCGTCGCCGCATAGCCGCCCGGCATGGTGGGAGCGGCGCCGGCGACCCGCGCATGCGCGGCGAGTCCGGCGGCCTGTAGCGCGCCACGATAGCCGTCGAGTCGCCGGGCGTCGCCGAGGCTCAGCGCTTTCTCGTCGGCTGATCCCCCGACGAAGGCGATGTCGGTGTGCCCGAGTTCGATGAGGTGTTCGGTGGCGATGCGGGCGGCGGCGGCGTCGTCGATCGAGACGGCAGTGGATCCTTCGCCGTATGGGCCCACGCTCACCAGCGGGCGCCCGGTGAGCTGCAGGCGTTCGAGTTCGCGCGCGCTCGGCTGGATGCCCACCGCGATGATGCCGTCGAAGCGCCGGCCCGGCAGGACACTCTCGAACAGCCGCTCTCGCGTCTGCGATCCTTCGGGCACCCCGTAGAGCGAGAGGTCGTAATCGAGCATCAGCAGGGACTCCTGGATCCCTGCCAGCAGCTCGGCGAAGAACCAGCGGTCGACGGGCGGCATCACGATGCCCACGGTCTGCGTCCGACCGGTGGCCAGGCTCGTCGCGGAAGAGTGCGCGACGTACGACAGTTCGCGGGCGGCATCCGTGACGCGGGAACGGGTGTCCTCCGAGACATAACCGCGTCCACTCAGTGCGCGGCTCGCGGTGGCCTTCGACACCCCGGCACGCGCAGCGACGTCGGCGATCGTGCTCATCGGTCCTCCTCGACCTGATCACGCCGTTGCGTGGGTGGCGGCGCGGTCGCCGCGCCGGTGACAGCGTAGTCCTCGAAGCGATCAAAAGGAACCGGTTCCACACCGTGAGCGAGGGAGCGCTCCCATCCGCGACGTCGAGGTGTGGCGAATGGTTGTGAGCTTGTGACCCTTCCTTGTTGTGCCGGGATATCGATCGCCAGTAGGTTGGCCTGGAATCGGTTCCCTACCGATGCCGAGGGGTGGCATCGCAACAGGTGGGACCCTGTACTCGAAGAGGAGAATTCACATGGCTCTGTCACAGCGTTCACGGCGTTACGCGCCTCTCGCCCTGCTGGGGGTCGCGGGCATCGCGCTCGCCGGATGCGGGGCTCCCGGGGGGACCTCCGGAGGCGGCGGTGGTGGCGGCGGAGACAACACCGTCACGATCTACGGCACGATCGTCGAGGGCGAAGCAGAACTCCTCGCGGAATCCTGGGCGGATTTCGAGAAGGAGAACGACATCGAGATCAAGTACGAGGGCAGCCAGGACTTCGAGACGCAGCTCGGCACGCGCGCGCAGGGCGGCAACCCGCCCGACATCGCGATCTTCCCGCAGCCCGGCCTGTTCGCGGACTACGCGTCGCGCGACCTGCTGAAGCCTGCTCCGGAGGCGGTCAAGAAGAACGCCGAGGAGTACTGGACGCAGGGCTGGGTCGACTTCGGCACCTACGACGGCACGTTCTACGGCGCGCCGCTGATGGCGAGCGTCAAGGGCTGGGTCTGGTACTCGCCCACCAAGTTCGCCGAGTGGGGCGTCGAGGAGCCGACCAGCTGGGACGAGCTGCTCACGCTGACGCAGACCATCAAGGACAAGAGTGGCGCTGCCCCGTGGTGCGCCGGCTTCGAGTCCGGCGTCGCGACCGGCTGGCCGGGCACCGACTGGATCGAAGACCTCGTGCTCCGCAACGCGGGTCCTGACGTCTACGACCAGTGGGTCAAGAACGAGATCCCCTTCACGGACCCGCAGATCAAGGAGGCGTTCGACGCCACCGGTGAGATCCTGCTGAACCCGGAGTACGTCAACGCCGGCTTCGGCGACGTGCGTTCGATCAACTCCACCGCGTTCGGTGACGTGGCCGCGAAGGTCGCGAGCGGCGAGTGCGGGCTGACCCACCAGGCCTCGTTCCTGTCGGGCTTCTACCCCGAGGGAACGAACTTCGCCGAGGACGGCGATGTCTGGGCGTTCCTGACGCCGAGCCCGAACCCGGACGAGACCCTCATCACCGGTGGTGGCGAGATCGTCGGCGCGTTCAGCGACTCCGAGGCGACGCAGAAGGTGCTCGAGTACCTGTCCAGCCCCGAGTGGGCCAACAGCCGTCTCGCCCTCGGTGGCGTGACGTCGGCCAACAAGGGTGTCGACCTCGACGTGGTCGAGGACCCGATCCTGCAGGAGTCGATCAAGCTCCTCCAGGACGACTCGGTGACGTTCCGCTTCGACGGTTCGGACCAGATGCCCGGTGCTGTCGGCTCCGGCACCTTCTGGAAGGGCATCGTCGCCTGGGTCAACGGGACCTCCACCGACGAGGTGCTGACTCAGATCGAGACCGGCTGGCCTTCCAGCTGATCGGATGAGGAGGGCCGCCCCGCGGGGCGGCCCTCCTTCTCACACCCGGTCCACGCATCGCCGCGCCGACCGCTGATCAGCTCCGTCTCATGAAGGGGAATCCATGAACGCGACTGTGTTCTTCCAATGGATCGGGACACTCCCGCCGATCCTCCAGGCACTCGCCGTGGTCATCGCGTTCGCGGTGGTCGTGGTGGTGATCCTGCTGCTCGTCGACATCGCACCGCGCAAGGGTGCTCTCTACACCGGCATCCGCCTCGCGATGTGCCTGCTCATCCCGCTCGCGGTGATGTGGTTCTTCAACTCCTACTACTGGGCGATGGGAGTCGCGGTCGCCGTCGGTGCACTGTTCTTCTTCCTGGACTACCGGTCCCGCGACGGCGCGGGCTACCTGATCCAGCTCGTGGCCTTCATGGCCCCGGCGCTGCTGCTGCTCCTCGCCGGCCTCATCCTGCCGTCGATCCAGACCGTCTATGCGTCGTTCTGGAACTCGACGGGCAGCGACTTCGTCGGGTTCTCCAACTACCTCTGGATCTTCACCCAGTCCGACGGCGTGACCTCGGTGATCAACACGATCGTGTGGGTGCTGCTCGTCCCGACGCTCTCCACGATGATCGGCCTCGGGTACGCGGTGTTCATCGATCGGACCCGTGGGGAGAAGATCTACAAGCTGCTGGTGTTCATGCCGATGGCGATCTCGTTCGTCGGTGCCAGCATCATCTGGCGCTTCGTGTACGCCTACCGCGGCCCGGAGTTCGAGCAGATCGGTCTGCTCAACCAGATCCTGGTCTGGTTCGGCGGTGAGCCGCAGCAGTTCCTGCTGAACAATCCGTGGAACAACCTGGCGCTCATCGTGGTGCTGATCTGGGTGCAGACCGGTTTCGCGATGGTCGTGCTCTCGGCGTCCATCAAGGGCGTGCCGGCCGAGCTGCTGGAAGCGGCGGAGCTCGACGGCGCCAACGCCTGGGAGCGTTTCAAGTCGGTGACGATCCCGTCGATCCGTCCGGCGCTCATCGTCGTGCTGACCACGATCTCGATCGCCTCCCTGAAGGTGTTCGACATCGTCCGCACGATGACCGGTGGAAACTACGGCACGTCGGTGCTGGCGAATGAGATGTACACCCAGTTCTCGAAGTTCGAGGCGGGTCGCAGTGCTGCGCTCTCCGTCATCCTGTTCATCCTGGTGCTGCCGATCGTCATCTACAACGCACGCCAGATCAAGAAGCAGCGGGAGATCCGATGACCGACACCGTGAAGACAGACACCGGCGACAGCACGCGGGCCATCACGACCGCGGGCCGGTTCGAGGCTTCGGCCGGTCGCACCCGCAAGCGTCTCAGCCGGCCCTGGGCGAGTGTCGCCGCGATCATCATCGCCGTCATCTGGACCGTTCCGACGCTCGGCCTCTTCATCTCGTCGTTCCGCGACCGGGAAGCGATCGAGACCACCGGCTGGTGGACCGTGTTCACCGACCCCCGACTGACGCTCGACAACTACGCGGCGGTGCTGCAGTCCGGCACCACGCAGCTGACGATCCTGGAGTCCTTCTTCAACTCGATCGTGATCACGATCCCGGCGACGCTCATCCCGCTGATGATCGCGGCGATGGCGGCGTATGCGTTCTCCTGGATCGAGTTCAAGGGTCGCAACGCGCTGTTCATCTTCGTGTTCGCGCTGCAGATCGTGCCGATCCAGATGGCTCTGGTGCCCCTGCTGTCGTCGTTCTCCCGAGGGATCAACCTGTTCGGTGTGCAGGTGACGGAGGGCCTCGACGTCGCCGGCGGCTATGCGCAGGTGTGGATCGCCCACACGATGTTCGCGCTGCCGCTCGCGATCTACCTGCTGCACAACTTCATGTCGGAGATCCCCGGCGAGATCATCGAGGCCGCGCGCGTCGACGGCGCATCGCGCGGACAGATCTTCTTCCGCGTGGTGCTCCCGCTCACGATGCCGGCGATCGCGTCGGTGGCGATCTTCCAGTTCCTCTGGGTCTGGAACGACCTGCTCGTGGCCCTCGTGTTCGCCGACGGCGCCGCCTCTCCGATCACGAAGGTGCTCGCCGAGATCACCGGACGTGGTGAGGGCTGGTACCTGCTCACTGCGGGTGCGTTCGTCTCGATCATCGTCCCGCTCATCGTGTTCTTCGCGCTGCAGCGGTACTTCGTGCGCGGCCTGCTGGCGGGGTCGACGAAGGGCTGACGCTTCGGAAGACACAGGGGGCCTTTCGTGAGAACGGATGCCGCGGGTGGGCGAAACACAGCCCCGCCCGCGGCATCCGCGCGTCTACCCTGAAGTCATGAAGTACGCAGATTCGATCGTCGACCTCGTCGGCGACACGCCCCTCGTGAAGCTCACTCACGTCACCGAGGGCGTCGCGTGCACGGTGCTCGTGAAGCTCGAGTACCTGAACCCGGGCGGGTCGTCGAAGGATCGCATCGCCGCGCGCATCATCGATGCCGCCGAGGCCTCCGGCGACCTGAAGCCCGGCGGCACGATCGTCGAACCCACCAGCGGCAACACCGGAGTGGGCCTGGCACTCGTCGCTCAGCAGCGCGGCTACAAGTGCGTGTTCGTGCTGCCCGACAAGGTGGGCGACGACAAGATCGACGTGCTGCGGGCCTACGGCGCGGAGGTCGTGGTGACGCCCACGTCGGTCGCGCCGGAAAGCCCGGAGTCGTACTACAGCGTCAGCGACCGACTCGCCCGTGAGATCCCCGGCGCGTTCAAGCCGAACCAGTACGAGAACCCCAACGGTCCGCGCAGCCACTACGAGACCACAGGACCGGAGATCTGGCGCGACACCGAGGGGCAGGTCACGCACTTCGTGGCCGGTGTCGGCACGGGCGGCACGATCACGGGGACCGGGCGCTACCTCCGCGAGGTGTCGGAGGGGCAGGTGCGCATCGTCGGCGTCGATCCCGAGGGCAGCGTCTACAGCGGCGGCACCGGTCGTCCCTACCTCGTCGAAGGTGTCGGGGAGGATATCTGGCCGGGCGCCTACGACCCGACGGTCCCGCACGAGATCGTGGCGGTGGGCGACGCGGACTCGTTCGCCATGACGAGGCGGCTCGCCCGCGAGGAGGGCATCCTCGTCGGCGGATCGAGCGGCATGGCCGTCGTCGGCGCCCTGCGCGTCGCGCGCGAACTGCCCGCAGATGCCGTGATGGTCGTCCTCCTGCCGGACGGCGGTCGCGGCTATCTCGGGAAGATCTTCAATGACGGATGGATGCGCTCCTACGGGTTCAGCGACGTGGAAGAGGGGGAGACCGTCGCCGACGTGCTCGCCGCGCGGCCATCGCGCCAGGGCGAGGGCATCCCCGACCTCGTGCACGCGCATCCGACCGACACGGTGCTCGAGGCCATCGGGATGATGACGCAGTACGACGTGTCGCAGCTGGTCGTGCTCAGCGCCGAACCGCCCGTCATGATGGGCGAGGTCGTCGGCACGGTCGACGAGAAGGGGCTGCTCGACCTGCTGTTCCGCGGCGAGGCGAGCGCGACCGACGCGGTCGGAGCGCACGTGGGGGAGCGGGTCCCGCTGATCGGCATCCATGCCTCCGTCGCCCAGGCGAAGACGGCGCTCGCCGACGCCGATGCCCTGCTGGTCACGGAAGACGGCAAGCCGCACACGGTGCTGACGCGACAGGATCTGCTCGGGTACCTCTCCCGCTGAGGCGTCGACCACTCTCCCCGCCGCGGCAACGCTCGTGGTGCACCGCGGGTAGTGTCGTCCTTGTGAAGATCGACTGGTACCTGTTCATCGGCTCGCTGTTCCTGCTCGTGTTCATCGTGACGAGGTGGGTGGACAGCTCCTTCTGGAACGGACTCGGCGTCGGCCTCGGACTGGTCAGCCTTCTCGCGCTCGGTGTCGGCATCAGCAACCTTCGGAACAAGAAGCCGCGCGCGCAGCCGTGACGGCCGCGAGCCGCGATTGACGTTCGCGGTTGCTCTCTTCCCGTCGCCTGACCCCGGGCGTAACGGGAGGGCCTCCGCTGTGGGGGCGGTCGTAGGCTGAGGGCATGTCCGACCACGCCTTCGCCACTCGCGCCATCCATGCAGGACAAGCTCCCGACCCGACGACGGGGGCGATCATCCCGCCGATCTACCAGTCCTCCACACACGTGCAGGACGGCATCGGCGGTTTCCGCGAGGGCTACGAATACAACCGTGCCGGCAACCCCACACGGTCGTCGCTCGAGACGCAGCTGGCCGCGCTCGAAGGCGGCGCGAGCGCACTCTCCTTCGCCTCGGGTCTTGCTGCGGAGGATGCGCTGCTGCGCGGCATCCTGAAGCCGGGCGATCACGTGCTGCTCGGCAACGACGTGTACGGCGGCACGTACCGACTGCTCACCAAGGTGCTCTCGCCGTGGGGAATCGACACGACGACGGTCGAGCTCTCGGATGTGGATGTGCTGCGTGCCGCGATCCGCCCCGAGACGAAGATCGTGTGGCTCGAGACGCCGAGCAACCCGCTGCTGAAGATCGTCGACATCGCCCTGATCGCCGAGGTCGCGCACGAGTCCGGTGCGATCGTGGTCGTGGACAACACATTCGCCTCGCCCGCGCTGCAGCAGCCGCTCGCGCTCGGCGCCGACCTCGTGGTGCACTCCACGACGAAGTACCTCGGCGGCCACTCGGACGTGCTCGGGGGTGCCGTCGTGTTCGGCGACGACCGCTTCTTCGATCAGGTGAAGTTCCAGCAGTTCGCGGTCGGTGCGGTATCCGCGCCCCTGGACGCCTGGCTCACCACGCGGGGCATCAAGACGCTGGCGCTGCGGATGCGGCAGCACTCCGAGAACGCGCAGGCGATCGCGGAGTGGGCGGCGGCGCGCCCCGAATTCGCGCAGGTGTACTACCCCGGACTCGCGGCACACCCGGGTCACGCCATCGCCGCCTCGCAGATGAGCGCCTTCGGCGGGATGCTGTCGCTCGGACTCGCCGCGGGTGCCGATGCCGCACGGGCATTCGCCGAGAGCACCTCGCTGTTCCAGCTGGCGGAGTCGCTGGGCGGAGTCGAATCCCTCATCGGATACCCGCCGGACATGACGCACGCGTCGGTGCGCGGCACCGAGCTCGCCGTTCCGGAGAACGTCGTGCGGCTGTCGGTCGGTATCGAGGACATCGGTGACCTGCTCGCCGACCTCGAGCAGGGTCTGGGGCGCATCGCGGGCTGAGCTCCCGCCCGGAGCCATCGCGGGGGTGGGGACGGGTCGGGTCGGCGGTAGCATGGGTTCTTTCCCCTGGCGAATCGATTCGACCACGCACCCCGAACTCTGGAAGGACGTCGTGTCCGACGCTCCCCGCACTGACTCCATCCCCACCTCGCGACCCGATGCATCGGAGACCGCTCCGGCCGCAGAACCGGAGCGCACCGCCACCGGCAGCATCCGCACCTCCACCGCCACCGGCGCCATCCGCACCCTCGGTGCCAACCCGGCGACAGCGCCCATCATGCTGCACCCGGGGGACGCGATCTCCCTCGGCCGCCGGACGCTGTACATCATCCTCCTCGGCGCGCTCACGGCGCTCGGGCCGTTCACGATCGACCTCTACCTCCCGGCCTTCCCGGTGCTGGAAGAGGACTTCCAGACCACGGCCGCGGCGATCCAGCTGACCCTCACCGGCACGATGATCGGCTTCGCCCTCGGGCAGCTCGTGGTCGGTCCGCTCAGCGACAAGGTCGGCCGCCGCGTGCCGCTGATCGCGGTCACCGCCCTGCATGTTCTGGCCAGCGTCGGAGCGGCGTTCGCCCCTGACCTCGGTCTGCTGAGCGCCGCGCGCGTGCTCATGGGCGTAGGAGCCGCGGCCGGTGGCGTCGTGGCCATGGCCATCGTGCGCGACCTGTTCGGCGGCCGCCGCCTGGTCGTCATGCTCTCGCGTCTCGCGCTGGTATCGGGTGTTGCCCCGGTCATCGCGCCGCTCATCGGCTCCTGGCTGCTGACCCTCATGCCCTGGCGCGGGATCTTCGTCGTCCTCGCCGCCTACGGCATCGTGATGCTGGCCTCGGCGATCCTGTTCATCCCGGAGACCTTGCCCATCGCTCGTCGGCAGGACCGCGGGGGCGCGACGATGCTGCAGCGTTATCGCTCGGTGCTCTCGGATCGGGTGTTCCTCGGTGTGCTGGTGATCGGCGGCATGGCCTTCTCGGGGCTGTTCTCCTACCTCTCGGCATCGCCGTTCCTGTTCCAGGTGACGCACGGACTCGATGCGCAGCAGTACGGCCTGCTGTTCGCCGTGAACTCGCTCGGCGTCGTCGCCGGCGTGCAGACCGCCTCTCGTCTCGCCGCCCGGTTCGGACCGCAGTGGGTCATGGCCTACTCCACCGCCGTGCTGCTGCTCGCCGGAATTGCGATCATCGTCACCGACCAGCTCGGGCTCGGGCTCTGGGGCACGGTCATCCCGCTTTTCGTGTTCATGACCGCGTGCGGCTTCACGTTCCCCAACGTGCAGGTGCTGGCGTTGGATCGTCACGGGAAGGCGGCCGGCACCGCGGCCTCCATCATCGGCGCGACCAACTTCGGTGTCGCCGGGCTCATCTCACCGGTCGCGGGCTGGCTCTCCCACGACGCCGGGATCACCGCGACCACGATGGCCTCGGTCATGGTGGTCTGCGCCGCCATCGGCATCCTCTCGCTCTGGTTCGTCGTGCGTCCGCGGACCGTCGGGATGCTCAATCCCTGATCGGCAGGGCCTCGTCCCGCAGAATGGGACGATGGACAGGCGGATGCTGCTGTGGTGGGGAGTGGGCCTCCTCGCGCTCGCGACGGTGCTCGGTGCCCTGGTGGTTTTCGTCTACCCGGAGACACCCGGCTTCGACCACTGGTGGAATGAGACCGTCGCCGGCATCCGGGGCGACTGGCTGCTGCAGTTCGCGCTGGTCATGGACTGGATCGGCGGCGGGTGGGTGGCGATCCTCGGGGTGCCGCTGCTGGTGATCCTCGCCCTCGTGCTCGCGCGCCGGTGGCGCAGTGCGGTGTTCGCGGCCGTGTGCTTCGCCGCGAGCGCCGGTGCGGTGCAGCTGCTCAAGCAGCTCTTCGGAAGAGCGCGGCCGGAGGACATGCTGGTGGTGAGTGACTACGGCTCGTTCCCGTCGGGCCACACCGCGAACGCGGCGACGATCGCGCTCGTGGTCTGGGTGCTGTTCCCGCGGGTCTGGACCGCGATCCTCGGTGTGCTGTGGGTGCTGGCGATGGCGCTCTCGCGCACCTTCCTGTCGGTGCACTGGGCCACCGACACGCTGGGCGGTGCGCTCGTCGGCGCCGGCGTGGTGCTCGTGCTGGCGGCGTGGCTGCTGCCCTGGGTGCAGCAGAAGAAGTCCGAGGTCGACGCGCCGATAGGCTGAGCCGGACCGTTCAGTCAGAGGAGCCTTCGTGTCGCGCATCCGTCCCTACCTCCCCACCGATCGTGCCGCGCTGTACGAGATCTGCGTGCAGACCGCCGACGCGGGGGGAGATGCGACCGGCGTCCTCTCCGACGACTCGCTGTGGGGCGACCTGTTCGCCGTTCCCTATGCCGAGCGGCATCCCGACCTCGCCTGGGTGGTCGAGAGTGACGACGAGCGAACCATCGGGTACATCGTGGCGACGGACGACACCGACGCTTTCTACACCTGGTTCCGCGACGAGTGGTGGCCCGGGCTACAGGAGCGATACCCCCGGTCTGCGGAGCCCGCGACCCGGGAGGAGCGGATGGTCGAGTACGGGTACGAGCGAGCCCCCGGCATCGAGCCGAACGCCGCGGAGTACCCCGCCCATCTGCACATCGATCTGCTCCCCGAGACGCAGGGTCAGGGGCTGGGGCGCGGTCTCATGGAGACCCTGTTCGCCGAGCTGACCCGGCGCGGAGTGCGCGGACTGCACCTGGGGATCGACCCGAACAACGCCGGAGCGGCCGCGTTCTACGAGCGGCTCGGGATGACGCGACTGCCCGCGGCGCCCGGTGGGCAGATCTACGGCGTGCGCTTCGACGGCTGAGTGAGCCGGGGGCGTATCCCGGCGCTCGCTCCTCCCCGAATCCCCGTACTGGAGAGAAACGCAAGAAGGGCCCCCGCTGGCGCGGAGACCCTTCTTGCGTTTGTGGCGGTGACGGCGGGATTCGAACCCGAATTCGTACCGCGTCGTCATACGGTTGACGCTCGATTTCGTGATTCTTTGGGCCATTTTCGTTCTCGCGACGTCTTACGGATGCGTCTCGATCTCTCGAAGTGTTGCCACCTTGTTGCCGCGACGCGTGGCGAACTCCGTGGCGCTCGCCGTAGGGTGAGGTCATGCCTTCGCCGTTTCCGAGTCCAGTTGCGTGATCAAGATATGAGGCCTTCGACACCTGACATTGCGCGAGTCAGACGGTCGAGGTGAGCTGGGCTCTTGTACGAGCGAGTCATGGCGCGCGTGGAGTGTCCGACGAGTTCGACGATGAGTTCTTCTGGGATGTCGGCAGCGTAGAGCAGGTCGACGGCTGCGTGGCGGAGGTCGTGCAGGCGAACATGCCGATCCTCCCCGAGGATCTCTCGCTGAACTGCCGGCCACAGACGCGTCTCCATGTTTGGGTCGATTGGTCTGCCCTTGCGGGTGAAGACCAAACCCCACGGGTTCGGTTCCATCGTCTCGAGGTGACGCTCCATCAGCTCGCGCAGCGGGCTGATCAGCGGTACCGTCCTCCATCCGGCTCTCGACTTTGGCCGGGTGAGGAAGAAGCCTCCGTAGAGGTGTCGGTAGTCGAAGTCGGGAGGCGCGATCGGTCGGCCAGTCTCGCCGCGGCGAAGCGTCTGCAGCTGCCAGCTGATGTCGATGTGCGTGCCGACGCGGTCGACCTCGAGGCCGACGACTTCACCGCGACGTGCGCCGGTGAGGACGTAGGTCATCCACTTGAGGCCGTCGGGTCTCGTTTTGAACGCGTCGAGAAGGCGGCGTACCTCGGCCATAGTAGGAACATCGAGGGCAGGGCGTGCCGGCCTCGGCTGTTCGATGAGCCGAACTGGGTTCCGGGGTATCTCCTCCTCCCGGACAGCCACGTCGAATGCTCGCGCAGCGATGGTGTGGATGTTACGGACTGTCGTGGGAGAGTGTCCATCTTGCACGGCGTGCTGCATCCGACGAACATCTGCGGCGCGCACCGACACGAGGGGGGTCGCCGCACCGAGGCCGGGAACGATGTGGTTCTTCACGGCACTGCGGTACCCGTCTGCTGTTCGCGGTCGCAACTGGGGGTAGACGCACTCCGCCAACCAGTACTCGAACCACTCCCCGACGGTCGTTGTTCCGACCCCAGACGGGTACTCCGCTGCTCTCGGAAGATCCGTGCCGCTCCGGGAAAATTCGAAGTGACGAAGGTGCTGTAGCGCTGCTCCACGATCCTTGAAGCGTTTGGTGCTCCGCCTTCTTTTGCCCTCTCTTGACGGCATCGGGAGCACCACGGTCCAGTATCCCCGCTGATCTCGGAAGATGGTCCCAGTTCCGCGCGCGCGACGTGCAGCCATGCCCGAGAACCTACTCCCTGGAACACACCTATCTGTCGGAAATCCGATGCCGTATCCTCGCCCGCCGACCGATAACGTCATGGTCATGATCAATGACTACGCACACGCATGGGACACCCTCACTAACGCGATCGGCGCAGCTCAGGGCAAGAGCGCTGGGTATATCACCGAGGTTGACCATCTCACCGTCGACCAGCGGATCGAAGTGGCGAAAGTGACGGCGCTCTTGTCGATCGCCCAGGAACTCTCAGCGCTGAACTCGCGCAACAACGGGGACGACGAGACACCGAACCACGTTCATTTCTGAACCAGACCGGCACCGCTCATCACGTCGGTGGTCGCGACGTAGAATCAATCCTCTCGGCCGGAGGAAGGAAATCACCGGCTATGGGGAACCCTGGGGCGACGCTCTCCGCGTACCGGGACATGCAGTCGCAGGCGCGCGAGATCCTCGCCGCCGCGACGCACGGTCCACTGCAATCGCTCACGGAGCGTGAGATGGACGTGCGCGAGCAGCCCATGACGATCTACCCACGACCGAAGCGTGTCCGCGCATGGGTGAGGTTCGGCCCCAAGGCCGTGCGAGTCGACGCGAAGCTTGTGCGGTCGACGCCGCTCGCTGCCGGGATAGAGTTCCGCGCCGGCGACCAGACCTATCGGTGTTGGGTGTGGGGTAACGCGGTCGTGCTCGACGAACCGGCATGAGCGGATGAGACGATTGGTCTCACTGTCCGTTCGGCCGGAAGCCTTTCACCCGCACGAATCCACGAACCACATTGTCGCGACGAAGGCTCTCCTTCGCGTCTGCGATGTTGTCCCGCAGTTGGCCATCCGAATCGAGCAGCTCGAGAGTACGGAAGTACTCTTCCTGGCTCGGGGTCAGTCCGTTCTTGTCCATGATCCCCTCCTAGGCTTCTTCAACTCTTGGCTTCAAGATATCGCTAACCATGGACGCCGCAGCTGCAGCGACCTCGCGAGTCTGCTTCTTGTCGAGTTTGGGTGAGAACCTATCGTCCTCGTCTATGTAGGCCCTGTCAATGGATAGAACACCGACGAGCGTTCGTTCCTTCCGGCCGTGCCAGAGCGGCTCAGCGCGGACCTCGGAGTACTTCCCAGCTATCGCGTTGAACTCGGCGACGGTGAAGCCGCATCGTGTGTCTTTGGAGAGTCGAGCGAACTGCGCCGCGGTCAGTTCTTGGTGACCGTGCGCCTTCGCGATGGCGTGTGTGTTCAGGTATCGGGAGGATCGGCTCTCCCACGAGTAGCCGACCATTCCCTTGCCAGCGCGCCAGTTGACGCCCGATTGGAGAGGGTATCCGGCGGGGCGGAACCGGATGATCCTCTTGAGCCGCACCTTCGCGAGAGGGCGTCGCATCACGACGTCGCGCCAGTACGGGACGTACACGCTCGCGCCGATCTCATCGAAGGGAAGCGTGTGGGTCTTTGCCAGGTTGATGATCATACTCATGAGCGCTTTTTCGATCCGCGTCCTGCGGCCAGAGCGGACCGCGTGCACCTTGCGACTGATCAGAGTGCCCACGTTGTCGAACATCACGATCCCGAGAGCGATGCCCCACGTTATCGGCTCGAACTCCTCTGGCAATTTCTGCTTGGCGGGCGCGTAGTGGTTGTAGACGCCAAGTATCGCTGCGACGCCAGCGAAGACCGCTGCTCCTAGCCGCAGCCAGAAGACGATCTTTGACCACATGACTCCCGATCATAGGGCGAGGCGTGCGCAACCCTGAGCATTGCGCACTCGCTCCAGAGAGACGAGAAATGTTCGATCCCCTCGCCCTCCGAAGAGGACGAGGGGTCCTTGAGGCTGCGAGGTCAGCGGATCACGACGCCGTTGACGATCGGGGGAAGGAAGACGCCGTCGGCTGAAACGCCTTCGATGGTGATCATTCGAAGGTCGGGGACCTCGATGAGGGATCGACCGATGCGACGTTCGTCATCGCTGAGTCCGGGGACGTTGTCCCAGGTGAGGGGTTCGTCTTGCATGTCTCTTCGCTTCCTTCTTCGGTGGTTTAGAGTGCGGTTCCATCGACGTTGCGCCATGCCGATCCGGTAGAGAGGATCAGCTTGCCGCGAGTGTCGTCGTACACGACCGCCCCTTTCCCCGCGGCAGCTGGTGTCGGGAGATCGGCGGTCGCGATCGCGCCCGTTTGGATGGCGGTTCCCGCGCGCACGTACCGGGGGCGGGATGCACCGAGGGCGCCGATGTCGCGGTCGTTGTCGGTGGCGAACGTGAGATTGGCATTGCCGAGAGCGACGGAGGTCGTCCCGACCCCGCCCAGGTAGCGAGTGGGGTCTGCGGTGCCGTTTCCGAAGAGGACCCTGCCGTCTTGCCCGTTGATGATCAGACGGGGGTATTCGTCGGCGGCGCGCTTGAATCGCCAATCGGTGGCGGACGCGCGGGCGCGGTACGCGGTCTCTGTGCTTGCGCCGGCTGCCCGTGCACCTGGATCCATCATCGTGAGGAGCGACGCGGTCGAGGATCCGCTGTGCTCTAGCGTGACGATCGGGTCGGAGCCGCTTGAGGTCCACTTCACAGACGACGCGATGATCACGTTTTGTGAGGCGCCGGTACCGAATGTCTCATTGATCGACTGAGACTGATACCCCCAGAGGATGAGGCATCGTGTGGTGCCGTTCTGCCAGAGGACGCGGGGCGGTGACGCCTCCCACCTGGCATTCATGAAGACGTTCACAGTACCTGCGAAGGCGACGTGGTATTCGGGCGTGAGCCCTTCGAGCGACGGGTTCAACCAGGTGTTGTTGTTGATGACGTTCGGGAGCCCAGCCACCATCTCGATGTGGCGAGCGCCGGCGACCTGTGCGCCTTCGGCGGAGTTATGCGAGTAGCGCCCACCGACGAAGGTGTTCTGGTTACTCCATCCGGAGGCGTTCGCGGAGAGTTGCAGGTTGATCTGGTTGTTGTCGAGGTGCCCGATGCTGAATGTGTTGTAGGCACATCCTCGCGAGGCCCCGTACACGAGCATGCCGATCGCGAAGCCGCGAACAAGAGGAACCTCGATTTCAGAGCACGAGTCGAGGTTCACGGCGTAGACACCAGTTGTGCCCACGACACCCTCCCACCCTGTCCCGCTCTTATTGGCTGCAATGACGTGCGGGAGCACGACGTGCAGACGCCGCGTGTACTCGGATTCGGAGCCAAGGCGAACGGCAACTCCTGTTCCGGTGTAGTTGATCGTCAGTCCCCGCAAGTCGGCGTCGGATTGAATGACCAGCGTCTGGTCCGTGGTGAGCGTCCCAGATGCCCAGACCCGTCGCCCCACAGTCTTCGCCGTGTCGCAGGCTTCCTGCAGGGCGCTGAGCGTGATTGCCCCCATGGAGCTCCCTGAGGGAAGGACGATTCCCATTCGATCCTGATCGCTGTACGCACCGAGTAGCGCCGCCGACGTCTCCGAATCGGGCGCGTCGATGTACGCTGCCACCGCTTCGTCGTTCTCGACACCGTTCACGCCCGGGATGCCCCGCGGTCCCTGCGGGATCTTGAACGCGAACTTGCGGTTCTGATCTGGGCCTATCATGACGACATCGGCCGGCTCCGTGGACGCCACGGTCGTCGATGTAACTTCGGTGATGCGCGCCGCGGGGCCGCGGATGTTGGTGATCGGAACAATGTCAGCCATGATTGGCTCCTTTCAGTCCCCGCCGGTGGCGGGTTTCAACGAATGTGCGGATGGGTGGCACCCTCGGGACGAGGGTGGGCGTTGCCTGTGCCGTCGGCATGGAGTGTGAAGGACCACACTCCTTCGGGGAGGTCCTTGAACCATCGGGAGAGCTCGAACCGGCTGACGGTGATCGGCTCCTCCCGCTCGCACGCCTCGGCACGCTCACGGTGGAAGCGGAGGAGGTCGTCGAGGGGGCGGGCGATTCCCTCGGCGACGAGTACACGGTGTTGTTCCATTCGGCGCGGGTCGTCGTACTCCGCGATCGCGGCCAGGGCGCGCTCGTGGAGGTGCTGGTATGCGGGTGAGATCCCGGTCGGCGCCGAGACGGTGCTCTTGCGGCGGGCCATCACTTCACGTCCGTTCGAGGCGTCCAAGTGCTGAGCTCGACAGGAGCAGACGCCCCTACCTCCCCGTCCTGGGGGAGGTTCCCCCACCGCTTGTTCGCGGCGCGCTGCTGACGCACGGCGACGGTCTTATCCTCGCCGGGAAGCCGGACGCCTTCGGTGGTCCTGGTCATCGCCGAGTACCATTGCCGCAGCTCGACCAGAGCCGGGGAGACGCGCAACTGCCCGGTCGACCCGATGACCATGGTCCCGTGTTCTTCGACCGCCTTCTCAAGACTCTCGATGTGCTTGGCCTGCCGCTCGAGGATCGCCATGAGGATGATTTCGCGCTCATCCCACTCCGCATCTTCGGGGAGTGCGGCGTCGAGGGTGGCGCGTGGATCGAGCCGGGGTGTAACGGCTAATCCTGTACGCGGCCGTCTGCCGTCTCGGGGCTTGTCTGTCATGGTGGGGCTCCTGTTCGGGCGTCAGACGAGCGCCTAGGGCTGGAAAAAACGGATCAAGGGCATATGCGGAGGACGGATTCAACAGCATCTCCCCGGCGGACGGAGAGGGGTGCCAGGGGAGGGGGAGGCCCTGGGTCGTGATCATGTTGTCGGGGTCGACAGGATGATCTGGTGCTTCGGTGGCTTCGCGTTGTGTCTTAGAGCTGGCCCCGTGCATGCTCGTACACGGGGCCAGCGGTCGGGCGGTGCCGTCTGTGTGACGCAGACGGCACCCGGTCAGTGATCCTCGCGGGCGAGGCGGAGTTCCTCGGCGATGTTCGCGAGTGCGAGGACGTGGAGGGTTGCGATCTTCTGGTTGTCCGGCATCGTCTCGATCCGGTACTTCTCGAGCATCGAAGCGATCTCAGGGTTGGTGAGCATCGTGTGTCTCCTATCGGTGGGTCAGTAATCCCAGATGTTCCGGAACCCGTCCCGGAACCTGTCCCTGGGCGGGTTCCGGCCATCGCCGGGCCACCCCGGGTCGTAGTCGCGGCCGACGCGGCCAGCGCGTGCGTTGAGTAGTCGCCTTGCCATGTCGGTCCCGGTGATGCGCAGTGCCGCACCGGGTTCATCGACCGGCATGAACTCCTCGGTCATAGCCGGGCGAGGTAGTTGTCGTGTTCGGCGAGACGACGCTCACGCTCGGCAGTGACGCGGGGATCGTCCGTCTCACCGATGCGGGCAGATGCCGCGATGGCGCGGGACCAGACGCCTTCGAGGACCGAAGGCGTCGGTACCCACGGGGTCGTGTGGGTGACGATCCGGAGGAGAGCGGCAGGACGGTCGACGTCACCAGGCCACCATGAGTTCTCGCTCGACAGCTGCGGGCGTCCGTGGGGGCCCCAGTTGACCTGGGAGCGCTCCGGGAAGTACGGGTGCACGGCGAGGGCGTCGCGATACAGGCCGACCGTGAGGAGCCGATCCCAGTAGTAGCCCTCGGTGCGCGGCAGGATCTCGTGCTGAACGCTGCGGATCTCGTCGTAGGCCTCGGCGAGGCGCTGCACCTCGCGCCACGCCTCGACGGCGCCGCCGCCGTTCGCGACAGCCTCGCTGGCGGTCGTAGCCCCTTCCAGGTCCGGAACGACGTTCTTCACGTTGCTCACGAGCGCCTGCAGCTCGTGGTCGAGCAAATGGTAGGTGGTGTCGATGTCGATGGGGAGCGCGTTCTCGATGCTCTGCTCGGCTGCTCGGACAACCTCAGCGACGAGCGCAGTCATCATGCTGCGCGAGCGTTCGGCGCGATCGAGCTCGGCGAGGGCTTCGCCGAACGAGTCGGGGACGGGCTCTCCGGAGAGGAGCGCGACGCGAACTTGATTGAAGATCGCGCCGCGCGCTTCTCTGGCATCGGGGATCGTGATCGGCGATGCGCTGTTCGTGTGAGCGATGATCGCTTTCGCGTCGTGGTAACCAGGGATCGTGTCGAAAACGCGGTCGCGGAGTGTGGTGGTCATAGGTGGGCCTCTCGTCAGTGGTTGCCGAAGCGGCGTTCGGCTTCTTCGGTGCCGGCGTCGCGGCCGGATTCGGGCTGTGTCTGGAACCGCCTCGGGGCGTCTCCGGTCGGCTTGGGCTTCGAGTTCTCTTCTACCCAGGCCGCGACCTTCGACGCGTGTACGGCGTCGCCCACGACGAACTGGGAGACGTCGAGGGCGAGGATGTCGCGGGTGGATGCGGTGCGGCCCTGGAGAGCCTGTGCGAGCGCCGTGCGGGCAGCGTCCTCAGGGGTGGGGGTGTCAGCGGTCATGAGGTTCCTTCGGTGTAGTCGACACCGGCCCAGAAGCCGGCGGTGGGTTGAGCGAGCTGGGCGTAGGTGCCGCACTCGGTCCTGATTGGGCATTCGGCGCACGCGCGGGCCAAGTACTCGATTTGGAGTACCTGGCCCGCGGTGAACCTGTCGTCGTCGGCGCATGGCGGCCGGTGGTGCTCCATTGCCGCGGTGAGCTTCGCGTACGCGTCTCGAGCCTCAGGCGTGATCCGTGTTGGCGCCGACCGCTCTTCGAGGTCTTCGAGGAGCCGAGCGAACAGATCTGGATCGGACACCTCAGTCGTCTTCAAGCTGCTGCACCTGGCGTACGGCAAGCGGTCGTGATGTCGTCTGCGGGGATGCGGTGTCCCGAAGCCTCGAGGTCGGAGTAGTACTTCAACAACTCGGCGGCGAAGGTGTCGGGGTTGTCCCAGGCGTCGGCGAGTGCCTGGAAGTTCGAGGGCTTGGGAGCGGGCATCTTGAGTCCTTCCGTGTGCGTAACCGAGTCGGGTTTCTGATGGGTTATCCACAGGGCAGTTGCAATGCAAGTGCATTCCCTGGTGAGGTGCATGCGTCAGGCGACTTGTTCTTCCTGCTGTTGTTCCTGTATTCCTCTGGTTCCTGAGGGGGACTGCGGCAGTACCCCATCGGTACTGCGGAAGTCCCCCAATAGGGACTGCGGCAGTACTTCCACGGGTACTGCGGCAGTACCTCCAGCGCGTCGCCTGCGAGCCTCGGCAGCCGTCATTGTTGGTCGACGATCGCGGGCCTTGAACGCATCGGTCTGCTGCGTCCTTGCGACGTCGAGGATCACCTCGAATTCAGCTCTCCGACCATGACCGCCGGTTTTGGTCCTGCGGAGCGCTTGGAGGTCCGTGAGGCCTTTCATTGCCACCTTCACCGCCTTGAGCCCGGCGACCCTCTCTGGCGGGTCAGGAACACCCGTGACCGCATCGGGAATGCGTCTGCCGAGAGCGAGTGCCATCGCCTCGCGCGAGTCGAAGTAGCGGGGCGGCTGGCCGTCGTCCAGCGCCGTGTGACAGACACCGACGAGTAGCCGGTACTCGTTCTCCCTCAGAGGAACGTCAACCGCATAGGCGATTGCTCGTCCGACAAGATTGGCGCCCATTGGTCACCGCCTCTCGTTTTCAGTTGGAAGCAGTAACCCTCGCCTACCGGGAGGCGAGGGTCACTGGGTCTTTCAGTCGTCAAGTGATCGCAGGTGGTCGTCGACGATGGCGAGACGTCGCAACGGCTTCGCACCTGTAGCCGGCTCCTTCATCTCGCGAGCCATGGCTTCGAGGCGCTCCTTGAACCGCGGATCGTCGGCGACTGCTTGCGCGGCGGCGTTCCTGGCGGCGCTCTCGGCGATGTTGTCGGCGAGCACTTCGACGGTCAGTGCAACCATGGCGAGAGCCCCAATGGCGACCTCACGGCCGTCCCTGTCTGGGTGTCCATGGACCTCGCGCATGATCAGAGACTCGATCATCTCGGTGCGCAGGTCCTCGAACTCGGCGTTGCTCGCGATGCGCACGATCTCCTTCGCGAGCTTGATCGACGCCGGCGACTGGCGGATACCGAACGGATTTGGATCGGTCACGCGTGCACCTCCGACGACAGGTCGATGCGTTCGGTCAGCTGCGCGAACGCCTCGTTCACGTCGACGGGGTCGCCGAGCTTGATGCTCAGCCACTCGTTTCCGTTGCTCTTCCGCCCTCGGCCCCAGTCGGCCCCGCGCCACTCGCCGTCGCGTCGGGCAAGGGCGTGTGCGATCCGGATGACCTTCCCGATGTAGCCGATGGAAGTGTCGTCGTACATCATCACCTCAAGGTGCTTCTCTGCCGGAGTGATCGTGAGCGCGCAGTAGAACCTCACTACGCTCCCGTCCTGAGCACGGCCGACGTGCATCCTCTTTCCGGTGCGGCTCGTTCTGACCTCGAGGCTCCAGCCGTGCTCGTCTGCTTCGTAGAGGGTTGCGCACGCCGACGGGTGTGCAATCATGGTCATGTCAGTTCTCCTTCGTGATGGTTGGGTGCTGGTTTGATCCCCAGTTCGCAGCTGGGGATTTCTTTTTGAGCTCACTCGTTCGCCGTGCTCGTCCGAACGCTCGAGCGGACCCACTCTTCGATGTCGTCGTGGGCGTACAGAACGACCCGCGGCGTGGGCTTGAAGTAACGGGGCCCGGTTCCTTTGAAGCGAAGCTGGGCGAGCGTGGGCTTCGTCATTCCCGGGATCAGCTCACATACCTGCTCAGGTGTGAGATAGACGGTTGCGGAGTTCATGCGCTCCGCCGTTGCGATGGCCATGAGTGGCCTCCTCTCGATGCTGGAGGGCGCGCAGGATTGCGCACCGGGGTCCTGCTCTTGCGGTTACGTCGTTGGAACCGCAGCCTGCAGTCCTCGTAGCCGGTTACGGGCTGTCCCCGGTTCCCCAGAAGGGGCCTGGTCGGGCTGTTACTCCTGCAAGCGCTACTTCTGAGAAGTTGCCAAAAGTAGTTACCTGAGAAGCTAGCACACGATGCCGAAATTGGTAACCTGTGATCGTGCAAGAGTCAGTTGCGTTTCAAAACGCCATCGCCGATTTCCTCCGATCGTTCCGAACGGAGCATCGTTTGACCCTCGATGACGTGGCTCGTCAAGCCCGAGAGTTTGGAGCCGGGTGGGGGGTTAGTACAGTTCGCAATTTTGAGTCCGCTCGATCTGCTGTGACATTGCCGAACCTTCTTGTGCTTGCTGCCAGCTTGAACGCTCTCGCAGGATCATCCCTCACACTTGATGATCTGCTCGGCGACACTGCAACCTTCAGCGCCCCCTCCGTACATGGCGCCGGCGTGACTAGGGAGTGGGTGCGCAGCGCCCTAGCGGGTGCGCCAGTGCGTCTTTCCCTGACCGACACGAGCAGCCAGCTGCTGGACAGTGACCGGCTGCTTGACATGTTGGAAGCTGTCGGGCGTGAGATGCCGGTCGGATGGTATGTCCCTGGACCTGATGAGCCAGCCCCGAGGGAGCCGACGTTGGCAGAACAGCGCGCAGCTGATCGACTGGGAATGCTGAGGGTGAGCTTCGCGGCTTGGGCGGACAGGCTATGGGGGCGCTCCCTCGACGAGGAGGCGGCGATCCGCGCGAGTTCGAACAGCCCTCAAGCTCGCGGGCGTGCCACGAGGGCGCTCGTGGAAGAGGTCTCGAAGCACTACGAGGAGCGAATCAAGAATGGGTAGCGTCCACGCATACGAGACGAAGGCTGGCAAGAAGCTCTACCGGATCGTCTATCGGAGGCCGGATCACAAGCAGACCCAGGAGCGAGGGTTCACCCGCCGACGCGACGCGGAGCTGCGCCTCGCCGAGGTTGAGGTGGGCAAAGCGAAGGGTGACTACGTCAATCCGGCCGATGCCCGTGAGGATATCGCGTCGATCGCCACGCCGTGGCTCAGGGCCCGCGAACAGGTCATGAAGCCGTCCAGCTACCAAGCGCTCCGAGGTTCATGGGAGACGCACGTCCAGCCCCGATGGGGCGGACGTCAGGTGGGGAGCGTGAAGCACTCCGAGGTGCAGGACTGGGTTGCTGCGCTCTCGCGTGAGCGTGCTGCCACGACTGTGCTGCGCGCGCATGGTGTGCTCGCAGCAGTCTTAGATGTCGCCGAAAGGGATCGGCGCGTGAGTCGTAACGTCGCTCGGGGCGTCGCGCTGCCGCGAAAGGTTCCCAAGTCGAAGCCGTACCTCACCCATGAACAGGTCGACGCTCTCGCCGCAGCCTCCACGTATCCCGTCCTCGTGCTCTTCCTCGCGTACACGGGCCTCAGGTGGGGAGAGGCCACCGGGCTGCGTGTCAAGCATGTTGACGCGCTGAGGCGGCGCGTGAGCGTCGAGGAGAACGCCGTGCTCGTCGGGGGAGTCGTGCACGTCGGGACACCAAAGACGCACGAGGCCCGTTCGGTGCCGTACCCGGCGTTCCTGTCGCTCTCGATCGCGAAGCTCTGCGAGGGGAAGCGGCGCGACGACATCCTGTTCGGCGACGGCATCGCGTACATGCGGCTGCCGAACAGTGTGCGCGGATGGTTCGCATTCGCAGTGAAGCGCGTGCGCGAGGCAGACAACGAGTTCCCCAGGGTGACACCGCACGACCTCAGGCACACCGCGGCATCGCTCGCGATCTCCGCCGGCGCAAACGTGAAAGCAGTGCAACGAATGTTGGGTCACGCCTCGGCGAGCATGACGCTCGACACCTACGCCGATCTGTTCGACGACGACCTTGACAGCGTTGCCGCGGCTCTCGATCACGCACGTCGTGCGGCAGTTGTTGCCGAGGTGTTGCCACGGACGTAGGTCGATACATGACAAAGGCCCCGACTTCCCTGTGTTTCCTAGGGGAGTCGGGGCCTTTGCTTTGGCGGTGACGGCGGGATTCGAACCCGCGGTTGCTTGCACAACACACGCTTTCCAAGCGTGCTCCTTCGGCCGCTCGGACACGTCACCAGGAACAACCTGTCCATCCTATCCGATCGGGGGAGGGTGGCGTGACAGAGCCGTCGCGCGCAGCTGTGGGCGGATCCTCGTCGTGCTGTGGTCAGAATATTGCATGTCACACGTCAGCTGTATAGCCTCAGATGAGGACAGATCGTGCTCGATCAAGGTCCATGTCTTCTGGGGGGAACATGCAGGACAGCGCGACCACGGCATCACGGCCGAGCCACCGCACGGCCACTGCTTTCGAGCAGTACGTCAGCGGAAGGCGGGGAATCATCGAGGGCGCCGTGTTCTTCCTCGAATCCGGAGACCACATCGAGGAGGTGCTGCGCGCGGCGGAGCCCTGCGACATCGTGATCGCCCCCGTGCGACATGCCGATCCGCGGACCATCGGATATGACGGCTCCTTCCGCGAGCCCGGCGACGAGATCACCCTCGATGGACGCCACGCCTTCGAGCTGCAGGACTACCTCGCCGCCCCGTTCCTCTCCATCGTCGGACTCACCATCGTCCGCCAGGGGTCGACGGCGGGGCTCGCGGCCTTCCTCAGCGACGCCGACACCGCGCGAGAGTCGGGCTTCTTCGTGGATCAGCTCCTCGGCGGGTTGGTTCTCCTGGACTCGCGCACCTCGTTCGTCCGTGCGGACAAGGACGAGGCCGATCTGGTCCGCGTGCACGTCACCGCGTCCGGCGAGTATCGAGACGGGCCCGATGGGCTCCTCCTCGGCAGCGTGGGCGATGAGCGGGCCGACGTCGAGGCGACGGCCGCGGAGAGCACCGGCCGCGGCCGGGCGTTCGCGCGGATCGTCGACCCCCGCGTGCTCGAGGCGGATCTCGACGACAGGCCCTGGCTCGCGAGGTACGTCGCCGCTCTCGACCTGCTGCGGCAGTGGGACGGTGCCCTGACACGGCCCGCCATCTCGGGTTTCGGCGGACACCTCGTCCGAGCTCTCGACGAGGGCGCCGCCGCGGCCGTCGCCCCCGAGGCGCCTTTCCTGGTGACGGGTGACGGCGAGGAGTACATCCTGGTCGATCCCGTGAGCCTCAGACGCTTCCGGCTCGGGGTCGACGCCGCGCGCGCAGCCGAGTGCCTGATGGCGACCGGGGACGAGGCAGCGGCGTCGGTGATGCTCGCCACCGAACTCGGACGGCGCACGGGGGAAGCAGCCGAGGTGCTGCGGGACGTCCGGGGGAGGTTCGCGCAGGCGGGTCTCGATCTCGTCTCCTACGGGCGGAGCGGCGAGTGATGCGCGAGGCCACCGCGCCGCGGCCGGCACTCTGGGAGAGCCTCACACCGCCCAGCATTTGGGGGCGCCTGCAGGAGCACGCGGTCGCGGCTGCGGGCGTGCGGGTCCGCACGGCCGACGGCATCACGCGACTCTGTGCGACGAGCGGGCTCTGGAACGTTCCGCTCGGCTACGGGAATGAGGCCGTGGCCGATGCCGTGGGGGCGGCGTTGCGGTCCGCCTCCTATCTCTCCCTCTTCCGCTCCTCGCACTCCTACGCTCAGGAGGCGGCAGAGATGCTCCTGGCGCGGGCGGGTGACTACGCGCGTGTCATCTTCGCGACCTCCGGAGCGGCGGCGAACGATCTGACGATGAAGCTCGTGCGTCAGGCGGCTGCGCTGAAGGGCGCACCGCAGAAGAACCTCGTCGTCGGCACACAGGGCGGATACCACGGGCTCAGTTACGGCGCCTTCGCCCTTACCGGCGAGGCGCTGGGCCAGTCCGTGTACGGCGTGGATCGGCGGGCGGTGAGGCACGTCTCCCCGCATGACGGCGGGGCGCAGCTGCGGACGCTGTTCGCCAGGGAAGGAGATCGGATCGCCGCTCTCGTGCTCGAGCCCGTGCAGGGATCGGGGGCGATCGTCCTCGACGAAGAGTTCCTCGCGACCGTCGCCGAGATCCGGGCGTCGTTCGACGTCGTACTGGTCGCCGACGAGGTCGCGACGGGGTTCGGACGCACCGGTCTGCTCTTCGCCTCGGAGCGCTGGGCCGTCGCCCCCGACGTGCTCCTGCTGTCGAAGGCACTGACGAACGGTGCGGCGGCGGCATCGGCTGTGCTCGTCTCCGCGGAACTCTGCGATGTCTTCGACAGCCGCGACGCGATGTTCGTGCATGCGGAGACGCAAGCCGGTACCCCTGCCTCCTGCGCAGCCATCCTGGCTGCCGCGTCGGAGTTCGACCGAATGGATGCGCTCCGTCTCTCGCAGGAGCTGGGCGCGGCGCTGGACGGGACGATTACGCGGATCGCGGCACATCCCAACGTGGTCGACACCGGCGGGATCGGCTGCTTCCGGTCCGTGGTTCTCGCGCGGGACGGACGGCCTTTCGACGGCGGTGAGATCGCGGGAGTCGTGGCCGCGGTGCGGAAAGCAGGGGCGATCGTGCAGCCGGGACCGGGCTGCATCCAGGTGATCCCCGCATACCTCTACGGCAGGACGGAGCTCGACGAACTCGAGACCGCGATCCTGCACGGCATCGACGACCACGAGCGCGCCGCGTGAACGCGCTGAGGGAGGCTCACAATTCGGCACGGGTGACGGCGGGAAGCGGAGCGACCTCGGCCGTCCTCTCCCGACTCTCGCTGGGCGAGCGGCCGCTCGTCGTGCGCGATGCGGCCGTCGACGGGATGAGTATGTCGCTGCCAGCGGGAGCCACCGAACTCCGCATCGATGCCCAGGAGGTCGACGCGGGCACGATCGCCGAAATCGTCTCCGCCGGGCACGATGCGACTGCGGTCGTGGCGCTCGGCGGAGGCACCATCCTCGACGCCGCGAAGATCGCACGGCTCCTGATCACGACACCGCGATTCGCCCTGCCGCTACGCAGGCTGACGGCACGCAGTGGCTTTGTCCGTCTGCCCGAGGCGAACATCAACCATGACCAGGAGCTGCCCCTCGTCGCCGTCCCGACGACCATCGGTACCGGCTCTGAGGTCAGCAGAGTCGCCTGTCTCGTGACGCCGTGGGGGCGTCGGCTCCTCTTCAGCCCTGCGCTGCTTCCCGATCATGCGGTCCTCGACCCCTTGCACACCGCCACCCTGCCTCGATCACAGCAGATGGAGGGACTGATCGAGGTGATCCTCCGCGTGCTCGGCCCCGTGATCGGGAGCAGGGTCGATCTCGCCGCCGATCACGATGCCGAGTCGATCGTGAACGGCGCAGCGCGGATGGGCGAACGGCTCAGGCTCAGATCCCTGACGCCCGAGGAACGCCTCTTCGCGGGGCAGCTCAGTGCAGCGAGCCATCGCAGCTGGGCCCTTGTCGGGCGGGAGAGCTATGCGGCGAAGCACTGGTACCTGGCGAACGAACTGGCCTGGGTGACCGGAGCCCGGAAGATCCCGGCGACCCTGTCGATCCTGCCGACCATCTGGGGCGCCATCGCCGACGGCGACCGGCGCTGGGGCTCGACAGAGAGACTCGCGTCAGCCTGGTCCTGGGTCCGCGCCGTCATGCCCGAGCTTCCCCTCGACATCCGTGATGGCCTCGCGACACTGTTCCAGCGTTGGGGGCTGCGCACCATCGATGCGCCGAGCGCATCGATGCGTATGCAGGCATCCGAGCGGGTACGCACCTCTTGGGGTGGATCGCTGCCGGCGCTCGGGCGCATCGCCCCCGAAGCCATCGATCAGGTCTTCGCCGAGTCGTTTCCGGCCGGCCGGGGACCTGATCACGAAGTGACGAGAGGAGGTGACATGACATGACCACCGCACTGAACCTGGGGATCGAGGAATTGCCGACGATGGACGCCCCATCCGAGTGGACGGACTTCGTCAACGGAGTCGGCACGGGCATGGCGATCGTCGCCATCATCGCCGCTCTCACCTGAGTGGCGGACGCCCGGAACGGTACGACAGAGGAGGTGAGAACACATGGAGATCTCAAAAGATCTGCGCTTTGAAGAACTGGAGTCGATGGACACCCCCGACTTCTGGACCTGGTACGCCGCGGTGAAGATCGGCGCCGTCATCGCCATCATCGGCATCGCGACGTGATCCGCGATCGATCGCAGCAGACCTCGCCCGAAGGAGGTGAGCACATGGATCTGAGTTTCGAGGAGATCGAGGCGATGGACGCCCCCGAGCCCTGGTACATCATCGTCGGCGACATCATCATCATCATCGGCGCGGCGGTCGCCATCACCTGATGGGTGCGGGGCGTAGTCGGTTCGCCGTTCGGCAGCCATACCCCCATCAGCTACGCCCCGTGCCCGCCCGCCCGCCTGCCCGCCCAGACAAGGAGTCCGCATGACCGATTCTCGCCTGACCTCGTCGATGGCGCGGCTGCTCGCCGTCCTCGAACCGCACGCCGTCGTCACCGACCTCTACAGCGAGCGAGGTTCGGAGGTGTACGACGCGATGACCCGTGGTGACGACAGTGAGGTGCGCGAGATACTCCGTATCGGCCGGCGCACCGAGGGGAGGATCCTCGAACTCGCGTGCGGCAGCGGTCGACTCACTGTCGCGCTCGGTCGCCTGGGACGTGAGACGGTCGCGCTCGACAGTTCGCCGCGCATGCTCGAGCTGCTCGAGGGACGCGCCCAGCGCGCGGGTGGGAAGGTTCTTCCCGTGCTCGGAGACATGAGCGCGTTCGACGTCGATGGGTCGTTCGGACTCATCGTGCTGGCGGCGACCTCGATCACGTTGCTGCCTCCATCCCGGCGTCGGACGATGCTCGAGGCTGTGCGCGCGCACCTGGCGCCCGATGGTGTCTTCCTCGTCTCGGTCCACTCGACCGGCGCCTATGCGGGCGGAGCCGAGACGCGGCTCGTGCCGCTGAACGCGGACCCTGCCGAGGTCGTGATCCTGGATGAGCAGGTCGACTCGACGGCCGGCCACCGAGATGTGAGCGTGCTGCACCTGCGTCGGCAGGCAGGAGTGCCCACGACAGAAGTGTTCGCCTCGCGGGTGAACCTTCTCGACGAGAAGCAGCTGCGTGCAGAGCTGAGCACCGCAGGGTTGCGCGTGCGCGATGCCTTGCCGGTCCGTCTCGCAGACGGGTCGCAGAGCCTGTCCATGCTCGAGTGCGTCCGATGACGAGCGAGCTTCCGACGACGGTGTTCCCGGCTTCGGCTCGACCGGAGCTCGGGGTGCGCGTCTCCGTCGATGCGCCGGCAGACGCGGAGGGCGCCTGGATCATCGCGCGTGACCGAGTGCCCAAGGCCCGGATCTCCGAGTCGGTTGCCACCGTCGCACGGCACTTCACCGGGGTGCGGACGGTGTCGCAGATCGCTCAGGAGCTCGGCGAACCGTGGACGTCTGACGATGTCGGGGGAGTTGCGCGTCGCCTCGCCGACGCCGGTCTCCTGCGCACAGACGCGCAGCGGGGAGAGGGCGACCGTCAGCTCGACCGAGGTTCCCGTTGGCGGTTCCAGCCCCCGCTCACCGTGCAGTTCAGCATCGGAGACCCGGCCCGTCTCTTCGCCGCGCTCCGCCCGATCACCCGAGTCGCCGTCGAGGCTCCCGGCGCGGTCGTGTTCCTGGCCATCGTGCTCGCAGGGTTCGTCGTCGGTCTCCTCAGCACCGACGACATCGTCGGGGTTCTCGATCATCCCGTGCCGCTGCCCGTCGTGATCGGGCTGAGCGTGGCGATCGTCCTCACCACGGTCGTGCACGAGCTCGGGCACGGTGCCGTCCTCAGCCATTTCGGCGGGTCGCCCCGGCGCATCGGAGCCATGCTGTTCTACCTCGCCCCCGCCTTCTTCTGCGACGTCACCGACGGCTGGCGGTTGGGACGGCGCGGACGGCGTGTGGCCGTCGCGCTCGCCGGGCCCGCGGTGCACCTGCTCTGCGCAGCGGCGAGCATCGTCCTCGCGCGCTTCTTCACAGATCCGATGCTGCACGCCGCGCTCGTGTTGTACGGGCTCTCGTGCCTCATGATCACCGTGCTCAACCTGCTGCCCTTCGTGCAGCTCGACGGCTATCTGGCGCTGATGTCGGCGCTGGACCATCCGCATCTGCGGCGCCACGCCATGAACGCGGCGGGGGAGACACTCGCCGCGATGCTGTTCGGGACCATGAAGGCTGACCGGACGGCTGTCGGCGGGTCAGGTTCGACGCGGCGAGGCTGGCTGGTCGCGTACGGCGTCACCTGTCGGCTCTTCCCGGTCGTGCTGGTCGGACTGGTGCTCTATCGCTCCTCGTCGATGGTCGCCGGCCTCGGGGTCGTGCCCGCCATCGCCTATCTGCTCACCGTGGCACTCGTGATCGCCGTGGCCGCCGCCGCGCTCATCCGGGGTGTCCGTGCGGTCCACGACCGTCGGCCGGATGCGGGGCGTGCAGCCGTCTCCCTCGGTGCGATCATCGCGGTGGCAGGAGCGATCCTGTTCCTCGTCCCGATCCAGCCCGCTCATCAGGTCGGGTTCGCGGCCGATGGCGAGGGCGTCCGTCTGGTGGCGAGTACCTCAGCGGAACTGCCGGCGGTGGGCACGGCGGTGACGCTGGAGAGCAACGGCATCGTCCTGCGCCATCCACTGGGCAGCGCGACCGTCGGCAGCGGATCCGCCGAGCATGACGACGGGGTCGACCTCGCCGCACTCGTGCCCGTGAGCGCCTCCGGCCTGACCACGCCCGCCTGGACGAGGGGCCTGACAGAAGTCGAAACGGCGGAGACCTTGCCCCCGTACGGGAGGGCGACGTTCTCTGACTCGCGTGCGACGAACATCGCCGTCTGGCTCTGGCAAGCCTTCCTGGCCCGACCGGTGGCCGCGCTCGGATCGGAGCACCGATGAATGCCGGTATCCCGCCGAGCGCACCGGAGAATGATGTGCGCCGGATGCTGCGCCAGGCACTGGCGCGCATGGCGACCGAGCTGGAGGTACGGGCGATCGGTGAACCCGTCCACGGTTGGCATGACCGTTCGATCGGCTCGGCGGTGCACCGCGGAGGCGATGTGCTCTGGCTCCGCATCGTGTGGGCGCGCGCCGAGTGGGCTCGAGGACCGTGGTGGACGGGGAACCAGGATGCCGGAGCGATCCACATCGGCGTCAAACCCCTGTTCCTGGATGTGCGAGAGCAGACCGAAGGAGCGCTCCTGCTTCGGGCGGAGCTGATGACTGCGGTGCCGGGCACCCCTGCTGCGGCGACGCCGGAACTGCGCGACGGCCCGGCTGTGGATGCGGGGTGGTGGTCTGATCTGGAGCAGGCACTGGCCGGAGTCGCCGCCACTCCGACGACGCGCATGTCCCTCGACCCCGTCGGCATCCGCCGACGCATCGCCGTCTTCTTCGGCTGTGAGATCGACACCGACCCGGGGCGTTGGGTGTCGTGTCACGGCGATCTCCACTGGAACAACATCCACACGACCCCGCTCGCGATCGTGGACTGGGAAGCGTGGGGCCTGGCGCCGCGGGGATACGACGCCGCTTTCCTCCTGGCCCATTCGCTCGGAGTGCCCGCTGTCGCCGACGAGATCGCGCGACGGTTCCGCGACGACCTCGAGACCGACGACGGCGTCGTCGCCCAGCTGTACGCGCTCACCAAGCTCCTCACCCGCGCCGACGGAGGCGCGCATCCCGAGCTGATCGCCCCCATCCACCGCCACGCGGATCGACTGATCGGTCGTGTCCCCGTCTCCCGTCCTCTCACGCAAGGAGTGAACCCATGACCGCAGTCGTGACCTTCGACGGCTTCACCAAGTCCTACGGCGGCGATACCGTCGTGCAAAACCTGACCTTCACGGTGGAGGCCGGATCCGTGGTCGGACTGCTCGGCCCGAATGGGGCCGGGAAGAGCACCGCGATGCGGGGGCTGGTCGGACTGCTCCATCCCACAGCGGGGTCGGCGCGAGTGTTCGGGGAGCCCTTCGCGGCGCTCCCCAATCCCGCCAGGCGAGTCGGTGTGCACATGGACGGGCTGGGCTTCGAGACGGGGATCACCGCCGCGCGGCACCTCGACATCTACCGGCTCGCTCTGGGCGCGCCGCGTTCGAGGGTCGACGAGGTGCTGGAGCAGGTCGACCTCACGGCGCACGCCGGCAAGCGGGTGAAGAAGTACTCGACCGGGATGCTCCAGCGACTGGGACTCGCGACTGCCCTGCTCGGCGATCCCGAGCTGCTGGTGCTCGACGAGCCGGCGAACGGCCTCGACCCCGGCGGGATCCGCTGGCTCCGTGGATTCCTCCGGAACTTCGCGGCGCGTGGAGGCAGCGTCCTCGTCTCCAGCCATCAGTTGGCCGAACTCGAGCAGAGCGTCGACGAGGTCGTCGTGATGCGTCGCACCGTGCTGTTCCGGGGGCCACTGGACTCGTTGACCCGCGGAGGGGATTCCTCGCTCGAGGAGGGGTACTTCGATCTGATCGACACCGCCGCAGGGGGTCGTCGCAATGCCTGACGTGCTCAGAAGCGAACTGCTCCGCAGCATCAGCGGCCTCGCGATGCTCGGCGTCGGCTCCTTCGTGATCCTCATCCCGGTCCTCCTGCTGACCATGGGGCCGTCGCTCGACGGAGTGCGTGCACTCGACGACGGCATGGCGACCAGGATGGTCTTCGGACTCATCGCCTCGATCGGGATCACCGCGATGTACCTCGGGAGCTACTCCGTCTCGCGGGAGTTCTACTACCGTTCGATGTCACGCACGATCGTGATCGGCTCGCTGCGTCGTGTCTTCCTCGCGAAGCTCCTGTCGAGCGTGGCCACGAGCATCGTCTTCTGCGTGGTCGGTACGGCGATCTGGGCCGGTGTCACGAGCCTCGCGCTCGCCGCATACGGTCGACACCTGCAGCTCGACAGCGCGTTCTGGGGCATCGTGGGCGGTTCGATCTTCGTGGCAGCCACCGGGGCCGTGATCGGTGGGTCGCTGGGGTGGATCTTCCGGAACTACTACGTCGTCTCCGCCGTGGTGCTGCTGCTGCCGACGATGATCGAGCTGCCGCTGCTGTTCACCGTGCCGGCGGTCGAGAGGTTCCTCCCGGTCGGGGCGTTCGCGGGAGCGACGGGCGCCCCGATCGACGGTCTCCTGCCCACGGGCGCGAGCTGCGCCGTGCTGCTCGGGTGGGCAGCTGTCGTGACCGCACTCGCCGTGGTGGTCGTGCGAAGGCGCGCGCGATGACGTCGGCGCCGGCCGTGCCGCCGGTCGGTCGCGGTCCGATCGTCCGCACGATCGCTGCGGAGCTCCGACGGGTGCGAGGCGACCCTCTGCCGTGGGCGTTCCTGCCCGCGATGCTCTTCCTCATCGTCTCCCTGCTCGCATCGCTTCCTGCCGAGCTGGGCATCGCGCCCGCGCCCGCCATCGCCGAGGTCGCCGTGGGACTGAGCGCGTCCGTGTTCAGCAGTCTCATCCTCGTCGTCGCCGTGCTCGGCGCGCTCGGAGTGACGCTCGCCGACAAGGCGGGTGTGCTGGCCAGGGCGCAGCTCTACGGCGGCCCCGTCGCCGTCTTCGGCGTCCGAGCCGCGACGACTCTGCTCACGAGCCTGCTGCTCGGCGGGGTCGGCGCCGTCGCTCTCGAGACCGCCTTCCTGGTCGCATCGGGCCAAGAGCTGCTCCCTCCCGCGACGGCCGGGCGGACTCTGGCGGCGATCGGGGCTGCGGGGCTGTGGGGATACCTCGTCGGTGTGCTGATCCGCAGCCCGATCCTCGTGCTGTTCGTCGTCCCGGCGACGCTCGTGCCCGCCGCCCTTCTCGCCGACATCGCACCCTCCCTGGCCGACGTGCTGCCCCTGCAGACGCTCCTGTCGTCAGCCGGTCTCGCGCACGAGGGGCTCGGTGGCGCGGCGTCTGCGGCGATCGCGTGCGCGTGGCTCCTCGTGCTCGGCGCCGCCGCCGTGCTCGTCGTGCGTCGCAGGGACCGGCTCTGAGCGGGTTCCGCCCACCACCCGCACCCGACGTAGGATTCCTGGGTGGCAACCCCCAAGATCGTCCTCTTCTACGCGTTCACGCCCCTCACCGATCCCGACGCCGTGCGCGTCTGGCAGCGCGACATCGGCGAGGCGCTCGGGCTGCGCGGACGACTGCTCATCTCGAAGGACGGGATCAACGGCACGCTCGGTGGTGACATCACGGCCCTGAAGAAATGGCTCCGTTCCTTTCGCTCGTATGCGCCGTTCGCCGACGCCGACATCAAATGGAGCGAGGGGACGGGGCTCGATGCCGAGGGCCGCAGCCTCGACTTCCCCAAGCTCAGCGTCAAGGTGCGTGACGAGATCGTGTCGTTCGGAGCCCCGGGGGAGCTGCGGGTCGACGAGCACGGCGTCGTCGGTGGTGGCACGCGGCTGAGCCCCGAAGAACTTCACGGCCTGATCGAGGAACGTGGCGACGACGTGGTGTTCTTCGACGGCCGGAACGCCCTCGAGGCGCAGATCGGGCGGTTCCGCGGCGCGGTCGTGCCCGACACCGAGACGACCCGGGATTTCGTGCAGCTCCTCGACTCCGGCGCCTACGACGACCTGAAGGGCAAGCCCGTCGTGACCTACTGCACCGGCGGGATCCGTTGCGAGGTGCTGTCGAGCCTGATGACGGCGCGCGGCTTCGGCGAGGTCTACCAGCTCGAGGGCGGTATCGTCCGCTACGGCGAGAAGTACGGCGATGATGGCCTCTGGGACGGCTCGCTGTACGTGTTCGACGGCCGTGGCTCCGTCGATTTCTCCGACCACGCGCGGGTCATCGGCGAGTGCGTCGGCTGCGGGACGCCCACCAAGCGCACCGCCAACTGCCCCGATCTCTCCTGCCGCTCGCAGTTCGTGGTGTGCGAGGCGTGCGTCGCCGTGCCCTGCACGGCTCACGCCGCCTGAACGCGGGTTCGACCGACCCGAGCCGAGCGTCCCGGAGTCCTGCCGTCAGACCGCCGCTCCCGGCTCGGCGGCTCGCGGAGCGTACAGGGACCGCGGCAGCAGTGCGGCGCGCACCCGCGTCGGTCGGTCGACACTGCCGCGCAACTGTCCCAGGACCTGGCTCAGCGGCTCGGAGAGATCTGCCGATGCCTCGCCGGACCGGGCGTAGTTGGACCGCTCGACGGCATCCGTGAGTCGACGCATCGCCTCCGGGTCCACCTGGCTCTCCCGCACCAGTCCCGCCGCACGCACGCGCGGGGTCTCGGCATCGGACACCTCCAACTGCAGGTCGATCAGCGTGTCGCGGAGCTCGGCCCAGGCCGCCGCGGGGTCCCCGCTTCGCGCCCGGTTCATACGGCCGCGGCGCTCGACGACGCGGATGAGCGCCGGCAACAGGAGCAGCACGACGACTCCGAATGCGGTGAGCGCGACCGGCATCGGGTCGAGGGTGCGCCGTGCGCCGCCGTCCGCGGAGTCGCCGCCGTCGGGGTCACGGTCCACTTCCGGAGCCGAGGTCTCCTCGCTCTGCGGGGCCGTGGTGGGGACGGGGACGGCGGGGTCTCCGGGTCCACCGCCCTGCGTCACTCCTGCACGGAAGGCGGTCGGTACGCCCAGCGAGGCCGTCGGCTCGAAGGGAACCCAGCCGACTCCGGGGAAGAGCACTTCCGGCCAGGAGTGCAGCTGGTCGCTGGTCACGGAGAAGACCGATTCCGTGCCGCGCTTCTCGTCGGTGAGCGAGCCGGGCAGGTACCCGACGACGATGCGCACCTGCATCCCCAGGCTCTCGGCCATCAGCGCGAAGGCACCGGCGAAGTGCACGCAGTACCCCTGACGTTCTTCGAGGAACTGCGCCACGGCCTCGGCTCCGGTGCCGTCGAAGCCTTCCTGCACCGGTGTCTCGAGGGAGTACGCGAACTGCGAGCGGAACCAGTTCTGCAGCGCCACGAGGCGGTCGTAGTCGGTGCTCGCGGCCGCGGTCACGTCGGTGGCCAGCTCGGCGATGATGCCCGGCAGCTCCACAGGCTCCGCCTCGGGATCGACGACGGGGGGTGCGGCGTCGATCGCGCGGATCTGCTCGAGCGTCGGGATGAGTCGTGACGAGGTGACGGTGTAGTCGTTGCCGACGGCATCGGCGCTGCGGGAGAAGAGCGTGCGATTGTCGGGGGAGACCCGCCACGATCCGCTGAGTCCCTGCACGTCGGTGGCCGGATACGGCACCGGAAGCCACGAGCTGGACATCCGCAGCACCCGGATGGAGGTGTTCTCCTCCTCCGTCGCGATGCCCTCACCCCACTCCGGGGCGCCGAAGCCGTCGTCCTGCGACTGCAGGTCGCCTCGGTCGGGCTGCCAGACGCGTCCGTCGAATCGGGACAGCGTCGTCAGCCGCAGGTAGGGGGCGGTCTCGCCGTCCGCCGCCACGGTCAGCACCTCGACCGGGTTCGGTTGGCGCAGGTCGTCACCGAGGCGCAGCGATGCGTCGACCGTGACGCCGACGCCGGTGCCGGCCATGCTCGTCGCGACGGGCAGCGCGGGGGCGATGGCCACGGTCGTGACCAGCGCGGCGGCCCCGAGCGCGACGGCGAGCGAGGTCGACGATCGGCGAGGCGATTCCGGATGCCGTCGCGCGGTGTAACGGAAGAGGAGCAGGGCCATCACGCCGTAGAGCACGAACCAGATCACGTTCGTCTCACCCAGGGTGACGATCATCGGCACCGCGCCGATGGCGCCGGTCAGCAGCGCGGCCAGCACGGCCGACCGGTGTGCCACGAGCTGATCGAGGAGGATCGCGACGACCGCGAAGCCGGCGCCCATCGAGGCGGCGAGCCCGGGCGAGGCATCGAGCGGCGCGGAACCGAAGGCGACCTCCTCGAAGGCCGCGGCCCCGAGGGCTCCGAACACCGCGAGGGTGGTCGTCGTCGGGACCACCCCGAAGAGCGCGGTGTCACCCGCGACCAGCAGCGTCACGGCGCCGATGGCCACGACGATCTGGGCGAGGAGGGTGCCGGTGTCCCGGAGCCATGCCGCCCGTCGGCGCAGCAGGTGCCGCAGCAGCATGCCCGTCCCGGCCACGACGATGACCACGACGAGGACCGTGCCCGACCAGGTGCCCGGAGAGATGACCGACGTGTACGGCCACGTCGCCACCAGCGTCGCCGCAGCCGCCATCGCACCGGGGCCGACGACGCCGGACGTCTCCTCACGGTCGCGATGCCACCGTGGCGCGGTCGGCGCGGGGGCGGCCGCGGTCGGGGGTGACTGCTCAGCGCGGAACATCGCCGACCCCGATCCGCGCCGAGACGGCATCCTCCCAGGCCTCGGCGATATCCTCGCCGATCTCCACGACCGTCCAGCCGTGCGGGGCGGAGGCTTCGGCGGCACCGGGCAGCAGCTCGGTGCTGAACAGCATCGGGGCGGTGGCTCCCGCCGGACGCAGCAGGGCGGCGTCCTCCTCATCGAGGCGCCCGGTGATGAAGACCAGCGGGCCGGGAGGCGTGCCGCCGATGAGCGACGCCAGATCCCGACTCTCGCCGCGGGGGGTCACCATCGCCAGCGCCACGAGCAGGCCGTCGCGGTCGTCTTCGTGCCCGCGCAGGGCACCGAGCAGAGTTCCCGCGCCGTCGATCACGTCGACGCTGTAGCCCTCGGACGCCAGATGGATGGCGGCGGATGCGCACAGGGAAACGGCGGTCTCGAAGGCCGGATCGGCGTGGACGCCCGGCGCATCCCAGTGGCGGCTGCTGCGGTCGAGCACGACGACCGCGTCAGGGCTCGACTCCTCCTCTTCCTGACGCACCATGAGCTGCCCACGGTGTGCGGTCGCCCGCCAGTGGATGCGACGCATCGAGTCGCCGGGGATGTAGCCCCGCGGCGACAGGTTGTCGCTGCCCTGCCCCAGCCTCGTCGATGAGGTGTGGGCGGTTCCGCCGGCAGCTCCGACCCGCACGGCGAGCGGGGCGAGGGCGAAGACCTCGGGAACGACGGTGACGCTGCGGGTGTCGCCGAACGACTGCTCGCGCTGCGCCAACCCGAACGGATCCACGGTGCGCAGCATGAGCGGGCCGAGGGGCCAGACGCCGCGTCGGACGCCCGTGATCAGGTAGCTGAGCTGCCCGGTCTCGGGCGGGTACTCGCCGCCGGAGTCTCCGGTGACGGCATCGGGCAGCACGTCGTGCCACAGCCCTCGCGGCACGCGGAGGGCGCGCAACGTGAAGCGCACCGTGACCCGCGAGGTCTCCGACACGGTCAGCAGGTCGGTGGAGATCCGACGGGTGACCGTCCCGGAGCGGCGGGGGAGGCGCACGGCGAGGAGCGAGAAGAGGGTGAGGGCGGCGAGCAGCACCCCGATGTAGAGCAGGATGCGGGCGCCGAGGACGTTGGCGGCGATCATGCAGCCCAGCGCGGCGATGAGCGCACCGGCGCCGCGGCTGGTGAGGGATCGGCGTCGTCGCATGAGGGTCTCGGTCAGGAACGGGTCGCGACGGGAACGCGCACCCGCTCGACGATCTGGGTGAGCGCGGCTTCGACGGGCTGGGCGCCGGCACGGTGGGCGCCGCGTGCGGGAAGCAGCCGGTGCGCCAGCACGGGGATCAGCAGCGCGGTGATGTCGTCGGGGATGACGTAGTCGCGTCCGTCGAGGGCGGCCCACACCTTCGCCGCCCTGATCAGCTGCAGCGTGGCCCGGGGGCTCGCGCCGAGGTGGAGGTTCGGGTCGGAGCGGGTCGACTGCGCGAGGGCGACCGTGTACTCCTCCAGCGCGGGGGCCACGTGCACGGAGCGCGCCCACGCGATGAGCTGCGAGATGGACGCCGCATCGGCGACGGGCGTCACCGCGGCGAGCGGGCTCACCACGTCGCGCTGACGGAGCATGAGCGCTTCGGCTGCGGCATCCGGGTATCCCATCGAGATACGCATCATGAAGCGGTCGCGCTGCGCCTCGGGCAGGGCGTACGTGCCCTCCATCTCGAGCGGGTTCTGGGTCGCGACGACCAGGAACGGCTTCGGGAGCATGTGCGTGGCGCCGTCGACCGTGACCTGTCCCTCCTCCATCGCCTCGAGCAGCGCGGACTGCGTCTTCGGGGAGGAGCGGTTGATCTCGTCGGCGATCACGATGTGGGCGAAGACCGCGCCGCGCTTGAACTCGAACTCCCGATCGACCGGGTTGTAGACCGAGACGCCGGTGACGTCGCCGGGAAGCAGGTCCGGGGTGAACTGGATGCGTCGCACCGTCGCATCGACACTCGCGGCGAGTGCCCGGGCGAGCATGGTCTTGCCGACGCCGGGCACGTCTTCGATGAGCAGGTGCCCCTCGGCGAGAAGGCAGACGAGAGCGCTGCGCACGGCATCGGGCTTGCCGTCGATGACCTGGCCGATGGAGCCGAGGATCGCGGAGGTCTGCGCGGCGAACCGCTCGGCGTCGATCGTCACCGGGACCAGGGGGGCGTTCTCGGGCATGCGTTCCCTCTCACATCGGCGCTGCGGTGCGCGTTACTCGATCGTAACCCTGTGGAGGGGGTAACGCTCTGGCAGGTTCCCCTGAGCTCTCCGCCATCCGCGGTGACGGTTCGAACCACCCGGCGCATCGGGTTAGGATGGTTGACGGCTCTCCGCGTGGCGGCATCCAGGCCAATTCCCCCAGGGCGGAAACGCAGCAAGGGTAACCGGGCTCTGCTGGGTGCGCGGAGGGTCACTTTCTTTTTCTGCGGGTGATCCGCCGGATGCTCAGTCGTCTCCTGGCTGCACCTGCGACAATCATCCGGTGACCGTCACTCAGCCACCGAAGGCGCAGCATCCGCTCGGCCGTTTCGCCTCGCCGGTGCTCCTGCTCGTCGCGATGTGGGTCGTGCAGTTCGCCGATGCGATCCTGCCGGGATCGTTCACCGGTTTCGGACTGCGTTCGTGGGATGCGTCCGGTCTCGGTGGCATCGTGCTGGGTCCGCTCCTGCATGCGAACTGGCAGCATCTCATCGGCAACTCGGTGCCGTTCCTCGTGCTCGGCTGCCTCGTCGCGGTCGAAGGCACCCGCCGATTCTGGGCCGTCACGGCGATCGTCGCGGTCGTCGGCGGCATCGGCACGTGGCTCTTCAATGCTCCCGGCACGCTGACGGTCGGCGCCTCCGGGCTCGTGTTCGGCTACTTCGGCTACGTCGTGATGCGGGTGTTCGCGCCGGGCCGCGTCGCCCACCGGATCCTCTACGCCGTCATCGCGCTGATCGTGCTCGCCCTGTACGGCGCCACGATGCTGGCGGGAGTGCTCGGCGTCGCCGACGGGATCTCCTGGCAGGGGCACCTCTTCGGCGCGATCGGCGGCGGACTCGCCGCGCTCATCGGCCGTCGTCCGCGAACAGAGCGCGGAACCCTCGCGGCATGAGTCCCCGACGCGCGGCGTCGCCGGCGAAGCGCAGGCGGGCGACGACGAAGCCGAGATCGAAGCGGAAGAGCACGGCGCGGCGGCGCAAGCCCGGCACGCGACGGCAGGCGGCGATCCGGCTCCGCCGCCGGAAGATCCTGCAGCGGGTGCTCGTGTCGACCACGGCCGTCCTGGTGCTCGGCGGGCTGCTGGCCCTCATCCCGCTCGGGCTCGCGCGCGACCCCGCGCCGATCTGCATCGACGAGCCGCAGACGTTCCCGGCGGCGGGCATCGAGGGGTGGAGCGGGGAGCAGCTCGAGAACGCGGCGACCATCGTGAAGACGGCGGCCGGGCTCGGCTTCCCGCGTGAGGGGCAGATCCTCGGGGTGATGACGGCGATGGGCGAGAGCAGCCTCCGCAACATCGACTACGGCGACTGGGAGACCAGCGGGTTCACGAACCCCGACGGCTCTCGCACGACGAGCATCGGACTGTTCCAGCAGCAGGACTGGTGGGGGAGTGCCGAGCAGCGGATGGATCCGGCGACCGCCACGACCCTGTTCTTCGACCGCCTCGGCCGGCTTCCCGACTGGCAGAGCATGCAGCCGTCGCACGCGATCCACCGGGTGCAGATCAACATGGATCGCGACTACTACTCCCGATTCCAGGCGGATGCCACGGCGGTCGTCGATGCGCTGTCGGGGCACTGCGAGTGACGCCGGCGCAATAGTTCCGGTGGCATGCCCGGTGGGTTCACGGATGCCGCGCCTAAGCTGAAGCTGTGGCGCAGAGCATCTACATCACCTCGGCCGAAGGCCATACCGGAAAGTCGACGATCGCCCTCGGGGCGCTCGACGCGTTGATGCGCGTCTCGCCGCGGGTGGGGGTGTTCCGCCCGATCGCGCGGTCCGTCACCGAACGCGACGACATCCTCGAGCTGATGCTCGCGCACGACGGTGTGCAGCTCGACTACGAGGACTGCATCGGCGTCACCTACGACGACGTGCGCAGCGACCCGGAAGCGGCGCTGTCGACGATCGTCGCGCGGTTCAAGGCGGTCGAGGCGCAGTGCGACTCCGTCGTGATCATCGGCAGCGACTACACGGATGTCGCCAGCCCCGCAGAGCTGGGCTTCAACGCGCGGATCGCCGCCAACCTGGGGGCGCCGGTCATGCTCGTGCTCAGCGGCCGGGATCAGCAGCGCCAGGCGGAGCAGCTCGGCACGACGACCGCTCGCGCGGCGGCGGCCGTCGGGCAGATCGCAGAACTGGCGCTGTCGGAGCTCGCGGCGGAGCGCGCCGAGCTGTTCGCGGTCGCCGTGAACCGCGCAGACCCCGACGGCCTCGAAGTCATCATCGACGCCGTGCGCGGTGTGCTCCGCGACGAGCGCACACCGGTGTGGGCGATCCCCGAGGACCGCGCGCTGGTCGCGCCCTCGATCCGCGGCATCCTCGCCGCCGTCGACGGCACCCTGCTCAAGGGCGACGACGACCGACTGGCGGCAGAGGCACTGACGATCGTGGTCGCGGGGATGTCGATGGTCAACGTGCTACCGCGGCTCACCGAAGAGGCGGTCGTGGTGATCCCCGCCGACCGCACCGAGGTCCTCCTCGCGGCGCTGCTGGCCGATTCTTCCGGCACGTTCCCGCGCATCGCCGGCATCATCCTGAACGGCCCGTTCCCGTTGCCGGAGCCGATCCTCCAGCTGCTCGACGGATTCGCCTCGACGGTTCCGATCATCACCACCGACCTCGGCACGTACGACACCGCGGTGCGGGTGATGGGCGCCCGTGGCCGGATCTCGGCTGATTCCCGAAGCCGGTACGACCGTGCGCTCGGCCTGTTCCAGGCGCATGTCGACATCGCCGAGCTGACCGAGAAGCTCGGGCTCGCGGAGTCGCGCGTCGTGACGCCGTTGATGTTCCAGTACGGGCTCATCGAACGTGCCAGGGCCGACCGACGCCGCATCGTGCTGCCCGAAGGGGAAGACGACCGCATCCTGCGCGCCGCCGCCACGCTGCTGGCCAGGGAGGTCGCCGACCTCACGATCCTCGGAGACGAGGCCGCGGTGCGGGCGCGTGCCGTCGAGCTGGGCGTCGACATCGCGGCGGCCCAGGTGCTCAGCCCCACCGACCCCGAACTGGTCGAGCGCTTCGCCACGGAATACGCGCGACTGCGCGCTCACAAGGGCATCACGCTCGCCCAGGCGGCCGACACCGTGACCGACGTGTCGTACTTCGGCACGATGATGGTGCACCTCGGCCTCGCCGACGGCATGGTCTCCGGCGCCGCGCACACGACGGCGCACACGATCCGTCCGTCGTTCGAGATCATCAAGACGAAGCCCGGCGTGAACGTCGTCTCCAGCGTGTTCCTGATGGCGCTCGCCGACCGTGTGCTCGTCTACGGCGACTGCGCCGTGATCCCCGACCCGACGAGTGAGCAGCTCGCCGACATCGCGATCTCGTCGGCGACGACCGCCCGCCAGTTCGGGATCGACCCGCGCGTCGCGATGCTGTCGTACTCGACCGGAGAGTCCGGCACCGGCGCCGACGTCGACAAGGTGCGCGCGGCGACCGCCCTCGTGCGCGAGCGCGCGCCGGAGCTGCCGGTGGAGGGCCCCATCCAGTACGACGCAGCGGCGGATGCGGCGGTCGCCAAGGCCAAGCTCCCGGACTCTGCTGTTGCCGGGCGGGCGACGGTGTTCGTGTTCCCCGACCTCAACACCGGTAACAACACCTACAAGGCGGTGCAGCGCTCGGCCGGCGCCGTCGCCATCGGACCGGTGCTGCAGGGACTCAACAAGCCCATCAACGACCTGTCCCGCGGCGCGCTGGTCGACGACATCGTCAACACCGTCGCGATCACCGCGATCCAGGCACAGGGAGAGCAGGCGTGAGCGCGATCCTGGTCATCAACAGCGGCTCGTCGTCGCTGAAGTACAGCCTGATCGACATCGAGCAGGAGAACCTGCTCGCGAGCGGGCTCATCGAGCGCATCGGCCAGGACGCCAGCCCGGTCGCGCACACCGTGCGTCCCGAGACCGACGGCGGCGCCGTGCCGACGATGCTCGACGCGACGTATCGCGACGAGCGCCCGATCGCCGATCACGCCGCCGCCTTCGAGATCATGCGCGAGCAGTTCGCCGCGCATGGGCCGTCGCTCGAGAAGCATCGCCCGGTCGCCGTCGGGCACCGCGTGGTCCACGGCGGCGCCCGCTTCTACGCGCCGACGCTGATCGACGCCGATGTGGAGCGGCAGATCGACGAGCTCGCGGTGCTCGCACCGCTGCACAACCCCGCGAACCTGGCCGGCATCCGCGCCGCCCGTGCCGTGTTCGATCAGGTTCCGCACGTCGCCGTCTTCGACACGGCCTTCCACCAGACGCTCCCGCCCGCCGCATACACCTACGCGATCGACGCCGCGCTCGCCGCGGAGCATCGGGTGCGCCGCTACGGCTTCCACGGCACGAGTCATCAGTACGTGAGCGAGGCGGCGGCGACGTTCCTCGGTCGCGACCTCGGCAGCCTCCGACAGCTCGTGTTCCACCTCGGCAACGGAGCGTCGGTGACGGCGATCGACGGCGGTCGCTCGGTCGAGACCTCGATGGGGCTCACCCCGCTCGAGGGCCTGGTCATGGGCACCCGCTCCGGCGACCTCGACCCCGCCGCGCTCGTGCACCTGTCGCGGCGTGCCGGCCTCTCGATCGACGACCTCGACTCGCTGCTCAATACCCGCAGCGGGCTCGCGGGGCTCGCCGGGCGCAGCGACATGCGCGACATCCTCGCCGGCGTGGAGGAGGGAGAGGATGCGGCGATGCTGGCGTTCGACGTGTACGTGCACCGCCTGCGCGCCTACGCCGGTGCGTACATCGCGCAACTCGGGGGAGTGGACGTCATCTCCTTCACCGCCGGCGTCGGCGAGAACGCGGCGGCGGTGCGGGCGGCGGCGACGGCGACTCTCGGATTCGCGGGTGTGGAGATCGATGCCGCCCGGAACGAGGCGAGGGAGCGCGGCATCCGTCGCATCTCCACGAACGCGTCGCCGGTGACGGTGCTCGTGGTGCCGACCGATGAAGAGCTGCAGATCGCCCGGCAGACGGCCGAACTGCTCTGATCCGCCCGCCGGGGTTACCTCCTGGCGCGCCGCAGCATTACGCTTGCACAGTGGCACGGAGCGGTGCCGGCCCGACGATCGCCCTTCTCCTGGAGGCTCTGTGCCAGAAGCACTGCCCGACCTGTTCCACGCCGAAGGCGTACTGTTCGACCTCGACGGCGTGCTCACTCCGACCGCCGAGGTGCACATGCGGGCCTGGAAGGTCGTGTTCGACGACGTGTTCGCCCGCTGGGGCCTCACCCCGCCCTACACCGACGCCGACTACTACGACTACGTCGACGGCAAGAAGCGCTACGACGGAGTGTCGAGTCTGCTGCGCAGCCGCAACGTCGAGGTGCCCTGGGGAGACGTCGACGACGACCCCTCGGCCGAGACCATCTGCGGGATCGGCAATCGCAAGAACGCCGCCTTCGCGGAGTCGCTGCGCGGGCAGGGGATCGCACCGTACCCGGGCTCGCTCGCACTCGTCGAGGCTCTGCACGCCGCCGGCATCCCGCTCGGCGTGGTGTCGAGCTCCAAGAACGCCGAGGAGGTGCTGGGCGCCGCCGGCATCCGCTCCTTCTTCCGGATCGTGGTCGACGGCGTCGTGGCCGAGCGTGACGGTCTCGCGTCGAAGCCGGCCGCCGACATGTTCGCCGCGGGCGCGGTGGCGCTCGGCGTCGACCCGGCCCGCTCCGTCGCCGTGGAGGATGCCACCTCCGGTGCCGCTTCCGCCGCCGCAGCCGGCTATGCGGATGTGATCGGCGTCGACCGCGGCGCCGGAGCCGACGCGCTCCGTGCCGCCGGCGCGACGGTCGTCGTCGACGACCTGGCCGTGTTCGTCCCCGCTACCCGCACCGACATCCCGGAGACCGCATGATCGACCGCGACCGCTTCCCCGTCGACCCGTGGCGTCTGATCGACACGCACTACTCGGAGGAGGGCGTCGGCGAGACGCTGTTCTCCGTCGGCAACGGCTACCTGGGGCTGCGCGGCAACCACATCGAGGGTCGCGGCGCGCAGGAGCACGGCACGTTCATCAACGGGCTTCACGAGACCTGGCCCATCCGGCACGCCGAGCAGGCCTACGGCTTCGCAGAGGTCGGGCAGACGATCGTCAACGCTCCCGACGCCAAGGTCATGCGCGTCTACGTCGACGACGAGCCGATCTCGCTCGACGACGCCGACGTGCGCGAGTACCGCCGCACGCTCGACCTGCGCACCGGGGTGCTGGAGCGCCACGTGGTCTGGGAGACTCCGTCGGGCAAGCGGGTGCGCATGCGCGACGAGCGCATCGTGAGCTTCGAGGAACGGCACCTCGCGGTGCTGCGGCTCGAGGTCGTCGTCGAGAACGCCGACGCCCCGGTCACCATCAGCTGCCAGCTGCTGAACCGTCAGGACGGCGCGGGCGTCTACGCCGGCACGCCGATCGGCACGAAGGCCGCCGCGTTCGATCCTCGCAAGGCCGAGAAGATCGCCGACCGCGTGCTGGAGCCCGCCGAGCACTGGCAGGACGGGATGCGCTCCGCGCTGTCGTACCGCGTCGCCGATTCGGGGATGACGGTCGCCGTCGTCGCCGACCACGTGGTCGAGACCGAGAACGAGTACAACGCCCGCACGCTCGTCGAGCCCGACATCGCGAAGAACGTGTTCCGCGTGCAGGCCAAAGCCGGCGTCCCCATCACGGTCACCAAGCTCGTCAGCTACCACACCTCGCGGGGGGTGCCGCCGCGTGAGCTCGTCGATCGCTGCCGTCGTTCGCTCGACCGGGCAGCGGATGAGGGCGTCGAGACGGTCTTCCAGCGTCAGCGGGCGTGGCTCGATGCGTTCTGGGAGCGCAGTGACGTGCAGATCGGCGGACGCGACGACCTGCAGCAGGCCACGCGCTGGTGCCTCTTCCAGCTGGCCCAAGCCTCCGCCCGCGCAGACGGCGCCGGCGTCCCCGCCAAGGGCGTCTCCGGTTCGGGCTACAGCGGACACTACTTCTGGGACACCGAGATCTACGTGCTCCCGTTCCTCACCTACACGTCGCCGCGGTGGGCGTACAACGCACTGCGGGCACGGGCGCGGATGCTCCCGGCTGCGCGTCGCCGGGCAGCCCAGCTCAACGAGGCGGGGGCGCTCTTCCCCTGGCGCACCATCAACGGCGAAGAGGCCTCCGCCTACTATGCCGCCGGCACCGCGCAGTACCACATCAACGCCGACATCAGCTTCGCGCTCGGCAAGTACGTGCGTGCGACCGGCGACGAGGAGTTCCTCCGGCGTGAGGGAGCGGACATCGCGATCGAGACCGCACGCCTGTGGGCGACCCTCGGCTTCTGGCGCGCCTCGCGGCTGGTGGAGGAGACGGATGCCGGCGACGGGATCGAGACCTTCCACATCCACGGCGTCACGGGGCCGGACGAGTACACGACGGTCGTCAACGACAACCTGTACACGAACGTCATGGCCCGCTACAACCTCCGCTACGCGGCGAAGATCGTGCGCGAGATCCAGGAGAACCACCCCGAGGACTATGTGAAGCTCGTCGACCGGACGGGGCTCGGTGTCGGCGAGGCCGAGGCGTGGGACCGCGCGGCGGAGGCGATGTACATCCCGTACAGTGAGGGCCTCGGCATCCATCCGCAGGACTCGCTGTTCCTCGAGCGCGAGGTCTGGGATCTCGCCAACACGCCCGCCGAGCAGCGACCGCTGCTGCTGCACTTCCACCCGTTGGTCATCTACCGGTTCCAGGTGCTGAAGCAGGCGGATGTCGTGCTGGCGCTGTTCCTGCAGGGAAACCACTTCTCGCCCGAGGAGAAGAAGGCCGACTTCGACTACTACGACCCGCTGACCACGGGCGACTCGACGCTCTCGGCGGTCGTGCAGTCGATCCTCGCCGCTGAGGTGGGGTACCAGGACCTCGCGCAGAACTACTTCGAGCAGTCGCTGTTCGTCGACCTGCACGACCTGCACCACAACGCGTCCGACGGCGTTCACGTGGCGTCGGCCGGTGGGGTGTGGACGGCACTGGTGTGCGGTTTCGGGGGCATGCGCGACTACGCCGGCGACCTGAGCTTCGACCCGCGGCTTCCCGCCGACTGGCCGTCGCTGTCGTTCCCGCTGCAGTGGCAGGGATCCGCGCTGCACGTGACGGTCACCAAGGACGAGCTGCGCGTGCAGGTGCGCAGCGGCCCCCCGGTGCCGTTCAGCGTGCGGGACACCGCCTATTTCGCGACGGTCGAGGACGAGGTCGTCGTGCCGCTGGCGGATCAGGGTCCGCGGATCCCGGGGCGTCCGACGCTTCGGCAGTTCGCCGATGCCCGCCGCGACGACGGCACCCGGATGTCGGCGTCCGTCCCCGTCATCACCACGGCCATCCCGGTGATCGAGTCGACCGATTGATGCGTGGGGGTGCCGGGGAGTCGCCGACCAGCCGAAGGTCGGTGGCACGCCGTAGGCTGTTGAGGTGACCACAGCCCTCTACCGCCGCTACCGACCCGAGACGTTCGGCGAGATGATCGGGCAGTCCCAGGTGACCGATCCGCTCATGACGGCGCTGCGCGGCGATCGGGTCGGCCACGCGTACCTGTTCTCCGGCCCTCGCGGCTGCGGCAAGACCACCTCGGCGCGCATCCTGGCGCGCTGCCTGAACTGCGCCGAAGGTCCGACCGACGTGCCCTGCGGTGTCTGCCCGAGCTGCGTCGAGCTGTCGCGCGCCGGCGGCGGATCGCTCGACGTCGTCGAGATCGACGCGGCCAGCCACAACGGCGTCGACGACGCTCGCGACCTGCGCGAGCGGGCGACGTTCGCGCCCAGCCGCGACCGGTACAAGATCTTCATCCTCGACGAGGCGCACATGGTCACCCCGCAGGGGTTCAACGCGCTGCTCAAGCTCGTCGAAGAGCCGCCGGAGCACGTCAAGTTCATCTTCGCGACGACCGAGCCCGAGAAGGTCCTCGGCACGATCCGCTCCCGCACGCACCACTACCCGTTCCGTCTCGTGCCGCCCGCGGCCATGCTCGAGTACGTCGAGAAGCTCTGCGCCGAAGAGGGCGTGATCGTCGAGCAGGGCGTGCTCGCGCTCGTCGTGCGCGCCGGCGGCGGTTCCCCGCGAGACACGCTCTCGCTGCTCGACCAGCTCATCGCCGGATCCGACGCACCCGCCGGCTCCGAGACCGTGACGGTCGGCTACGCGCGTGCCGTCTCTCTGCTCGGGTACACGCACGGTGCCCTCCTCGACGAGATCGTCGACGCACTCGCCGCCGGCGATGCCGCTGCCGCGTTCCCCGCGATCGACCGTGTCGTGCAGACCGGTCAAGACCCGCGGCGCTTCGTCGACGACCTGCTCGAACGACTGCGCGACCTGATCGTCATCGCGGCCGTCGGTGCCGGCGCTTCGGCCGTCCTGCGCGGGATCGCCGAAGACGACCTGCAGCGCATGCGCGGCCAGGCCGAGACCTTCGGCGCCGCGCGTCTCTCGCGTACCGCCGACGTGGTGAGCGCGGCCCTCGACGACATGTCGGGGGCGACGTCGCCACGCCTGCATCTCGAGCTCATGGTGGCGCGGGTCCTCGCCAGTGCGGCGGATGCTGCCGCTGCGGCGCCGGCGGCTCCCCCTGCCGAGCGCGCCCCGGCGCCCACGCGGCCCGCTGCGGCCTCGGCGCCTGTTTCGGCGCCTGCCGCCTCGGCGCCCGCGGTCCCGACGCCCACTCCTGCTTCCCAGGCGTCGGACACGCCGCCTGCGGATTCGGAGGTTGCCGCCGCAGCGCCGGCAGCGCCTGCGCCTGCGCCTGCGCCGGAAGCGCCGAGTTCAGCCGATGCCGCAACGCCCGCTCCGGAGGCGACCGAGCCGGCCGCCGCCGAACCCGCCGCTCCTCGAGGACCGGTCACGTTCGACAGCATCCGCGCGTCCTGGCCCGCCGTCCTCACCCGGCTCGAGGGCATCAGTCGCACGTCCTGGCTGCTGGCCACGGCCGTGCAGCCGCTCGCCTACGTCACCGACACCGAGGTGCTGACGCTGGGCTTCACGAGCCAGCACGACGTCGCGAAGTTCAAGGGCACGACTCCGGGTTCGGGTCCGTCCGATCACCTGCGGTCCGCGATCGAGCACGAGCTCGGGGTGCGGGTGAAGTACCTTCCCGCGCCGATGCCCGCCGGGCGTGCTCCGCGCCAGTCTGCGGCATCCGGTCCCTCGGCGCCCGCCGACTCTGCTCCCGCATCGGAGCCTGCGTCAGCGGGGTCTTCCCGCTCGCAGGTCCGTGGCGCGTCGGCATCCGCGGTGACCGAATGGGCGGTCGCACCGATCCCCACCGCGCACGAAGAGCCGGCGAGCGCCCCGCCCGTCCCGTCTTCGCCGCTCCCCGTCGACGAAGAGCCCGAAGAGGTCGAGGCTGCGGCATCCGCCCCCGTCCCGCCGTCCGACGGTGCGGTCGATCGCGATGAGCCTCCGCTTCCGGGCGACGACGAGGCTCCTGCCTTCGATGATGAGCCGCCCTACGATCCTTCGTACGAGCCGCCGGTCTCGCAGCAGTCTGCGCCACGGCAGGCGCCCCCTCAGCAGCCTGCCCCTCAGCAGCCTGCCCCGCTGCAGGCCGCCCCTCCGCAGCAGCGCGCGGCGGCAGCCCCACCGGTCGTCATCGAGCGCGCCCCCTCGGTCGGGGGAGTGCAGCGCTACGGTGAGGCCGTGATCCGCCAGGTGCTCGGCGCGACGTTCCTGCGCGAAGAGCCCTACGAGCCCCCGACGAGGTTCAACTGATGTATGACGGCATCGTTCAGGAGTTGATCGACGAGTTCGGTCGCCTGCCCGGCATCGGCCCGAAGTCCGCCCAGCGGATCACATTCCACATCCTGCAGACACCGACGTTCGACGTCGCGCGTCTCGCCGAACTCCTCGGCGAGATCCGCACCCGAGTGCGGTTCTGCGAGATCTGCGGCAACGTCGCCGAGCAGGAGCGGTGCGCCATCTGCCGCGACCCGCGCCGCAGCCAGACACTGATCTGCGTGGTCGAAGACGCCAAAGACGTCGCGGCCATCGAGCGCACGCGCGAGTTCCGCGGCCTCTACCATGTGCTCGGCGGGGCCATCAGCCCCATCGCCGGTGTCGGGCCCGACGACCTCCGCATCACGCAGCTCATGACGCGTCTCGCCGACGGCACGGTGCAGGAGGTCATCCTCGCCACCAACCCCAACCTCGAGGGGGAGGCGACAGCGAGTTACCTGAGTCGGCTGCTCACGACGATGCAGATCACGGTGTCCCGGCTCGCTTCCGGTCTCCCCGTCGGCGGCGACCTCGAATACGCCGACGAGGTCACCCTCGGCCGCGCCTTCGAGGGCCGGCGCATCCTGTGACCCCGAACGCGGGTTTCTCGCGTCGCGGCTGGCTCCTCTTCGGGGCCATGGCTCTGCTGTGGGGCGTGCCGTACCTGTTCATCAGCGTCGCGGTCGAGTCGTTCTCGCCGCCCGCGATCGTCGCCGGGCGCACTCTCATCGCCGCACTGCTGCTCCTGCCGTTCGCCCTCCGCAGCGGAGCGCTCCGGGCGGCACTGAAGCACTGGCCGTGGGTGCTGGCGTTCGGAGCGGTCGAGATGGCCGGCCCCTTCCTGCTGCTCGGGCACGCCGAGATGACGCTGCCCTCCGGCATGACCGGCCTGCTGGTGGCGACCGTTCCGCTCTTCGCCGCGCTGATCGCGCTCGGCGGAGGCGACCGTGGGGTGCTGCGACCTGCGCGCGGCATCGGGCTGCTGGTCGGCTTCCTCGGCGTCGCGGTCGTGGTCGCCGGTCCCGGTCTCTTCGGCGGCGAGGTCAGTCTGCTGGCGGCCGGCGAGGTCCTGCTGGTGGCGGTGCTCTACGCGATCGCCCCGTTCATCGTGGCGCGCAAGCTCAACGATGTGCCGTCCTTGGGCACCATCACCCTGTCGCTGCTGATGATCGGCATCTTCTACCTTCCGATCGGTCTGCTCACGCAGCACGAGGTTCCCACACTGCCCTCGATCGCCGCGCTCCTCGCGCTGGCCGTGATCTGCACTGCGGTGGCGTTCCTCGCGTTCTTCGCCCTCATCCGCGAGGTGGGACCGGTGCGCGCCCCGCTGTTCACCTACGTGAATCCGGTGGTCGCGATCATCCTCGGGGCGATCGTCCTCGCCGAGCCGCTGACGCCCGGGCTGCTGCTCGGCTTCCCGCTGATCATCGTCGGCTGCTGGTTCGCCGCCACCGGTGGCCGTCTGCGTCCGGTCTCTCCGCAGGCGCTCCCTCCCGCCCTCTGACCCCCGCGCGCCCCGTGACACATGCGCAACGTGGCATACGCGCCGATCGTAGAATGAGCGTGGGCGGATCCGCCCGACATCCCAGGGAGTGATCGTGGCCCTCATCGTGCAGAAGTACGGCGGCTCGTCCGTCGCCGACGCAGAGAGCATCAAGCGCGTCGCCAAGCGCATCGTCGACACCCGTCGTGCCGGACACGACGTGGTCGTGGCGGTCAGCGCCATGGGCGACACCACCGACGAGCTGCTCGAGCTCGCCAACGAGGTCGCCCCCATCCCCGCACCGCGCGAACTCGACATGCTCCTCTCCAGCGGAGAGCGCATCTCGATGGCGCTGCTGGCCATGGCGATCCACTCGATGGGCTTCGAGGCGCGCTCCTTCACGGGCAGCCAGGCCGGCATGATCACCGACTCGCAGCACGGCGCCGCTCGTATCGTCGACGTCACGCCGGTGCGTCTGCGCGAAGCGCTCGACGAGGGCGCGATCGTCATCGTCGCCGGCTTCCAAGGGTTCAACCGCGACACCCGTGACATCACCACGCTCGGTCGCGGCGGCTCGGACACCACGGCCGTCGCCCTCGCCGCTGCTCTCGACGCCGACGTATGCGAGATCTACAGCGACGTGGACGGCATCTTCACAGCCGACCCGCGCGTGATCCCGAAGGCGCAGAAGCTCGATCACGTCTCGAGCGAAGAGATGCTCGAGCTCGCCGCCAACGGTGCCAAGGTGCTCTACATCCGCGCCGTCGAGTACGCACGCCGTCACGGCGTCCTCATTCACGCTCGGTCGACCTTCTCGTCGGCCGAGGGCACGTACGTTCTGGGCGAGGGCATGAAGAACCCTCGCGAAGCCGAGGGAGCAGTCATGGAAGAACCGATCGTCGCCGGGGTCGCCACCGACTTCAGCCAGGCCAAGATCACGGTCGCGGGCGTGCCCGACGTCCCGGGCAAGGCCGCCGAGATCTTCAAGATCGTCGCCAAGTCCGGCGCGAACGTCGACATGATCGTGCAGAACGTGTCGGCCACGGGGCGCACCGACATCTCCTTCACGGTTCCCAAGGCGGATGCGGCGGCAGCGCTCAAGGCGCTGGCGGGGGATCAGGCCGAGGTCGGCTTCCAGAACCTCATCCATGACGACCAGATCGGCAAGCTCTCGGTCGTGGGTGCGGGCATGCGCACGCACTCCGGCGTCTCCGCGACCCTGTTCGAGGCGCTCTCGGCCGGCGGCATCAACATCGAGATGATCTCGACGTCCGAGATCCGCATCTCGGTGGTCCTGCGCGACACCGACCTGACCGAGGCCGCGCGCACCGTGCACACGGCCTACGGGCTCGACGGGGACGCCGACGCCACTGTCCACGCCGGCACCGGACGCTGATCTCTGCCATCCGCCTTCGCTTTCCTGCCGACCGCGCGGGCGGGTGGAGCGCAGCATCCGCATCGCCCCGGACCGCGGTAGACTCACCGAAACCCTGACACCGGCGCCAGGCGCAGCATCCGCATCCCGACGCCGCGCCCGAAGCCTCGTACGCCGCACCGCACGACGCCAAGGAACATCATGACCCGCATCTCCGAATCAGGACTCTCCATCGCCATCGTCGGCGCCACCGGCCAGGTGGGCACCGTGATGCGCGAGATTCTCGCCGAGCGGTCGTTCCCGATCCGCGACCTGCGCCTGTTCTCCTCCGCACGTTCCGCCGGCACCGCGATCGAATTCGGTGGCGCGACCGTCATCGTCGAAGACGTCGAGACGGCGGATGCCGCGGGCATCGACATCGCCCTGTTCTCGGCCGGGGCCACGGCGAGCCGTGCCTACGCTCCGCGTTTCGCCGCTGCCGGTGCCGTGGTCGTCGACAACTCCAGCGCCTGGCGCATGGACCCCGAGGTTCCGCTCGTCGTCAGCGAAGTGAACCCGCACGCGATCGACGAGCGCCCCAAGGGCATCATCGCGAACCCGAACTGCACCACGATGGCCGCGATGCCGGTGCTGAAGGCGCTGGACGCCGAGGCGGGCCTCGAGCGTCTGATCGTGTCGACCTACCAGGCGGTCTCCGGTTCCGGTCTCGCCGGTGCGCAGGAGCTGCTCGGCCAGGTCGAGGGCGTGCTCGCTCAGGGCGACACCCTGCGCCTGGTGCACGACGGCTCGGCGGTCGACTTCCCCGAGCCCGAGAAGTACGTCGCGCCGATCGCGTTCGATGTGATCCCGTTCGCCGGCAACCTCGTCGACGACGGAGACAACGAGACCGACGAAGAGAAGAAGCTCCGCAACGAGAGCCGCAAGATCCTCGAACTCCCCGGCCTCCGCGTGGCGGGCACCTGCGTGCGCGTCCCGGTCTTCACCGGTCACTCGCTGTCGATCAACGTCGAGTTCGCCCGCGACATCACGCCCGAGCGTGCCCGCGAGGTCCTGAGCGCGGCTCCCGGCGTCGTACTCGATGAGGTTCCGACCCCGCTGCAGGCGGCGGGCAAGGACCCGAGCTTCGTCGGACGCATCCGTGCCGACCAGTCGGCAGCTGAGGGCAAGGGGCTCGTCCTCTTCATCAGCAACGACAACCTGCGAAAGGGTGCCGCGCTGAACGCCGTGCAGATCGCCGAGGTCCTCGCGGAGCGCCTGGTCATAGCCTGACGGTATCCCCGCCATGTGGAACCGGTCTGGCAAGGTCGGTCGTATGGTCTGCGACGGCGTGCCCGCGAACTAGACTGGTTCGGTGACAGAAAACGTCGATGTCGTCCTGATCGGCGGTGGCATCATGAGCGCCACCCTGGGTACTCTCCTGCATGAGCTGCAGCCGGAGTGGAAGATCGTCGCCTTCGAGCGACTCTCCGATGTGGCTCAGGAGAGCTCGAACCCGTGGAACAACGCCGGCACGGGGCACGCCGCCCTGTGCGAGCTGAACTACATGCCGCAGCAGGGCGACGCTCCGCTCGACCCCGCCAAGGCCGTGTCGATCAACGAGCAGTTCCAGCAGAGCCGGCAGTTCTGGTCGTCGCTGGTCGAGAAGGGCGTGCTCGACGCGCCGTCGACCTTCATCAACGCGACTCCGCACATGACCTTCGTCCGCGGCGAGAAGGATGTCGCGTACCTCAAGGCCCGCTACGAGGTGCTCAAGGAGCAGCCGCTGTTCGCCGGCATCGAGTACAGCGAAGACTCCCGTGTCATCAACCAGTGGGCGCCGCTGCTCATGCAGCAGCGCCGCAAGGGTGAGCCGTTCGCCGCGACGCGCGTGCCGGCCGGCACCGACGTCGACTTCGGAGCCCTGACGCACCAGCTCTTCGACCACCTGACCGAATCGGGTGTCACGCTGCGCACGAATCACGAGGTGCGCAGCCTCAAGAAGCAGAAGGACGGCGGCTGGCTGGTCAAGTACCGCACGACCATCGGTCGCACCCCGAACGAGGTCAAGGCACGCTTCGTGTTCGTCGGTGCGGGCGGCTGGGCACTCAAGCTGCTGCAGAATTCCGGCATTCCCGAGATCAAGGGCTACGGAGTCTTCCCGATCGGCGGCCAGTTCCTCAAGACCACGAACCCGAAGGTCGTCGCCCAGCACAAGGCGAAGGTCTACTCGCAGGCATCCGTCGGCGCTCCGCCGATGTCGGTTCCGCACCTCGACACCCGCGTCGTCGGTGGCGAGTCGTCGCTCATGTTCGGACCCTTCGCGACGTTCAGCCCCAAGTTCCTCAAGAACGGATCGATGCTCGACATCGTCTCGCAGGTGCGTCCGCACAACCTGCTGCCGATGCTGCAGGTCGCCGTGAAGAACCCCGACCTGATCACGTACCTGGTCGGCGAGCTGCTGAAGAACCACGCCAAGAAGGTCGACAGCCTTCGCACCTTCATGCCGACCGCCAAGGACGAGGACTGGACCCTCATCGACGCCGGTCAGCGCGCTCAGGTGATGAAGAAAGACCCGAAGAAGGGCGGCATCCTGCAGTTCGGCACGGAGGTCGTCTCGTCGGCAGACGGCTCGATCGCCGGGCTCCTCGGTGCCTCTCCGGGAGCTTCGACAGCGGTTCCGATCATGCTCCAGCTGCTCAAGGCCTGCTTCCCGGACGAGTATCCGCACTGGGAGCCCGAACTCCGTGCCCTGATCCCCACCTTCGGCGAGAAGCTGAACACGGATGCGGCGCTCGCGGAGCAGTACACCGAGGCGACCGCCGCCACCCTCGGCATCAACGTCTGAGTCCGGACCGTGGCGAAGCTCTACTTCCGCTACGGCGCGATGAACTCGGGCAAGTCGACCTCGCTGCTCCAGGCTGCCTACAACTACGAGGAGCGCGGCCAGCATGTGCTGCTCGCGAAGCCGGCGATCGACACCAAGGGCGCATCCGAGATCGAGAGTCGGCTCGGCGTCACCCGTCAGGTCGACTTCCTGATCGGCCCCGACGACGACGCCCGAGTGCTCTTCGCCGAGCACCGCGCGCGGATGCAGCATTCATCGGACGACGAGTTGCTCCCCGCGGGGCCGACCGACGTCGCGTGCCTCCTCATCGACGAGGCGCAGTTCCTCACACCGGCGCAGGTCGACGATCTCTTCCGCATCGCGGTGGAGGACGGGATCCCGGTCATGGCGTACGGCATCCGCAACGACTTCCTCACGCATGCGTTTCCCGGTTCCGCGCGACTGCTCGCGATCGCGCACTCGCTGGAGGAGCTCAAGACGATCTGTCGGTGCGGGCGGAAGGCCGTGTTCAACGGCCGCGTCGTCGGCGGGCGCTTCGTGTTCGACGGCGACCAGGTCGCGATCGACGAGGGCGCTATCGGGTCGGCCTCGCCGGAGCTGACGACGTACGAGTCCCTGTGCGGCACCTGCTACCTCGAGGAGTCCGGCGGCCGCCTGGGCTGATCCCCGCGTGCCCCCACCCCGCAGTGCGCGCAGCGGGGTGATCGAGCGCGCCTGTTTGCGTGGTCAGACCACACGCGCTAATCTGTGGTCAGACCACAGGAGGATCGATGAGCGACCAACCGGCGCGCGCCTGGCAGCTCGTGCTCGAGCACATCGAGCGCGACCTGCTCGACGGTCGACTCGGCCCCGGTGATCGGCTGCCCTCGGAGCGCGATCTCGCGACCGAGCTGGGCGTCGGCAGGTCCAGTGTGCGCGAGGCGTTCCGCGTGCTCGAGGTGATGGGACTCATCCGCACCGCGACCGGTTCCGGCCCCCAGTCCGGTGCCATCGTCATCGCCACCCCGACCGGCGGCATGTCGGCGCTGCTGCGGCTGCAGGTGGCGGCTCAGGGGTTTCCGCTGGATGATGTCGTGCGCACCCGCCTCGTCCTCGAAGACGCGGTCGTCACGGCGATGGCCGCATCCCCCGATCGCGACACCGTGCGCGCTCACGAGCTCCTCGCCGCGATGGATGCCGTCGGCCTCTCCGCCGGGGAGTTCCTCGCCCTCGACGCCCAGTTGCACCTCTCGCTCGCGGAAGCCAGCGGGAACACGGTCATCGCCGCGATGATGGCGGGCCTGCGTTCCTCGATCGAGTCGTACGTGCAGGCAGGAGTCGCCGCGATCCCGGACTGGGAGTCGATGGCGACCAGGCTCCGCGCCGAGCACCACGCACTCGTCGCCGCGATCGATGCCGCAGATGTCGAGACTGCGCGAACGCTCGTCCGCACGCACATCACCGGTTACTACACGTCCGCGGGGCTCACCCGCGACATCCACCCTCAGAACTGAGAGGCACATCATGGTGCAGCGCCAGCTCCCGAATCCCGTCGAACTCCTCGACCTCATGAAGTTCAAGAAGCCCGAGCTCGACGGCCGCAAGCGTCGCCTCGACGCCGCGCTGACCATCGACGACCTGCGTCTGATCGCCAAGCGGCGCACTCCCAAGGCTGCGTTCGACTACACCGACGGTGCGGCCGAGGGCGAGCTCTCGCTCACCCGAGCACGCCAGGCTTTCCAAGACGTCGAGTTCCACCCCGGCATCCTGCGTCCGGCACCCGATGTCGACACGAGCACCGAGATCCTCGGAGGCCCGTCGGCCCTGCCGTTCGGCATCGCGCCCACCGGGTTCACGCGTCTGATGCAGACCGAAGGGGAGGTCGCTGGAGCCGGTGCCGCGGCCGCCGCCGGCATCCCGTTCACGCTTTCCACACTCGGCACGACGTCGATCGAGGGCGTGAAGGCCGCGAATCCGCACGGCCGCAACTGGTTCCAGCTGTACGTGATGCGCGATCGCGAGATCTCCTACGAGCTCACCCGCCGCGCGGCCGCCGCCGGCTTCGACACGCTGCAGTTCACGGTCGACACCCCCGTCGCCGGTGCTCGTCTGCGCGACAAGCGCAACGGCTTCAGCATCCCTCCGCAGCTGACGCTCGGCACGATCATCAACGCGATCCCGCGTCCGTGGTGGTGGTTCGACTTCCTCACCACCCCCAAGCTCGAGTTCGCGTCGCTGAGCACCACCGGCGGCACGGTCGGCGAGCTGCTGGATGCGGCGATGGATCCGACGATCAGCTACGACGACCTCGCCGTCATCCGTGACATCTGGCCCGGCAAGATCGTGATCAAGGGCGTGCAGAACGTCGAGGACTCCGTGCGCCTGCGGGATGCGGGCGTCGACGGCATCGTCCTGTCGAACCACGGTGGGCGCCAGCTCGATCGCGCGCCCATCCCGTTCCACCTGCTGCCCGAGGTGCGGCGGGCTGTCGGCGACGACTTCACCGTCATGATCGACACCGGCATCATGAACGGCGCCGACATCGTCGCGGCGGTCGCGCTCGGAGCCGACTTCACGCTCATCGGTCGCGCGTACCTCTACGGGCTCATGGCCGGTGGACGCCAGGGTGTCGACCGCACGATCGCCATCCTGCGCAGCGAGATCGAGCGCACGATGCGGCTGCTGGGCGTCTCGTCGCTGGCCGAGCTCGAGCCGGGCCACGTCACCCAGCTCACCCGTCTGGTGCCGGTCGCCCGCGCGAACGCCGAGGCGCGCACGCGCTGATCGCGTCCACCCCGCGGTGGCTCCGCCGTCTCAGGACTGCGGAGCCACCGCGCGAGCGCGCGGCGGCCAGGGGATGAGCATCGAGGTCGCACGCCGGTACTCGGCGTAGGCCGGGTACTTGGATGCGGTGATCGACTCCGTGAAGATGGTCGACCCGATGAACAGCACGGTCAGCAAGGCGGGGCCGATGATGGTCGGGTTGAGCGCGCCGCCGACGAAGCCCGCACCGCCGGCGACCGCTGCCGTCGCTCCGATGGCATAGAAGGCCCACCACTGCGCCTGCTCGAAGAAGAAGTTCGGGTGGCGGCTGAAGCGGAACAGCCCCGTCGTCAGGAATCCCGGGGCGAGCGTGCCGCCTGCCTGCTTCTTGCGCTGGTGGAAGTGCCACTGCTGCTGATCGGCCACGGTCTCGCCGACGAGGAACGCGAGGAACGCAGCGACGAACAGCGCGTCCCACCCGGTGAGGGCTGCGGGATGCTCCGCCGCGACCAGGGCGGGCAGCGTGATGAGCACGAGCAGCGTCATCTGGTATCCGATGATGAACAGCACGTTGAAGACCTGGAACTGCCACGGACGCATGCGTCCGCGCAGGATCGCCCACCGGTAGTCCTCCACGCCCGTGTAGCCGCCCTTGCGCGCGAAGTTGAAGGTCAAGCGTGCGCCCCAGGCGGTCGCCAGCACCCCCATGAGCACGATACGTGCGGAGCCGTCGCCGTTCGCGAAGGCGCCGGCCACGAAGATCCACACGTAGACGACGGGAACGATCGACCATGCCCGATCGACCCACGAGGTGTCGCGTGTGATCAGGGAGAGGATCCAGCACACGGCGCTGGCGGCCGCGGCGGTGATGATGACGATCAGCAGGGCATCCATGACGCCATGTTAGGACCAGGGCGCGACAGAGCGTCGCAGGACGCCTCCGAGGTCAGAGCGTCAGCAGGAGACCGTCGAGCTTTTCCGCCGTGTCTTCCCAGCCGTCGACAGCCACGGAGGGCACGCCGATGGCGAGGACCGGGTAGTCGTTCCCGCCCTCGTCGAGGCGGTCGCCGTAGAACAGCATCTCGGTGAGAGGGATGCCGGTGTGCTCGGCGAGCTGCCGCATCCCGAAGGCCTTGTCGATGCCGGCCTGCGTGATGTCGATGGACGTCGATCCGCCGGAGCGCACCTCGAGTCCGGGAAGGCGAGCGGCGACGGCGGCGCGCAGAGCCGCACGCTTGGTGCCCGCGGGATCCCAGTCGTGCTTCGCCTCGCGCGGCGCGCGCTGACCCAGCGCAGAGAACGTGATCTGAGAGCCACGGTCCTCGAGGATCTCTCCCCAGGGCTCGGCCTCCCACAGTCCCAGGCGTTCGGCCTCTTCGCGGAGCGCTGTCAACGCGGCCTGCTTGTCCTCGTCGCTGAGGTCGTGCGCGTACACGGGGGCGAAATCGGAGCCGTCGTACCGGAGGTAGCGGGTGCCGCAGGTCGGCAGCAGGTGCAGGCGGGCGAGGTCGGCGGCATCCGCATCGCCGAGGCGTGCGAGCACTTGACTGCGGAACTGCGCCTCGTTGCCGCCGGAGATGATGGCGACGTCGACGGAGCGCAGCAGGCTGCGCAGCAGCGCCGCGATTCGCGGGTCGATCAGGCCCTTGGAAGGGGCGAGCGTGTCATCGAGATCGAAGGCGACGAGTGTGGGCGCGGTCATGATGTCTCCAGCCTAGAAGGTGGCCGCTGGGAGGGTCGTGAAGCGAGCAGCAGGGTGCAGAGGACGGCGAACACGACGCCGACGAACGCGCCGGTCGAGTTGGCCACGATGTCGGTGACGGTGGCGGCGCGATGGGGGAGGGCCACACGCTGCGCGGTCTCGATCCCGAGCGACAGGAGCGGCCCGACCAGCAGAGCGAGAGGCCACACCCGACGGGGGAGCAGGACGAAGGCGAGGATGCCGACGGGCACGAACACCAGGATGTTCGCGATGATCTCGAGCCGGGTGAAGTCGAGAGATTCCCATCCGAGGCGGTGCGCCGTGCCGAGGACCAGGTCGAGCAGGTTGGGCATCGCCCGTTCGATCCGCGACGGTGTCAGGGTCAGAGCGGCAAGGCCCAGGAGGAACGGGATGCCGAGCGCGAGGGCCCACAGGCGGGTGAACCGGCGCGGTGGTGGAAGGAGCGACTCCATGCGTCCCCTTCCCCTTCGTGCACGTGCCCGATACAGAGAAGGCCGCCCCGGCGGGGGCGGCCTTCTCTTGTCACTGGTCGGGGTGACAGGATTTGAACCTGCGACCTCTTCGTCCCGAACGAAGCGCGCTACCAAGCTGCGCCACACCCCGTTTGCAACCCTCCGAGTCTACAGGGAAATGCTCCGTGCGCCGAATCGAGCCGGCGATCAGTCCCGCGCGGTGAGCGTGAGCAGCGTGGCCTCGGGGCGGCAGGCGAAGCGGACCGGCGCGTAGATCGAGTGTCCGCAACCGGCGCTGACGTTGAGCGGCACCGTGCGGCCGTCGTGCGACCACGTGCTCAGTCCCTTGGCCTGCTTGAGGGGGATGTCGCAGTTGGCCACGAGGGCGCCGTAACCGGGGAGGCAGACCTGGCCGCCGTGGGTGTGACCGCCGAGGATCGCGTCGGCGCCCAGGTCGATGAATACGTTGAGCACGCGCTGGTACGGCGCGTGGGTGACGCCCAGCATCGGTGTGCCGGCGTCGCGCTGACCGAGCGCGCCGATGGCGTCCGGCAGCACATCGAGGCGGTCCCAGTCGCGGTGGGCGTCGTTCACGCCGAAGAGGTCGACCGGAGTGCCGGCGAGGGTGAGCCGCGCCGCGGCGTTGTTGAGGTCGGTCCACCCGAGCTCGTCGGTGAAGTACCGGTCCATCGCCGCGGTGTCGAGGTGCTCCGGCTCGGGCTGCTTCTTGGACGGACCGAGGAAGTAGCGCAAAGGATTGCGCGGAGACGGCGCGGTCATATCGTTCGACCCGTGCACGAACACTCCAGGGATGCCCGCGAGCGGATCGAACGCCCGTCGGATGCCTTCCAGACCGTTCGCGTGCCCGAGATTGTCGCCGGTGTTGACGACGAGATCGGGCTTCAGCTCGGCGAGCGACGCCAGCCAGTCCTGCTTGCGGTGCTGCCAGGGTGCCATGTGCGCGTCCGAGACGTGCAGGATGCGCAAGGGGGCCGAACCGGGCGGGAGCGCGGATGCCGTCGCCTCGCGCACCGTGAACAGGTAGCGCTCGATGCCGATGCCCCAGACGGCTGCGGCGGCACCGACGGCCCCCACCGCGCCGAGCGCGATGAGGGCCGGGTGCGCGGCACCGCGAGTGGTCACTTGCACGTCACGGTGACAGCGGTGGACTTGCTGGTCGCCGTGCCGGGTGCCGGGTCCGTGGAGGACACCACCGCCGTCGGCGGGGTGCACGAGTTGTCGAAGTCGAACGACGTGAAGCCCGCAGACTGTAGAGCGGCAGATGCCTGCGCTGGCGACATGCCGACGAGGTTGGCCGGAACCGTGGTGCCCTGGCCGTTGCTGGGCGAGATCGTTATGGTCGACCCGCCCGCCGTCTGCCCGGAGGGATCCTGCGCTACAACGATGTTGGTCGGCTTGTCGCTGTCGACAGCGGCACCGACGGACACGCCGAAGCCGTTGCTCTTGAGGGTCGATTCCGCTTCCTCCAGCGTCATGCCGACGACGTTCGGGACGTCGACCACCACCCGACGGATCAGCTTGTCGTCCGGACGGGGGAAGGCGCCTCCCTCGTACACCTCGTTGGCGGCGGCCTGCGCGGCCTTGGCCAGCGGATAGCGCATGTTGTTGAGCTGGTAGTTCCCGGCCCACTTCTGGTAGATGTCCGACTGCCCCTTCCAGCGGCCCGCCCAGACCGCCGTGGTGACCTTGGTGCTGGACTCGATCATCATGGTCGACCAGCGGTCGTGCGTCCCGGTCTTGCCGATCAGCGGCGTGCCGTCGAACGGGTTGGCGTTCTGACCGGTGCCGCCCGAGTCCATCACTCCCTTGAGCGCGTACGCGGCCGTCGCCGCGACCTCAGGGGCGAGCACGCCGTCGGTGCACGAGGCGGCCGGAAGCTCGCGGTCCTTGCCGTCGGGGCCGACCACGCGGTCGATCGCGCGCGGGGTGCAGTACTTGCCGCCGCTCGCGACTGTGGCATAGGCGTTCGCCATGGCGATGGGGGAGATGTTCTTCGGGCCGAGCACGTCGTACGGCACGTTCTCTTCGGTGACCTTCTTGCCGCTGGCGAGCGTGACACCCATCCGGTCGGCGACCTTATTGATGTCGCAGATGTCGAGTTTGGATGCCATCGCGAAGTAGCCGCTGTTCAGCGACTGCCGCGTGAAGTCCATCACGCTCCCGGTCCTGCCGCCACCGCCGCCGAAGTTGCCGATCTCCTTGGTGTTCGTGCTCTGCGGGCTCTCGCAGACGGGGATCTTCAAGTTCGTCTGCACGCGACCGTTGAGCACCTCGTTGACGGAGTGCCCCTTCTCGAGCCAGTCGATCAGCGTGAAGAGCTTGTACACCGAGCCGACCTGGAAGCCGCCGGAGTTGCCGTGCTTCTGGTCGCCGGCGAAGACGAGCGAGGTCTTGCCGAGATCATCGGTGGTGGTCTCGTCGAACCGCGTGTTCTGCGTGATCGACAGGATGCGACCGGTGCCGACCTCGATCGAGACGCCCGCAGCGCCGAAGTAGTCGTTGTCGTAGTTGGCCGGAACGATCTCGCTCATCGTCTGTGCCGCCGGGTTCTGAATGCGGTAGTCCAGCGAGGTGTAGATCTTCAGGCCGCCGCGACGGAGCAGGTCGGCGCGCTCCTGAGGAGTCTTGCCGAAGGCTTCGTCGTCGAGCACGATCGATCGCACGTACTGGCAGAAGTACGCGTTGAGACCGGCCGCCGCACAGCCCTGCGTGGGCTGCGTCAGCGTCGGTGTGATCTCGGACGCATCCGCCTCGTCATACTGCGCCTGGGTGATCTTGCCGTCGGCGAGCATGCGGCCCAGCACGTAGTGGCGACGGTCCTTCGTGAGCGAGTAGCCGCTCTCGGCGGTGTTCAGCGCCTCGCCGTCCTGGTTCGTCGTGGTGCCCTGCGGCATGTCGATGCGGTACGTGTTGGGGTTCTGCACGATGCCGGCCAAGGTCGCTGCCTGCGCGACCGTGAGGTTCGCGGCGCTCGTGCTGAAGTAGTACTTCGATGCGGCCTCAATGCCGTACACGGTGCCGCCGAAGTTCGCGATGTTCAGGTATCCGAGCAGGATGTCGTTCTTCGAGAAGTCCTTCTCGACCTGGATCGCGTAGCGCATCTCCTGCAGCTTGCGTTCGATGCCCTCGTTGCCGCTGGCGTTGGTCGCGTCATCGAAGCACTTGCGGAGGTCGTCGGTGTACGTCTCGGAGTTCCGGTCGACGTCCTGCTCGCACTCCTGGATCAGCACGTTCTTCACGTACTGCTGGCTGATCGTGGAAGCACCGCGGCTGGAGGTGCCTCGGACGTTGTCGATGAGGGCCTTCACGGTCGCGCCGAGGTTGACGCCGCCGTGGCTGTAGAAGCTCTTGTCCTCACTGGAGAGGATGGCGTCGTACAGCGTGGGAGACACCTGCTCGTACGTGACCGGGATGCGGTTCTGCTCGTAGAACGAGGCGAGCGCGACCGGCTTGCCGTTGTCTGTGGCGTAGATGGTCGACTGCTCCATCGGCGTACCCGGGTTGAGGTTCTCGGGCAGCTGGTCGAAGAGAGTGAGTGCCTGGCTGCCGGCGAGACCGGTCATGGTGAGGACGGGCGTGACACTGGCAGCGACCAGGAGGCCGGCGACGGCGCTCAAGCCGACGAGCCCGACGAGACCGCCGAGCACGCCTCTCACCGTGCGATTCTTTTGGGGCATACGCTTGATCGTAGGGGAGTTCCCTGAATACCACCTTTGACGAGCCGGCCCGCAATCACGGTGTCGCGCCCCGATCGACAGGAGTGCCATGACCACGTGGGAGTACCTCACCACGCCGCTGCTGATCCACAACACGGCAGCCATCCTCAACAACTGGGGCAAGCAGGGCTGGGAGCTCGTGCAGGTCGTGCAGGGTCCCGAAGGCGGTCTCGTCGCCTACCTGAAGCGTCCGGTGAACGCGGATGCCTCCGCCAATGCCGGCCTCGCCGCCGCGGAGCAGGCCGCCCGTCAGTTCGAGGGAGGCCAGGCATGAGCGTCTCTGCTCGCCTGGCCGAACTCGGCATCGATCTGCCCGCGGTCGCCGCTCCCGTCGCGGCCTACGTCCCGGCGGTCGTGCACAGCGGTCTCGTCTACACCTCGGGCCAGCTCCCGTTCGTCTCCGGTGCGCTCCCCGCCGTCGGCAAGGTCGACGCCGAGGTCTCGGCGGAAGACGCGAAGGCGTACGCGCGCACCTGTGCGCTGAACGCCCTCGCTGCGGCGGCGGATGCCGCGGGCGGCGTCGACCGCATCGGCGGAGTGCTCCGCGTGGGTGGCTTCGTCGCCTCCGCCGCAGACTTCACGGGTCAGCCCGGCGTCATCAACGGCGCCAGCGAGGTCCTCGGCGAGATCTTCGGCGAGGCAGGGCGTCACGCTCGTGCGGCCGTTGGGGTCGCGGAGCTTCCGCTCGGCAGCCCGGTCGAGGTCGAGGTGACCTTCATCCTCGCCTGAGCATCCGACCGTCCGGCGCATCCGTGCCGTAAACGAAGAACGCGCCTCCCCGGATCGGGAAGGCGCGTTCTTCGTCTGCGGGGGAGTCCTACTTGACCTGCGCCGAGATGATGCTCATCACCGCGGTGTCGGCCAGCGTCGTCGTGTCCCCGACCTCGCGGCCTTCGGCGACGTCGCGCAGCAGGCGCCGCATGATCTTGCCGGAGCGGGTCTTCGGCAGCTCGCCCACGATGTACACGTCGCGCGGGCGGGCGATCGCCCCGATCTGCGCTCCGACCCACAGGCGCAGCAGCTGGGCGAGGCCCGCGGGCTCGTGCTCGGCGAGGTAGCTCTCCTTGATGATGACGAAGGCCACGACCGCCTGTCCGGTCGTCTCGTCCGACGCGCCGACCACGGCGGCCTCGGCGGTCGCTTCGTGCGCGACCAGCGACGACTCGATCTCCGCCGTGGAGAGACGGTGCCCCGAGACGTTCATGACGTCGTCGACGCGGCCGAGCAGCCACAGGTCGCCATCCTCGTCGAGGCGGGCCCCGTCGCCCGCGAAGTAGTAGCCCTGGTCCTCGAACTTCTCCCAGTACGTCTCGCGGTAGCGCTCCGGGTCGCCCCAGATGCCGCGCAGCATGCTCGGCCAGGGATCGGTGATCACGAGCAGCCCGCCGTTGCCGTTGCCGACCTCGACGCCCTGCTCATCGACGACATCGATCGAGATCCCCGGGAGCGGAACCTGCGCGGATCCGGGCTTGGTCTCGGTCACACCGGGGAGGGCCGAGACCATGATCGCTCCGGTCTCGGTCTGCCACCACGTGTCGACGATCGGCGTCTTGCCGGCGCCGATGACCTCGCGGTACCACATCCAGGCCTCGGGGTTGATGGGCTCACCCACCGAACCGAGCAGGCGCAGCGACGACAGGTCGAACTTCTGCGGCACGCTGCGGCCGATCTTCATGAACGAGCGGATCGCCGTCGGCGCGGTGTAGAAGATCGAGACCTTGTACTTCTCGATGATCTCCCACCAGCGCCCGGGGTGCGGAGCATCCGGTGTGCCTTCGTAGAGCACCTGGGTGGCGCCGTTCGCGAGCGGACCGTAGGTGACGTAGCTGTGTCCGGTGATCCACCCGATGTCGGCCGTGCACCAGAAGACGTCGGTCTCCGGGTGCAGGTCGAACACGTACTTGTGCGAGTACGCGACCTGGGTGAGGTAGCCACCCGAGGTGTGCAGGATGCCCTTGGGTTTCCCGGTGGTTCCCGAGGTGTAGAGGATGAACAGCGGGTTCTCCGCGGGGAAGGCCTGGGCCGTGTGCTCGGCGGACGCCGCCGGAACCACATCGTGCCACCACAGGTCGCGCCCCTCGACCCAGTCCACCTCGTTCTCTCCACGACGGACCACCAGGACGTGTTCGACGGTCTGCTGCTCGCCCTCGCCGCGGTCGGTCAGCGCCTGATCCACGGCGGGCTTCAGGGCGGAGACGCGGCCCTTGCGGTAGCCGCCGTCAGCGGTGATGACGAGCTTCGCTCCCGCGTCGTCGATGCGTGAGCGGAGGCTGTCGGCGCTGAATCCGCCGAACACCACGGAGTGGATCGCACCGACGCGGGCGACGGCGAGCATCGAGGCGATCGCCTCCGGGATCATGGGCAGGTAGATCGCGACGCGGTCGCCCTGCCCGATGCCGAGTCCTTCGAGGACGTTGGCGACCCGCTTGACCTCTGCGGTCAGCTCGGCGTAGGTGATGCGCCGGGAATCCCCGGGCTCACCCTCCCAGTGCAGCGCGACCCGGTCGCCGTTCCCCGCTTCGACGTGACGGTCGAGGCAGTTGTACGCCACGTTCAGCTCGCCGTCGTCGAACCACTTGGCGAATGGCGGGTTCGTCCAGTCGAGAACCTGCGTGAACGGCTTGTGCCAGTGCACCAGCTCGCGGGACTGCTCGCCCCAGAACGCCTCGCGATCGGCCGCGGCGCGTTCGTAGAGTTCGGGCGATGAGATGGTCTGGGCGACGAATTCCTCCGACGGTGCGAACCGCCGGGTCTCGTCGAGAAGGTGGTCGATCTGGCTGCTCATCGGCAGGCGCTCCTTTGCGGCATTCGGGTCGTTCGAGCAGGGCCGTGGGGGTGGACGGCCCGGTCAGGGCGAATCTATCCGCGCGGCCACGCATCGCATACTGCCGAAAGTCGGTAGTCGTACGGGTTTTGTCAGGACGGTTGCCTTGCGTACACTCGACGACAGCCGAAATCTCATTCCGGCCTTGGCGTGCCCGTTTCCCCCAATCGGGTATCGCCGTGGGCGGCATCTCATTCCCCCCGTGAGATGCCGCCCATTCCGTTGGGAGCGCTCCCGGTTTCGGCGGCGGGGCCTGTCCGTCTCCTGCACCGGCCGGCGACCGTGGGGCTTGTGCACAGCGCCTGAGCCTCGGTGGCGTATCCGATCACCCGGGCCGTTCGTGCCGCCTACCTTCGCGGTATGCCCGATTCCTTCGTCATCCAGCCCCGCGGCGCGGCACCTGTCAGCGGTGCGACGGATGCCGCTGGCGAGCCGCTGCGCCTTGACCCCGCCTTCGGTCCGCTCCTCGCGCACGTCGACGACGCTGTGACCGATGTCTTCGTCAACGGCCCGGCGGGTCTGTTCGTCGACCGGGGCAGCGGTGCCGATCCGGTGAGCGGATGGCGGGCATCGGAGCGGGAGGTCCGCGACCTCGCCGTCGCCCTCGTCGGCCTGGGCGGGCGCCATCTCGACGACCAGGCTCCGTGCGTCGACGTCCGTCTCGATTCCGGCATCCGGGTGCATGCCGTCCTCGCTCCGATCGCGACGACGGGCACCGCACTCTCCATTCGCATCCCTCGAGTGCGGGCGGCCGACCTCGAGGCGCTTGCCGCGCTCGGATCCTTCGGCGCACGCCAGCAGGCCTGGCTCCTCGGCCTGGTGGCCGAGCGGGCCAACATCCTCATCACCGGTGGCACCGGAACGGGCAAGACGACGCTCCTGTCCGCGTTGCTTTCCGAGGTCCCGGCGACCGAGCGCATCGTCACGATCGAAGATGTCGCAGAGCTCCGTCCGCGCCACCCGCATCACGTCGCACTCGAGGCGCGTCAGGCGAATGTCGAGGGAGCGGGAGGGATCACGCTCGCTCGGTTGGTGCGCGAGTCGCTGCGGATGCGGCCGGACCGTCTGGTGGTGGGCGAATGCCGCGGGGAAGAGGTCCGAGAGCTGCTCACCGCGCTCAACACAGGACACGACGGCGGCGCCGGCACGATGCACGCCAGCGGGCTCCGCGACGTGCCGGCCCGGCTCGAGGCCCTCGGCGCGCTGGCGGGAATGGACGCGGTCGCCCTCGCGCGGCAGGCGGTGAGCGCGTTCACCGTGGTGCTGCATCTCGACCGCGCGCCCGGGGGCATCCGTCGGATCCGCCAGGCCGGCCGGCTCGTGATGATGGGCGACCGGCTGGACATCGAGGAGGTGACGCCGTGGTGATCCGGCGTCGTCCTGCGCCCCCTGCGAGTGGGGCGGGGCGAGCGATGCCGCGACCTCGGTGCAGACCCTGGCCGTCCTGCTGCAGGCGGGAGCGGTGCCGGTCGTCGCCTGGCGGCACCTCGCCGACATCGGTGATCCGCACGCGCTGGCCGTGACCGAACGGGTCGAAGGAGGCGTTCCCCTCCTCGACGCCATCGAGGCAGAGGGCGGGGCCTGGGTAGACCTCGCGGCCGCGTGGGAGATCGCCACCACCGTCGGCGCACCGCTTGCGGAGGTGCTCAGGATCATCGCCGAATCTCTGCGCGACGCCGCGTCCGCCGCCGACGACGTGCGCATCGCACTCGCAGAGCCCGCGGGAACGGCGCGTCTGCTGCTGTGGATGCCGCTCGCCGGACTCCTTCTCGGCTTCGCGCTCGGCTTCGACACCATCGGCGTCATCGTCGGCAATCCGCTCGGTGCCGCCTGCGTGGTCGCGGGTCTGCTGCTCGTGCTCGCGGCGCGACTGTGGACGCGGCGGCTGCTTCGTCGCGCCGCGCCTGCGCCGGGCACGCCGGGCATGCGGGCGGAACTCGTGGCCGTCGCACTCTCCGGGGGCGCTTCGATCGACCGCGCACTCCGCCTCGTCGCCGAGAGCTCGGCCGGCGGAGGGACCGAAGAGAGCATCCGGTCTGTGCTGGAGCTGTCCCGTGCAGCCGGCGTGCCCGCTGCGGAGCTCCTTCGAGCCTCCGCAGCGCAGGATCGGCATGTCGCGCGCGTGAACGGCCGCTTGCGCGCGGCGAAGCTCTCGACGCGACTGCTCATCCCCCTCGGCGTGTGCACCCTGCCCGCATTCCTCCTGCTCGGCGTGGCGCCGATGCTGCTCAGCGTCCTGGCCTCGACACCGCTGCCCCTGTGAGCGAGTGCCCAGCAACCTGCGGAGACCGACCAACCGATGCGAAGGCATCACAGAGAAAGAGGTACACCATGATCCAGATCCCCCGACTCGACCGGCGCCGTGCGGCTGCGCTGTTCGGCGATGACACCGGCGCGGCCACCGCCGAATACGCGATCACCACGATGGCTGCCGTGGCGTTCGCAGGGCTCCTGGTCGTCATCATGCGATCTGACGAGGTTCGCGGCATCCTGACGGATCTCGTCCGGCGAGCCCTCACCGTGTCGTGATGCGCGTCCGCAGGAGCGGCGCCGGTCGCGCCGGGGTGGGGGAGCGAGGCTCCGTCGCCGCAGAACTCGCTCTCGGGCTGCCCGCCGTGGTGCTGGCGCTCCTGCTCGGTGCCGGCGCGCTCGGCGCAGCGTCACGTCAGGTGGCGCTGCAGGACGCCTCGGCGGATGCGGCCCGTCTCCTCGGCCGCGGCGAGGGGGCGGACGCCGCGCAGCGCGTGGTGGGCGCGGCCGTCCCCGGCGCAGGGATCTCGTCTTCGCACTCGGGTGACCTCGTGTGCGTCACGGCAACGTTCGAGGCCTCGATCGGCTCGCTGGTGCGGCTGCCGCTGCGGGCGTCGAGCTGCGCGCTCGACGGAGGCCGCTGATGGCGGGCACGGCGGTTGCGGCGGGGGTCCTGGTGGTCGCGGCCGCGCTGTCGCTCGGGCTCGCCGCGGTCGGCGGAGCGTCGGTGACGGCACAGCGCGCGGC
>NZ_JAGGPG010000005.1:0-309565 GCF_018613945.1 Microbacterium sp. ISL-59
CTGACCAAAGAGACAAATTCATTGCTGACTTTATCCGTTGCCAACCCCACAAGGAGGTTGGTCTTTGATCCAAAGGAATTCTCACCCCCACCGAAGTGGAGACGAGGATAATTTGGCATTTGACAAGTGCACGCTGTTGAGTTCTCAAGGATCGGATGCTCCCACGACCCAGCCATCACAGCCAGGCCCGCAGGGCAACTTCTCTATCTTACCCACCCTGTCCCGCTTGTCAAATCGGCGCGCCGTGCGAATCAGAGATCCGCAGCGCAGCTGATGACAGCCGCAGAAGAGGTGGATTCCCTATCCTAGACGCAAGCGCCTGATCTCTCAAGTGAGAGTGGATCGGGAGTGGTTCTCCGCTTGAGGGGGGTGAAGCTCTTGGCTCCTCCGCTTCCCTGTGGGGCGAACAAGTAATAAGTTACGGGGGTTCTGGGGTTCTGGCAAATCGGGGCATACACCCCGGGCGTGTCGTGCAGGCACCCTCGGTGCTTTACTCCGGATCAGCCCTGATTTTCGCCGCCAGGAGCGCTCGAGAGTACGATCTGGCCATGCTCTCGCCCACCGATGACCCGACCATCAGTCCAGGGGCTGCTCTGCTCGATCGGGTCAGGATCCTGCTCGATCTCCCTCCTGTCGGTCCAGCGCTCGACACTCACGCGACGGTCCCGCTCCCCTCCAGGCTGGCGACCGCCGAGATCGCCTGGGCCAGCGTGGCCTCTGCCATGCTCGCCGCTGGGCTCTCTCCCACGGTCATCGACCCGCACCGCGTGGCCACCGCCTACCGGAGTGATCGAGTGCTCGCGATCGACGGCGGCGCTCCCCCGGTGTGGTCGCCCTACTCCGGCTTCTGGCGGACCACGGACGGATGGGTCAGGACCCATGGGAACTACCCGCATCACGCCGCCGCTCTGCGCACCGCACTCGGACTGCAGGATGACGCCGACGCCGATGCGGTCCACGCCGCACTCGAGGAGCGAACCACGGCTGATGCCGTCGCGGCGATCACTCGGCTCGGTGGACTCGCCGTCGCCGTGTCCGCCGAGGACCCCGCCGCTGATCGAGCCCTCCGAGCGGCTCCGCTTCTCGAGGTCCGACACATCGCCACCTCCGCACGTCGCCACCCACACCACTCACGAGCGACGGCGCCGCAAGACGATCGTCTTCCCCTCGCCGGTATGCGCGTGCTCGACCTCACCCGCGTGATCGCCGGCCCCGTCTGCACCCGCACGCTCGCCCTCCTCGGCGCCGACGTGCTGCGCATCGACCCGCCGCACCTGCCCGAGCCCGAGTGGCAGCACCTCGACACCGGACACGGCAAGCGTTCGGCGCTCCTGGATGCGCGCACCGAGCGGATGCACGAACTGCTCGCGGCCGCCGATGCCGTGGTGCTCGGCTACCGCCCCGTCGCCCTGGACCGACTCGGCCTTAACCCGGTTGTGCTCGCCGAACGGTATCCGAATCTTGTCGTCGCCCAGCTCAGCGCCTGGGGTGTGGATCATCCCGATCGCGCGGGCTTCGACAGTCTCGTGCAGGCGGCATCCGGTATCGCGCTCATCGAGTCACCGGACGGGGACCGCCCAGGCACGCTTCCCGCCCAGGCGCTCGACCACAGCGCCGGGTACCTGCTGGCCGCTGCGGTGACCACGCTGCTGCAACGCCGCATGCGCGAGGGGGGGTCCTGGTACACCGGCACGTCGCTCCGTCGCATCGCCGCCGAACTGCTCGGGATGCCGCGCGACCGGGAACCGCACGGCGAAGTCGAGTTCGACATCCGCCCGCACCTGGCGCGGTTCGAAGTCGACGGCACAGCGCTCGTGACCTCGCGACCGGCGATGACCGGTCTCGAATTCGACGCTCCGCACCCCTGGGGGTCGGATCAGCCGAGCTGGTGACGACGGCCGCGAACCGCCAGGACGACGCAGAGCACGAACGTGATCGCTCCCCAGAGTGCACATGCTGGAGGCAGCACGCGATAGGCCAGATGCTGGACGGTGAACTCCGCGTCGATCGGGCCGAACGCGATGATCCCCCAGATGAGCGCGGCGACCAGGATCACCGGAAGCGAGACCCACCACGCGATGCGCACTCCCTGCGGCAGCCACTGAGTCACACTCGTTTGCGCTTCCCGCCGACGCAGCCACAGCAGCGCCCAGACACCGATGATGAGCAGGCCGATCACGCTCGACCCGTGCTGGAGCCACTTGAATCCGGGCAGCGGACCCCACATCGCATCGAGCCCGGGGAGCAACTCCACGCCGACACGACCCTCATGCGTGAAGAGATCCCAGAGGATGTGCGAGGCCACGCCGATCAGGAATGACACCGCGAGAAGCACCGGGTACCAGCGCTTCTCCCCCACGCCGACGGCTCGACCCGCGGCCTCGACGCCGCCCTCGCTCCAGTCCTCCGGCAGCCGACGCGCCAGCCACAGCGGCGCGAGTTCCGGCACTGCGGGACGCAGGATCACACGCCAGATGAGGAAGAGGACGAACGCGAGCAGTGCCGTCCACAGGACGTTGCCGAACGTGTGGGTGAACGAGTAGTTCAGCCCGACACCGCGCACGAACAACGGCAGATCCGGCGTCATGGCACCGATCGCGATCGCCGCCGGCACCAGCGGCGTCCGGATGAACGGCAGCGCGACGAGCGCGTGACTGGGAGTGAAGGGCATCCGTCTCTGCTATCCGAAGAGCGAAAGCTCAGCCGAGGAACACGCCGGCAAGGGTCTTCTTGCCACGACGGACTACGGACACTCCCCCGGGCAGTGTCCCCTGGACCGTGGCAGTCTCGTCTTCGACGCGCTTGCCGTCGAGCGTGACACCGTTCTGCGCGATCGCCCGCCGCGCCTCGGAGATGCTCGGCACCAGCCCGGTCGCGACCAGGACCTCCACCACCGGGGTGCCGGCGGCGATGGTCGCGTTCGGGAGCTCTTCCAGCGCGGTGCGAAGCGTTGCCGCGTCCAGCGCGGTCAGATCACCCTGCCCGAACAGAGCCTCGGATGCCGCGATCACCGCCGCTGCCGCGTCGAGGCCGTGCACGGTCGCCACCACCTCGAGCGCGAGACGCTTCTGGGCGGCGCGGCGGAACGGCTCCGCCGCCACGAGTTCGGCGTACTCCTCGATCTCCGAGCGGCTCAGGAACGTGAAGACCTTCAGGCGGTCGACGACGTCGGAATCCGCGGTGCTCAGCCAGAACTGGTACATCCGGTACGGGCTGCACATCTCGGCGTCGAGCCAGATCGCATTGCCCTCGCTCTTGCCGAACTTCGTGCCGTCGCTGTTGGTGATCAGCGGCGTCCCGATCGCATGCACGGACGATCCCTCTGCGCGACGGATCAGATCCGTCCCGCTGGTGAGGTTGCCCCACTGGTCGGACCCACCCGTCTGCAACACGCAGTCGTACTGGCGGTAGAGCTCGAGGTAATCCATCCCCTGCAGGATCTGGTAGCTGAACTCGGTGTAGCTGATGCCCTCATCGGAGTTCAGCCGCGCGGCGACCGCATCCTTCTTGAGCATCGTGCCGACGCGGTAGTACTTGCCGATCTCCCGGAGGAAGTCGATCGCGCTCAGCGGCGCCGTCCAGTCGAGGTTGTTCACGATGCGGGCGGCGTTGTCACCCTCGAAACTGAGGTAGCGCTCGACCTGCGCACGCAGGCGCCCGACCCACTCCTCGACGGTCTCACGCGTGTTCAGTGTGCGTTCTGCCGTGGGGCGCGGATCGCCGATGAGTCCGGTGGACCCGCCGACCAGACCGAGAGGCTTGTGCCCGGCGAGCTGGATGCGACGCAGCGTGAGCAGCTGCACGAGGTTGCCCAGGTGCAGGCTCGGTGCCGTCGGGTCGAACCCGCAGTAATACGTGATGGGGTCTCCCGCGAGCAGGGCGCGCAGCGCCTCCTGGTCGGTGGACACCTGGACCAGGCCACGCCACACGAGTTCGTCCCACACGTTCTCGAACGCGGGGTCGATCGCCTGGGGTGCGGTCGTCAGATCGGGAGTTGACACGCGCTCCAGGCTATCAGCGCCGCGCACCGTCGAATCGCCTCACACCGGCTCGTCGAGGAGCGCGATCTCCTCGTCGGACAGGGTGATCGACGAGGCATCCATCGCGACATCCAGCTGAGCGAGCTTGCTGCCGCCGAGGATAGGACGGATGCCGCGCGCGAGCTGCCACGCCAGCACGATCTGCCCTCGGCCGACGCCCCGCGCCGCCGCGATCTCGTTCAGCACCGCGAGCCGACGCGCTGTCCCGGGGTGGTCATACACCTCGGGCACGGGCTTCGCCGGGTTGTCGTAGGCGCCGGAGAGCAACGGGGTGTACGCCCAGATCTCGATCCCGTTCGCCAGGGCGAAGTCCCGCTGCTCGTCGCTCAAGACGCCGAAGGGGTGCGCGACTCCGGGAGGACGCGTCCCCGGTCGCGTGCGCAGATAGGTGCTGTTCAACTGGAACGCGTCGATGGGAACGCTGCCGATGGACCTCGCATGCGCACGGGCGCGCTCGATGCGCCAGGCCGGGTGGTTGGAGGCACCGACTCGACTCACCGTCCCGTTGGCAGTGAGCGCCGCGAGGGCGTCCACTGTGTCCTCGATGGCGACCGTCCGATCCTCCTGGTGCAACCAGAGCAGGTCGACCCTGTCGACGCCCAGGCGTTCGAGGCTGCCCTCGAGAGCAGCTCGGATCGCCCGCGGAGCGAGCCCCGCCCGGTGCTCAGGCCAGGAGCCGGGCCACAGCGGCTCGGCACCGACCTTGGTCGAGATGCGGATCTGCGCTCGTGCATCCGGTCGCGCCGCCAGCCAGCGTCCGAGCACCTCTTCGGAGGCTCCCCCCTGCCCTGTCGCGCTCGTCCAGAAGCTGTAGCAGTCGGCGGTGTCGATCCAGATGCCGCCACGGTCGACGAAGCGGTCGAGCAGAGCGAAAGAGGTCTCCTCGTCGACGAGCGTGCCGAACGACATCGCTCCGAGGACGAGCGGGGATGCAAGGGTGTTCCGGTTGGTCATGACTTCACTGTGCAACCTGGAGCGCACTCCAGGTCAAGTCCTATGCTCGAGCCATGACCACGTACACGCCGGCGGAGACCGCTGCCCGCTCCGGATTCAGCATCGATACGCTCCGGTACTACGAGCGCGAGGGCATCCTTCCCGCGGTTTCGCGCACGGCCGGCGGGCATCGTGCGTACACCGATGTCGAGCTCGGACTTCTCGAGTTCCTCAAGTGCCTCCGCGAGACCGGCATGCCGGTGGAACGACTGCGCCGCTACGGCCGGCTCTGCCAGCGCGAAGACTCCATCCCGGAGCGGATAGCGCTTCTCGAAGAGCATGCGATGACGGTCGAGAGGCAGCTCGCCGAGGTCCTCGCACAGCAGCGGCGTCTCGCGGAGAAGCTGGACTGGTACCGATCGTTGGACTGAACCGCCGTCAGCTGTGCGCCGCCCACCAGACGAGGAAGGCGGCGCCGAGGGCGATGACCCAGCTGACAAGGCTGCCCACGAGGAAGTACTCGGCTCTGGCGCCGGTCTCGCCGTCGCGGGATATCTCCGGGAAGCGCACGATCCCCTTCGCCGCCAGCATCGCCGCGAGGATCGGATATGCGGCGGCGAGCGTGAGGATCAAGACGAGGATGCGTTCGAGCGGACCGATCAGTCGCCCGCCCTGGAAGCCCGCCCGCGGATCGGGGGCGGTCTCCCCCACAGGTATCGGGCCTGCTGTCGGTTCGGCGAGGGCCTGACGCGCCTCCGCGTCATCTGACGCGGCATCGGCGACGGTGGCGGGCTCGACGGCCCGTGCGGGCTCGGCGATCTGCTCCGCGGGGCGCCAAGTGTGTTCCCCATCGAGAGCGGCGCGCACCACGAGGTTCGCGGACTCGAGGAGGAACGCCGACACCCCGAGCACCAGCATCGCGAGGTCGAACGTGACCTCGCCGAACGGCGAACGCAGCTGCCACACCTCGCCGATGAGACCGGCTCGGGCGCGTGCGCCCATCGAGATCACGGCTCCGACGACGATGAGAGCGAGGACGACGGCGGGCCAGAAGCCGGCGCGCGACGCCCGCCCGTCGGGCATGCACCAGACCCAGAGCGCGCCGGACACGAGCGCGGCGATCATCGGGAGGAGAGCGTCGCTGACGCTGCCGAGCAGCAGCAGCACGACGGCCGCGGCCAGATATCCGATCCACCGCCGTGGGACGAACTGCCGCACGAGGTCTGCGGCTCCGATGGCGAGCAGGATGAATCCTGCGACGATCATGCCGACTCCCCTCTCAGAGCGTCGAGCCCCTCGATGAGCGCGGCGGATCCGGCGCGGCGCAGCGACTTCGAGACGCTCGGCTGGGAGATGCCCTCCTGGGCCGCGAGCTCCTGCTGCGAGCGTCCGACCAGGCGCCCGTAGGTGAGCCGCCGCTCCCGCGCGCTCATCGCGCCCACGAGCTCGTCACGCGCGAGCAGGTAGGCATTGGAGACTGCGATCGTCGACGCCATGACCTCATCCTGGCCCGGGGCTCCGACAATCCAGGTGCGCGTGCGCGGCACGGCGCGCTGCTCACGGGAGTGCACGGTCTCGATCGCGGCCCGCGCGGCGTACCAGCCGGGCCCGTCGGCGAGCTCGCCGTGCACGGAGGCGACGGCGCGCACCTCCCCCACGCCGATGCCGAATCGGAAGGCGATCCCTTCGGGCAGTCGCAGTTGGATCAGGAAGAGTGAGCGGAGCGCATCGCCGAGCTCTCGGTAGACGCCCTGCTGCTCGTCCCCTACCGTGGGCGTCAACGGTTGCGCCGCCAGCGGGAGGTCGCTCTCGGCCTGCGCGATGGTCTCGTCCAGCACGCGCTGCGCGGCACCGCGGTCCCCGAGTTCACGGGAGCCCACGATGTCTGCGATCACAGCGATGACCATGCGATAACCTTATCAGGAATATTCTTAGATATATGCACTATGTGGTTATGGATTGGAAATATGCCTGATTCGAGCATTCTTGCCTGGTCCGAGGGAACCTGGACCCACGCCCCCGCCGCAGTCGACGACGTCGAACACCTCGACGTCACCGCCGTCGAAGGCAGTGACGCCTGGCGGCACACCGCCTACGGGTTCGTGCACGACACCGAACACGCCCTGCTCGCGCCGCTCGCCGTGGGCGAGGCGATGGAGGTGTCGTTCCGCGCGCCGTGGGAGGGCCAGTTCGACCAGGCCGGGGTCTTCGTACGCATCGACGATGAGCACTGGGTGAAGACCGGCGTCGAGTACGCCGACGACCACCTCGGGCTCGGTGCCGTGGTCACCGCCGGTGCGTCGGACTGGTCGGTCGGCTTCGTCGACGAGTGGCTCGAGACGGAGATCACGGTGCGCGTCAGCCGCTGGGCGGATTCCGTGATCGTGCGGGCGCGCGCCGACGATGAGCCGTGGCGGCTCGTGCGCGTCGCTCCGTTTGACGGCCAGGCTGCGGCATCCGCCGGGCCCTTCCTCGCCGCCCCCACTCGTGCGGGTCTCACCGTGCGCTTCACCAAGTGGGTGCGGTCCGCGGCCGACGCCGAACTGCACTGAGCTCGACACGGCCGCCGACCGCGAGTCCGGCTACAGGCCGAGTGCGTGAGCGGCGGCCTGGGCCCGGGCGACCAGCTCGGCGCGCTGCTCGGCGACGCGGACCGGTGCGGTGCCGCCGACGCCGGTCCGAGACGCGACCGAACCCTCGATCGTGAGAACCTCACGCACCTCGGGTACGAGATGCGGCGACACCGACAGCAGCAGCTCGTCGGAAGCGTCTTCCAGCCCGATCCCCTGTTCCTCGCACGCGCGCACGAGCGCACCCGAGATCTCGTGGGCGTCGCGGAACGGCACCCGCCGCTTCACGAGCCATTCCGCGACATCGGTCGCGAGCGAGAAGCCCTGCGGTGCCAGCGCCGCCATCCGCTCGGTGTCGAAACGCAGCGTGGCGACCATCCCCGCGAAGGCGGGGAGCACGACTTCGAGCGTCTGCACCGAATCGAAGACCGGCTCCTTGTCCTCCTGCAGATCGCGGTTGTACGCGAGCGGGAGTCCCTTGAGCGTGGCGAGCAATCCGGAGAGGTTGCCGATGAGACGGCCCGACTTGCCTCGGGCGAGTTCGGCGATGTCGGGGTTCTTCTTCTGCGGCATGATGCTCGACCCCGTCGAGTAGCCGTCGTCGAGGGTGACGAAACCGAACTCGCGGGTGTTCCAGAGGATGATCTCCTCGGAGAGCCGCGAGAGGTCGACTCCGGTCATCGCCGTGATGAACGCGAACTCCGCCACCACATCGCGGGCGGCCGTGCCGTCGAGAGAGTTCTCGGCCGGACGATCGAGGCCGAGCTCGGTCGCGACGAGCGCGGGGTCGAGACCGAGCGTGGAACCGGCCAGTGCTCCCCCGCCGTAGGGCGAGACACCGGCGCGACGGCGCCAGTCCACGAGGCGTTCGAGCTCGCGCACCAGCGGCCAGCCGTGCGCCTGCAGGTGGTGGGCGACGAGCACGGGCTGCGCATGCTGCAGATGCGTGCGCCCGGGGAGGATGGCATCGGGGTGCGCCTCGGCCTGGGCGACCAGCGCGTCGATCACCCGCAGGATGTCGCGGGCGATCACCCGCGCGTGGTCGATCAGGTACATGCGCACCAGCGTCGCGATCTGGTCGTTGCGGCTCCGGCCGGCACGCAGGCGGCCTCCGAGCTCAGGGCCGAGCTCGGCGATCAGTGCCTGCTCGAGGGCGCCGTGCACGTCCTCATCGGTGGGCACCGGGCGCAGAGTGCCGTCGGCCACCTTGCGCGCCACGGCATCCAGCCCGTCGTGCATCCGCCGAGCCTCATCAGGCTCGAGATACCCGGCAGCCTCGAGCGCCGTGGCATGTGCATGCGAGCCGGCGATGTCGTACGGCGCGAGGATCCAGTCGAAGTGCGTGGAGCGGCTGAGCTCCACCAGCTCGGGCGACGGCCCGGTGGCGAAGCGGGCACCCCAGAGCGCGCCCTCGTTGGTGCCTTCGTGCGTCGAGTCGGTCATCAGGCGTCCTTCTTGCCGAGCAGCCAGACCAGGAGCGCCTTCTGCGCGTGCAGTCGGTTCTCGGCCTCGTCCCAGACCACACTCTGCGGCCCGTCGATGACGGTGGAGTCGACCTCGTAGCCGCGGTCGGCGGGAAGGCAGTGGATGAAGATCGCCTCGGGGTCCGCGAGGGTCATCGTCTCGGGCGTGACCTTGTAGCCGCCGAGATCGCGGATGCGCGCGAGCTTCTCCTCCTCCTTGCCCATCGACACCCAGGTGTCGGTGACGACGACGTCGGCACCCGCTGCGGCCTCCACCGGATCGGTGTACAGCGTGATCGAACCACCGGTCTCGGCGGCACGGCGGTCCGCAGCCTCGATGACATCCGCCCGCGGCGCGTAGTCCTCGGGCGACGCGATGCGCACGTGCATTCCCGCCGTCACGCCCGCGAGCGCGTAGGAGTGCGCCATGTTGCTCTGCCCATCACCGAAGAACGTGAGCGTGAGCCCCTTCAGCGCGCCCTTGTGCTCACGGATCGTCAGCAGGTCGGCCAGCAGCTGGCACGGGTGGAAGTCGTCCGAGAGCGCGTTGATCACGGGGACACGCGTGCCTGCCGCCATCTCCTCGAGCCCGGACTGCGCGTAGGTGCGCCACACGATGGCCGCGACCTGGCGCTCGAGCACCCGCGCGGTGTCGGAGGGCGTCTCCTTGCCGCCGAGCTGGCTGCTCGCGGTCGTGATGATGAGGGGCGACCCGCCGAGATCGGCGATGCCCACCGCGAACGAGACGCGGGTGCGCGTGGAGGACTTGTCGAAGATCACCGCGACGGTCTGCGGACCCGCGAGGCTCTTGTCCGCCCACCGATCCTTCTTCAGCTCGATGGCGAGATCGAGGATCTCGGCCTGCTCGGCGGGCGTCAGATCGTCGTCACGCAGCAGGTGGCGGGTCATGCGGATACCTTTCCGGCAACAGAGGCCTGGACGTCGGCGAGAGCGGCGGTGAACAGCTCGCGGAACTCGGCGAGCTCGGCGTCGCCGATCGTGAGAGCCGGTGCGATGCGCACGGTCTCGGGATTGGCGGCGTTCACGATCAGACCGCGCTCCTGCGCGGCGGCGACGACGGCACCGGCGACCGGTTCGGTCAGCGCGACGCCGACCAGCAGTCCGCGTCCGCGCACACCGTCGATCAGCGGGGAATCGATGCCGAGCAGGATCTCGCGCAGCTCCGCACCGCGGCGAGCCGCATTCTCCACCAGCCCCGCGCTCTCGATCTCGGTGAGCACCGCATCGGCGACCGCGGTCGCGAGCGGGTTGCCGCCGAAGGTGGAGCCGTGCGATCCCGGGGTGAAGAGCGAGCTGGCCGCCCCATAGGTGACCAGGGCTCCGATCGGGAAGCCGCCGCCGATGCCCTTCGCGAGGGTGATGGCATCGGGCGTGATGCCCTCATGGCTGAAGCCGAACCACGCGCCGGTGCGACCAGCGCCGGTCTGGATCTCGTCCAGGATGAGCAGCGCCCCGTGCGCGAGTGTCAGCGAGCGGGCGGCCGCGAGGTAGCCCTCCGGCAGCTCGACGACACCGGCCTCGCCCTGGATCGGCTCGACGATGATGGCGGCGACACGGTCGTCCATCGCCGCCTCCAGCGCCTCGATCGTGGCGGGGATGTGCTCGACGCCCGCAGGCATCGGCTCGAACGGCGCCCGCATCGACACCTTCGCGGTCAGTGCGAGCGACCCCATGGTGCGGCCGTGGAAGCCGTTTTCGAGAGCGAGGATGCGCGGGCGCTCGGTGCCGCCGTGCAGGCGGGCGAGCTTGAACGCGGCCTCGTTGGCCTCGGCACCCGAGTTCGAGAAGAACACCCGACCGTCGAGACCGGCACCGGCCAAGCGCTTGAGTCGCGCGGCGAGGGCGAGCTGCGGCGGCGTCGCGAAGTAGTTCGACACGTGCGCGAGCGTGGCCGCCTGCTTCGAGACAGCTTCCACGAAGACCGGGTGCGCGTGCCCGAGGGAGGTGACCGCGACGCCGGCCAGGAAGTCGAGGTGGCGTCGGCCGTCGGCGTCCCAGACGTGCGAGCCCTCGCCACGGACCAGCATCGCAAGCCGGTCCCCTGCGTTGAGCACGAGATCGCGTGCCGCGTCGTCCTGCCAGACGGTCATGCCGTCACCTCATTCTTTCCCAGGACCACTTCGGTCCCGATTCCCTTGCTGGTGAAAAGTTCGACGAGTACCGAATGCGGCACTCGGCCGTCGATGATCGCTGCCGCATCGACGCCACCCTCGACCGCGTCCAGGCAGGCGCGCATCTTCGGGATCATTCCCGACTCGAGCTTCGGCAGCATCTCGATGAGGGCTTCCGACGTCAGGTGCGAGACGAGCGAGTCACGGTGGGGCCAGTCGGCATAGAGACCCGGTACATCCGTGAGGATCACGAGCTTGCGCGCGTTCAGCGACACCGCGAGTGCGGCGGCTGCGGCATCCGCGTTGACGTTGAGCGACTGACCCGGGTGATCGAGGTCGGGCGCGATGCTCGACACGACCGGGATGCGGCCGGCGGCGAGGTGATCGAGCACGGGGGTCGGATCGACCTCCACGACATCGCCGACACGGCCGAGGTCGACCTCTTCGCCGTCGATCACGACACCGCGACGGCGTCCGCCGAAGAGACCCGCATCCTCACCGCTGAGACCGGTCGCGATCGGCCCGTGGGAGTTGATCTTGGTCACGAGCTGCGGGTTGACCTGACCGGTGAGCACCATGCGCACGACGCTGATCGCCTCGGTGTTGGTGACGCGGTAGCCGCCCTTGAACTCACTGGGGATCTCGAGTCGCTGCAGCATGTTCGAGATCTGCGGACCGCCGCCGTGCACGACGACCGGCAGCACTCCGACGTAGCGGAGGTAGGCGATGTCCTGCGCGAACGCGTCCTGCAGCTCCTCCGACACCATCGCGTTTCCGCCGTATTTGATGACGACGATCTGGTCGCGGAACTTCTTCAGCCACGGCAGCGACTCGATGAGGGTGGTGGCCTTCTGCGCGGCGACCTCGGCGGGAGTGTCCTGGATGTCGGTCATGAGGCGTACGCGCTGTTCTCGTGCACGTAGTCGTGGGTGAGGTCGTTCGTGAGCACGGTGGCCGCCTGATCCCCGACCTTCAGATCGATCACGAGGTGCGTGGCGCGCGGCGTCAGGTCGACCTCTTCGCGGGGGCGATCCGGGCCGCCCTCCGTGCAGACGCGCACGCCGTTCATCCACACGTCCACGTCGTACGGGTCGAACTGCGCGCTCGTGGTGCCGATCGCGGCCAGCACTCGACCCCAGTTCGGGTCGTTTCCGAAGATCGCGGCTTTGAAGAGGTTGTTGCGCGCGACCGACCGGCCGACCTCGACCGCGTCCTGCTCGGACACCGCGTGCTGCACCTCGATGGTGATGTCGTGACTGGCGCCCTCGGCGTCGCCCTGAAGCTTGACCGCCAGCTCCTGCGACAGCTCGGTCAGTGCGGCGGCGAACTCGTCGAGGTCCGGGACGACTCCGGATGCGCCATTGGCCAGCAGCGTCACCTGATCGTTCGTCGACATGCACCCGTCGGAGTCGAGCCGGTCGAAGGTCTGCCCGGTCGCGCGGCGCAGCGCCTCGTCGGCCTGCAGCGGTTCGAGGACCGCGTCGGTCGTGATCACCACGAGCATCGTGGCGAGCCCTGGCGCGAGCATTCCCGCGCCCTTCGCCATGCCTCCGATCGTCCAGCCGTCGCGGCTGATCACCGCGGTCTTCGCGACCGTGTCGGTGGTCATGATGGCCTGCGCGGCAGCGTCGCCTCCGTCGGTGCTGAGTGCGGCGATCGCCTGCTCCGTGCCGGCGAGCACCCGCTGCCGGAATGTCTCGTCGCCGGTGCCGATGAGTCCGGTCGAGCAGATCAGCACGTCACCGGCGCTCACGCCGAGGAGCTCGGCGGCCTTCTCGGCGGTCTGATGCGTGGTCTGGAACCCGAAGGCCCCGGTGAAGCAGTTCGCCCCGCCGGAGTTGAGCACCACGGCCTCGACGATGCGGTCGGCGACGGCCTGCTGCGACCAGATGATCGGGTTCGCCTTGGCGCGGTTGCTGGTGAAGACGGCCGCGCCGACCTTGCGCGGTCCCCGGTTGACGACGACGGCGACATCGGGCTTGCCGGTGGACTTCAGGCCTGCGGCGACTCCGGCCGCCTCGAATCCTGCGGGGGCGGTGACGCTCACGGCGCGACTCCGTTCACTGAGAGGGCGCGGTTCTCGGGAAGACCCAGCGCGATGTTCATGGACTGGATGGCAGCGCCGGCGGTGCCCTTGACGAGGTTGTCGACCGCGGTGACCACCGTGACCCGGTTGGCTGCGCGATCGATCGCGAGGCCGATGAGCGCGGTGTTGGCTCCGAGCACGTCGGCCGTGCGCGGGAACCGCCCCTCGGGCAGCAGCTGCACGAACGTCTCGTCGCCGTAGGCGCTCTGCCAGGCGTCGCGGATCTGCGCATCGGTCGCACCGTCGACGATCGGCGCCGTCGAGGTGGCCAGGATTCCCCGCGACATCGGGACGAGCACCGGGGTGAACGAGATGCGGATGCTCGCGGCATCGGCCCCGGACGCCGCGGCGAGCGCCTGGCGGATCTCGGGGATGTGCCGGTGGGTTCCGCCGACCGCGTAGGGGTTCGCGGTGCCGAGGATCTCGCTGCCGAGGAGGTTGGTCTTCAGGCTCTTGCCGGCTCCGGACGGGCCGACGGCCAGCACCGAGACGATGTCGGCGGGGTCGATGACTCCGGCCGCGACACCCGGGGCGAGGCTGAGGCTCACCGTGGAGGCGTTGCAGCCCGGGGCAGCGATGCGCGTCGCCCCGCGGAGGTGCTCGCGCTGCTTCACGCCGTCGACCAGAAGCTCGGGGACACCGTATGTCCACGGCTCGTGGAAGGCGCCGCCGTAGAACGCGTCCCATGCCGACGCCGACGTGAGCCGGTGATCGGCGCCCGCGTCGATCACGAGGGGCGCGTCACCCAGAGCGTCGGTGTACTGCCCCGACTGCCCGTGCGGAAGCGCGAGGAACACGATGTCGTGGCCGGAGAGGATCTCCGGCGTCGTGTCCTGCAGGGTGAGGTGCGCGAGCGAGCGCAGATGCGGCTGGTGGTCGACGAGAGGCTGTCCGGCGTTCGAATGCGCCGTGACGGTGCGAATCTCCATGTCGGGATGGTCGGCCAGGAGGCGTAGGATCTCGCCGCCTGCGTAGCCGGATGCGCCGGAGACGGCGACGGTATACGTCATGCTTCTACCTTAACGGTCGGGTCCTCCCTCGAAAGGAGGACCGGGGGCGGGGCCGGAGGCGGCGACACCGGCTCTCGACCGCCGCGCGGGCGCAGGCAGGAGGGCGGGGTCGCCTACAGTCGGCGGCCGCGGCGTCGGCGCACAGCGATGACGCTCGGAGCGAGCGTCGAAGAAGCGGTGGCGGCCGAAGGCATGTCGCGACAGTAGCGCGGCCCCGGCAGCCACCGCAAATCCGGACCGTCATCCGCGGGGCGGCGACTCCAGCGGAGCGGCGAAGAAGGCACGCTCATGCGCGCTCGATGACACGAACGCCCGCCGCATCCTCGTCCTGGTGTCGTCATCCGCCGCCGCAGCGGCCGCGGTCGCGTAGCCGATCGCCGCGCGGGTCGCCTCCTCGAAGGCGGGATCGGCGTAGGTCGTGAGCCAGGACGCATAGGGGTGCTGCGGATCCGTCGCGTATTCACCGAACTCTCCCGCGTGCAGGCGCCGGCCGAGATCGGTGTAGAGCCAGAAGCACGGGAGCACGGCGGCGACGATCTCGGCGTAGTCGCCGCCGAAGGCCACGGACCGCAGGTGATCGAGGTACGCCGTCGTCGCCGACGAGGGCTCCGCCGCGAACGTCGCCGCGCTCACCCCCTGCGACGGGGTCAGCCACGACGCGTGCAGTTCGAGCTCGCCGACGATCGAACCGTGGGCGGAGTCCGCCCAGAACGCCTGCTCGGCCGAGGTCGGCGCGAGGCGGGCGGCTTCGGCCAGCACCCGGGCATAGTCGCGCAGATACAGCGCGTCCTGGGCGAGGTACGACAGGAACGGCGCGCGCTCGAGAGAGCCGTCGGCGAGCGCGCGGATGAACGGCAGCTCGTCGATCCCCGCGCGGATGCCGGCGATCTCCTGCCACCAGTCCGCGGCGATGTCGGTCGACCCCGGTCGCGTCGCCGTGCCACCACGCTCCCAGAGCCCGGCGAAATGGCTGATCGGTCCGTGTCCGCGCCCCACGCGCAGCCCGTCCCCCGCGCGGAGGGATTCGCGCAGCCAGGCGCGTGCCGCGCGCACCGCCTCCTCGGGCTCATTGCCCTGCGCCAGCAGCGTGGCCAGGGCCGAAGAGAGCGAGCAGCCCGTGCCGTGCGTGCTCGACGTCACGATGCGCGGCCCGGTGAACTCCTGACGCAGCCCGCGCCGCGCGTCGACCAAGGCGTCCGGGGCCTCGTCGCCTGTGAGGTGACCGCCCTTGACGAGCACGGCGGCACCGATCTCGGCCGACAGTTCCTCGGCGGCGACGATGCCGTCCGCCCAGTCGACGATGTCACGGCCGGACAGCACCGCGAGCTCGGCGAGATTCGGGGTGATCAGCGTCGCGTGGCCGAGCAGACCACGCAGCTCCGCCTCGGCATCCGACGACAGGAGCCGGTCCCCCGAGGTCGCGACCATGACCGGATCGAGCACGACGACAGGCGGACGCACCCGGTCGAGCCACTCGCCCACCGCGCGGATCACCTCGGTCTCGGCGAGCATCCCGATCTTCACCGCGTCGATCACGATGTCGTCCGACACCGCGTCGAGCTGCGCGCGGAGGAAGTCCACCGGCGGCACATGCACCGCCCGCACACCCTGTGTGTTCTGCGCGGTCAGCGCCGTGAGGACGGCCATGCCGTACCCGCCGTTCGCGGCGATGGACTTGAGGTCGGCCTGGACGCCCGCTCCTCCCGATGGGTCGCTCCCCGCGATGCTGAGCACGCGCGGCACGGAGCCCGCGAGCCACCGTCGCCGGAATTCGCGGGCGGCCTCGGCGGGATCGTCGGCCGCGCACAGCGCCGAGACCACGGCCAGCCCGGCGGCACCGGCCTCACGAAGCGCCTCGGTGTCGTCGATGCCGACACCGCCGATCGCCACGCACGGGAGCGGGCTGCGCGTCACGAAGTCACGGAACCCGTCCACGCCGAGGGGCTCGGGGTGATCCGGCTTGGTCGAGGTGGGACGGATCACCCCGACGCCGAGATAGTCGACGGTTCCGGCAGGCAACGCGCGAACCGCGTCGAGGTGCGCTGCGCTGTTCGCGGTGAGGCCGATCAGCGCATCCGGCCCGAGAGCCTCGCGCGCCTGCAGCACCGAAGCGTCCCCCTGACCCAGGTGCACGCCGTCGACGCGTGCACCGCGGGCGCGGGCGGCGATCGCGGCATCCAGTCGGTCGTTCACCACGAGCAGCGCACGACCGTCGATCGCCTGCGAAAGTGCAAGCAGCTGCTCGGCCGTCTCGGCATCGGATGCGGTCTTGTCGCGGAGCTGCACGATGCGCACGCCCCCGTCGACGGCACGGCGGACGGTATCGACGACGCCGCGGTCGCCGCAGAGACCCGCATCCGTGACCAGGTAAAGGGAGAGATCGGCGTTCACAGCGCCCCCACCTCCACACGGGCGTCCGCGATCACGTCGGCGGCGCCCACGGTGGCGAGGGCGTCCAACAGCGCCACGGCGAAGCTGCCGGGGCCGGTCGCGATCGCGGCGGCGCGCTCGGCCGCGATCGTGTACACGAGGCTCGCGGCAGCGACGGCCGTGAGCGCGTCGTGCTCGGTGTTCCGCGCGGCACCGAGGAATGCCGCCATCACCGCCCCGAGAGCGCAGCCCCCGCCGGTGACCTTGGTCAGCAGCTCGTGCCCGTTCGCGAGGCGCAGCACCCGCTCCCCATCGGTGAGGAAGTCGATCGGACCAGACACGGCGATCACGGCACCCGTCCGTCGCGCGAGAGCAGCGGCCGCGTCGGCTGCGGCATCCGTGCTGTCCGTCGCATCCACCCCGCGGCCGCCGGCGCTGAGGCCGGCGAGCGCGAGGATCTCCGAAGCGTTGCCGCGGATCGCCGTCGGACGCTGTTCCGCCAGCCGGTGCGCCAAGGCAGTGCGGATCGGCAGAGCCCCGATCGCGACTGGATCGAGCACCCACGGGGTTCCGGCGGCTGCAGCCCCGGCGGCGGCCTCGAGACTCGCCGCCCGCTGCTCGGGGGTGGGCGTCCCCAGGTTGATCAGCGCACCGGAGGCGACACCGGCGAACATCTCGGCCTCTCCGACGATGTCGACCATGGCGGGCGCAGCGCCGAGCGCGAGCAGTACGTTGGCGGTGAACCCGGTGACGACCGTGTTGGTGATGCAGTGGGTCAACGGTGGCGTCTCGCGCAGCACCTCCCACAGGGCCGCGGCGGCGCCGGGCAGATCGGTGGTGGAATCAGGACGCAGAAGATCGCTCATCGCGACATCCCTTCGCTAGTACGAACTAGATCAGGTTCGACGGGTCTGTTCTCAGCCGCGGATGCGGCACCCCGTGTCACTGCTCGCAGTCTAGCGATCGGCCAGCAGAGCCGACTCCTCCGCCCGGGTGAGTCCGGCACGGCGGTCGCGGTCGATGCCGCGCGCCCGCTCATCGGCCACGACGGCGCGGATGGTGTCGGTCAGAGGGCGCAGCCGACCACCCGCTTCGCGGTACGCCGTGTTCGACCGGGTCATGAAGCCCGTCATCTCCGGCGGCAGCCACAGCGGTAGTGATCTCGGTCCCGACCAGTGCGCGACCTCGCGTGCGACGAGCCACTCCTCCTCGGCGACGACGGTCTCGCCGGTCTGGCCTGCTGCCGCGCGAACCGCCTGCAGCACGTCGCCGAGGGAATGCCCGTCCCCGATGGCGTTGACCGGCCCGCTCCTGGTCGTCGCGACGATGAAGTCAGCGAGGTCGTCCACGTCGATCACCTGGGCGCTCCTCCCCTCGAGCGGCGGCAGCAGCACCGGCCCGATACCCGCCCGCGCGAAGGCGGCTGCCCAATACCCGAATCGATCGCTCGGGTCGCCGTCGCCCACGATCAGCCCGGGTCGCACGATGAGCGCACGATCGCCCAGGGTACCCACGGCGTCTTCCGCCGCCGCCTTCTGCGCCCCGTATTCGTACTCGTCACCGGGTCGGGCGGGCGGATGCCGCGGAGCCGACTCGTCCGCACCGACCGTCTCGTCGTCGGAGTAGACCGACATGGAGGACACGTAGGTCCATCGCGCGGCTCGCTCTCCGAGAGCGTCGACGGCCGCTACGGCGTGAGACGCCTGCGACGAGATATCCACCACGTGGTCCCAGTCTCGTCGGGCGAGCTCGGTGTACGCCGCGGGATCGTCGCGGTCGCCACGCACGAGCACGGCCCCGTCGGGCGCAGGCCTCCCGCCGCGGGCGAGACAGGTCACCGTCGCTCCCGCGTCCAGCCATAGGCGGGCGATGCGCCCGGAGAGCCAGCCCGTTCCGCCGAGGATCAGCACGTCGGTCATGGACCCATGTCACCAGGAAGCCGACGCGTAAGGAAGTCCTTCCGCTCAGAGCAGAGCGAGACGGGCGCCCCGACCATCGGGGCGCCCGTCTTGAGCGAAGTCGCGCTCAGTCGCGCAATGCCGCCCCGAAGCGTTCGGCAGCGACCTCCACACCGGCGAGCTTGGCCGCCGTGGCCTCGGCTGCCGTGAGCGTACGGTCGTCCGCGCGGAAGCGCAGTGCGAACGTCAGGCTCTTCGAGCCTTCCGGCACACCTTCGCCGCGGTAGTCGTCCACCAGTCGCACCGATTCGAGCAGCGCACCCGCACCCTCGGCGAGTGCGGCCTGCACGTCGGCGGCCGGCACCTCCGCGGGCAGCGTGAGCGAGACGTCCTGGGTGGCGGCGGGGAAAGTCGACAGCGAGGCCGCGACGACCCGCCCACCCGCGAGCGTCAGGATGCGGTCGAGGTCGAGCTCGAGCACGGTCGCGCGTCCGGGGAGATCAGCATCCTCGGCCACGGCGGGGTGCAGCTCGCCGACGTAGCCGACCTCTTCACCGGCCACACGCAGCGATCCGGTACGACCCGGGTGCAGTGCTGCACGCTCAGCCTGAATCACATCGATCTCGACTCCGGCTGCTGCCGCGATCACACGGACCGCGTCCAGCGCCTCGGTCAGGCCGGCGGCCTCGGCGGGGCGTCCGGGCTGACGCGGCGCGACGTGGCCCGTGAGCAGCGCCGAGACGAACCGGTGCTGCGGCGGGATCGAGGCGTTCAATGCCGCGAGTGTCTCGTCCGACGGACGCTCACCCAGCGGCGGCACGTCGTCAGTGCCGTACTCGACACCCGGCTCCGGGAGGAACACGGCACCCGTCTCGAAGATCGCCAGGTCGGTGAGTCCGCGCGAGATGTTGCGGTGCGCGGTCTGCAGCAGGCCGGGGATGAGCGAGCGGCGCAGGAACGGCGCCTGCCCGTCGAGCGGGTTCGCCAGGCGGATGCTCGGCAGGTGCTCTCCCGAGGCGGAGCCGTGGAGGTCGTTCTGCACCTCGGTCGTGAACGGGAACGACGGCGTCTCGACCAGACCGGCGGCCGCGAGGGCGTCAGCCACGCGTCGGCGACCCTGCTGATGTGCGGTGAGCCCACGACCGGATGGCGGCGTCGGCAGCACGGAGGGAATGCGGTCGAGGCCGTGGATACGGGCGACCTCCTCGGCGAGCGTCCACTTGTCGGTGAGGTCGGGGCGCCAGGTCGGCGGGATCACGGTCCAGCCGGAGCCGTCCTCCGACGCGGCGACGTCCGCGCCGATGGTGGTCAACGCACCGGTGATCTCGTCGTCGGTGTAGTCGACGCCGATGAGTCCCTGCACGAAGCCCGCCGGGAGCGCGATGTCTTCGACGAAGACCTCGGCGAACAGCGCACCGCCCTCTTCGGTCAGAGTGCCACCGGCGAGCTCGACCATCAGGTCGGCTGCCCGGCGCGCGGCCACGAACGGGATGAGCGGGTCGACGCCGCGCTCGAAGCGCTTGGACGCCTCGCTCGGCAGCTTGTGCCGACGTGCCGTACGGGCGATCGTGATCGGGTCGAAGTTCGCCGCCTCGATGAGCACGTTCCGCGTGGTCTCGCTCATCTCGGTGGTGCCGCCGCCCATGACGCCGGCCAGACCGATCGGGCCGGACCCGTCGGTGATGAGCAGGTCTTCGACGTGCAGAGCGCGTTCGACGCCGTCGAGGGTGGTCATCTTCTCGCCGGGGGTGGCACGGCGGACCGTGATTCCGCCGGCGAGCTTGTCGAGGTCGTAGCCGTGCAGCGGCTGCCCCAGCTCGAGCATCACGTAGTTGGTGATGTCGATCAGGATGCCGAGCGAGCGCATGCCCGCGAGGCTGAGCCGCGCGATCATCCACGGCGGGGTCGGACGCGCGGGGTCGACGTCACGCACGACGCGGGTCACGAACTCACTCGCGCCGACACGACCGCGCACGGGCGCGACGTCGTCGACCACGGTCGTGTGTCCGGTGCCGGGCTGCAGCTCGGCGAAGTCGCGCTCCGCCGGGTCGCGGAAGGCCGCCCCCGTGGCGTGCGCGTACTCGCGGGCGACACCGCGCAGAGAGAAGGCATAGCCGCGGTCGGGCGTGACGTTGATCTCCACCGCGACGTCGTCGAGGCCCAGCAGGGCGATCGCGTCGGCACCGACGGGCGCGTCGATGCCGAGGTCGGAGAGCACGACGATGCCGTTGTGCTCGTCGCCGAGGCCCAGTTCGCGCGCCGAGGCGATCATGCCGTCGGAGACGTGACCGTAGGTCTTGCGGGCGGCGATCGGGAACGGCCCCGGCAACACGGCGCCGGGCAGGGTGACGACGACCTTGTCTCCGGCGACGAAGTTGTGCGCGCCACAGACGATCCCGCGGATGCCGCCGTTCGCCTCGCCCACATCGACCTGGCACCAGTTGATGGTCTTGCCGTTGGACTGCGGCTCGGCCTCGATCGAGACGACCTGCCCGACGACGACGGGACCTGCGATCTCGAACCGATGCACGTCCTCCTCTTCGAAGCCGACGGTCACCAGTGCCGCGAGGACATCCTCGGGCGTGGCATCCGCTGCCAGATCGACGTACTCACGCAACCACGAAAGCGGGACGCGCATCACACCACCATCCCGAACTGCTCGCTGAAACGGACATCACCCTCGGCCATGTCGCGCATGTCCTGCACGTCGCTGCGGAACATCAGTCCGCGCTCGATGCCCATGCCGAACGCGAAGCCGCTGTACACCTCGGGGTCGATCCCCGCCGCGCGCAGCACGTTCGGGTTGACCATGCCGCAGCCGCCCCACTCGATCCAGCGCGCGCCGCCCTTGAAGGTCGGGTGCCACAGGTCGAGCTCGGCGGAGGGCTCGGTGAAGGGGAAGTAGTTGGTGCGGAAGCGCGTCTCGGCCTCGGGGCCGAAGAGCTGCTTCGCGAAGTGATCGAGCGTGCCCTTGAGGTGCGCCATCGTGATGCCCTTGTCGATCACGAGACCCTCGAACTGCGTGAACACCGGCAGGTGCGTGGCGTCGAACTCGTCGGTCCGGTACACCCGCCCCGGGCAGAGCACGTAGATCGGCACCTCGCGGTCGAGCATCGACCGCACCTGCACCGGGCTCGTGTGCGTGCGCATCACGAGGTGACGCGAGGGCGGGTCGACGTAGAACGTGTCCTGCTCCTGGCGGGCGGGGTGGTCGACGTCGAAGTTCAGGGCGTCGAAGTTGAACCACTCGTGCTCCAGCTCCGGTCCCTCCGCGATCTCCCAGCCCATGCCGACGAAGATGTCGCAGACCTGGTCCTGGAGCAGCGTGAGCGGATGCCGGGCGCCCACCCGAGTGCGCGAGGGCACGGCGGTGATGTCGATGCGCTCGGACTCGAGGCGCGCGGCGACCTCTGCGGCGGACAGCTCGGCCTCCTTGGCAGCGAGCGCCTGCGTGACCTGTCCGCGCCCCTGGCCCACGAGCTTGCCGAACGCGGCCTTGTTCTCGGGGGCGACCTGGCGCATCGAGGCGTTCAGGACCGCGAGCGGCGAACCCTCCGCGACATGTGCGGCACGAGCCGCCTTCAGCTCGGCGGTGTCTGCGGCTGCGGCGATCGCCGCGAGGGCGTCGGCGACAGCGGCTTCGACCGCTTCCGGGGTGATTTCAGGAGACTCTGACACGAGAATCGAGTCTACCGGGGGCGCGCAGGTCCCTTTCGCGGATCAGCGCGTCGGCTCGGCGCCATCCCCCTGCAGCACGATGAGCGAGGTGTTCGTCTCGCCGCCGTGCTGACGGGGATCGGGCACGGCTGGACCGGCCTTCGGCGAGCGCTTGGCGCGACGCTGCAGACGGTAGGCGACGTAGGAGAGCAGGAGACACACGGCCACGTACATCGATCCGCCGATGATCGCGGCGGGGATCAGCGGGGAGCCGTAGGGCGCCTGATTGCCGATCTGGTTGATGACGTAGAGGAGTTCCTGGTACGTGATGATGAAGCCGAGCGCGGTGTCCTTCAGCGCGACGACGAGCTGCGCGATGATTACGGGCATCATGGCCCGCACCGCCTGCGGGATCAGGATGAAGTACATCACCCCGGTCTTGCGCAGTCCGATCGCGTAACCCGCTTCCTGCTGTCCGCGAGGAAGCGACTCGATGCCGGCGCGCAGCACCTCGGCGAGCACAGACCCGTTGTAGACGATGAGCGCGATGACGACCGCCCAGTACGGCGGCATCTTCACACCGAGCACGGGCAGGCCGTAGTACAGCAGCATCATCAGCACGAGGACGGGCACGGCCCGGAGAACCTCGATGATCCAGCGGACCGGCTCACGCACCCAGGCATGCTCCGAGAGACGACCGATGCCGAGGACGAAGCCGAGGATGATCGAGCCGACTCCGGCGGCACCGAAGGCCGCCAGCGTGGCCAGCAGTCCTTCGCCGAAACGGACCCAGACGGCGGAGAACGTGAAGATGTTCCACTTCTCGGCGGTGAACTGCCCGGTGGCGAACAGCCGCCACACGACCCAGCCGAGCACGGCGAGGACGACGACGACCGTCGCGACTCCGATGAGACGGTTGCGGGCGATGGCCCGGGGGCCGGGGACATCGAACAGGACGGAACTCATCGCGCGATCCTCCACTTGTTCTCGAGCGTGCGCTGCACCCATGCGAGCAGCAGCACCAGCACCACGAAGATGACCATGACCCACAGCAGGACGACGAGGGCGTTCTCGCCGCGCTCGCTGAGTGCCGCGCGGATGGTGCCGAGGTTGACGACCGAGAAGCCGGCCGCCACCGTCGTGTTCTTCATGAGGGCGATCAGGACGCTCATCATCGGCGGGACCACCGAGCGCGTGGCCTGCGGAAGGATGACGTAGCGCATGACCTGGCCGAAGTTGAGGCCGATCGCCCGCGCCGCCTCGGCCTGCCCGACCGGCACCGTGTTGATGCCGGCCCGCAGAGCCTCGGCGACGTAGGTCGCCGTGTAGAGCCCGAGCGCGATGACCGCCAGCAGCAGGGCGTTCACCCGCTCGCCGAGAAGGATCGGCAGGCAGAACGCGAAGAAGAACATGACGAGGGTGAGCGGGGTGTTGCGGATCCAGTTCACGTAGATGCCGCCGACTGCCCGGGCGATCGGCACCGGGGAGACCCGGGCCGCTCCCACGATCAGTCCCAGCACCAGGGCGATGAGGCCGCCGCCCAGGAACAGCACGATCGTTCCCCACAGTGCTTCACCCCAGAGATCGAGGTGGTCGCTGATGACTCCCACGGCTGCTCCTGTCGATTCGTGTTCTCGCGATGACCCTGCTGATGGAGGGGGCGGCCGATGGTGTCGGCCGCCCCCACACGATCAACCGATCGGGTCGACCTCAGGCTGGGTCGCCTTGACGCCGGAGGCACCGAGGTTGTTGTCGAAGATCTGCTGCCAGATGTCGCCGCCGTCGGTCAACTGGGTGTTGAAGTACTCGGCCAGAGCGTCATCGCCCTTGGCGAGGCCGATGCCGTAGCGCTCCTCGCTGAACGGCTCGCCGACGACCTTGAGCTTCTCCGGGTCCTGAGCCGCGTAGCCGATGAGGATCGCCTCGTCGGTGGTGACGGCATCCACCTGCCCGTTCTTGAGGTCCTCGACGCACTTCGAGTACGTGTCGTACTCCTTGGTCGGGACATCCGGGTAGTTGGTGTTGATGTTCTGGATCGGCGTCGAGCCGGTCACGGAGCAGACCGTGGTCGAGTCGTTCAGGTCGTCCACGCTCTCGATGTCGCTGTCGGCGCCGACGAGGAGGCCCTGGCCCGTCAGGAAGTAGGGCCCGGCGAAGGCGATCTGCTCCTTGCGCTTGTCGGTGATCGAGTAGGTGCCGACGTAGTAGTCGATGTCACCGTTCACGATCGCCTGCTCGCGGTTCGCCGAGGCGATCGCCGTGAACTCGATCGTCTCCGGGTCGACTCCGAGCGATGCCGCCATCCAGCGGGCGATGTCGACATCGAAGCCGGTGCGGTCGCCGGTGACCGGGTCGAGGTAGCCGAGACCCGGCTGGTCTTCCTTCACGCCGACCTTGATCGTGCCGGAGGACGAGATCCGATCGAACGTCGGGCTCCCGTCGATGCTGACATCCTCGAGGACCGTCCACGGCGTGCCGGAGGTCTCCTCCTCGCCGCCGTCTTCCGGGGCTCCCGAGCTCGACGGCGTGCCGCTGTTGCAGGCCGTGAGCGCGAGCAGTGCCACCGCTGCGATTCCGATGCCTGCCAGTGTCCGTGTGCGTCGCATGTGCGTCTCCTTCGTGTGCTGTGTGTGCAGGGTCTGTGTGATCGGGCGTCAGTGCGTGAGGAGCTTCGAGAGGAAGTCCTTGGCACGGTCGCTCTTCGGGTGCGTGAAGAACTCCTCAGGAGTCGCCTCCTCCACGATCCGCCCGTCGGCCATGAAGACCACGCGGTCGGCCGCCTTCCGGGCGAAGCCCATCTCGTGCGTGACGACGATCATGGTCATGCCCTCGTGGGCAAGCTCGACCATCACGTCGAGGACCTCGTTGATCATCTCGGGGTCGAGCGCACTCGTCGGCTCGTCGAACAGCATCACCTTGGGCTGCATCGCGAGAGCTCGGGCGATAGCCACACGCTGCTGCTGGCCACCGGAGAGCTGCGCCGGGAGCTTGGATGCCTGCTGCGCGACGCCGACGCGCTCGAGCAGGATCATCGCCTCCTTCTCGGCATCCGCCTTCTTGAGGCCGCGGACCTTCATCGGCCCCAGGGTCACGTTCTCGAGGATCGTGAGGTGGGCGAACAGGTTGAAGGACTGGAACACCATGCCGACGTCCGCACGGAGGTGGGCGAGGCCCTTGCCCTCAGCGGGGAGCTCTTTGCCGTCGATCCGGATCGTGCCGCTGGTGATCGTCTCGAGCCGGTTGATCGTGCGACACAGGGTCGACTTGCCGGAGCCGGACGGGCCGATCACGACGACGACCTCGCCCGAGTTGACCGTGAGGTCGATGTCGGCGAGAGCTTGGAAATCTCCGTAGTGCTTCTGGACGTTCTCGACCACGACGAGGGGTGTATCAGAGGTCATCATTTCTCCAAACTAGCCACGTCGGACGCGGGTCTCCAGGCGCCTCGGTGAGATTTACACGTTCGTAATCACCTGATCGCGGTACCAATGCTGCTTTGCATGGGTACCCCACGGCCCGCCCCCACGGGCCGCGGGATCGTCCTGCGGCCTCACCCTCAGCGACAGCTGAGCTGCAGGATCCGATCGCGCGCGATCGACATCACACTGGCAGAGCCTCCGGCCCGGTGTCAGACTTCTTGAGGATTTCTTGAGCAGTCAACCGCGCAGGTCCCGGTAGTACTCGACCGCGCCCGGATGCAGCGGGACAGGGCCGGTGAAGATCGCCGATCGACGATCCAGCAGCGCGGCGGTCGGAACCTCCCCTGCGATCCGCAGGCGGGCATCGAACAGTCCGGTCAAGATGTCGCGCGCCACCCCGTCCGGGGTCGAGGAACTCGTGACGAGATAGTTCGGGACGGCCATGGTCGGCGCCGAGGCAGCGATGCCGTAGGTGCCGGCGGGCACATCGGCGGGTCGATAGGCATCCGAGTACCGGTCGTTCACCTCGTTCACCCAGTCCTGCTCGATCGGGAGCAGGCGCACGGATGTCGTCTGCGAGAGCGCCGCGATTCCCGGTGTCGGCAGCCCGCCCACCCAGAAGAAGCCGTCGATCTCGCCGCGCTCCATCGCCGCGATCGACTCGCCGAGGTCGAGCTGGGGATCACGGAGAGACCCGATGCCGACACCGGCGGCGTCGAGCACGCGAGCCGCGATCACGTTCACGCCGGAGTTCTCGGCACCGAGGGAGACCGTCCGCCCCGCGAGATCGGGGAGGCTCATCACATCGGAGTCGCCACGCACCACGACCTGCACGTACTCGTCGTAGAGACGCGCCAGAGCGCGTACCGGAAGGGGCTCGTCGAAGGCACCGGTTCCCGCCACCGCATCGGCTGCCGCATCGCCCTGCGCGAAGCCGATCAGCGCCTCGCCGGAGTCCACACGCAGCAGGTTGTCCACGGACCCGGCTGTCTCCTGCCCCACGATCCTGATGTCCAGTCCGGCAGCGAGCTCGTCGGCGAGATGGGTGCCGTAGTCGTAATAGACGCCCGTGGAGCCGCCGGCCGCGATCGCGTATTCGGCGTCGGTCCACTCGCTCGCGCGCTGGCTGCAGGCGACGAGCGCCCCGACCATGATGACCGAGAGGATTCCGGCGATCACCCGCCGCGCCACGGCCGTCATGGAGTCGTCCTGTCGGGGAGCAGCAGCACAACCTCGAGCCCGCCGCCGTCGGCCGCTGCCACCGCCACCTCGCCACCGACCGTCGCCAGCAGGTCGCTCGCGATCGCGAGCCCGAGCCCGGAGCCCGGCGTGTCCGCGCTCTCGGCGCTCCGCCAGAACCTGTCGGTCGCCGCCGCCGCCTGCTCGGCACTCAGCCCCGGACCCTGATCGCGGACCGTGATCCGGCAGACGTCGCCCTCGCGATGCGCGCCGATGCCGATCCACGCGCCGTCCGGCGAGAACTTCACGGCATTGTCGATCACGGCGTCCAGCGCGCTCTCCACGACCGTGCGGTCGGTCACGCTCATCACCGACGGCTCCCCCGTCGAACGCAAGGCGATCCCCCGCTGCCCGGCTACATCGCGCCAGGCGTCGAGACGGCGAGCAGACAGCGTCGCGAGGTCGACGGCGGAGATCGTGGTGTCCGCGCGCCCGCCTCGGGCGAGGCCGAGCAGCGTCTCGAGGATCCGCGTCATCCGGCGCCCCTCCTCCCTCGTCTCCTCCACATCGTCACGCCATTCCCGCCCGAGCCCGGTCGCGAGGTGCTCCACGCGCAGGAGCAGCGCGTTGAGCGGATTGCGCAACTCGTGCGACGCGTTGAGCGCGAACTCCTGCTGCCGCGTCATGACGCGCTCGATCTGGTCGGCCATGCCGTTGAAGACCTGGGCCATGCGACGGAGCTCCGGTGGTCCCGCATCCTCGGGGACACGCGCGTCCATCTCCCCCCGCTCGATGGCCACCATCGCCTCGTCCAGCCGCCTCACCGGCGACAGCACCCATCGGGCGAGCCGAAAGACGAGCAGCACGCCCAGCGCGATCAGCACGAGAGCGATGGCCGAGATGACCAGAAGCTGCTGCGCGATCGCGGCCCGCGGGGCATCGACGTCTCCGGCGACCAGCACGGCCCCGATCACGTCGCCGTCGTCGAAGACCGGCTCCGCCAGCGCGGCATCCGCCACCGTCCAGGGGGACACAGCCGCCGGTTGCTCGGCGCGTCGTCCGGAGAGTGCCAGCCGCACCCGCTCCGCGTCCTCCTCCGCGAGCACGGCCGAGCCGTGCTCCCCCGCCGCCCAGGGCGCACCACCGAGATCGAACACCGTCACCTCGATGCCATACACCTCCTCGAAGCGGTCGACCTCGGCGTCGATCACCGCCGAGCTGCCGGAACGCAGCGACTGACGCGCGCTCGTGACGAAGTAGCCGAGGTCACCGAGCTGTTGGGCATAGAAGGACTGCTGCACGCTCTGTGCCGCACTCCATCCGGCCGCACCGCCGAGGGCGACGAGGATGACCACGAGCGGCACGAGGAAGACGATGACCAGACGCCGACGCATGACTCAGGACCCCACGAGGCGGTAGCCGACTCCGCGCACGGTCTCGATCACACCACGGGATCGGGTCTTCTTCCTGATCGCCCCGACGTGCACCTCGAGGGAATGCCCGAAGCCCCGCCAGTCCGTGTTCCACACCTCGCGGATGAGACGCTCCTTGGGAACCGCCACCCCGGGATAGCGCGCGAGCACCGCGATGATGTCGAACTCCTTGCGGGTGAGCTCGATCGGCACACCGTCGACCAGCACCTGCCTCCCGACGAGGTCGATCTCCAGTGAGCCCCCGAGGAGCCGTACCCGCGCGTCGGACTCCGGTCGCATCGGCCGTGAGCGCCGGGTCACAGCCTCGATCCTGGCCAGAAGCTCATGCACGTCGTAGGGCTTGACCACGAAGTCGTCGGCGCCGGCGCGCAATCCCTTGATGCGCTCGGCGACCTGGTTGCGCGCGGTCACGATCATGATCGGAACCTCGGAGCGTCCACGGATACGACGGCACAGGTCGACGCCGTCCACGTCGGGGAGCCCCAGGTCGAGGAGCACGACCTCGGTGTCGGCGCCGAGGAGATCCAGCGCCGAGGCCCCATCGCAGGCGCGCACCGTCGCATAGCCCGACCGCGCGAGGAACGCTTCGAGCGCCGCAGCGACACGGTCGTCGTCTTCGACGATCAGAATCCTCATCGACCCTGCTACCCGCTTCCTTCGTCGGCCGGATGTCAGCCGACAGACGTCGCCCGCTGCGCGAAGGCGCTCTCGTACAGGCACACGCTGGCAGCGGTCGCCAAGTTGAGGGACTCGGCCTTGCCGAAGATCGGCAGCCGCAGCACCTGGTCGGCCAGGGCGAGAGCATCGTCTTCCAGACCACGGGCCTCGTTGCCGAAGAGCCATCCCGTCGGCTCGGCGAGCACGCCCTCCGCCCGGGCCTCCAGCAGGTCGTCGCCCTTCACGTCGGCCGCCAGGATGCGCAGACCCGCGGCATGCGCGCGCTTCACGACGTCGGCGAGGTCTCCCCCGACCGAAACCGGGAGGTGGAACAGCGAGCCGGTCGTGGCACGCACGACCTTCGGGTTGTAGGGGTCGACGGTACGACCGGTCAGCACGACGGCATCCGCGCCCGCCGCATCGGCCGCCCGGATGATCGTGCCGAGGTTCCCGGGATCGCGCACCTCTTCGCAGATGGCCACGAGACGCGGCGAGGCATCGAAGATGTCGCGCACCGAGGTCGGGGTCTGCTGGACGACGGCGACGAGGCCCTGCGGAGTGACGGTGTCGGCCATCGCGTTCAGCACGTACTCGGTGACGTACTCGACATCGATGTCGGCGTCGGCGGCCTTCGCGCGGATGTCCGGATGCTTCTCCCACCCGCTCGGCGTCGCGAACAGTTCGACGATCGCCTCCGGACGGTACGTGAGCGCCTCACGCACCGACTGCGGACCTTCCAGCAGGAACAGGCCCGTCTCGGTTCGCGCACTGCGCTTGGTCAGCTTCGCGACGGCACGGACTCGGGGCGAACGGGGGTTCTCCAGCACGTTCACAGTCTAGGGTCACTGCGGACGCCGGATACGCGAAACGGGCGCCTCCCCGAAGGGAGGCGCCCGTTTGAAGCGAGATGCTTACGCAGCCGACTTCGGTGCGTTGACGTCGGAGGGCAGAGCCTTCTTCGCCGTCTCGACCAGCGTCGTGAACGTGGCAGCGTCGTTGACCGCGAGGTCGGCGAGCATGCGACGGTCGACGGTGACACCCGCGAGGCCGAGGCCCTGGATGAAGCGGTTGTACGTGATGCCGTTCTGGCGAGCCGCAGCGTTGATGCGCTGGATCCAGAGGCGACGGAAGTCACCCTTGCGCTTGCGACGGTCACGGTACGAGTAGACCAGCGAGTGGATGACCTGCTCTTTGGCCTTGCGGTAGAGGCGCGAACGCTGACCGCGGTAACCCTTTGCGCGCTCGAGGATGACCCGGCGCTTCTTGTGGGCGTTTACTGCCCGCTTGACTCTTGCCATTTTCCTGTGTTCCTATTCGTGCGTTCGGGCGCGCGTCAGCGGCCGAGAAGCTTCTTCGCGACCTTGGTGTCAGCCTTCGAGAGCACCTGGTCCTGGTTCAGACGACGGGTGCGACGGCTCGACTTGTGCTCGAGGTTGTGGCGCATCCCGGCCTGCTGCTTCTTCAGCTTGCCGCTGCCGGTGATCTTGAAGCGCTTCTTAGCACCCGAGTGGGTCTTCTGCTTCGGCATCTTCTCTTCCTTCGTATGGCGCCTTCTCAGGCGACGGTGTCAACCCGCGGTGCGGGAGTTCTGGGGGCGGATCTACTCCGCTGCAGCTTCCGCCGGTGCGTCGGTATCGCTCTTGGCGTCGCGGGCGGCCTGCTTGTTCGCTGCGCGCTGCGCGTCGCGAACCGCGTTCTGCTCCTGCTTCGCTTCGGACTTGCTCTTCAGCGGAGCCACGATCATGACCATGTTGCGACCGTCGATGGTCGGGTTCGACTCGACCGTTCCGAGCTCGGCCACGTCTTCGGCGAACTTGCGCAGCAGACGAACGCCCTGCTCGGGACGCGACTGCTCGCGACCGCGGAACAGGATCATGGCCTTGACCTTGTCGCCGGCCTTGAGGAAGCCCTCGGCACGCTTGAGCTTGGTCGTGTAGTCATGAGCCTCGATCTTCAGACGGAAGCGGACTTCCTTGAGGATCGTGTTCGCCTGGTTGCGGCGAGCTTCCTTGTCCTTCTGGGCGGCCTCGTACTTGAACTTGCCGTAGTCCATGATCTTGACGACGGGCGGCTTCGAGTTGGGGGCGACCTCGACGAGGTCGAGATCGGCTTCCTGCGCGAGGCGCAGCGCTGCCTCGATGCGGACGACGCCGATCTGCTCACCCGCGGGGCCGACGAGGCGGACCTCGGGGACGCGGATGCGCTCATTGGTACGGGGATCGCTGATGCGGAACTCCTTAGACGATGTGATTCGGCCACCGCGACGCTGTCTGCATCACGGGCGAAATCGGAATCGTCCCACCCACCGGCAGTCAGACGCCGGCTCCGCACCCTACCTGCCGGGTCCGTCTTGCGGACGGGGCCGGTGGAGTGCAAGACCCGGTAGCCTGGAACGGCAAGCGCGGGTGGGAAGTGAATCCTCTTTCGATCCGGAGCATAACGCTCCGGAGCCCGCCAAAGTCTAACAGAAAGCAAGGCGAAGTGACGAACCAGGCACCGGACGAGGCCGCACGCGAGCGCGAAGAGCGCTGGGCACGTCAGGAGGAGGCCGCGTCGTCGGCCACTCGAGACATCGCCGACGTACCCGCGGTCGAGGTGATCACCACGGCGGCCGTGCACCTCATGAGCGCCGGCGCCGTCAAGCTCGGCCTCGCCGACGACCCCGACGCGGCGGCACAGCTCGACCTCGACGAGGCGCGCAAGCTCATCAACGCCCTCGCCGGGCTCATCACAGCCGGCGCCCCCGAGATCAGCGACATGCACGCGCGCTCGCTCCGCGACGGACTCCGCTCCCTGCAGCTCGCCTTCCGCGAGGCCTCCTCGATCCCCGACCCCATCGGCAAGGGCCCGGGCGAGAAGTGGACGGGCCCCGTCAATTAGTTCAGGGTTCGACGACGATCGGATCCGCGGTGGAGGGGCCCCCGCACGGCTCATTCGAGTGCGTCCACGAGATCGACTCCTCGGACTCGTGGATGAGCGTGTTCTGAGCGTCGAACAGGCGGATCTCGACGACGTCGGGCGTCGACATGTCGAACGACAGCGCCCACGTCCCGTCGTCCTGAGGCGTCGCCATGAACAGGTTTGTCGATGAGGTCGGCTCGGTACCCGGCGCCGGCGAGCACTCCCCGTCGACGCAGAACTGGACTCCCGCTGCGCCCGGGACTGCACTCGCATCGAGGGTTGCCCCGTTGAACCAGCCGATGGCTGGGCAGGCCAGGGCACAGCCTGAGCCGCCCGTGACCGCACCCCCGAGAAGAGCGACGACCGCGATGGTGCGCAGGAGACGTCGGGACATGCCCCCGATCGTAGCGAAGCGTGATCAGATGCTGCGGCGGAGCTTGACCGTGAGGGAGTCCGCGAGCACAGCGATGCGGTCGTCCGACGCCCAGCGCTGAGCCAGACGCGAGAGCACGGCATCGAGCACCTCGCGTTCCAGGCCGTCGACCAGTTCCAGGACGACGATCAGCTCGGGGCCACGCAGACGCGCGTCGGGGTCACCGGGCGCCACCGCCACGTCGATCACGGCCAGCTCGTGCGCCACGCTCTCCTGGAGCGCGGTGTAGACCTCGGTGGAGAGGAAGCTCGGCTCCCAGGCATGCTCCTGAGCGATGGCCCACACGGCCGGTCGCCGGATGACGAACTCCGTGTCGGAGGTCGGGTCGAGCACGATCAGGTCGGTGTCATCGGCCGACGCCGCCAGCGCGGCCCGGAGGGCCTCCACGGGGATCGGGCGCGCCGCGGGATCCCACTTCTGCATCGCCTCGACCGAGGAGAACACCGGCTGCACCCGCCGTCCGTCGGGCGCCGCGACCGTGACGATCGACAGCTCCTGCGTCTTGTCGACGGCGAGACCGTTCGGGGCGAGGCCCTCTTCGCCCTTCTCGGCGATCAGGGGGACCAGCACGCGAGCGGAGCGGAAGGCGTCGACGACCTCGACCTGACTGCCCTCACCCGCGCGGAAACGCAGGAGTGCGGCCAGCAGCGCGGGGTCGGCCGAACCGTCGTCCCCGGCGTGCGGATTCGACTCGAAGCTGCGCCCCTCCCAGGGGACTCCGGCCGAGTCGCCGTGGTTGTGCGGCTCCGGCCCGCAGGCGTGCGCGTCAGTCTCCTGCGACATCCAGTGCCTCAGCCAGCGTGAATGCACCGGCGTACAGGGCCTTGCCGACGATCGCGCCCTCGACACCCAGCGGCACGAGCTCACGGAGCGCGGCGATGTCGTCGAGGTTGGAGATCCCCCCGGATGCGACGACCGGCTTCGGCGTGCGCGAGGTCACCTCGCGAAGGAGTTCGAGGTTCGGGCCGCGGAGCGTGCCGTCCTTGGTCACGTCGGTGACGACGTAGCGGCTGCAGCCGGCGTCTTCCAGGCGGTCCAGGACCTCCCAGAGGTCGCCGCCCTCCTTTGTCCATCCGCGTGCGGCGAGCGTGGTGCCGCGCACGTCGAGGCCCACAGCGATCGCCTCGCCGTATCGACCGATCACGTCGGCGGCCCACTCGGGGTTCTCCAGTGCGGCCGTGCCGAGGTTGATCCGAGTGGCGCCGCTCTCGAGGGCGGCCTCGAGGGTCGCGTCGTCACGGATGCCACCGGAGAGCTCAATGTTGACGCCCTTGAACTGCTTGATGACCTTGCGCAGGATCGGCGCGTTGCTCCCGCGACCGAACGCGGCGTCGAGGTCGACGAGGTGGATCCACTTCGCACCCTGTGCGGCCCACTCCCCTGCGGCGTCGAGCGGGTCGCCGTAGCTCGTCTCGGTTCCGGCCTCGCCCTGGGTGAGGCGGACGGCCTTGCCCCCGGCGACATCGACCGCGGGAAGGAGCGTGAGCGAGGGAGACTGCGCGAAGTCGTTCATGGGGTCCTTGGCTAGGGAAGGTCTGCAGCCCGGAACGGGCACGAGAACCGAGGGTAGTCCGCCGGACGGCGGGTGACAAAACGGATGACGTCCGCCGCGGCCGTCAGAGGCTCCCGACCCAGTTGCGCAGCAGCTGGATGCCCGCTTCACCCGACTTCTCGGGGTGGAACTGGGTCGCCGAGAGCGGACCGTTCTCGACGGCGGCGAGGAAGGGGTCGCCGTAGGTCGTCCAGGTCAGCACAGGTTCGGGGAACGGCGGGATCACGTCGAGCTCCCAGGACTGGGCTGCGTAAGAGTGCACGAAGTAGAAGCGCTCGTGCTCCAGGCCACGGAAGAGCACGCTGTCGGCACCGGGCTCGACGGTGTTCCAGCCCATGTGCGGCAGCACGGGTGCGTTGAGCTCGGTGACCGCGCCGGGCCACTCGCCGAGGCCCGCGGTGTCGTGGCCCCGCTCGACGCCGTGCTCGAAGAGCACCTGCATGCCGACGCAGATGCCGAGCACCGGTCGTCCGCCGGCCAGACGACGGTCGATGATCTCGTCGCCGCCGTGCGCGTGGAGCGCGTCACGGACCGCCTGGAACGCGCCGACACCGGGAACCAGGAGACCGTCGGCCTCGAGCGCGACCTTGCGGTCGCGGGTCAGCACGGCATCCGCTCCGGCCGCAACCAATGCCTTGACGGCCGAATGGACGTTGCCCGACTCGTAGTCGAAGACGGCGACGCGGGGACTCTGGCTCACAGTGCGCCCTTGGTGGACGGGATGCCGTCGACGAGTGGGTCGAGTGCTTTGGCCTCGCGGAACGCGCGGGCGAACGCCTTGTACTCCGCCTCGGCGATGTGGTGCGGGTCGCGGCCTCCGAGCACGCGGACGTGGACCGTCAGCGCGGCGTTGAAGGTGATCGCCTCGAACGAGTGCCGCACCAGCGAACCGGTGAAGTGCCCGCCGATGAGGTGGTGCTCGAAACCGGCGGGCTCGCCGGTGTGCACGAGGTACGGACGTCCAGAGATGTCGACGACCGCCTGCGCGAGCGCCTCGTCGAGCGGCACGAGCGCGTCGCCGTAACGGGAGATGCCGGACTTGTCACCCAGCGCCTCGAGGATCGCCTGTCCGAGCACGATGGACACGTCTTCGACGGTGTGGTGCGCGTCGATCTCGGTGTCGCCCGAAGCGCGCACGGTCAGGTCGGTCAGCGAGTGCTTCGCGAAGGCGGTGAGCATGTGGTCGAAGAACGGGACCGAGGTGTCGATGCGGCTCGCTCCGGTGCCGTCGAGGTTCAGCTCGAGTTCGACGGTGGACTCCGACGTGCTGCGTACGCGGCTCGCGGTGCGCGGGGTCGGTGACGGGGTGCTCATGATGCCGATCATATCGAGGCCAGAGCATCGAGGAACGCGGTGGTCTCGGCCTCGGTGCCCGCGCTGACCCTGAGGTGACCGGGGATTCCGACGTCGCGCACCAGCACACCGCGATCGTAGAGCTGCTGCCAGGTCGCATGCGGATCGGCGACGCCGCCGAAGAGGACGAAGTTCGACCAGGATTCGTGCGGCGCATAGCCGAGAGCCTCGAGGGTCGCGGTGATGCGATCGCGCTGTTCGACGATCTCCTCGACCATGCCGAGCATCACATCGGAATTGCGCAGAGCGGCGACGGCCGCAGCCTGCGTGAGTGTGCTCAGGTGATAGGGCAGGCGTACCAGACGCAGCGCATCGATGAACGTCGGGTCGGCGGCAAGATATCCGACCCGCGCACCGGCGAAGGCGAAGGCCTTGCTCATCGTGCGGGAGACCGCCAGGCGCGGACGCCCCTCAAGCAGCGTCAGCGCGGAAGGCGCGTCGCGCGGTGCGAACTCCTGGTAAGCCTCGTCGACGATCACGATGCCTCGCGCCGCTTCGTAGACGGCCTCGACGACGTCCAGGCCGAGCGGGGTTCCGGTGGGGTTGTTCGGCGTGCACAGGATGATGACGTCGGGGTCGGCCGCGCGCACCTGCTCCGCCGCTTCCTCCGGTGTGATCGTGTAGTCGGGTTGCCTCGTCCCGGGAATCCAGCGCGCACCGGTGCCCTGCGCGATCAGCGGGTACATAGAGTAGGTCGGCGCGAAGCCGAACGCCGTGCGTCCGGGCCCCCCGAAAGCCTGCAGGATGTGCTGGAGCACCTCGTTCGAGCCGTTGCCCGCCCAGATCTGCTCCGGGGAGAGACCGTGCCCCAGGTACTCCGCGAACGACTCGCGAAGAGTGGTGAACTCTCGGTCGGGATAACGGTTCACATCGCGGATCGCGAGCGCGATGTCGTCGAGGATGTCACTCGCCACCGCGTCCGGGATGGGATGCGTGTTCTCGTTCACATTGAGAGCGATCGGGAGCGGCGCCTGCGGAGCACCGTACGGCGTCAGTCCGCGAAGATCGTCACGTAGCGGGAGATCGTTGAGGGAGAAGGTCACCCTTCCCATGTTAAGCGGACCCCCGCGTCGATGACGCAAAGTTGCCGCAGCCTCGCCGCGACGGGATCAGTCCACGTACTGGGCCGGGATCGCGAGCGTCTGGCCGATCTGCAGCTCTCCGCCACGCAGCAGGTTCATCCGACTGATCTCGCCGATGACGTCACGCGGGTCGGCACCGGGGGCGACGCCGGTGGCGATCGACCAGAGAGTGTCGCCGGGCATGACGGTCACGGTCTCGACACTGACAGCTGCTGTGTCTGCGCCCGAGGCGATCGCACTACCACCGCTGAGCGCGGCGAACGCGATGCCGATCGCGAGCGGCACCGACGCGACCGCCAGCAGCACGGCGCGGCCACGCGTCGTCAGCCGGAGTCGCGTCGAAGGACGGGTCGACGCCGGAATGACTGTTGCGGTGCTGAAGCCGATGCTGCTCATGTGGTGCTCCTTAGCCTGTCCCGGAGCGGTGAGGCTGCCGGGGAAGTTGGCGTAGCGTTCGCATTCCCGCCTCGGCCGGGAGCCGTGAATGCGAAGCTACGTACCGAAGATATCTTCGAGTTCGAACATCTGTCAAGTTGTCTTCGAAACCGGATGCACGATTCTGCCGACACGCTCGAACAGATCTTCCAGATCGGGCCGTTTCTCGGATACGGTTTCGATGAGAACACCACACCACGGGCCTCCGACATTCGAAGAGCGACGTCGGAACACCGCACTTAAGGAGCACCATGAGCGAGAACTCGGCCCCCGAGTCGGAGGCACCGCGGACGCGCCGCCGCAAGAGCCTGAGCCCCAAGCAGATGGCGATCCTCGAGGTCATCCAGAACTCCATCGCCCATCACGGCTACCCGCCGAGCATGCGCGAGATCGGAGACGCCGTCGGCCTGAAGTCCCTGTCGAGCGTGACCCACCAGCTCGGCCAGCTCGAGCTGAGCGGCTACCTGCGACGCGATCCGGGCAAGACTCGTGCCATGGAGGTCCTGATCGACCTCCCCGGCACAGGCGGCGAGAATCCGGCCGACGTGGCGACTCCGGTCGGCGACGCGGCGCTCGTGCCCCTGGTCGGTCGCATCGCCGCCGGCGTGCCGATCACCGCCGATCAGCAGGTGGAGGAGATCTTCCCTCTCCCCCGTCAGCTGGTCGGCAAGGGCGACCTCTTCATGCTGAAGGTCTCAGGCGAGTCGATGATCGACGCGGCGATCTGCGACGGCGACTGGGTCGTCGTCCGCTCGCAGAACGACGCGGAGAACGGCGAGATCGTGGCCGCGATGCTCGACGGTGAGGCCACGGTCAAGGTGCTCCGCCGTCGCGACGGCCACACGTGGCTCCTCCCCCGAAACTCCTCTTTCGAGCCCATCCTCGGCGATGAGTCCGTGGTGCTCGGCAAGGTCGTGGCGGTGCTGCGCGCCGTCTGACGTCAGCCATAGGCTCGATGCATGTCGTCGCCTCACGGTTCCTGGCCCTCTCCGTTCTCCGCAGCATCCGTCGCGGCAGCCTCCCCGAGAATCGACGGGGCGCGCTTCGTCGGTGCCGAGATCTGGTGGGGCGAGTCCGTGCCCGCCGAGAAGGGGCGGGTCACGGTGCGAAGCTCCTCGGGCGCCGAGATCCTCCCAGCGCCCTGGAGCGCTCGCTCCCGCGTACACGAGTACGGCGGCGGGGCATGGACCGCCGATTCCACGGGCATCCTGTACTTCGTCGATGCGGGCGATCAGCGCGTGCATCGGCTGGCTCCGGGGGCCGAGCCCGTTCCGCTGACACCGGCGGGTCCCGCGCACGGCGGTCTGCGCGTGCAGGGGCGCCGTCTGCTCGCCGTGCGCGAAGACCTGTCGACCGCACCGCATACCCGCGCGATCGTCGAGATCCCGATCGACGGCTCCGCCGCGGAAGACGCGTCCGGAATTCGCGTGATCGCCGAGGGCGACGGCTTCTTCGCCCACCCCGCACTCTCGCCGGATGGCAGCCGCGTCGCCTGGGTCGCCTGGCACCGCGGACGGATGCCGTGGGAGGCCGCCCACCTGCAGATCGCGAGGAGCGACGGCGGCGACGTGCACGAGATCCCTACTCGGGCGGCATTGCAGCCCGAGTGGCTCAGCGACTCGGAGCTGGTGTTCGCCGATGATCCGGACGACCGCTGGGGGCTCTACCGCCTCGAGCTCGACGGCGCCTCGCCGGTCGGCGCCCCGCGCGCGCTCGCCCCGGCCGACGCCGACACCGGCTACGGACTCTGGGTGCTCGGCAACCGCTGGTATCGGCCGCTCGCCGACGGACGCATCGTCGCGACCCGCACGAACGGGCGCGACGAGGTCGTCCTGATCTCACCGGACGGTGCCGCACGCCCGATCGATATCCCGGCCGACGGCCATGTGAGCATCGACGATGTGGACGGGTCTCGCGTGCTGCTCTCGGGCAACGGTTCGGGAGTGACCGCCGGACTGTGGTGCGTCGATGTCGACTCCGGCGAGACCGTCGCGGTGCGAGGAGGCGAGCCCGTGGATACCGGTTGGATGCCGCGCGCCCTGCCGATCGAGGTCGACGGTCGGCACGGCATCGTGCATGCCTTCGCCTACCCTCCGGCGAATCCCGACGCGACGGCACCCGCCGACGAGCTCCCCCCGTATGTGGTGCTGGTGCACGGCGGCCCGACCGCGCACGTCACCGGTGCGGCATCGGCAGTCAATGCCTTCTACACCAGCAGGGGAATCGGCGTGCTCGACGTCAACTACGGCGGCTCCACCGGCTACGGTCGCGCCTACCGCGAGCGTCTCGACGGCCAGTGGGGGGTCGTCGACGTCGACGACGTGATCGCCGCCGCGCAGGGCCTCGCGGATGCCGGGCTCGCCGATCCGTCCCGCATCGCCATCCGCGGTGGATCCGCAGGCGGGTGGACGGTGCTGTCCGCACTGGTGCGCGGTGGGACCTTCGCCGCGGGGATCAGCCGATACGGCGTGGCCGACCTGCGGATGCTGGTGGCCGAGACACACGACTTCGAGGCGTCGTACATCGACGGTCTCGTGGGGCCCCTCCCGGAGTACGAGCACGTGTACGTCGAGCGGTCACCACTCACCCATGCGGATCGCATCGGAGTCCCCGTGCTGCTGCTGCAGGGCGGAGAAGACCGTGTGGTCCCGCCGTCGCAGTCCGAGGCGATCAGAGACGCACTGGCCGCCCGGGGCGTCGACCACGAGTACGCGCTGTACCCCGCGGAGGGACACGGCTTCCGCAGTGCCGACACGATCATCGACGCGCTCGAACGCGAACTGACCTTCCTCGGCCGCGTGTTCGGGTTCGAGCCGACGCTGTGACGACCGGTCGCTACTCGCCCACGCGATTGCGCAGCCGCATGGCACGATCCGCCTCGCGGGTGTCCTGACGTTCGCGCAGAGTCTGCCGCTTGTCGTACTCGCGCTTTCCCTTGGCCAGGGCGATCTCGACCTTGGCGCGACCGTCGGAGAAGTACAGCTTGAGCGGGATCAGGGTGTATCCGCCCGCTGAGACGGCATGAGCGATCTTGGCGATCTCCTCGCGATGCAGCAGCAGCTTGCGGATGCGCTTCGCAGAGTGATTGGTCCAGTGCCCCTGGGAGTACTCCGGGATGTGCACCGAGTCGAGGAAGACCTCATTGCCCTTGACGAACGCGTAGCCGTCGCTGAGGTTGGCGCGCCCCTGACGCAGTGACTTCACCTCGGTGCCGGTGAGCACCATCCCCGCCTCGTACGACTTCTCGATCGTGTAGTCGTGACGTGCGCGACGATTGGTCGCGACGACCTTCTCTCCGCGTTCCCTGGGCATGATGCTCTCCTGTTGCCGTGATGAGCTCGATCGTTCGTTCCGACCGAGCAGCCTTTCAGGATATCAGGTACGGAGCCAGCGCCTGATCGCGAAGCCGGCAGAGAGCGCGGCCAGCACGATGCCGATGCCGATCAGCACCGGGACCACGAGCATCGCGTCCTGCATCGTCACCCACGTCGTGATGAACGGGACGCGGCCTCGCAGGTAGCCGTTCACACCGAAGTGCATGCCGGCCACGACCGCGGCGCTGGCCAACGCCGACCCGAGGAACGCCGCAAACACGCCTTCGAGCACGAACGGTGTCTGGATGAAGCGGTTCGATGCGCCGACCAGGCGCATGATGCCGATCTCCTTGCGCCGTGCATACGCCGACAATCGGATCGTCGTCCCGATAAGCAGGGTCGCCGCTATCAGCATGAGAACCGCGATGCCGACGGCGATGTACGTCGCGACGGTCAAGGCAGAGAACAGTGGTTCAAGGTATTGGAGCTGGTCTTTGACCTGCTCCACTCCGGCCTGGCCGCTGAATGCCTCGGCGAGCACCTGCGACTGCCCTGGGTCCTTCATCGTCACGAAGAAGACCTCGAACGCCTGGTCGGGCGTGAGCACACTCGCCTGGTCCTCGCCGAGCTGCTCGACGAGCTTGGCGTACGTGTCTTCCTTGGTGTCGAAGGTCAGCGAGCTGATGAGCGGTGCCAGCGCGTCGCCTTCGAGCTGTGCACGTACCGCGGCGACCTGCTCCTCGCTCGCGGCCCCGTCGATGCAGGTGTCTGATTCCGAGACCGCGGAGCACATGTACACGGCGACCTGGGCACGCTCGGCCCAGTAACCCCGCATGACGCCGATCTGCGATTGCATCAGAATCGCCGCGCCGACGAACGTGAGGGAGACGAACGTGACGAGGATCACCGAGATGACCATCGAGATGTTCCGCCGGAGACCGCCCAGGGCCTCGGTCAGGATGAGTCCGATTCTCATGAGGTCGGGCCCACTTCCTCGTCGTCTTCGTCGGAGAGCCCGAGACGATCTGCGACTCCGAGCTCCGCGACATCGACGGTCGGGAGGGTGATCGGGTGGGTGCGGGGGCGGATGACCGCCGGCGGCTCCTCCGCGGTCGGCGGCTCGACGACGGCCGGTGGTTCCACCGCTGCGGGCGGCTCCACGACAGCAGCGACACTGGCCGCCGGGACGGCGCTCGACTCCGGGGGTTCGACCGTGCGCGGAGGTTCGACCGTCTGCGGCGCTCCTGCCGGAGCATCCGACGCGCCCTCGCCTGCGGCGGCCTTCCGCTGCGAGCTGAGCTCTTCGGCGAGAGCAGCGCGGACCGAGGAGAGATCCGCCGTCTGGCGCTGGACCTCCTGCACTGCCGTCAACGCCGCTGCTGCGGCCGCACCGCGCACCTTCTCGGGAACGAGGCGCGGGATGTTGGAGGTGTCGCCGTAACCGCCGTGCACCTCGTCGCGCACCATCTCGCCGTCACTCAGCTCGATCACCCGGCGCTGCATCTGGTCGACGAAGCCGGCCTCGTGCGTGGCCATCAGCACGGTCGTGCCTCCGGCGTTGATGCGGGCGAGCAGCTGCATGATGTCGACGGAGGTCGCAGGGTCGAGGTTGCCGGTGGGCTCGTCGGCGAGCAGCACCTGCGGACGGTTGACGAGGGCGCGCGCGATCGCGACGCGCTGCTGCTCGCCACCGGAGAGTTCGTGCGGCATGCGCTTCTGCTTGCCGTCGAGCCCCACGAGCGCGAGCGCCTCGGGCACCGCCTGCTGGATGAATCCGCGCGAGGAACCGGTCACCTGCAGGGTGAAGGCGACGTTCTGATAGACCGTCTTCGACGGCAGGAGGCGGAAGTCCTGGAACACCGAACCGATGTGGCGCCGGAAGTACGGCACCTTGCGGTTGGCGAGCGCGCGGAGGTCCCGACCGAGCACGGCGACGCGGCCCGCGGTCGGTACGTCTTCGCGCAGGATCAGACGAAGACAGGAGGACTTGCCGGAGCCGGAGGCGCCGACGAGGAAGACGAACTCCCCGCGTTGCACTTCGAAGTCGACACCGGAGAGGGCGGGCTTCGACGTCCCGCGGTAGCGTTTCGTGACGTTCTCGAACCGAATCATGACGGTTCGAGCCTAAGCGCGCCCTTCCTGCTGACCGCGAGCGACACCCCGCACCGGCGCGTCCGCATCGGGAGAGCATGGGGATTGCTCCCCATGCCGAACACCCTGCGAAGTCACCGGCCACTGCTATACATAAGGGTGCGGTCGCACCATGGAGCGGCCGAATCGTCTTCGAGGGGGACCCATGAGCACGACACCTGCAGGTTGGTACGACGACGGCAGCGGACGCCAGCGGTGGTGGGACGGTGAGCAGTGGACCGAGCACTTCGCCCCGGACGCGACCGCCGCAGCCGATGCAGAGGCACCGGATGTCGCCGAGGGTTCGACCGGCATCGAGACGCCGGCGACCGAGGTTCCCGTCGTCGACGAGGCGCCCTCTGCAGACGCGTCTGAGGCGCCTTCGGCGGATGACACGGTGATCCGCACCTCCGCCGAGGCGCCGACCGCGGCGACCACACCGCTCGGCGATGACGTCGCCGCCTACTCCGCAGCGGCCACGCCGGTTCCTCCGGTCGCCGCATCCGAGCAGCCGGCGCCCGACCAGTTCGCGGCGAGCTACCCGGGCGCTGCACCGGCGTATCCCGGTGCAGGCGCACCGTCCGGCTATCCGGCCGCCGCGCCGTATGTGCAGACCGGGCCGGAAGCACCCAAGAAGCTCTCGGTCCTGGGTCTGGTCGGTCTCGGACTCGCCGTCGTCGGAACGATCCTGGTGTTCATCCCGGTGGTCGGCGTCGTCGGGTTCGTCCTTCTCGCCGCGGCGTTCATCGTCTCCCTCATCTCGCTCTTCCTCAAGGGCAAGAAGTGGCCGGGCATCGCGGGTCTCATCCTGGCGGTCGTGGGAACGATCATCGGCGTCGTGATGTCGTTCGTCTACCTCTTCGCGATCGCACAGGGCGTGAGCGACGAGATGGACTCTCTGCCCAGCTCCTCTCCGTCGATCGAGGCCACCGAGCCGAGCGAGACCGACGGCACGGACGGTGCCGACGACGCCACGCGCCCGACCTCGTCCGAGGTGGCGGTCGGCCTGACGGCGATCCTGGCATCCGAGGGCACGGAGGGCTACACCGAGCCGCAGATCACCTGCCTCTCGGATCTGCTCGTCGAGTCCGACCTCGACAACTCGACGCTGCGCGCGATCGCGGAGAGCGACGGCACGCTGACGGATGTCGACGCCGCGTACGGTTTCGCCGAGGTACTGGGCGACACCGAAGCGGTCTCGGCGTGCTTCGTCCCCTGAGCCGTCTGACGAGCGGGACCATCCGATGACGACGCCTGCCGGCTGGTACGACGACGGATCCGGCAGCCTGCGGTGGTGGGATGGCACGCAGTGGACCGCGCACGTACGGACCACTGACGGTGCGCCGGCGGCCCCCGAACGAGTTTCGGTCGAGCCGGTCGCATCCGAGCTGCGCTCTCCGGACATCGCGCCGTTCGCTCCGCCGTACGCACTGCCATCGTCGGGGGCATCGACCGCACAGGCGATCGCGCCCGATTCCGTCGGAGCACCCGGCGGGGTGTGGGGTGCGCCGGCACCGCAGCCGCCCGCGCCCGGCGTCTCCGTGCTCGGAGTCATCGGTCTCGCCGTGGTGGTCCTCGGCGTCGTGTGCGCCTGCATCCCGGTGATCTCGATCGTCGGCTGGGCGCTTCTCGGCGTCGGATTCGTGCTGTCGCTCGTCTCCCTGTTCCTGCGTGGCCGCAAGTGGCCGGGGATCACGGGTCTGTCGGTGGCGGCGATCGGAGCGCTCCTGGCGCTCGCCGTGTCGCTGCTGCTGGTCGCGACCGTCTCGGTCCCGGCCGACGACGCCGCGAGCGCTGAGGGGCTCACGGACCCTTCGTCGATCGAGGGCGCCGAGATGGTGCCCTTCGCCGAGCTCGAGGTCGGCGACTGCCTGCCTTTCGTCGACTACGGAGACACGGGGCAGATCTACGAGCTGCCCGTCGTCCCGTGCGATCAGCCGCACACGGATGAGGTGTACTTCATCTTCGAGCTCGACGGCGAGGACTTCCCCGGCGACGACGCTCTCGAGGAAGCGGCATGGGACGGCTGCGCGTCTCATTTCGACGCGTACGTCGGGGTCGCCTACGAAGATTCGGTGCTGGATTTCTACAACTATCAGCCGACGGAGACATCCTGGGCTCGCGCGGACGACCGCACGGTCCAGTGCATCCTCTTCAGCCATGAAGACGTGACCGGCACCCTCGAGGGCGCGAGGTACTGACGATCCACATGAAGAAGGCCCCGGAGCGATCCGGGGCCTTCTTCATGGATTCAGTCTTCGATCTTGCGCTTGCGCCAGCGGATGCCTGCGGAGATGAAGTCATCCAGGTCTCCGTCGAACACGGCGGCAGGGTTGCCCGACTCCTGGCCGGTGCGCAGATCTTTCACCAGCTGCTGGCCGTAGAGGAAGTACGAGCGCATCTGGTCGCCCCAGCTCGCGGTGATGTTGCCCGCCAGCTCCTTCTTCTTCGCTGCTTCCTGTTCCTTCTGCTGCAGCAGCAGGCGGGTCTGCAGCACGCGCATGGCGGCGGCACGGTTCTGGATCTGCGACTTCTCGTTCTGCATCGACACGACGATGCCGGTCGGAAGGTGCGTCAGGCGCACAGCGGAGTCGGTCGTGTTGACCGACTGACCGCCGGGGCCGGAAGAGCGGAACACATCGACGCGGATGTCGTTCTCGGGGATGTCGACCTCGGTCGCTTCCTCCATCAGCGGGATGACCTCGACCGCGGCGAACGACGTCTGGCGCTTGTCGGCGGATCCGAACGGGCTGATGCGGGCCAGACGGTGTGTGCCGGCCTCGACCGAGATGGTGCCGAACGCGTAGGGCGCGTCGATCTCGAACGTCGCCGACTTGATGCCCGCGCCCTCCGCGTAGGAGGTGTCCATGACCTTGACCGGGTACTTGTGCCGCTCGGCCCAGCGCAGGTACATGCGCATCAGCATCTCTGCGAAGTCTGTGGCGTCGTCGCCGCCCGCGCCGGAGCGGATCGTGATGATCGCGCTCCTCTCGTCGTACTCGCCGTCGAGCAGCGTCTGCACCTCGAGCTGGTTGATCAGGTCGGTGAGCGAGGCGAGTTCGGTACGGGCCTCCTGCGCGGACTCCTCGTCCCCCATCTCGTTCGCGAGGCCGATGAGCACCTCGAGGTCGTCGAGACGCTGCGCGATGCCGGTGATGCGGGCGAGCTCGGACTGACGGTGGCTGAGTGCGCTGGTCACCTTCTGCGCGTTCTCGGTGTCGTCCCAGAGGTCGGGGGCGCCGGCCTCCTCGCTGAGACGCGCGATGTCGTCGCGGAGACGGGAGACATCGACGACCTCGCTGATGTCGCCGAAGGTGTGCCTGAGCGCCTGGATTTCGGCGGAGAGATCTAGTTCGAGCATGACACCTCAGCCTAACGTGCCGCCTGCCTGCGCGGGGACGTCGTCTTCGGCCGCTGATCAGCCGGAGTACCGTGAAGTCGTGAGCAGTGCGTCAGCGGTCCTTCGACAGTTCGGGCCCATGGTGTACCTGCCGACGGTCCTGTTCGCGCTCGGCGAGGGCGCCGTGATCCCGCTCATCCCGGTGTTGGCGGCATCCATGGGCGCCGACGTGGCGTTCGCCGCGCTCGTGGCGTCCGCGCTCGTGATCGGCCAGCTGTGCGGCAACCTTCCTGCGGGATGGGCGGTGGGCAGGATCGGCGAGCGGTACACGATGGTGATCGCCGGTGTGATCGCGATCATCGCGGGGGTCGGGATGGTGTTCGCGCCGTCGCTCGGCGTGCTGGCGGCGTCGGTCTTCCTGCTCGGCATCTGTGCGGCGGCCTTCGGCCTCGCCCGTCATGCCTTCATGACCACCCGCGTACCGGTCGCCTTCCGTGCGCGCTCCCTCTCGCTGCTGGGCGGCAGCTTCCGGCTCGGCATCTTCATCGGCCCGTTCGTCGCTGCCGGGCTCCTGCAGCTCTTCGGCAGCGAGAGTGCCGCGATCTGGTTCTTCCTCGGCTGCCTCGTGGTCATGGTCGTCCTGGTCCTGTTCGGTCCCGATCCGGAGAAGATGATCCCTCCTGTCCCGACGACCACTCACGACCGCTATCTGGAAGACTCCGGCGAGGCCGTGAGCGGATCGATCCCGACCATCGAACGCGCGGGGATCTTCCAGACCATGTGGCGCCAGCGCGCGGTGCTCGGACGACTCGGACTGGCCGCCGCCTCACTCTCCGCCGTGCGATCGGCACGGCAGGTCGTGCTCCCCCTGTGGGGCCTCTCGCTGGGCCTGGACGCTTCGACGATCGCCCTCGTGGTCGGCGTCTCCGGGGCTATCGACTTCGCGCTGTTCTACGCGAGCGGCCAGGTGATGGACCGCTTCGGGCGGCTGTGGGCGGCGATGCCCGCGATGGTGCTGATGGGTGCCGGCTTCCTCGCCCTGTCGTTCACGCACGATCTCGATGCGGCGGTGCTGTGGTTCGGGATGTTCGCGGCGGTGCTGGGCGTCGGCAACGGACTCTCCAGCGGCATCCTGCTGACGCTGGGGGCAGATGTCGCCCCGACGCGGGAACCTGCAGCATTCCTCGGATCCTGGCGCACGCTGACGGATGCCGGCGGAGCGATCGCTCCCCTGCTCGTCTCGGCCATCACGGCCGTCGCGGCACTCCCGTTCGCCGCAGCCGCCATGGGCGTGGTCGGTCTCGTCGGCGCGGCCGGGTTCCTGCGCTGGATCCCGATGTTCGTGCCGCGGGAGCGACCGGCGTCCGGCGACGACTCGTCTGAGGGGGAACAAGAATGATCCCGGCTCTGGAGGCAGACGCGCACCGCCTGGTCTCGACCTTCAGGCCCCACTCGGAACGAGACCGCGCCGCGCAGGCCGACTTCGCCTCATTCTTCGGCGCCGACGGTGGGCCGGTACATCGCGAGGCAGGCCCGGATCATCTGACCGCCTCCTGCGTGGTCTTCGACGCTTCGCTCGAGCACACGCTGCTCGTCTTCCATCGCAAGGGACAATTCTGGGTGCAGCCGGGTGGTCACGTGGAGGACGGCGATGACTCGGTCGTGAGCGCAGCACTGCGGGAGCTGCGCGAGGAGACGGGCATCGTGACGGAGTCGCCGGCCGCTCCCCTCGCGTATGACCTCGACCACCATGGGTTGTCTTCCCGCTTCGGCGCCTGCGCCTCGCACCTGGACATCGGGATCGCCGTCGTGGTCGATCGCGATGCAGCGCTCACTGTGAGTGACGAGTCGGAAGACGTGCGTTGGTGGCCGGTCGACGCCCTGCCTGCCGCAGTGCCGCCGCAGCTCGCACCCCGACTCGAAGGGCTGCTCGCACAGCTGCGCGATCCGCGGTGAACCGACCCGCTCGTCAACGCAGCGCGGTGCGACTCGTCGCGGTCGCCTCCAGCTGGATGCCCTCGGGCACGAACGGCGAAAGCAGGGGCGGGCGCCACGCTGCCGCCACGGTCACCCGCGCCGAGACCCCGTCCGGCGTGCCGGCCGCGACGAGGGAAGCCTCGCCCGGCAGCGCGCCTACCAACGCCGCCGCCTGCTCCGTCACCGCGGCATCCGTCAGCTCGGCGCGAACCTCACCATCGATCGCCTGCACGGTGAACCCGTCCGCCCCGGCGAGCGCGGCGGAGTCGGCGAGAGCATCCAGTCGCTTCTGCGCGAGATAGAGGTCGGTGGCGCAGACGCACACGAAGATCACCACCAGGGCGAGGAGTACGTAACCGAGGATCAACGGAAGCGCGCTGCCGTCATCGTCCCCGCCGATCGCCCGTACTGCCGGAGCACGATTCCCGCTCACTCCGAGCCCCACAGCCTCGACATCTTCTGCACGGACTGCGCTTGCACCGGCACCGCGGTGGATCGGTCCAGGGCGAGGATCTCGGGCACCAGGGGCAGCCGCGCTCGCGTCGAGACGGTGACGATGATCGTCGCTCCGGCCGAGGGGCAGTCGGTGCCGGTCGGGCGACATGACAGCGTGAGGTCGACCGCGCCGGCATCGAGCCCGTATTCCTCGATCACCTCGGCGAGCACGAGGTCGCCGCGCTTCGCTGCCGACGCGACGTCGGGGGCCTGCGCGATAGCGCGGGCGATGTGGCGTGAGGCCGCCTCCGCGCCGAGCATCTGCTCCTGAATCGTTCCCAGTGCGACGACGAGGTAGATCAGCGGCACCAGCAGGATCACGCCGACGGTGATGAACTCGAGCGCCGCGGAACCGGCGTCATCGATCACCGAACACCTCCACCGGTGCATGCGCCTCCACCTCCATCGCGAAAGGTACGCCGATCAATCCGAGCAGGGGGAAGGTCGAGCGCACTCGAACGTCGACGGTCTCCTGACCCTGGGCGCCCGAGGAGCCGATCCGGACGTCCTCGGCATACGACGCACCGATCGCCCGGGTGATGACCTCCTGGGTGCGCTCGATCCCCTCCTCATGCGTCGTGTCGGCGAGGGCCGCGTGATACGCGCCCTCCACGGCAGCGTCGTGGACGACGTTGCGCACGTACACGGCGAGCGCGAGCTGGAGGACTCCGAGCGTCAGCGCGGTGAGGAGCGTGCCGACCAGGAGGAACTCGACAGGGCTGGATCCGCGTTCGTCGACCAGTGCCCGCGCGAAGCGCATGTCAGAGCCCGGAGACGCGCTGAATGGCCTGCTCGAACAGGGCGGTCAGCGCGGGACCGGCGACAGCCCAGATCAAGACGACCAATCCGGCGGTCATCAATGTGACGAGCACCCAGCCGGGTACGTCTCCGGTCTCGTCGCGGGCGAACGCGTCGACGCGGCTCGCGGCAGAGCGCCACCAGCGTCGCGGGGTGCCCTGTCGGTGACGGGTGTCCTGTGAAGGTGGAAACATGGTCGTCCTTTCATGGCCGATCATCATGGCTGATCAGCCGATACCGAGTCGGAGGATGAAGAGTCCCGGGTAGACGGCGAACAACACCGACAGCGGAAGGATGAGGAAGACGAGCGGCAGCAGCATCAGGATCTCCTTGCGTCCCGCCTGCTCGATCAGCGTGCGTTTCGCGTCTTCCCGCGCGTCTCCTGCCTGCGCATGCAACACCGCGGCGAGTGGCGCACCGTGCTCGAGGGCGGCGATCACCTGATCGACGGCGCGCGACAGCGCGGTTAGGTCGAGGCGTCTCGCCATCTCGCCCAGCGCATCGGACAGCGGCGACCCGGTGCCGACCGCGAGCACGACCCGGCGGAGCTCGCCGGTCAGCTCGCCGGAGCCGACAGCGGCCACACGGCGCAGGGCATCGAGGAAGCCCTCGCCGGCCGAAAGGCACAGGGCCAGGAACTCCAGAGTCGTCGGAAGCTCATCGGTGAGGCGGGCACGGCGCGCTTTGGCCCGCGCCGACAGCTGCAGGTCGTACGCGGCCGCGGCGGCCGCGCCGCACAGCAATGGCATGACACCCGTGGGGACGGACAGTCGTCCGGTGAGGGCGAGCACGATCAAGACGACGGCGCCCGCACCGATGCCGGCGAGCGCCCAGCCCAACTGCCTACCGCGAAACGTCGCCGGCTCCATCGAAACACCGGCCTGGGAGAGCCGCTGCCGAAGTGACTCTCCGCCTCCGAGCATGCGCTCGAAGGCTTCCCGCAGCCCGCCCCACAACGTTCGGGCGCTCGCGGGCAGGGTGCCCGCGAGCGGGAGGACTCCCCGCGGAAGGTCCTGATCCGGAACCACGTCTCGAACGTAGGGACCGATCCGCACGGTCAGTGAAGCGGCCCTCCAGCGCGGGAGGCCGGAGAGGATGCTCAGTACCCCGGCGGCGAAGCCCCCACCGACGAGCACGGCACAGGCGAGCGCAGAGAACCCGCTCACCCGAACCACCGCCGAGGTTCCGGGAGCCGCCCGATCCGGACCATGATCTGGAAGGCGATGACCGAGACCCCCGCACCGACGCAGATGACGATCACGCCTTCGGGTGTGCCATACGCCGAGGCGCCTTCCGGTCGCATGACCAGCAGCGCGAGGATGACCCACGGTGCGATCGCGCCGAGCACGGCCGCGCCGCGAATCCACGACTGCCGCGCCTCGACCTCTCCCCGCAGGGCGGCATCCGCCCGCACGGACGCGGAGAGCGCGCGGAGCACCCCGACCAGCTCGGTGCCGCCGACCTGACGCGCCATCCGCAGGGTCTCGACGATGCGATCGCCGATCGGGTCCGCCAACGACGACTTCAGCCGATCGAGGCTCGTCTCGAATCGACCGCTCGCTTGCAGGTCTCTGGCGAACACGCCGAACGCGGGCCGCAGCATCGTGGGCGCGGACTCGGCCAGGCTCGCCACGGCATCGGGGAGGGAGAGTCCGACGCGGATCGACGCGATCAGAAGATCGCACACGTCGGGCCAAAGCTGCCGACGCAGGCGTCGCAGGCGCAGTCGTCTTCCCCGCAGGAACATGATCGGCGCTGTGGCTCCCGCCGAGGCGGCGAGCAGCACCAGCACGGGGAGCCCCGTCAGCAACCACGCCGTGGAGGCGCCGATGAGCCCGGCGGCGACGATCACGGCGATGAGCGCTCGCGCCGAGAGACTGTCGAACCCGGCCTCGGCGTTCAGCCGGATCAGGCGCGACCTGGGGGCCGTCGGGATCGCGTCCGGCCTCGGCGGCCACAGCCACGGCGACGCACACAGGAGCACTCCGGCCGCGAGAACGGCCCCGAGGAGGAACGTCACGACGCGACCTCGGCGTGATAGATCCGGGTGGTGAGGATGCGTCCGTCTTCGACGGCGCCGGTGGGGGCGACGATCTCCTGCACGCGCCGCTCCCCCGCGCGGTCGCGCACGCAGTGCACCACGAGGTCGACCGAGCCCGCGAGCGCGGGTGCGATGAATCCGCGATCGATGTTGCGGCCGGCCAGCAACGGCAGGATGCTCAGCTTCTCGAGCGCCTCCGTGGCGGAGTTCGCGTGGACGGTACAGGCGCCGGGAACGCCGGTGTTGAGTGCGAGCACCAGATCGAGAGCTTCGGCATCGCGCACCTCGCCGACGACCAACCGATCGGGTCGCATGCGCAATGCCTCCTTGACCAGGCGGCGCAGGGTGATCTCGCCGGTGCCCTCCAGGCTGGCCTGACGCCCCTGGAGCGCGACGAGGTCCGGGCCGTCGACAGCCAGCTCGAACGTCTCCTCGACCGTCACGATGCGCTGCGACCCGGCGCACGAGTCCAGCAGCGCCCCGAGCACGGTCGTTTTGCCGGCATGCGTCGCTCCGGAGACGATCACACTGCGACCGTCGTGCATCGCGCCCCTCAAGGTCTCCGCGATGGTGGCGGGCATCATGCCCTGAAGCGTCAATGCCTCAAGAGACCGGTATTTCGGTAGGAACTTGCGGATGTTGACAGCCCACGAACCGCGCACGACATCGGCGATGGCCACGTGCAGACGCGATCGACGCGTCGTCCGGTCGACTGCAGCATCCGTTCGACGAGGTCACGCACCGCGATCTCACCGAGGCGCAACGGAGTTCGTTCGGCTACGCCTTCGCGAGCCACGTGCACATGCCCGGTGCCGTTCAGCCAGATCTCCTCGACTTCGGGATCGTCCAGCAGGGGCTGCAGCGCCCCGAATCCACTGAGGGATGCCAGCACCTCGCGGACGCAGGCCGCCTCATCCTCGATCAGGGCCTCCCCACGCGCCAGGGCATGGTCGTCATGACGACGCACCTCCGCGTGAGTGATCCGCCAGGCCGAGTCCGGATCGACGGTGGGGTCGACCCCCTCGGACCGGAGACGCATCCGCACGCGTTCGGCGACGAGGGCGGAAGGATGACTCACCCCGGCATCCTCGCAACAATCCGCCAGGCGGGTCCGAAGTTATCCACAGCCGTCGTGCGGACCGGCGCGAGCGCCGCCTCACCGCGACCCCCACCACATCCGTCACCGCTGCGCAAGGGAGCAGACACCGAGCCGTCGCGCTGCTGAACTCGCGGGAACAAGCCGTGATCTCAGCGAAAGGACACCGACATGACCGACACCACTCCGTCCCCGTCTAACCCCGACGAGCCCTCTCCGCTCTTCCCCGATGAGCCGCTCGCCCCGAACCCGGAAGAGCCACTGGCCCCGAACCCTCAAGAGCCGCTGGCGCCGAACCCCCAGGAGCCGCTGGCCCCCAACCCCGAAGAACCTCTCGCGCCGAACCCGTCGGAGCCCGGCATCCCGCCCTCGACTCCTCAAGCGTGACGCGCGGCCCTTCGGTCGGCGGGGGCGAACTGCGGGCTGATCCCCAGACACGCGGATTCAGCGATCACTAGACTGATTCCACCGCGCGGGAGTGGTGGAATTGGCAGACACGCAGGATTTAGGTTCCTGTGCCCCAGGGCGTGTGGGTTCAAGTCCCACCTTCCGCACGAGAGACGACGGCAGCCATCTCAGGCCGCCACGACATCGCTCTGTTCTACCGCCGACCAATCACGACCGACGGGACTCCCCCAGTGCTCGAAACCATGCTGCACGCGCCGACCGCCCTCATCCCCTGGCTCGACCCCCAGACGATCATCGGCGCGGCCGGGCCGTGGGCACTTCTCGTCGTGTGCTTCATCATCTTCGCCGAGACCGGTCTGCTGGTCGGGTTCCTGCTTCCCGGCGACACGCTGCTCATCATCGCGGGCCTGCTCACGCACACCAGCAACGTGTTCGGCGTGAACATCTGGGTCGTCTCGCTCCTGATCGCCCTCTCGGCGTTCATCGGCGGCGAAGTCGGCTATCTGATCGGCCACAAGGGCGGCCCAGCGATCTTCGAGCGCAAGGAATCGGGGCTCTTCAGCAAGAAGAACGTGGAGCGGACGAACGCGTTCTTCGAGCGCTTCGGCGGTCTCACGGTCATCCTGGCGCGCTTCGTCCCGATCGTGCGCACCTTCGCCCCGGTCGCAGCGGGCGTCGGACACATGCCGTGGCGTCGATACTCGCTGTACAACTTCATCGGCGCCATGATCTGGGGCTTCGGCCTCACGATGGTCGGCTACCTGATCGCGTACATCCCGTGGGTGCGCGATCTCGTCGTCGAGTACATCGACGTGATCCTGCTGATCGCGGTCGGCGGCACCGCGCTGGTGACCCTCTGGCACTACTTCTCCGAGCGCCACAAGGCGAAGAAGGCCGCGGCCGCCGGTGAAGACGTCGTGACCGATGCCGAAGAGGCGCAGGAACTCGTTCTCGACGCCGACGTGTTCGACCGCGCGCCCGACCTGGACGGCGACGGCAAGCACTGAGAACCCGGCGCCGCCACCGCGGAGCCGATCTCTCAGCCCGCGTTCTTGGCGCGCTCCTCTTTGGTGCGCGCAACGCTGGCACGGAGGGCCTCCATCAGGTCGATGACCTCGCCGCCCTCGGCCGCCTTCTCGGCTTCGCCGAAGGTCTCGGCCACGTCGAACGTGTCGCCCGCCTCGATCTTCGCGTCGATGAGGGTGCGCAATTCCTTCTGGTACTCGTCGACGAACTCCTCGGGGTCGAAATCGGCCGAGTAGCTGTCGACGAGGGATGCCGAGAGCTCCAGTTCCTTCTTCGAGATCCGGACGTCCTCGTCCAGCGCGGGGAACTCGGCTTCGCGCACCTCGTCGGCCCACAGGAGCGTCTGCAGCACGAGCACCTTGCCCCGCACACGGAGCGCCGCCAGCCTCGTCTTCTGCCGCAGCGTGAACCGCACGATCGCGGTGCGGTCGGTCTGTTCCAGGGTCTTCCGCAGCAGCACGTACGCCTTGGGAGACTTCGAGTCCGGTTCGAGGTAGTACGGCTTGTCGAGCGTGAGCAGATCGACCTGGTCGGACGGGACGAACTCGACCACGTCGATCTCCCGGCTCTTCTCCGCAGGGAGGGCGGCGAGGTCGTCCTTGGTGAGCACGACGGTCTGCCCCTCCTCGACATAGGCGCGGTCGATGTCGGCGTAGGCCACGGTCTCGCCACACACCTCGCAGGTGCGCTGGTAGCGGATGCGCCCGCCGTCCTTCTCGTGCACCTGATGCAGCGGCACGTCGTGGTCCTCGGTCGCGGAGTACACCTTGACCGGCACATTCACGAGGCCGAACGTCAGCGCGCCCTTCCAGATCGTTCTCATGTGACCAGTGAACACCAGCCGACGCCGTCGCGGCCAGACCCTTGACTACGCTGGCTGCATGGTCGGACAGGGGCAGGTCGTGCAGGTCGACGGCCGTCGTCTGCGCGTGACCAACCTCGACAAGGTCGTCTATCCCGAGACCGGCACCACCAAGGGCGAGGTCATCGCCTACTACAGCGCCATCGCTCCCCTTCTGCTCCCCCTCCTGGACGGGCGACCGGTCACGCGCAAGCGCTGGGTGGAGGGCGTCGGGACGGAGGATGCTCCGGCCGATGCGTTCTTCACGAAGCAGCTCGAACCCGGGGCACCCGAGTGGATTCCGCGGCAGGCGATCCAGCACTCCGATGGACCGAAGGACTATCCGCTCGTCGAAGACGTGCCCACCCTGGTGTGGCTCGCCCAGGTCGCGGCGATCGAGCTGCACGTGCCGCAATGGCGCTTCACGTCGGAGGGTCTGCCCGGTCGTCCGGACCGACTGGTCCTCGACCTCGATCCGGGACCCGGCGTGGGCCTCGCGCAGTGCGCGGAGATCGCCCGGTTCGCCCGCGTCATCCTGACCGCCATGGGCCTCGATCCGTTCCCCGTCACGAGCGGGAGCAAGGGCATCCACCTCTATGCGGCCCTTCCGGGCGAGCAGACCAGCGACGAGATCTCCGCCGTCGTGAAAGAGCTCGCGCGCCTGATCGAGAACGATCACCCCGACCTCGCCACCAGCGTCATGTCGAAGGCGGTGCGCGGGGGCAAGGTCTTCCTCGACTGGAGTCAGAACAACGGCAAGAAGACGACCATCTCGCCGTACTCCCTCCGTGGCCGCGCACGGCCCTGGGTCGCTGCCCCTCGCACCTGGGACGAACTCGACGACCCCGCCCTGGCGCAGCTCGACTTCGATCAGGTACTGGCCAGGGCAGCTTCCGGCACCGACCCCCTCGCGAGCCTTCGGCCTCTCGCCGTCGAATCGACGCCGCCGCCCGCAGCGACGGTATCGCCGCGTCGACCGTCGCGCCATCCGCGGAGCGAGCCGATCCCGGCGACCGACGGCACCGCCGCCACGCTCGCACCGATGCTCGCGGAGAACGGCACCCCCGGGGTCGCGCGCGCGCTGAGCGCCCCCTCCTGGGTCGAGGTGAAATGGGACGGCATCCGCGCGATGGGCACGTGGGCGGACGGGCGGATGCGGCTGCACGCGCGTCGCGGCACCGACATCACGGCCCGCTACCCCGAGCTGTCAGCCGACGGGGCGCCGTTCCTCCCGGTCGCGGACGCCGTCGTGGATGGAGAGATCGTGGCGTTCGACGCCCACGGCCGGCCGAGCTTCTCGCTGTTGCAGAACCGCATGCATCTCACGCGACCGCGCGAGATCGAGCGCGAGGTCATCCGGACGCCGATCGTCTACATGCTGTTCGATCTGCTGCGGCTCGACGGTCATGACCTCACCGGCATGCCGCTGCGGGAACGGCGCACACTGCTCGAGGACGTGATCGCCGATCTCGATGCTCCCGTCCAGCTCCCGCCGATCTTCGACGACGTCGATGCCGCCCTGGCCGCGAGCCGGGAGTTCGGTCTCGAGGGGGTCGTGGTCAAGGATCCGCAGTCCCGCTACCGCCCGGGGCAACGAAGCCCGTCATGGCTGAAGCTCAAGCACACCCGAATGCAGGAGGCCGTGATCGTCGGCATCCGCCCGGGAAGAGGCGACAGGGAGAGCACCCTCGGCTCTCTGCTGCTGGCGGTGCCCGAACCGGCGCGCGGCGTCGATGGATCGATTCGGCTCCGCTACGTCGGCCGCGTGGGCTCCGGGTTCACCGACCGCATCCTGCGCGACCTTCTCACTCGCCTCGAACCTCTGCGCGTGAAGACCGCTCCCCTCGATGGCGTGCCGTCCCCCGATGCGTCCGATGCGCTCTGGGTGCGCCCTGAGCTCGTCGGCGAGGTGGAGTTCGCGAACTGGACCCCGGACGGAGTGCTCCGTCACGCGCGGTGGCGGGGGCTGCGCCCGGACAAAGAGCCGGACGACATCGTCGTGGAGGTCTGACCACCGCTCGTCACGACGGCTCAGGCGTGATGCGGTTCGCAGTCGGACTGCTCGGCCGGCTCGATCTGGAACGTCGAGTGCGCGACATCGAAGTGATCGGCAAGACACGCCTGCATGTCGGAGAGCAGTTGCGTCGACCGTCCGTCGGCGAGCAACTGCGGATCGACGCTCACGTGGGCCGTGAAGACCGGGGCGCCTCGGGTCAGCTGCCAGACGTGGACGTCATGCACGCCGATGACACCCGCGTAGCCGAGCAGGTGAGTCCGGATGTCACTGACGGCCGTCCCCTTCGGCGCGGACTCGGCGAGGACCGAGAAGACCTCGCGCAGGAGCGTGATCGCCCGCGGGATGATCATCGCGGCGATGAAGAGCGAGGCGATGGCGTCCGCCGGCATCCATCCGGTGAGGAGGATGACGATCGCCGCGACGATGACAGCCGCCGATCCGATCAGGTCGCCCATCACCTCGAGATACGCGCCGCGTACGTTGATGCTCGTCCGCTGCGCGCGGCTCAGCAGCCACATCGAGATGGCGTTCGCGAACAGGCCCACCACGGCGACGACCAGCATGAGCCCGCCGGCGACCTCGACCTCGCCCGGGTTCACGAGCCGCCCGATTCCCTCGACGGCGACCCAGGTCGCCAGGGCGATCAGGATCACGGCGTTGATCAGCGCCCCGAACACCTCGGCGCGCTGATAGCCGAAGGTGCGTCGGTCGTCGGCCGGGCGTGCGGCCACCGTCGCCGCGATCAGAGCGATCACGAGGGCGGATGCATCCGTGAACATGTGCGCGGCATCCGCGAGCAGGGCGAGCGACCCGGTCAGGATCGCGCCGATGACCTGCACGACCATCACGGTCGCGGTGAGCGACAGCGAGATCGCCAACAGGCGTCGACTGCTGGCTGAACGGATGCCGCCGGCGGCGGGTGCGTGATCGTGCATGCCCCCAGGCTAGACCGGGAAACCGGGCCGGAAGCCCGGTTCCGACTAGTCGGGAAGGGTAACGATTCTCACCGTCATCTGCGGTTCGCTGAAGGACCGTCCGACGTCAGAGCGCGCCGAGCAGCGGCAGCAGTTCCGCGAAGGCGCGGGCCCGATGCGACTGCGACTGCTTCTCGTCCGCGGAGAAGCCGCCCACGGTCCGTTCCTGCCCCTCCGGCTGCCCGTCCGGGATGAAGATCGGGTCGTAGCCGAAGCCGCCTTCCCCGGACGCTGCGTGCGCGAGGCGCCCCGGCCATCGGCCCTCCACGACGTGCTCCTGCCCATCCGGCAGGACGAGGGCGATCGTCGAGGTGAAGTGTGCGGCCCGGTGCGGGTCGGCGATATCCCGCAGCTGGTCGAGCAGGAGCTCGAGATTCGCCGCGGCATCCTTCTGCTGTCCGGCCCAGTAGGCGGAGAAGACCCCGGGTGCACCGCCGAGCACGTCGACGCAGATCCCGGAGTCGTCGGCCAGGGCCGCGAGTCCGGTATGGGCAGCAGCGGCGCGCGCCTTGATGAGTGCGTTCTCGGCGAAGGTGACGCCGTCTTCGACCGGCTCGGGGCCGTCGTAGGCGACGACCTCGAGATCAGGGCGCGCCTGCGCCACGATCTGCTGGAACTCCGCGACCTTGTGGGCGTTGTGGGTCGCGAGGACGACCTGCATCGTCACTCCCCCGCCAGCGCGGCGAGCTGCTTGCCCTTCAGATCCTCGCAGCCGGCCACGCCGAGCTCGAGCAGCGCATCGAGTTCGCGCTTGTCGAACGGCGCTCCCTCGGCGGTGCCCTGCACCTCGATGAAGAGCCCGCGCCCGGTGACCACGACGTTCATGTCGGTCTCGGCGCGGACATCCTCGGTGTATGCCAGATCGAGCATGGGTTCGCCGTCGATGATCCCCACCGATACGGCGGCGACGGAGTCGAGGAGTGGCGTGGAGTTCTTACCGATGAACTTCTTCTCCCGACCCCACTCGATCGCGTCGGCCAGCGCCACATAGGCACCCGTGATGGCAGCGGTGCGAGTGCCACCGTCGGCCTGCAGCACATCGCAATCGATCACGATCGTGTTCTCGCCGAGTGCCTTCGTGTCGACGACGGCGCGCAGCGCACGGCCGATGAGGCGGGAGATCTCGTGGGTGCGACCGCCGATGCGGCCCTTGACGCTCTCGCGGTCGTTGCGGCTGTTGGTGGCGCGGGGAAGCATCGAGTATTCGGCCGTCACCCATCCCTTGCCCTTGCCGGTGAGCCAGCGTGGGACGCCGTTGGTGAAGGATGCCGTGCACAGCACCTTCGTGCCACCGAAGCTGATCAGGGCGGACCCCTCGGCGTGCGCGCTCCAGTTGCGCTCGATGGTGATCTCTCGCAGCTGATCGGTGGAACGGCCGTCGACGCGGACGATTTCGGACATGTGCTTCTCTCGGTCGGGGTGGAGACGAATCGAGCGGACGATTCGAAGAGGCCTTACTCGAAGGCGATGTCAGGAAGGGTGATGACGCCGGTCTGCACGAGCTGCACGTCCCGGACCTCGCGACCCATGAGTCGGTTGGCCAGTGCCGTGAATTCATCGGCCGAGGCGCCGGTGGCCTCGTAGACGTAGGTCGCTGTCGCATCGGGCGATGCCAGGAGGTCGCCTCTGACCAGCTGGCGGTACACATCACCGGCGGTCTCATCATCGCTGGAGACGAGGGTGACGCCCTCGCCCATGACGTAGCTGATGGCACCGCGCAGAAAGGGATAGTGCGTGCATCCGAGCACCAGTGTGTCGACGTCCGCGTTCCGCAGCGGGGCGAGGTACTCCTCGGCGACCGCGAGGACCTCGGGAGTCCCCGTGATCCCCGCTTCGACGAATTCGACGAACCGCGGGCAGGCCGCGGTGAAGACCTGAAGCCTCTCGTTCACCTCGAGCATGTCCTGATAGGCGCGGGATCCGATCGTGCCCACCGTGCCGATGACGCCGACTCGTCCGTTGCGCGTCGTGGACACCGCTCGGCGCACGGCGGGCCCGATGACCTCGACGACGGGGATCTCGTATCTCTCGCGCGCGTCACGGAGCATCGCCGACGACGCGGTGTTGCAGGCGATCACGAGCATCTTCACACCCTGGTCGACCAGTGTGTCGAGCACCTCGAGGGAGTACCGGCGGACGTCGGCGATCGGCTTGGGGCCGTACGGGGAGTGCGCGGTGTCGCCGATGTAGACGAACGACTCTCGGGGCAGCTGGGCGCGGATGGCCCGCGCCACCGTGAGCCCGCCGACACCGGAGTCGAAGATCCCGATCGGCGCGTCGTTCATGACTCCCCAGCCTACCCGCGCGCGGCCCGACCCGCGCATCAGCACGCTCAGTAAGCTGAGCGCATGACCACGTCGACGGCGCTGCTCACCGACCGCTACGAGCTCACGATGCTCGCCGCTTCCCTTCGGGATGGGACGGCCTTCCGTCCCAGCGTCTTCGAACTGTTCTCCCGACGATTGTCCGGAGGACGCCGGTTCGGCGTGGTCGCCGGAACTGGCCGTCTTCTCGGACTGCTGCGCGACTTCCGCTTCGGAGAGGACGAACTGCGCTTCCTCCGCGATGCGCAGGTCGTGGATGCGGCGTCGCTGAAGCACCTGGAGGCCTACCGATTCACGGGATCGATCCGCGGTTACCGTGAGGGTGAGCTGTACTTCCCGGGCTCGCCCATACTCACCGTCGAGGGAACGTTCGCCGATGCCGTGGTCCTGGAGACCCTGGCGCTCAGCGTGCTCAACCACGATTCAGCCGTCGCGACCGCCGCCGCCCGGATGAGCATCGCGGCGGGCGAGCGTCCGCTGGCCGAGATGGGCTCACGCCGCGCGGCCGAGCGCTCGGCCGTGGCCGCAGCGCGCGCCGCCTACATCGCGGGGTTCGGCGCCACGAGCAACCTGGAAGCCGGTCGGAGCTGGGGCATCCCCACGATGGGCACGGCCGCCCACTCGTGGACGCTGCTGCACGACTCCGAGGAGGAGGCGTTCCGCGCCCAGGTGGAGAGCATGGGCACCGACACCACACTGCTCGTCGACACATACGACATCCGCACGGGCGTCGAGACGGCGATCCGCGTCGCCGGCACCCGGCTCGGCGGCGTGCGCATCGATTCCGGCGACCTTCCGACCGTCGCCGCCGATGTGCGCACGCAGCTGGACGAGCTCGGGGCCGCCCACACGCGCATCACCGTGACCAGCGACCTCGACGAGTACGCCATCGCAGCCCTCGCCGCCTCACCGGTCGATGCCTACGGCGTCGGCACCTCCGTGGTGACCGGCTCCGGTTACCCGACAGCGAGCATGGTCTACAAGCTCGTCGCACGGCAGGATGCCGACGGCTCATGGATCGGCGTCGCGAAGGCATCTGCCGACAAGGCGTCTTACGGCGGCCGCAAGGCCGCGTTCCGCACGCTGGTCGACGGCGTCGCGACCGCAGAGACAGTCGTCGTCTCCGACGGCTTCGAGGAGCTCGACACGCCCGACGAGCACCCCGATGGCCGTTCGCTTCAGGTGACCTTCGTCGAGGCGGGAGACATCGACACCGCCCACGAGGGGGCGGCGGGGACGGCGGCCGCGCGAGCGCACCACCTGCGCGTGCGCGAGGAACTGCCGGTGCGCGCTCTCGCGCTCAGCAAGTCCGACCCGGCGATTCCCACCGTGTACGTCGAAGCCGACTGACGTCAGCTGATCATCGACTCGTAGATCTCCTTGCACGTGGGGCAGATCGGGAACTTCTCCGGGTCGCGACCCGGCGTCCACTTCTTGCCGCACAGCGCCCGCACCGGTTTCCCGGTGATCGCGGACTCGAGGATCTTGTCCTTCTTCACGTAATGCGAGAAGCGCTCGTGGTCGCCCGGCTCGAGATTCTCCTCGCGGAGGAGCTCTTCCAGTTCGCGATCAAGCGTTGCCACGCCGCCCTGATCGGGGCTGTCCAGCGGAGTACTCATCCCGAGAGTCTAGCGGCGTCGAAGACACCGCGGGCGGTCGTCACGCGGTCTCGACGAACTCCATCAGCCGCTCGCCGCTGCGCTCGAAGATACGGCCGCCGATGACCGCTCCTGCCACCAGCACCGCAAGCCCCATGAGGAGCCCGACCCAGAACGTCGCCGGCGCATAGGCCGAGCCCTCGAGAAGCGTGGCCGCGAACAGCCAGATGGTCGGGATGCTGACCAGGATCGCTCCGAGGAAAGCGGCCGCCGGGCCGTACGTGCCTCGCGAGCTGGGCCGCTGCGGCTGCTGGAAGGGGCTGTCACCGGGTCGGGACACCGCGTACGGGGCCACGACGGAGACGATGCTCGAGATACCGAGCGCCGAGAACAGCAGACTCGCCGCGAGCCCCCCGAGCGGCAGCAGGAGACTCCAGTCGCCGATGAGGAGGAGCGACAGCGGTGTGGCGATCGCGAGGACCGGCACCGCCACCAGCAGGACCGGAACCAGGCGGCCGAGGCGGTCGGGAAGCCCTCGCACCCCGCTGGCCACGTGGGTCCACAGGGCCGTCGAGTCGTAGGCGACGTCGTTGTGCGGCAGCCAACCGAAGAACAGTGCCATCACCGGGACGGGCACCAGTGCGGCGACCTCGACGGGCACGCCAGCGACGATGAGCGGAAGCACCGTCAGCACCCCGGCGACCGGGACGACGATGATGTTCATGATGTACCGGCGGTCCCGGAGCCAGTAGACGAGGCTGCGGGCGGCGATCGCGCCGAAAGCGTTGGACGGCAGCAGACCGAACCAGCCGAGCCCGGTGCGCTCTCGCGAGGTGACGGGGCGCTCGGTCGTCGTGAGCAGGCGACGCACGAGCCACGACCAAGCGACCCACAGGAGGCCGACGGTGAGGACCGCCACGATGCCACTCACCCACGCCGATGCCGTCTCTCCCGCCGCGGACGAGAAGAGGAAGGCGGGCGAAGCCGCGAACGGGCTGAACCCGAGCACGGTCGACAGCGTCGCCAGAGAGTCGGGGACGAGGCCGTCCCAGCGCAGCGAACCGAGGAAAACAGCGACCGGGAACGCGATCACCAGCAGCGCGAGTGCGAACAGTGCGGTGAGCTCGCGCGATCGGCGCTCCGGGAGCAGCAGGGCATTGACCCCCATACCGATCCGGGAGATGAGCACGGTCGTGACGACGCCGAGGAGCGTCATCAGGATGGCCAGCGGCCACGGTGTCCCCGCCCGGACCGCGACGATGCAGACGCTGATGTAGACGGCGAGCAGTGCCAGGCTCGGCACACTGACGAAAGCCGCCAGCGTGAGCACCCAGGGCATCTGACGCTCGTCCACGCCGAAGACGGCGAATCGGCGGGGATCCAGCTGGTCGACCGCGCCGACGAGGATCGGGCCGACGAGGAAGCCGACGAGCAGGGCAGCCCCGCCGAGCACAGTGACCGCGCGGGCGACGGGAACAGGAGCATCGGCGAGGCTGAAGACCGCCAGGCAGACGACGACGGTGACCGCGACGACCGCAGCGAGCAGAACGAGCATCCGAACCCGACGATCGCTGCGCAGCGCCCCGACGAGCAGCGCGAACCTCAGTCGGAGAACGTGTGCAGCCACTCGAGCCCCTCCACCTCTCCGCTGGAACCGGCGAGTTCCACGAAGCGCGCTTCGAGGGTCTGGCCTGCGCGCACCTCGTCGATCGTTCCCTCTGCGAGCACCTCGCCGTTGACGATGATGGCCACCCGCGAGCAGACGCGCTCGACCAGGTCCATGCCATGGCTGGAGAGGATGACGGTGCCACCGTGTGAGACGTAGGCACGCAGGATGTCGAGGATGACCGCGGACGAGACCGGGTCGACCGATTCGAACGGCTCATCGAGCACGAGGACGCGCGGCGAATGGATCATTGCCCCGGCGAGCATGATCTTCTTCGTCATGCCGGCCGAGTAGTCCGAAACCACCCGGCTGAGCGCGTCGCCGAGATCGAACGCACGGGCGAGGTCGGACGCACGCTTCTCGATGACATCGGCCGTGAGCCCCCGCAGAAGCCCGTAGTAATAAAGGAGTTGACGCCCTGTGAGCCTGTCGAACGTGCGCAGCCGGTCGGGCAGCACACCCATCATGCGCTTCGCGGCCTGCGGCTGCGTCGCCTGATCGATTCCGCAGATCACGACGCTTCCCTCATCGGCGCGCAGCAGGCCGGCGACGATCGAGAGCGTGGTGGTCTTGCCGGCACCGTTGGGGCCGACGACCCCGTAGAACGACCCGGCAGGCACGGTCAGGTCGATCCCGGAGACGGCACGATTGTCGCCGAACTGCTTGACGAGACCGCGGATGCTGATGGCCTCGCCGCCGGACGCACTGTTGATCGCGCCGACGGCGTCAGACGTCGCATCATCCGAGTCGACCACGGCTTCGACGACCTCGACCGACGTCGCTTCTTCTGTCGGTTCCGGCTCGGCGATCACGGTGGGTGCAGCGACGTCGTCGGCGACCGGCACCACGGGTGCGTCTGCCTCGCCGAGCGCCGGTTCCTCGAAAGCGGGAGCGGACTCGAGTACCGGAGCGGACTTCACCGGGGGCGTCTGATCGGCAGTGGGTGATGGCTCTACGACGGGCGTCGCCGGGGCGTCGGCACGTGCCTCGGCCGCTACTGCACTCTCCGTCGCCGCACTCTCCGTCGCCGCATTCTCCGTTGCCGCCTTCTCTGCGGCGGCCTCTTCTGCGGCGGCCTCTTCTGCGGCCGCCTTCGCCGCGGCCGCCTTCGCCGCAGCCGTCTTCGCCGCCGCGGTCTTCGCCGCAGCCGTCTTCGCCGCCGTCGTCTTCGCGGTCGCTGACCGGGCTGTTGTCTTGGCGGCGGTGGTCTTGGCAGCTGCCGTCTTCGCAGCGGCGGTCTTCGCCGCCGCGGTCTTGGCCGCCGCGGTCTTCGCAGCCGCCGTCTTCGCAGCCGCGGTCTTGGCCGCCGCCGCTGTCGATGAGGGGGACTTCGTCGCTGCGGCACGTGCGACCGTGTTCTTCGCCGCGGCCGTCCGGGCCGCCGCGGGCGTCCGCTTCGGCGCGGCCTTCGCCCCCGGTCGATCGAGCATCGCGTTCTTCAGCGGCTCCACGACGACCTCAGCGGTCGGCGCCGCCTTCTCGGCAGCCGCCTTCGCCGTCGTCTTGGTGGCGGGCACCTTCGCTGCCGTGCCCTTCGAGGCAGCGGGTCTCGCCGGAGCGCGAGTCGCGGCGGGCTTCTTCGCGGCGGGCTTCTTCGTGGCACTCGCCTTGGTGGCGCTCGTCTTCGCGGCATTCGACTTCGCGGGCGACGTGCGACTCGTCTTCTTCGGCGCTGAGGCGGCGTCCGGCGTGGGCTCACCAGTCGGAGCACGCTTCGTCGATGCCTGGGGCGGCGCGGTCTCGGTATCGTCCACCTCGGCGGCGCGGTCGTCAGGGGAGGAAGTCACCGTCCTACGGTATCAATGGGTGGCGGCATACCAAGGCCGCCGCGCAACATTCGACCGCACAGCCCTCGGATCCGATACAAACCGGCTCGTGGCGAGCCTGTGCGTCCGGTGTGTACTCGATCACGAAATGACAACGGGAGGCCCCTCGACCCGGGGCTTCCCAGGCTGCCTCGCTACCATGAACTCGGCACGACGAAGTGTCTGGTCGATGAATCGACCGTGAACACAACTTCCTTTAGGAGCACTCGTGACTCTTCAGACCGTCATCCTCGCCGCCGGCATGGGCTCGCGCCTCGGCCGAGCGCTGCCGAAGCCGCTCACCGAACTGAGCGACGGCCGCACGATCATGGGCCAGCAGCACGACAACATCCGCGCCGCCTTCGGTTCGGACGCGCGCATCACCACCGTGGTCGGCTACCGCGCCGAGACCATCATCGACGCCTTCCCCGCCGTCAACTACGTCCACAACGAGCGCTACGACGAGACGAACACGTCGAAGAGCCTGCTGCGCGCCCTCGGCGCGACCGGCAAGGGCGGCGTGCTGTGGATGAACGGCGACGTGGTGTTCGATCCGATGATCCTCGGTCGGGCGGCTGCCTACATCGAGCGCGACCAGTCGTTCGTCACCGTCAACACCTCCAAGGTCAGCGACGAAGAGGTGAAGTACACGGTCACCGCCGAGGGCTTCATCAACGAGCTGTCCAAGACCGTCAAGGGCGGTCTGGGCGAGGCTGTGGGCATCAACTACATCTCCTCCACGCACAAGAAGGCGTTCATGCGCCAGCTGCAGCGCGTCGAGGACCAGGACTACTTCGAGCGCGGGCTCGAGCTGGCCATCGCCGAAGACGGTCTGCTCCTCGAGCCGATGGACGTCTCGGACCTGTACGCGGTGGAAGTCGACTTCGCCGAAGACCTCGAGCGGGCGAACCTCTTCGTCTGACCCGCTTTCCCGAAAGCCCGGCCCCTTCGAGGGGCCGGGCTTTCGGCGTTTTCGCGGCCGGGCTTCGTAGGATCACTCCATGGCCCCCAAGGTGCACAAGATCCATTCCCTTCCGGACGACGCCCCGTGGGACAAGAGCGTGCCGCCCGCCGGGTCGCCTGAGCATCCGATGATGGTGCGCGGGCTCGACCGCGTCCTGTCGATCCAGCGCCCACTCGTCCTCGCGCACATCCGCAGCATCCGCCTGCGCAACGCGCACGCGACGCCCGCCGAGATCATCCGCATCCTCGAGCGGCGCTACCTGGCTGCCGTCACCACAGGCGGGGCCGCGGTGGGAGCGACCGCGGTCGTTCCCGGCATCGGCACGGGAGTGACCCTGGCACTGTCGGGAGTCGAGACGGTGGGGTTCGTGGAATCGACGGCCCTCTTCGCCCAGTCCGTCGCCGAGGTGCACGGCATCGCGGTCGCCAACCCTGATCGCGCACGCGCACTCGTGATGACGCTCATGCTCGGCAAGGAGGGCGTCGATCTGGTCGGGCAGCTCGCCGGACAGGTGGCCGGACGCGGTGGGAGCAGATCGTCCTACTGGGGCGAGCTGGTCACGAAGTCGCTGCCCCGTGCCGCCGTCGGGCCCCTGGTCGACCAGCTCAAGAGCATGTTCGTGAAGCAGTTCGCCGCGAAGGGCGGAGCGTCGATCATCGGCAAAGCGCTGCCGTTCGGCATCGGGGCGGCGATCGGCGGGGCCGGGAACCACATCCTCGGTCGTCGCGTACTCACCACATCGCATCGGGCGTTCGGAGCGGCCCCGATCGATCTCCCTCTCGAGCTGGAGCCCGTTCCCGGTGCCGAGAAGGTCGAACTTCGCATGCTGCGCGGCGCCCGGTACGCGGGCACGGCGGTGGCCGGCGCTGCCGGGACGACGGTCCGCGGTGTCGAGTGGGTCGGTCGCAAAGCGCTCTCCCTCGGCCGCTCACCCAAAACAGATCCGGCACTCGAGGGCAATGGCCAGGAGCAGGAACAGGACCCCAGCGGGCACTGAGCTCGCGCGTTCATCGCCAAAGGATCGACCGCCCCGTTGTGCCGAGCATCCAACGGCGCGCGTCGCCCCGACGCTAGGGTGGAATCCGTGACGGACAAGCCCGACCTCTTTACCACCGCCGGCAAGATCGCGGATCTGCGCGCTCGCTATACGGAAGCCGTCGTCGACGCGGAAGCGAAGGCGAAGGAGAAGCAGCACGCCAAGGGCAAGATGACCGCCCGCGAGCGCATCGAACTGCTCGTCGACCCCGGGAGCTTCGTCGAGTTCGACGAGTATGTGCGCCACCGCACGACCGCGTTCGGCATGGACCGCTCCCGTCCCTACGGCGACTCGGTCGTCACCGGCGTCGGCACGATCAACGGACGCACCGTCGCGGTGTACTCCCAGGACTTCTCGACCTTCGGCGGATCGCTCGGCGAGGTCGCCGGCGAGAAGATCATCAAGATCATGGAGTTCGCCCTCTCCGGAGGCATGCCGTGCATCGGCATCCTCGACTCGGGCGGCGCACGCATCCAGGAGGGTGTCGTGGCCCTCGGCAAGTACGGCGAGATCTTCCGCCTGAACACCCGCGCTTCCGGCGTCATCCCCCAGATCTCGATCATCATGGGCCCGGCCGCCGGAGGAGCTGTGTACTCGCCTGCCCTCACCGACTTCGTCATCATGGTCGACAAGACCAGCCAGATGTTCGTCACCGGACCCGACGTGATCAAGACCGTCACCGGCGAGGACGTGGGCATGGAGGAGCTCGGCGGCGCGTACACGCACAACACGCGCTCCGGCGTCTCGCACTATCTCGCCGAGGACGAGGACGACGCGATCGACTACGCGCGCACGCTCCTCAGCTTCCTCCCCGACAACAACATGGCGGAGCTGCCCTCGTACGAGAGCACCTTCGAATTCGAGACCACCGACGCCGACCGCACGCTGAACACGATCGTGCCGGACTCGACGAACCAGCCCTACGACATCCACACGGTGATCGAGCACATCGTCGACGAAGGCGACTTCCTCGAGGTGCAGCCGCTGTTCGCCCCGAACATCGTGATCGGCTTCGGCCGCATCGAGGGGCGCTCGGTCGGCATCATCGCCAACCAGCCCTCCCAGATGGCCGGAACGCTCAACATCGAGGCCGGAGAGAAGGCCAGCCGGTTCGTGCGCTTCTGCGACGCGTTCTCGATCCCGATCGTCACCCTCGTCGATGTGCCCGGATACCTGCCGGGCACCGACCAGGAGTGGACCGGCGTCATCCGCCGCGGTGCGAAGCTGCTCTACGCGTATGCCGAGGCCACCGTGCCGCTGGTCACCGTCATCCTGCGCAAGGCCTACGGCGGCGCGTACATCGTGATGGGATCGAAGCAGCTCGGCGCCGATGTGAACCTCGCCTGGCCCACGGCCGAGATCGCCGTCATGGGTGGCCAGGGCGCCGTCAACATCCTCTACCGCGGCGAGATCAAGAAGGCGGAGGAGGCTGGCGAAGACGTCGCCGCCGTGCGCACCCGCCTCGCGAACGAGTACACGTACAACGTGGCGTCGCCGTTCCTCGCGGCGGAGCGCGGCGAGCTCGACGGCATCATCGAGCCGGCGAACACCCGCGTCTCGATCGCGAAGGCACTGCGGGCTCTGCGCGGCAAGCGTGCGGAGCTGCCGCCGAAGAAGCACGGGAACATCCCGCTGTGACCGCGCACGACGCACAGGGCGGAGCATCGGGGGACGTCGCCCCGATGCTCGAGATCACCCGCGGGGCCGCCACCGAAGAGGAACTCGCCGCCCTCATCGCGGTGATCAGCGAGGCGTACGCCACCGAGGCGGCGGACGCCGTCGTCGAAGAGCCATCGGTCTCGGCGTGGACCCGCACGCAGCGCCCGCTGCGCCGTCCGCTGCGTCGAGACATCCCCTGGGGACGATTCTCCGGCTGATCGCGGATCAGGCCCCGGGCGACGATGCCCCGCGGAAGCGGAGCGTCACCAGCTGGAAAGCACGCAGCTCCAGCTGTACCGACTGCTGCTCGACCCCGTCGACCGTGCCGGTGGCGATCTCGCGCTCGAGAAGGTCGGTCTCGACGACGGAGTCGAATGTGAATCCGGTGGTCAGCGCGGCAGCCGCACGCCCACCGTGCGCCTCGTAGAGGCGCACCACCACGTCACCGCTGCGGTCCTCCGCGAGCTTCACGGCCTCGACGACGACCGCGTCCGACGAGACGGAGAACAACGGTTCTACCGGGCCTGCGCCCTGGATTCGACGCAGCGGCAGGTTCAACCGGTACCCCTCGCGGACCGCATCGGCGATGGTCGACGCCGGGCGCACGCTCACGCGGAACGTGTGCGTGCCCTGATCCGCCTCCGGGTCGGGGTAGAGCGGCGCCCGCAGGAGCGAGAGGCGCACGGTCGTCGTGGTTCCGCCGCCCGCACGCGGTGCGCGAGTGATGTCGTGCCCATAGGTGGCGTCGTTCGCGACCGAGACGCCGAAGCCGGGTTCCCCGACGTGCACCCATCGGTGCGCGACGGTCTCGAACCTCGCGGCGTCCCACGAGGTGTTCATGTGCGTCGGGCGATGCACGTGACCGAACTGGATCTCGGAGGTCGCCCGGTCGGTGTGCACGTCGAGCGGGAACGCGAGCTTGAGGAGCTTCTGCCGTTCGTGCCATTCGACGACGGTCTCGATGTCGAGCGCCTCGGCGTCGGACGCGAGCGTCAGTGTCTGCGTGATCCGCGAACCCCCCGACTCGCGGACCACGCAGACGACCGCCGACGCGGGATGCGGGACGATGTCGACCGAGACCGCATCCGTCACATCGATGACGTGTCGGCGGTAGTGCTCGTCGATGTCCCAGGCATCCCAGCGAGTCGGCGTATCGCGATGCAGCTGGAGGAGGTTCCCCCGCTCCCCCACCGCGATCGCGTCTCTCCCGGTCGCGCGGACGACGAGTGACGTCACCAGGCCCGCGCTGTCGATCGTCACCCTCAGGTGCGCGTTCTCCAGCACGAAGCCGCTCGTCGTCCGCGAGACCGCCGCAGGACCCCCAGTGCCCCGCGTGGCGGCGATCCCCATCGCCGCCACTCCCTCCCGTGCGTAGGGACCCGCGTTCGCGACCAGCTCGGATCCACCCGAACCGGCGACGACAGCCAGTGCCTCCGCGATCATGCGCTCTGCCGAGGCGAGGACCTCGTCGTAGCGTCGTTCCGCCTCCCGATGCACCCAGCCGATGGAGCTGCCGGGGAGGATGTCATGGAACTGCTGCAGCAGCACGACCTCCCAGAGCGCGTCAAGTTCGTCATACGGGTAGTCGGCACCACGTAGCGCCGCAGCCGTCGCCCAGAACTCGACCTCACGCAGGGCATGCTCACTGCGCCTGTTGCCCCGCTTCGTCCTGGCCTGAGAGGTGTAGGTGCCTCGATGGAACTCGAGATACATCTCCCCCGTCCACACCGGAGGATCGGGATATTCGGCCTCGGCGGCCTCGAAGAAACGGCGCGGCGTCGACAGGGTCACGGTCGGAGACCCCTCCAGCGAACGCAGTCGTGCGGCCGCGGCGAGCATCTCGCGATTGGGTCCTCCGCCGCCGTCACCGTAGCCGAATGGCACGAGCGAGGTGTTCGCGCGGCCCTTCTCGGCATACTGGGCCTCGGCGCGCGCCAGTTCCTCTCCGGAGAGCTGTGCGTTGTACGTGTCCACCGGCGGGAAATGCGTGAAGATCCGGGTGCCGTCCATGCCCTCCCACTGGAAGGTGTGATGCGGCATCCGGTTCGACTCGTTCCACGACATCTTCTGCGTCAGCATCCATCGCGATCCGGCCGCCCGCGCGATCTGCGGCAGCGCCGCGGAGTATCCGAACGAATCCGGCAGCCAGACATCCAGCGGTTCGACTCCGAACTCCTCGAGGAAGAACCGCTTGCCGCGGATGAACTGCCTCGACAGCGCCTCACCGCCGGGCATGTTGGTGTCCGACTCGACCCACATCCCGCCCGCCGGGACGAAGCGTCCCTCGGCGACCGCGGTACGCAACCTCTCGAACAGCTCCGGTTGGAACCGCTTCATCCACGCGTACTGCTGCGCCGACGACGCGGCGAAAGCGAAGTCCGGGTCCTCCTGCTGCAGCGAGAGGACGTTCGAGAACGTCCGTGCCACCTTCCGCTGCGTCTCGCGCACCGGCCACAGCCACGCCGAGTCGATGTGCGCGTGGCCGACCGCGTGCACGCGATGCGCCGACGCTGCGGCCGGATGCGACAGCACTCCGACGAGCTCTGTCCTGGCGGCTGCCGCAGAACCGGCGATGTCCTCGGGGTCGGCGGCGTCGATCGCGCGTTCGAGCGCCCGCAGGATCTCGGCGCGCCGCGACGACTGCGCGGGAAGCTCGTGCATCAACGAACGCAGCACCACGACATCCTGCAGGAGCTCCCACGCCGTCACGTCGAGGACGGCGACGTCGGCCTGCCGGAAGACGTAGAGGGGGGATTCCCCCGCCGTGTGCCACTCACCCAGCGTGGTGGGCCGGAAGAGCCGGAACCCTTCGGCGACGTCGGGGTTCGCCGCGGCCTCCAGGTAGAACTCGAACGAGTCTCCGGCGGCACCGTCGAGCGGGACGTAGGAGTTGCGGGGCTCGACGGCCTTGACGATCGATCCGTCAGGGCGATAGACGGTGCCCTCGGCCTGGAATCCGGGATCCGCCGCATTGAAGCCCAGATCCAGCAGCAGCTCTGCCCGCTGTCCCTCGCCGACGGCGGGGATCACCCCGGTGATGCGCAGCCACATCGTGCTCCAAGCCCGACCCCACGGCGTCCCCACCTCGAAGGCCGCGAACCGCTGCTGCACCGCCTCGGCGAAGGGCACCGGCTCTCCGGGAGCCGTCCACGCCGCAAGTTCGAGCGCCACCGCTCCGGCGTACACGGCGGGACGCAACCGCTCCTCCACGAAGCGCTCGAGGCGCGCGTCGACGAGCACGGAGTTGTCATGCATCGGTGGTCCGATCGCTGAGGGGGGATGACAGATAATACATCGATTGGAGTTATTTCTGTCAAGCGTTCGCCACGGATCCCTCGCCTGCGGGATCCCGCTCAGTGATCGAGCAGCAGAGTCGATGCTCGCGGGCTCAGCACCGCGTCGAGCACCACGCAACCGGCCCCTACAGCGGCGACATCGTCACCGACGACCGTTCCATCCACTGGCAGCGAGCGCACCGAGCGTGTGGCACTCGCCTGTTCGAGCAGGTCGGGGATCTCTCGCAGATAGACCTCGGCCAGCCGCGACCAGAACGGGCCGCCGAACACCACACGATCCACGTCGAGCATGTTGGTCAGGGCAGCTGTCAGCACCGACATGTGCGCCGCCGACTGCCGCAGCACACCGTCGGCGAGCGCATCACCCTCGGCCGCCCGTCGACACAGCTCGGTGAAACGCGTGTCGACCACCTCGACATCGCTCACCTCGACATCGTCGCGGAACACTCCCGCTCGCTCCGCCTGCGCGACGATCGCCTGCGGCGTGCAGACGACTTCGACGCAGCCGCGGGAGCCGCAGGTGCACGGCGGTCCGTCCGGGTCGACGATGAGGTGTCCGACCTCTCCGATGTTGCGGGTGCTTCCGGGGACCGCTTCCCCGTCTCTGACCAGCGCCGCACCGATGCCGGTACCCAGATACACGAACACGAACGAGTCATCGGCCGACGCCCTCCGCGTCCAGAGCTCGCCCACCGCGGCGGCGGTCGTGTCCTTCTCGAGCACCACGGGGAGACCGATCGCCTCGGCCAGCACCGAGCGAAGCGGCACCCGGTTCCAGCCGAGCAGTTTGGGCGGATCGATCACGGTGCCCTTCTCCGCGTCGAGCGGGCCGGGGGCCGCGACCCCCACACCGGCGATCGATGCCCGGTCGACGCCCGACACCGTGATGAGGGCGTCGATCGTCGCCGCCATGGCCTGGACGATCCGGCGCGGCTCCATGGCCGGGGTGCGCACACCGACACGCCGCACGACCGCACCGGAGAGGTCGAGGAGCACGAAGGTCATGATGGCGGGGTCCAGATGCACCCCGACCGAGAACCGGCTGTCCGCGACGAGCCGCAGCGTGACCCGGGGCTTGCCCGGTCCGTTGATGGTGCGCCCGGCCTCGCGGATCAGGCCTTCGTCGAGCAGTCGCCGCGTGATGTTGGTGACGGTCTGGGCCGACAGGCCCGTCGCCTCGGCGAGCTCGATCCGGCTCGATCCGTCACCGGACTGCCGGATGGCCTCCAGCACGACGGACTGGTTGAAGTCGCCCATCCGCGGAAGATTCGTGCCCCGGCGCGTTCCCATCGTCCAATGATCCCCCATCGCCGGGGAAATCGTGTCCCCCAAAATACCTACAGACAACGATTGGAAGAACCTTCAGACTGAGTGAGACGCTTCGCGTTCGGCTGGTCTCTCTGTCCCAGGGTAGACAGACGCTGATCGGCCACCAGCGGACGGTTTTCGGGTAACTGTCCGCACGGCGAGGGGCAGGCGGATACGCCGCCCCTCGCCCACTCTCTCTACCGCCTCGACTCCGGTCTCCTCCCCCACCGGAGCCGAGGGGCGGCGCGCCGCGTCGGGCGGCGATCAGACCGCGGCGGCTTCCCGCAGGATCTCGTGCCACAGGTCGACGGAATCGTCGTCCCCGGAGGCGCGGGTGCCGGCGCGGCCGACCACGGTCACGGCGACGCGCGGGTCGCGAGAGGAGCGGATGATGAGGCGAGCGCTCTCCGCGCGGGTGAGCACGGCGGCCAGCTCATCTCTGATCTCGACCCGACGCGCCGCCTCGATACCGTCGAAACCGCCTTCGTCGAACACCGTCACGACAGCGCCGCGGCGACGCGCGGCTTCGATCGCGTTCCGCACCGCGTCGTTGAGCAGGTCCGCCCCGCGCAGCTCATCCCGCAGTCGCCCCTCGGCCAGACGCGCATCCAGGCGCTCCTGATCGTCCAGCGCTCCACGAGACGCCACCACACGGCTCAGGACGGGCCCCGCGACAGCCAGAGCGAACTGCGTGCGCAGGCGGCGTTCGCGCTGACGCACCCGCTGCGTGGCATGCCAGGCCGAGACCGCCTGCTGGATCTCGGCGAGGCGCTCGGTGTCGCGGACCGCTCGGTCCCAGAACATGACGAGCAGTCGGGCGACGACGACCCACATGATCGAGCCCACCAGACCGAGGCTCAGCGCCACGCCCAGGCCCAGATAGGCGGACGTCGCCGCCACCAGGACCCCGAGTGTCGCCCAGCCGACGAGGAACCGACGACGGACGACGCACACGACCCCGAGCAGGCCGAGTGCGCCGATGTACCAGGTGGCGAACGGCGCCGTGCGGTCGGCGGGATCGAGCGCGAACGTGACCAGCGCCGGGATGACGGCGCTCGCCAGCAGCGCGAGCACGGCCGACCACAGAGGCATCCGCACCGAATTGGCGCTGCCGAGGATCGCGACGTTGACCACGACGAGATAGAGACCGATCGCGAGGACCATCACCAGCGGTGCGGTCGGTTGCTCGATCCACCAGATGCCGCGCGCGACGAAGTACAGCGCGAAGCCGACGGCGAGGGAGGTGGCGACGCTGCGGACGGTGCGGTTCACGAGCGCTCCCACCCCAGGACCACGATCGTGCCGTGGTCGTCGGACCGGATCTGCGCGGTGCCGGCGACACCGGCCATGCGAGCGAGGATGGACGCCCGGATGCCGAGACGATCCGCGCCGATGCTGTCGACATCGAAACCCGGCCCGGCATCGGACACCGTCACGGCGATCCCCTCGTCGCCATGACCCTCGGCGATGATGTGCAGGCCCCGCCCGCCGGCATGAGCGACGGCGTTGCCGATGGCCTGACGCGCGGCGAGCACCAGGGCCCGGGCGGCGCGACCCGGAATCAGCCCGATGCCGCCCCGCTCCTCGACGATCGCATCGGCGCCGAGTTCGGAGAGCGCGCGACGCAGCTCCACCACGATCTGCGCCGTCCCGATCGGCTCATCGCTCCCCTCCTGCGCCACCGCGACCTCGGTATTGGCGAGTCGGGTGAGCGCTTCGCGCGCCATCGCGACCGCGAGCTCCTTCGCCCGCTCGCCCTCCGCACGCTCGGCGGCGATCAGCGCCGCCAGGACGCTGTCGTGCATGAGCGCCGACATGGCCACCCGCTCCTCCTCTGCGGCAGCGGCAGCGGCGGCGGTCGAGTACGACGAGACGGCCTGACCTCTGGCCTCGTCCACACCGGCGGCGACCGAGCGGAACATCCAGCCGAGCGCGATCATGACCACGCCCAGGATCAGCGTGAACGACACGTCGAAAGCGGTCGTCACCCAGAACTCCCGCGAGAACTCGCCCTGAACGAGTCGGACGTACCCGTAGACGAACGGCATCCCCGCCGCCCAGGCGAACTGGAGCCGCAGCGGGAACGCGAGCATCGCCGCGACCACGCCGACGTTGACGAGGAAGAAGATCCACGGCTGATCGCCCGCGCTCTTGTCGGTCGGATCGACGACGCTCGGCCAGGCGGCAAGGGCCAGGACGTAGATCACGGCGAAGACGCCGGAGAAGAGGCGTACACCGCGTCCGATCAGACAGGCCACGAGCATCGCAGCCAGGGGCACGAACACCGCGGCCAGGATCACGACATCCCCCGCATCGGCCCGCATCGGAGAACTCAACGCGGCGATCAGGGCCTGCACGCCGAGCGCGGCCGAGCCGATCGCCACCACGATCGCGAGGATCCGCTCCATGCGCTTGCCGGTGAAGCGCTCGAACTCGGTGTCCGCGCTGCCGGGAGAAGGGATCTTGCTCCAGGCATCGCGGATGCTGAGCGGATCAGCGGGCACTCGGCGCCCCGTCGGCCGCGACGATCCCGTCCTCCATGGCCCGACGGAGGAGGTCGACCTTGGTGGGTGCGGGGCGACCGACCTCGACGTACTTCACGCGAACGCGGGTGATGTTCTCCTTGGCCGTCGAGTACGCGACGCCGAGGCGTTCGGCGACCGCCTTCAGCGGCAGCCCCGTGGCGTAGAGCCGGAGCACCTCGCGCTCGCGAGTGGAGAGCTGGGCGTCGGCGAAGGCCCGATCCCCGTCGACGGCACTGGCCCATTCGACGTTGTTGAGCGCCTCGCCCTGAGCGACGGTGCGGATCGCATCCAGCACGTCGTCGAGAGCGGACGACTTGCTGACGACACCGGCGGCCCCGGCGGCGAGCGCCTCGCGCACCGCTGCGGGACGGTCCGCGACGCTGTGGATGACGACGCTCGCGCCGTCGTTCACGAGCGAGGTCACGTTCTCGGTCACGGTCGAACCGTCACCGAGAGTGAGGTCGAGCACGACCACGTCGGCCGGAGCGGACGCGGAGGCCACTCGCCACTCGAGGTAGGAGACGACCGTGCTGCCGGAGAAGACCACCGTCTGCGAATCGCGCGCGCACGCGGCCTCGAGGCCGAGGCGAACGGACTCGTGATCGTCGATGAGTGCGACCCTGCTCATCCACCCAGCCTAGTGAGTACCCGGCGGCGGCCCGGATCGGTCACCGGGTGAGGAGCGCGACGACCTCGAAGTGGTGCGAGTGCGGGAAGAGGTCGAAGCCGCGCAGGCGGTCGACCTTCCACCCGAGGGTACGGAACGTCCCGAGGTCTCTGGCGAGGGCCACCGGGTCGCACGCGACGTATGCGATGGCCTCCGGCGCGAGGGCGTGCACCGCGTCGACGACCTGGCGCCCGGCCCCGGCACGCGGCGGGTCGAGGATGACCGCTCCGGTGCGCCCACCGCTCTTCTGCGTGGAGAGGAAGCGATCGACGCGCGCGGTTACGGCCTTCACATCGAGCGGGGCGAGGTTCGCGGCAGCGTACTGCGTGGCCCGCGCGCTCGACTCCACCGTGACGATGTCGGTGCCGCCGAGGTCGGCGAGCGTCGCCGCGAAGAGCCCGACACCGCCGTAGAGGTCGTAGTGCGTCTTCTGCTCGTCGACGTGCCCCTCGAGCACGCCGTAGACCGCGGCGTCGAGCACGGACGCCGCGCGCGGGTGCACCTGCCAGAAGCCCGTCGCATCGACCTGGAAGCGGCGGTCGCCGACGACTTCCTCGATCACTTCCGGTGTCGGACGGCGACGGAAGCCGCGAGCGACCTTCGCCGGCCGCTCGGTCTCTTCCCGCCGGATGACACGGACCTTGCCGTCAGCGGGCTCGACGAGTTCGATGCGTCCGGGTGCCTCGCCGTGCAGCGCGAGCGCGGCCTCGGCGATGGCAGGACGGGACAGCGGGTAGCTGGTGACGGGGATCACGCGGTGGCTGCGCGCAGCGAACGGACCGACCTCACCCGACTCATCGACGTGCAGGGTGACGCGGGTGCGCCAGCCGGTGCCGTCACCGGAATCGACGGCCTCGATCTCGGGAGCGACGAGGCCTGATCCCGCGAACCGGTCGAGCGCCTCGGTCAGCACCTGGCGCTTGAGCACCCGCTGGTGCCCGAGGTCGATGTGGCCGAGATCGGCTCCGCCCGGGCGGTCCACCGGATCACGGGAGAGATCGGCCTCGGCCCAGATGTGCGGGCGGCGGTGCTCCGAGGCGTCGAGCACCTCGATCGTCTCGGCCCGCCAGAAGCTGCGGGTGGAGGCATCCGCCCCTTCCTGCGGGGCGATCACCCTGGCGCGCACGCGCTCCCCGGGGATCGCATCGGAGACGAAGACCACGCGGCCCTCATGGCGGGCGACGAAGGTGCCCCCGTGTGCGATGCCGGTGATGTCGAGTTCGAGCACGTCGGCTGCGGAGGAAGTCATTCTTCGAGGATACGGTGGTGGACATGCGCGTCTGCCTCGCCTCCACGTCTCCCGCTCGACTGATGCTGCTGCGGCAGGCGGGGATCGAGCCACTCACCCTGTCTCCGGACGTCGACGAGGATGCCGTAGCCGCGGCCGCCGAGGCCGAACACGGCAGCCCGCTCGCACCCGCCGAACTGGTGCTGCTCCTCGCCCGCGCCAAGGCCGCAGCGGTCGCCCGCAGTCTCGCCGAGGCGGGCGAGTTCGACGGTCTCGTGATCGGCGGTGACTCGATGTTCGCGCTCGGCGGGCGGGTCTACGGCAAGCCGTACACCGCGGAAGAGGCCACCCGACGCTGGCAGGAGATGCGCGGCGCGACCGGCATCCTGCACTCCGGGCACTCGGTGTTCCGGATCGTTCCTGGCGCCGAGCCCGTCGAGGCGACCGCCGTCGCCGAAGCGGCGGTGACCTTCGCCGCAGATGTCAGCGACGCCGAGATCGTGGCCTACGTGGCCTCGGGCGAACCGCTGCACGTGGCCGGAGCATTCACCGTCGACAGCCTGGGCGGCGCCTTCATCACCCGGGTCGACGGCGATCCCTCGACCGTGGTGGGCATGTCCCTGTCGACCGTGCGGCGCCTGGCCGCAGAGCTCGGCGTCCGGTGGACGGACCTGTGGTCGTAGACTCCCCTCCACGTTTCCCCCTCTTTCTTGTGGGGAGTCGTCAAAGGGATCGAGTGCCTTCTCGCTAGGCTGGCAACCATGCCTGCTATCGCCAAGGTGCTCATCGCCAACCGCGGCGAGATCGCCGTACGCATCATCCGCGCCGCTCGAGACTCCGGGATCGCGTCGGTCGCCGTCTACGCCGACCAGGATCGTGATGCCCTGCACTCCCGTCTCGCGGACGAGGCGTACGCGCTCGGCGGCTCGACCAGCGCTGAGACGTACCTGCAGATCGAGAAGATCCTCTCGATCGCCCGCCGCGCCGGTGCCGACGCCGTGCACCCCGGCTACGGGTTCCTCGCGGAGAACGCCGAGTTCGCCCGCGCCATCATCGATGCGGGGATGACCTGGATCGGCCCGTCGCCCGAGGCGATCGAAGCCCTCGGCGACAAGGTGACCGCACGTCACGTCGCCGAGAAGGTCGGCGCTCCCCTCGCCCCCGGAACCCCCGGCCCCGTGGCCGGAGCCGATGAGGTCATCGCCTTCGCGAAGGAGTTCGGCCTCCCGATCGCCATCAAGGCGGCCTACGGCGGCGGCGGACGCGGCCTCAAGGTCGCCCGCGAGCTCGACGAGGTCGCCGAGCTGTTCGAATCGGCCACCCGCGAGGCCGTCGCCGCCTTCGGGCGCGGCGAGTGCTTCGTCGAGAAGTACCTCGACAAGCCGCGCCACGTCGAGACCCAGTGCTTGGCAGACGCCGAGGGCAACGTCGTCGTCATCTCGACGCGCGACTGCTCGCTGCAGCGCCGCCACCAGAAGCTCGTCGAAGAGGCCCCTGCGCCGTTCCTGACCGCGGAGCAGAACGACCTGCTCTACTCGGCGTCCAAGGCCATCCTCAAGGAGGTCGGCTACGTCGGTGCAGGCACCTGCGAGTTCCTGATCGGCGCCGACGGCACGGTCTCGTTCCTCGAGGTGAACACGCGTCTGCAGGTCGAGCACCCGGTCTCCGAGGAGGTCACCGGCATCGACCTGGTGCGCGAGCAGTTCCGCATCGCGGCCGGTGGCACCATCGACTACGACGACCCGAAGCCGCAGGGCCACTCGATCGAGTTCCGCATCAACGGCGAGGACCCCGGTCGCGGATTCCTCCCCCAGCCCGGCCCGATCCACGTCTTCAAGACCTTCGGGGGTCCCGGCATCCGCCTCGACTCCGGCGTCACCGCGGGCGACTCGGTCTCGGGCGCGTTCGACTCGCTGCTCGCGAAGATCATCGTCACCGGCAAGGACAGGGCCGAGGCACTGGAGCGCTCGCGCCGCGCACTCGACGAGTTCGAGGTCGCCGGTCTCCCCACCGTCATCCCGTTCCACCGCAAGGTCGTGCGCGACCCGGCGTTCACGGCCGAGAACGGCGAGTTCAGCATCTTCACCCGCTGGATCGAGACCGAGTTCGTCAACGACATCCCCGCGTGGGACGGTGAGCTCGAGTCACCGGCCGCCGGCGAGTCGCGCCACACGGTCGTCGTCGAGGTCTCCGGCAAGCGCCTCGAGGTGAGCCTGCCCGACCGGGTGGCCGTCGCTCCGGGCACTGCGGGTCGCCCCGCCGTCGTACCCCCGTCGCGTCGCAGCCACGCCACCACGGCGAACGCGGGCGCATCCGGCGATGCCGTGAAGTCGCCCATGCAGGCCACGGTCGTCAAGGTCGCCGTCGAAGACGGCCAGCAGGTCGTCAAGGGCGACCTCGTCGTCGTGCTCGAGGCGATGAAGATGGAGCAGCCGCTGCAGGCCCACAAGGACGGCGTCATCGGCAACATCAACGCGGATGCCGGGTTGACGGTCTCCGCCGGACACCAGCTGCTCACGATCAGCTGATCCTTCGCACACGAAGCTCAGGGACCGCGTCCCGGAAATGTGAAAGGCGCCCCACCGAGGTGGGGCGCCTTTCTCGTCCTGCGTCTCAGGAGATGTTCACGAGGTGCATCGCCCGGCTGGCGTCGGTGATGCTGCTCGAGAGCGACGGGTATGCCGCGAACACCCGCGAGACCTGGTCCACCGTGAGGCGACGCTCGACGGCCACGGCGATCGGATAGATCAGCTCGGAGGCCTTGGGTGCCACGATCACGCCTCCGATGACGGTGCCGGATCCCTTGCGGGCGATGAGCTTGACGAAGCCGTCCTTGATGCCCATCATCTTGGCGCGAGGGTTGGCCGCGAGCGGAAGCTTGTAGACCATGCCGTCCGCGACGCCGTCCTCGACGTCCTTGACCCCGTATCCGACCGTCGCGATCTCCGGAGCGGTGAAGATGTTCGAGGTGATCTTGATGAGCTCCAGCGGGATCACGATGTCGCCGAGCGCGTGGAAGACGGCCGTGCGCCCCTGCATGGACGCGACCGAGGCGAGCGGGAAGAAGTTCGTGCAGTCGCCGACCGCGTAGACGTTGGGCACCGAGGTGCGCGCGACCTTGTTCACCCGCACGTGACCCGAGTCGTCGAGCTCGACGCCCGCCTCCTCCAGGCCGATCCCCGCGGTGTTCGGGATCGAGCCGACGGCCATCAGGCAGTGGCTCCCCTCGACCGTGCGGCCGTCGGACAGCGTGACGGTCACGCCTTCTTTCGTGGCCTCGACCTTGTCGGCACGGGACTTCGAGAGCACCTGCATGCCGCCGCGCTTGAACACCTTCTCCAGGACGCTCGCCGCATCCTTGTCCTCGCCGGGGAGCACCTGCTCGCGGCTGGAGATGAGCGTGACCTTGGCACCGAGGTTCATGTAGGCGGAGGCGAACTCCGCGCCGGTCACGCCCGAGCCCACGACGATGAGGTGCTCCGGCAGCGCCTTCATGTCGTACAGCTGCGTCCACGTGAGGATGCGCTTGCCGTCGGGCTTCGCGGAATCGAGCTCACGGGGAGACGCCCCCACGGCCACGACGATGGTGTCGGCCTCGACGCGGTCGAAGTCCGTGCCTTTCTCGCCCGTCGACACCACGATCGCGGTGGGGCCTTCGAGCCGTCCGTGCCCGGAGAGGATTCGGACGCCGGCTTCGAGCAGCGTCGCACGCATGTCCTCGGACTGCTGCCCGGCGAGCGCGATGAGACGCTTGTTGACGGCGGCGAGGTTGATCGCGATCTCGGGCTTGAGCGGCTTGCCGTTCTCCCCCTTCGCGTAGAAGTTCACGCCGAGGTCGCTCGCCTCGGAGATGGCCACCGCGGCATCGGCCGTCGCGATCAGGCTCTTGGAGGGCACGACGTCGGTGAGGACGGCCGATCCACCGACTCCCACCCGCTCGACCAGGGTGACCTCCGCTCCGAGCTGAGCGGCCGCGAGGGCCGCCTCGTAACCGCCGGGACCGCCGCCGAGGACGGCGACGCGCTGAGTGCGCTCGAAAGTGGTGGAAGACATGCAACCCATTCTTCCGCAATCCTGGCCCCGGAGCCTGCACCTTCCTAGAGTGGATCCATGCCCGAAACGCACAGCAACCCTCTCGATGACCCGACCGCGAACCCGTTCGAGGTCGCCGCACAGGCCGCCACCGACATCGCGCGTCTGACCGGAGTCGAGAATCACGACATCGCTCTCACCCTCGGCAGCGGCTGGGGCAAGGCCGCCGACATCATCGGCGAGACCATCGCCACGATCCCCGCCACCGAGGTCACCGGGTTCTCCAAGCCCGCGCTGGAGGGCCACGTCGGCACGCTCCGCAGCATCCGCACGCCCGGCGGCAAGAACGTCCTCGTGATCGGCGCGCGCACGCACTACTACGAGGACCACGGCGTGCGCCGCGTCGTGCACAGCGTCCGCACCGCCGCCGCCACGGGGGCCAAGATTATGGTGCTCACGAACGGCGCCGGAGGCATCCGCGAGACCTGGACGCCCGGCCAGCCGGTGCTCATCAGCGACCACATCAACCTCACCGCCGACTCCCCGCTCGAGGGCGCGACCTTCATCGACCTGACGGACCTGTACTCGAAGCGCCTGCGCGACGTCGCGCGCAGCATCGATCCGATGCTCGACGAGGGCGTGTACACCCAGTTCCGCGGCCCCCACTACGAGACCCCGGCCGAGGTACAGATGGCGAAGCACATCGGCGGACACATCGTCGGCATGTCGACCGCTCTCGAGGCCATCGCCGCCCGCGAGGCCGGCATGGAGATCCTCGGCTTCTCCCTCATCACGAACCTCGCCGCCGGGATCCAGCAGACCCCGCTCAGCCACGCCGAGGTGATCGAGGCCGGGCGTGAGGCCGAGCCGGTGATCTCCGCGCTCCTGGCCAGGGTGGTCGAGGCGCTGTGAGCGAGGAGCGGATCGCGCAGGCGCGCGCCTGGCTGCGACAGGACCCCGATCACGAGACCCGCGACGAGCTGGCCGGCCTCATCACGCGGGCCTCCGGCGGGGATGACGCCGCCGTCGCGGAACTCGACGACCGGTTCCGCGCGCGCCTCGAGTTCGGCACCGCCGGCCTCCGCGGCGAGCTCGGTGCCGGAAGCAACCGGATGAACCGCGTGCTCGTGGCGCAGGCGGCCGCCGGATTCGCCGCCTACCTGCGCGAGAAGGCGGCGGAAGGGCACACTCCGACCGTCGTGATCGGCTACGACGGACGCCGGAACTCCCGCGTGTTCGCCACGGATTCGGCCGAGCTGTTCGTCGGCGCCGGCCTGCGCGCCATCCTGCTGCCCCGCCTGCTGCCGACGCCCGTGCTGGCCTTCGCCGTCCGTCACTTCGGCGCGGACGCCGGCGTGATGGTGACCGCGAGCCACAACCCGCCGAACGACAACGGCTACAAGGTGTATCTCGGCGGCGCCGACCAGGGCTCGCAGATCGTCGCCCCCGCCGATGCCGAGATCGCCGCGCACATCCAGCGCACGGCCGATACCGGCTCCGTGGCGGCGCTGCCCCGCTCCACGGCCTACGAGACCGCCGGCGAGGATGTCGTCGAGGCGTACATCGCGGCCACCGCGGCCGTGGCTCCCGCACCCGCCGGCTCCTCCGGCATGCGGTGGGTCTACACCGCCATGCACGGGGTGGGCTGGGAGACGCTGTCGCGCATCGTGCGGGACGCCGGCTACCCCCAGCCGTTCGTCGTCGACGAGCAGCTGACGCCCGACGCGACCTTCCGCACCGTCTCGTTCCCGAACCCCGAGGAGCCGGGAGCTATGGACCTCGCCTTCGCGCGGGCCCGCCGTGTGAAAGCGGACTTCATCCTCGCCAACGACCCCGACGCCGACCGCCTGGCGGTCGCTGTTCCCGACGATTCCGCCGCGGACGGCTGGCGCCGTCTGACGGGCAACGAGGTGGGACTCCTGCTCGGCGCGAGGGCCGCCCGCGCCGCGGCCGGGACCCCGGGAGCCTCGCTCGCCTGCTCGCTGGTATCGTCGCCCGGCCTGGGAGCTGTCGCTGCGCACCACGGGCTCGACTTCCACGAGACCCTGACCGGATTCAAGTGGATCTCCCGCGCCCCCGGCATCGTCTTCGGGTTCGAGGAGGCGCTCGGCTACCTCGTGAACCCCGAGACGGTGCGCGACAAGGACGGGGTCTCTGCGGCGATCGCCGTGCTCGGCCTCGCCGCCGAGGCGCGAGACCGCGGGGCCACGCTCATCGATCTGCTCGATGAGCTGGGCGAGACATACGGGCACTTCGCCAGCGGCCAGGTCTCGGTGCGGGTCGAGGATCTCGCCGTCATCGGCAACGTGATGCTCTCGCTGCGCTCGCTGCCGCCGACCCACATCGCCGGACGCACCATCACCTCGGCCGAAGACCTGCTGCAGGCGGCACCGGGACAGCCCTCCGGTGACGTGTTGCGGTATCGCCTCGGCGACGGCTCGCGCGTCATCGTCCGGCCGAGCGGCACCGAACCGAAGCTCAAGGTCTACATCGACGCCCGAGCGGACTCCGCCGAAGCAGCACGCGGTGCCGTGGCAGAGCTCGAGGCGGGAGTGCGCGCCCTGCTCGACGAGCGCTCCTGAGCATGCCCACCCGACGCCTGATCGTCAGCGCGCACAACGGCGCGCATGCCCGGCCGGTGGCCGAGCTCGTGCGACTCGCGCACTCGCACCACGCCCCGGTGACCCTGCGCACCGCCGACGGCACGACCGTCGACCTGAGTAGCGTGCTGGCGGTCATGGACCTGGGGATCTCGTCCGGAGACGCGGTCGTGCTCGAGACGGCGGCCTCCGGCACCGCGGACGACATCCTGGATCAGCTCGCCGAGGTGCTCGCACCGCGGGAGTGAGCCTCGCGGATCAGCCGTCGATCACCGCGACGAGCTCGTCGAGGAAGGCCTCGAACGTGGTGCCCCTGCGCACGATGCGCTGCACGCTCTCGCGCTCGCTGAACACCTCGACCAGCTGCTCGAACACGGTCTGGAACGCCGCCCGATCGCTCTCGCTGAACGCGGCGAGCGCGACGACCTGCACACGTCCGTCGCCCCACGCGGCCGAGCCGTCCGCCACGCCGATCGCGATGGCCGTGCGGGTCGCCGTCATCTGCAGCGCGTGCGGCACCGCGAGCGCATCGGTGAAGGCGGTCGACGACATCCGCTCACGCACGATCGTGTTCTCGATGTAGTCCTCGCCGATCAGCCCCGCCTGCACGAGGAGCCCACCGAGGCGGCGGATGATCGTCTCCTCCCCCTCATCCTGCAGGGGAAAGACGTAGGCGTCGGCCAGGAAGTAGCGCGCGAGTTCGCCGCGCAGGCGGGTGAGGCGTCGCCCGCGTCGGACGCGGGCGGCGGCCTGCTGGATGCGGTCGACGTCGGTATCCGTCAGGAACGGCTGGATGCGGACGAAACGGTCACCCACATCCCCCGGTTCGATCGTGCTCAGGACGAGGTCGGTGTCGAAGGATGCCCAGTCCGGATCCACGTTCGTGACGACGGTCGTGACCTCGATCGCAGAGCCGAGTGAGCGGTCGACGCTGGAGCGCAGCAGCTCGTGCAACTCCTGGTACCCGGGGCAGACGATCGTGGCGGTCAGGATCGACTCCGCCTTGCGACTGCGCTCGAGTCGCCCGCCGACGTGCATGGCGATGTACGCGATCTCGTCATCGTGGATGGGCGTGCCGACGCGATCGTGGAGTCCGCTCGCGATCGACACCGCCACCTCGAAGATCATCGGATACGTCGTCTTGAGCGAGCGCGTGAGCGGGTTGCGCGTCAGCGCGCTCTCCTCGGCCCGCCGCAGCAGGTTCTGCACGTGCAGCGCGAGTCGGAGGACGAAGGTCTCGTCCACGAGATCGACCTGGAAGTCTTCGGCGGCGCGCGCGATCTCCGCCCGGACCGCGGCTTCGACGGCCGGATCCACACCGCTGCGCGCGACCTCCCGGGTCGCATCCTCTCCCGGCGCGACGATGCGGGTCAGGACCAGCGAGGCGAGGTGGCCGCTGTCGCCGTCGCCGAGGGCCACGTCGAAGTGCTCGGCGGCGAGCCGGGCGATGACGGCGCCCACCCGCGGAATCTCCTCCCGGGCACCCGCCGGCGACGATTCGAGGGCGTGCCCCGCGGCCACCCGCTCGGCGGCGATCGCGATGTGCAGCAGCACGTCGGCGATCGCGAGCTCGTTCACGTAGTAGCCGAGCTCGCCGAGCTCCCGCACCAGCGATGTCTTGAACGGACCGACCGCGCTGGCGGCCACCGCCGACCGCGACAGGGCGCGCCGGAAGGTCTCGGGGTGGAAGGAGGCGTCGTCCATCTCGTCATGCGCGAGCCTGCTGAGCAGGCGCCGCTGAGCGGCTTCGTTCCCCCGCAGTCGCACCCTCTCCCGGTCGCGCTCGAGCGCGAGTTCGGTGCCGTCGAGCAGGCTGCGCACCCGCACCAGGTCCGCCTCGAGAGTCGCCTCACTCACGTGCAGCTCGTCGGCCGTGTCGAACACGTCTATCCCGGCGGGCTCGTCGAGCAGCAGCCGCACCAGAGTGTGCAGCCGATCGCGGGGAGCGGACTCGCCGGTCTGACGCATCCGGAGCGCACCGCGGGCACCGGATCCTGCGCGGTACCCGGCCGGGCCGGACTCGATCACGCCGGCCCCCGGGGTCCGCGCGTTCAGCGCTGCCACGTACGACCGGATGCTGCGGGGCGTGACCCCGAGCAGATCGGCGAGGCTGGCAGCCGTCGCCCACCCTTCCTGGCGCAGCAGGGCGGTGAGGAGCTGGTCCTGACGCTGGCGCGACATGATCCTCCCCTTCCCGCTTGGTGACCGCACTGTCTCGACGTGGTCTCCATGATGTCAGCATGCCGGCATCCCCGGGCGGAAACCGGGGTTCCGCAGGGGCGGAAAGGAACCTGTTGGTGCGGCACCCCTCCCGGTTCCCAGACTGTTCTCAGGAAGGTGGGAATCGATGAGGATCCTCGTGGTGTGCGGCGCCGGTGCGTCGAGCACGTTCGTCGCGCTGCGGCTCCGCACAGCGGCAGCAGCGGCCGGTCTCGGCTGGGATGCCGTGGCGGGCACCGAGAGTTCCGTCGCCGGCTCCGACCACGACCTCGTCCTCGTCGGTCCGCATCTCGGTGACCGGCTCGAGTCGATGCGCCGCAGCGTGGAAGCGCCGGTCGCCGTGCTGCCGGACGACGTCTTCACCGACCGTGACGGCTCCCGCACCCTCGACTTCGCCCGATCGATCCTCGCCGCCGCCGGCGACACCCCGAAAGGAACATCATGACCGCCACCCGCACCGTCCGGATCGGCTCTTCCCACGGACTGCACGCCCGCCCCGCGAAGCTCTTCGCACAGGCGGCCAAGGACTCGGGCCTCGCCGTGACGATCGCGAAGGACTCGGGCAAACCGGTCAACGCCGCCAGCATTCTCGGCGTGATCGCGCTCGCGATCGAGTACGGCGACTACGTGACGCTGACGGCCGAGGGCGAGGGAGCCGAAGGCGTGCTGGACACGCTCACCGAGCTCCTCACCACCGACCATGACCAGGACGCCGCCGGATGAGCGAGCTGCGCGGGGTGGGCATCGGTCTGGGTGTGGCCCAGGGACCGGTCGTCCGCATGGCCGAGGCGATGCCGGCTCCGGAGAACACGCCGAGCACGGCGGGCGCCGAAGCCGAGCGCGCGCGCGTTCACGAGGCGGTGGCGACGGTCGCCCGCGAGCTCAACGAACGCGGTGAGGCGGCAGGCGGCGCCGCTCAGGAGGTGCTGGAAGCGCAGGCGATGATCGCCGAGGATCCGACGCTGCAGGACGAGGTGGACACCCGGATCGATGCCGGGGCGACGGCGGAATGGGCCGTGCACGATGCCTTCGCGGGGTTCCGCGCCACGCTCGAGGCCGTCGGCGGCTACCTCGGCGAGCGCGCCGCCGACCTCGACGACATCGCCCAGCGCGTCCTGGCGCATCTCCGCGGCGTCGATGCGCCCGGTGTTCCGAACCCGGGGCACCCGTTCGTCCTGGTTGCCCGTGACCTCGCTCCGGCCGACACCGCACTCCTCGACCTGGATCAGGTGCTCGCCCTGATCACGACCGACGGCGGACCGACCTCCCACACCGCGATCCTCGCGCGGGAGAAGGGCATCGTCGCGATCGTCGGTGTCGGAGTCGGCACGCCGCTCGTCACGGGCGAGACGGTGATCGTCGATGCCGCCAGCGGCGTGGTCACCCGCGAGCCGACGGAGGACGAGAAGGACCGCGCAGCTCAGCGCGCCGCCGCTCGCCAGTCGGCCGACACCGCTCCTCCCACTCCCGGCGCCCTCGCCGACGGCACGCCTGTCGCACTGCTCGCGAACCTGGGGAAGCCTGCAGACGCGGCCGATGCGGTCGTTCGGGGGGCCGAGGGCGTCGGGCTGTTCCGCACGGAGTTCATGTTCCTCTCCTCGGCACAGGCGCCGACCATCGCTCAGCAACGGGAGTCGTACCGCGAGCTGCTGGCCGCCTTTCCCGGTAAGAAGGTCGTGGTCCGGATGCTCGATGCGGGCGCCGACAAGCCGCTGGCGTTCCTCAACGACGCGCACGAGGAGAATCCGGCGCTGGGACTGCGCGGCCTCCGGGCGCTGCGCGCCAGCGAGGACATCCTGCGCGAGCAGTTGACCGCCCTGGCCGAAGCCGACGCCGAGACCGACGCCGACCTGTGGGTGATGGCTCCGATGGTGGCCACCGTCGAGGAGACGATCTACTTCACGGGGCTCGCCCGCGAGTACGGACTGCAGACCGCAGGGGTCATGGTCGAGATCCCGGCGAGCGCCCTGCTGGCCGACCGGGTGCTCGCGCACGCCGACTTCGCCTCGATCGGCACGAACGACCTCACGCAGTACACCATGGCGGCCGACCGCATGCTCGGCTCGGTCGCCGGATTCCAGGACCCCTGGCATCCGGCCGTGCTTCGTCTGGTGCGCGAGGTCGGTGACGCCGGTGCCCGCCTGGGCAAACCGGTCGGAATCTGCGGCGAGGCTGCAGCAGATCCACTCCTCGCCGTCGTGCTCGTCGGGCTCGGTGCCACGAGTCTCTCGATGGCTCCCTCGGCGCTGGCCGATGTGCGACACGCGCTCTCCGAACGCACCCCGTCCGAGGCGCGGAGCCTCGCGGAGGCCGCCCTGGCCGCCGACGATGCCCCCTCCGCCCGAACCGCCGTGGCGACGCTCGCCGCGGCACTCCCCCTTCACAAGAAAGAGACGACATCATGACGACGACGTCACCTGCCGCGACCAAACCCGGCGGCCTCCGCGTAGGAGTACAGCGCTTCGGCACGTTCCTCTCCGGCATGATCATGCCGAACATCGCCGCCTTCATCGCCTGGGGCTTCATCACGATGCTCTTCATTCCCCGAGGCTTCTTCGGTGCCGAGAGCCCCTTCGGCTGGCACTGGGAAGGGGTGTCCGAGATCCTCGGCGGCGGCGGCGACTCCGTCATCATCGGGTGGCAGGGCGCGATGACATCGGTCGCCGAGACCGCCGACGGCAACATCCTCGCCTACGTCGGCCTGGTCGGTCCGATGGTGACCTACCTGCTCCCGCTGCTGATCGCCAACACCGCAGGCCGGATGGTCTACGGCGACCGCGGCGGTGTGGTCGCCTCCATCGCCACCGTGGGCGTGATCGTCGGCACGAACATCCCGATGTTCCTCGGCGCGATGATCATGGGGCCGCTCGCGGCCTGGATCATGAAGCAGGTCGACCGGATCTGGGACGGCAAGATCCGTCCCGGCTTCGAGATGCTGGTGAACAACTTCTCCGCCGGCATCCTGGGGATGCTTCTCGCGATCTTCGGCTTCTTCGCCTTCGGTCCGGTGATGCTCGGCATCAGCGCCGCGCTGGGTGCCGCCGTCGACTGGCTCGTGGCGCTGCAGCTGCTGCCGCTCGTGTCGATCATCGTCGAGCCGGCGAAGGTACTGTTCCTCAACAACGCGATCAACCACGGCGTGTTCACCCCGCTCGGATTCGAGCAGGCCTCGGAGGCCGGCAAGTCGATCCTGTTCCTCATCGAGGCGAACCCCGGCCCCGGTATCGGTCTGCTGCTGGCGTTCAGCTTCTTCGGAGTCGGCGTCGCGAAGGCGTCGGCCCCCGGCGCGGCGATCATCCAGTTCTTCGGCGGCATCCACGAGATCTACTTCCCGTACGCGCTGAGCAAGCCGACCACGATCCTCGCGCTCATCGCGGGTGGTGCCGCCGGCGTGACCACGAACATGCTTCTGAACGGCGGGCTCGTGTTCCCGGCCGCTCCCGGCAGCATCATCGCCGTGACCGTCGCGGCCGTCGGTGCGGGCGTCCCCAACCTCCTGGTCGTGTACCTGTCGGTCCTCATCGCCGCCACCGTGACGTTCCTCATCACCGGCGTGATCCTGCGGGCCTCCCGCAAGCGCGACCTCGAGGCCGAGGGCGACACCTTCGGTGCCGCGATCGCGCAGACCGAGGCGAACAAGGGCAAGTCGTCCGCCGCGATGGATGCGCTGCGCACGTCCACGGGCTCGTCGGCGGCGGAGACGTCCGCACCGAGCACCACCGCCGTCGCCACCGCGCCGATCGAGCGGATCGTGTTCGCGTGCGACGCCGGTATGGGCTCGTCCGCGATGGGCGCCAGCGTCCTGCGCAACAAGCTCAAGAAGGCGGGCATCGAGGACGTGAACGTCACCAACCAGGCGATCGCGAACCTCGACGGCACCGCCGATGTGGTCATCACGCAGCAGCAGCTCACCGAGCGCGCCGCGGCGAAGTCGCCGAACTCGGTGCACGTGTCGGTCGACAACTTCATGAACTCGCCCCGCTACGAAGAGGTCGTCGAGATGGTGCGGGCACAGCGAAAGGAACAAGAATGAGCGTTCTCACCCCGGACCAGGTCCGCATCCACCCCGGCGGTGCGACGCGAGACGAGGCGCTCCAGGAGGCCACGGACATCCTCGTCGCCGCCGGAGCCGTGACCCCCGCGTACGTCGACGCGATGCGGCAGCGCGAGGAGACCGTGTCGACCTTCATGGGCAACGGTCTCGCGATCCCGCACGGTACCAACGACGCGAAGGACACCATCCTCGCCTCGGCACTGTCCGTCGTCCGCTACGACGGCGGTGTGGACTGGGCAGGCGATCCCGCGACCTTCGTGATCGGCATCGCCGGGATCGGTGACGAGCACCTGGAGATCCTGTCCCGGATCGCGATCCTGTTCTCCGAGGAGGACGACGTCGCGCGGCTCTCGGCGGCGCAGACCCCGGAGGAGCTCTACGCCCTCCTGTCGGAGGTGAACGAGGGATGAAGGCGGTCCACTTCGGGGCGGGCAACATCGGGCGCGGGTTCGTCGGTCTGCTGCTGCGCCAGGGCGGGTACGAGGTCGTGTTCTCCGACGTCGCCGACGCCCTGGTCGACGCGATCAACGCGGTCGACTCGTACACCGTGCACGAGGCCGGCCCCGGAGGGACCGATCACGTCGTCACCGGCTTCCGGGCTGTCAACAGCCGCACGGATCCCGCCGCCGTGGCCGAGGAGGTCGCGACGGCCGATGTGGTCACGACCGCGGTCGGGCCCACCGTGCTGCGGTTCGTGGCACCGTCGATCGTGGCCGGACTCGCGCTCCGCTCCCCCGATGCCGCACCGCTCCAGGTGATGGCGTGTGAGAACGCGATCGGAGCCACCGACCTGCTCCGCCAGGAGATCGCGACGGCGGCGGGAGCGGATGCCGAGGTGCTGCTCGCCCGCGCGGTCTTCGCGAACACGGCTGTCGATCGCATCGTGCCGGCACAGCCCGCAGACGGCGGGGTCGACGTCACGGTCGAGCCGTACTTCGAGTGGGCGATCGAATCGCGTCCGTTCGGCGGAGCGCTGCCGGCCATCCCCGGCGCGCACTTCGTCGACGACCTGGCGCCGTACATCGAGCGCAAGCTCTTCACGGTGAACACGGGGCACGCCGCGACGGCCTACTTCGGCGCCCGCGCAGGGATCGAACGGATCTCGGATGCCTTGGCCGACCCCGCCATCGCGGCCAGCGTCTCGGCGGCGCTGGAGGAGACCTCAGCCGTGCTGGTCGCCGAGCACGGGCTCGACCCCGCCGACCTCGCGGCGTACCGCGCCAAGATCCTCGAGCGGTTCCGCAATCCCGCGCTCGTCGACACGGTGCAGCGGGTGGGACGGCAGCCGTTGCGCAAGATCTCACGGCACGAGCGTTTCGTCGGGCCCGCTGCGATGGCCGCGGAGCGTGGCTTGCCGACCGCGGCTCTCGTGGCGGCCGTGTCGGCGGCACTGGAGTTCGACGATCCGGCCGACGAGCAGTCGGCGGAGCTCCAGCAGCTGCTGCGCACGGAGGAGCCCGCCGCGTTCACCGCCCGCACCACGAGCCTGGACCCCGAGCATCCGCTGTTCACCGCCATCCGGGAGGCCGTCGCCGCGCGTCAGCAGCACCTCGGAGCCGCCTGACCTCGCGGAACTCGACGCCCCCGCCCACCCATTACGATCGGTGAGCGGGGGCGTTTTTTCGAGCACACTGACGTGCGGGGAGCAGCATGAACAGATACGCCGTGATCGGCGCGGGTCCATCGGGGTTGGCCGCGGCGCGCGCGCTGCAGAAGCGCGGAATCGCCGTGGACGGCTATGAGGCCTCCCACAGCGTGGGCGGCCTCTGGGACATCACCAACCCCCGCAGCACGATGTACGAGTCCGCGCATCTGATCTCGTCGCGCACCACGACCGAGTTCGCCGAGTTCCCGATGCGCTCGCGGGTCGACTACCCCGGCCACCGGGTGCTGAAGGAGTACTTCGACGACTTCGCCGACCACTTCGGGCTCACCGGCCTGTTCCGGTTCCACACGCGCGTCACGCGCCTCGAGCCTGCCGACGGCGGCTGGGATCTCACCAGTTCCGGCCCCGACGGCACGGACACGCGCTGGTACGCCGGCGTCGTCCTCGCCAACGGAACCCTCGCCGAGCCGAACGTGCCGACGTTCCGCGGGAACTTCACGGGCGAATTGCTGCACACCAGCGCCTACAAGTCGCCGGAGCAGCTGCGCGGCAAGCGGGTGCTGCTGATCGGCGCCGGCAACTCGGGCTGCGACATCGCCGTGGATGCCGTGCATCACGCCGTGTCCGTCGACATGAGCGTGCGACGCGGGTACTACTTCGTGCCCCGCTACCTGTTCGGCAAGCCCAGCGACACCCTCAACCAGGGCCGCCCGCTGCCGGCGCGCATCAAGCAGGCGGTCGACAGCCGCGTCCTGCGGGCGTTCACGGGCGACCCCGTGCGATTCGGGTTCCCGAAGCCGAACTATCGCATCTACGAGTCTCATCCGATCGTGAACACCCTGATCCTCAACCACCTGGGCCAGGGCGACCTGCGCATCCGCCCGGACATCGACCGCTTCGACGGGCACACGGTGCACTTCCGCGACGGCAGCGCCGACGAGTACGATCTCGTGCTGCTCGCCACCGGCTACACCCTCGACTATCCGTTCGTCGACCGCGAGCATCTGCACTGGCAGGGAGCCTCGCCACGGCTCTTCCTGAATGTCTTCCCCGCCTCTTTCAACGGGCTCTACGTGATGGGCATGATCGAGGCGTCCGGCATCGGCTGGCAGGGCCGCTACGAGCAGGCCGAGCTGCTCGCCGCCTACCTCGACGCCGCCGAGACCGACCCCGCGCGGGCCGCCCGCTTCCGCGACCGGGTCACCGGAACGTCGTGGCCGGATCTGACGGGCGGTTATCACTACCTGGGCCTCGACCGGATGGCGTACTACGTGAACAAGGATGCCTACCGGGGCGCCGTACGGGATGAGAAGCGCGCACTGGAGGCCTCGGCATGAACGTCGACGATGTCGTGCTCTCGTTCACGCCCGGCACGCTGACGATCCTCAACGTGGTCCTCGGTCTCATCATGTTCGGCATCGCGCTGGACACCTCGCCGAGCGATTTCCGCGTCGTGGCGAAGCATCCGAAACCGTTCGCGATCGCGATCCTCGCCCAGCTGCTCCTGCTGCCCATCGCGACGTTCCTGCTCACACTCGTGCTCCCTGTTCCGCCGTCGATGGCGCTCGGGATGCTGCTCGTGGCCTGCTGCCCTCCGGGGAACATCTCGCAGGTGCTGACCCACCGCGCCGGCGGCAACGTCGCCCTCTCGGTGTCGCTCACGGCGGTGGGAAACCTCATCTACATCGTCGCGATGCCGCTGAGCATCACGTTCTGGGCCTCGCTGCATCCGACCGCCCGCACTCTGCTGCGCGACATCACGCTCGACCCGTGGCGGATGCTTTTGGAGATCTTCCTCATCGTCGGTCTCCCCTTCGCCGTCGGTCTGCTCCTGCGCGCCAAGGCACCGGGCTTCAGCGCCCGCGTGCAGCCGTTCGTGAAGTGGTTCAGCCTGATCGCGCTGCTCGGCTTCATCATCGCCGCGCTCGTCGGCAACTGGGCGGTGTTCGTGCAGGTTCTCGGCATCATCCTGCTGGTGGTCGCGGTGCACGACGCGGTGGCGCTCGCGCTCGGCTACGGCACAGCGGTGGTCGGCGGACTCGGCACCCGCGAGCGCAAGGCCATGACGTTCGAAGTCGGCATCCGCAACGCCGGCCTCGGGCTCGGCCTGGTATTCCTGTTCTTCGACGGACTCGGCGGCATGGCGATCGTGGCCGGCTGGTGGGGCATCTGGGACATCGTCGCCGGCCTCGTCCTGGCCGGACTCTGGGCACGGCACACCAGGAAGCGCACGGGCTCGAGCACCGGCGACGCGAGCGGCCGCACGACCGTCGAGGCCGCCTGATGCCCCGGGTGCTGATCACGGGCGGCAGCGGCTTCCTCGGCTCGCACGTGGCTGAAGCCCTCGCGGCCCGTGACGACGTCGAGGTCGTGGTCGCCGCGGACCTGCGAGCGGGCGCACCCCGCGCGGGCGTCATCGATGCGACGCTGGACGTGACGGATGCCGCGGCGATCGCTCCCGTGCTGCGGCAGCACCGCATCGACACCGTGGTGCACCTCGCGGCAATCGTGAACCCGGGTCACGACGTCGACCTGGAGTACCGCGTCGATGTGACCGGCAGCGCGAACGTCCTCGCCGCGTGCGTCGAGACGGGCGTGCAGCGCATAGTGGTCTCCAGCTCCGGGGCGGCGTACGGATACCACCCGGACAACCCGGAGTGGATCGACGAGGACCAGCCGCTTCGAGGCAACGACGCGTTCCCGTACGCCCGGCACAAGCGGCTGGTCGAGGAGATGCTGGCCGAGCACCGGCGTACCCACCCCGAGCTCGACCAGGTGATCTTCCGCATCGGCACGATCCTCGGTCCGACCGTGCGCAACCAGATCACCGCGCTCTGGGACGGCCGGCGGATCCTTCGCATCTCCGGCTCGGAGTCGCCCTTCGTGTTCATCTGGGTGGACGATGTGGCGGCCGCGATGGTGCGGGCGGCGACCGACGGCCCCGCGGGCATCTTCAACGTCGCGGGCGACGGACGGATGACGGTGCCGGAGATCGCTGCTCGTCTCGGCAAACCGCAGATCGTGCTGCCCGCGTGGGCACTGTCGAGCGTGCTGCGGATCGGACGGATGCTGCGGCTCACCCCGCACGGACCGGAGAAGGTCCCGTTCCTGCGGTACCGCCCGGTGCTGGCGAATCGCCGACTGAAGGAAGTGTTCGGCTACACGCCGCGCCGCACCACGCGGGAGGCCTTCGAGGAGTACCTCCGTACGCACTCAGCCGTCGCTCGGAAGGGCGTCGACGCGGGGTAGCGTTGATCCGTGCAGAAGAAGCGTGGCCGCCGGGTCCTGAAACGTGTGCTGTGGAGTCTCGCGATCGTGCTGGTGCTGGCGGTGGTCGGCGTCGTCGCGTACACGCAGATCGGTGTCATGGCCGCCGAGCCGGAACCGCTCGCGAGCGTGCGGGAGAACCCCGCGATCACGGTCACCGACGCGGACGAGGGCATCGTGCTCGCCCCCGCCGACGGCGACTCGGATCTCGGCCTGGTCTTCATCCCGGGCGCCAAGGTCGACCCGTGGGCCTACGCGGCCATCCTCCAGGGGCTCGCCGAAGAGGGAACCACGGTCGTGATCACCCGCCCCTGGCTGAACCTGGCCTTCTTCGACCCGCGCGGACTCGACGCCTTCACCTCGGCCGCGCCCGATATCGATGTCTGGGGCGTCGGCGGACACTCGCTGGGCGGCGTCCGCGCCTGCCAGCTCGCCGCGGATGCCGACGCGCTCGTGCTGTTCGGGTCGTACTGCGCGACCGATGTGTCGGAGAGCGGGCTTCCCGTCCTCAGCCTCTCCGGCAGCGAAGACGGCCTCTCCACTCCGGAGAAGATCGCCGACGCGCGGGATCTACTGCCCGCCGATGCCGAGATGGTGGAGATCGACGGCGCATCGCACGCGTCCTTCGGCGACTACGGCCCGCAGGACGGCGACGGCACCCCGACGATCTCGACGGACGAGATGCACGACGAGGTCACGCGCCTCACCGAAGAGTTCCTCGCGCCGCTCGCGCCCTGACGTTCACTCCCCCGCCGAGCCGACGGCCGCATCCAGCAACGGATGCAGGTGACGCGTCCGGAGAACGGTTGCGGCTGTCCGGGCGCCCGCCTCGAGTGCCGCGCCGACTCCCGCCCCGTCCAGGCGCGCGTCGAGCACGCCCGCGAGGAAGGCGTCGCCCGCACCGTTCGTGTCGATGACCTCGACGGGCACCGCGGCCACCCGGTACTCGATTCCTTCTGCATCCACGGCCACCGCGCCCTCCGCCCCGAGCGTGCACACGGCGAGTGAGGCACCGGCGGCGATACGCGAGTGCAGGAACGCGACCGGGTCTGCAAGGCGATCCGCGTTGCAGAACACGGCATCCGCCGCCGCCAGGAACGGGCGGTGGAACTCGGCCTCACCGTCGTAGTCGTGCACGTCGACCCAGATCGGGACGCCCGTCTCGCGCGCGACCGGCAGGAGCCGCCGCGGTTCGGCAGCGAGGTCGAGCACGATCGCGCCCGCCTCCCCCATCCGTTCGCGCACCCACGCGTCGTCCTCGCCCGTGGTCGCGTCCGGCGACGACAGGTACAGCGAAACCCGGGCTCCCTCGCGGGTCATGAGGTTCAGATGCCGCTCGGTGGTTCCTTGACCCCAGCGCACTCGCACTCCCGCACCGTCGAGGGCCGCACGCACGCGGTCGCCCTCCTCATCGGGTCCGGCGAGAGCATAGAGCTGCGTCGCACGCCCGAGCCCGGCGAGGCTCAGGGCCTTGCCGGCACTCGTGCCGCCGACGGTCGCCCACGTCTCCTCGGCGAACTGCATGTGGGGCACCGGCTCGGGAAGTCGATCGAGCACGACGATCGTGTTCCATGACGCGGGACCGGCGATGAAGACGGAGTCGGGCATGCGACCATCCTGCCGTCCCGACGCCGTCAGCCGATACGCGACACCAGGGCGTCGAGGCCCATGCCGTAGTCGATGCGCACCACGGGGAGGGCGAGCTTGTCGGTGCCGATCGTCACGAACCCGGGTTCGATCGTCCGCGCCATCTCGTAGCCGGCCTGCGTGACACCCTGCTTGGCGGTGTCGTTGTAGTGCCCGAAGGGATACGCGATGACCTCGCGAACGCCCAGAGTGTCGCCGGAGAGGTTGAGGTCGGCGGCGATCTGATCCGCGGTCCAGTTCACCATCAGGCCGTCGCCGTTGTCGCCCGCCTTGTGCATGTCGTGCGTGTGCGAGCGGCGCAGCACGTGGATCGACGGCGGCGGGTCGGAGCGGTAGGCGGTCACCATGAAGGAGGTTGCGAGCAGGTTGTGCGCTGCCACGACGGGGGCCCCGAGGTCGAACCAGGTCTGGTCGGCGTCGTCGTCCGTGATGATCACGCTCCGCGCGGGCAGCGAGAGCCGACCGTCGATGAAGGCACTCAGTTCGTCCCAGGTGGGCAGGTAGAAGCCCGTCGTCGCGATGTGGTTCATGTGCGCGTCGAAGTCGCCGATGTACGCGTAGTTCCCGCGCAGCCACCCGGACTCGCCCTCAGGATTCGCCGTGAACTGGTGGTACATGAGGATCGGGACCTGCACGCCCTCGGCCGTGTTCTGCTCCGGCGTCTTCCAGGCGGCGAAGAGCTCGACCTGCTGCTGGTCGCAGACGACGGGGTCCGCACCGTTGACCCGCGCGGCGACGGTGTAGGCCGCAGCATCCGCCGCCGTCGCGTACCAGCCGGCGAACACGCGGCCGGCGACCGCCGGGATCGGGAGTGCCTGGTACAGACCGTCCTGCCGCTGCAGCTGGGGGTCGGCCGGAACCCCTTCGCCCGTGAACGTCACCGCGCAGGCGAGCGGATCATCGGCATCCGCGATGAGCTGCTCCGCCGGTGTCAGCGGCGTCGGGGTCACGACCGGCGTCGGCGTCCGTGTCGGCTTCGCTTCGGCCTCGGCCGGTGCGTGGTTCAGCCAGACGTATGCCGTGAAGCCTCCGCCCACGACGACGATCACCGCCGCGATGATGATGCCCGCGACGCCCCCGCGCCGCCTCCCCCCGGAAGCCACGGTCAGATGTCGAATCCCTCGGCGATCAACTCGACGAGCTCCTCCCGCTCCTCGACGGGGAGGAACGCGGCCGCAGCCGCATTGAACTGGAACGTCTCGAGATCGTCGAGGTCGTACTCGAACGTCTCCACGAGCAGGGCGAGCTCGCGCGTCAGCGAGGTGGCGCTCATCGTGCGGTTGTCGACGTTCACCGTCACCGCGAATCCGAGCTGGTACAACAGGTCGAACGGGTGGTCGGCCAGGGTGTCGCCCCACGCGGCGATCGCACCGGTCTGCAGGTTCGACGACGGCGAGAGCTCGAGCGGGATCTCACGGTCGCGCACCCAGCGGGCCAGATCGCCGAACTGCACCTGAACCTCGTCGCCCTCCTGCGTGACGACCTGGAGGTCTTCGGCGATACGCACGCCGTGGCCCAGGCGCAGCGCGCGACCGTCGATCAGCGCCGATCGGATCGAGGCGAGACCTGCGGCCTCGCCCGCGTGCACGGTGACCGGGAAGAAGTTGTCGGCGAGGTAGTCGAAAGCCGCGCGGTGGTTCGACGGCGGGAAGCCGTCTTCCGGGCCGGCGATGTCGAAGCCGACGGCGCCGCGACCGCGGAAGTCGACCGCGAGCTCCGCGATCTCCCGGGCACGGTCGGTGTGGCGCATCGCCGTGATGAGCTGGCCGACGCGGATGCTGCGACCGTCACGGTCCGCCGCGTCCTCGCCCTCCTCGATGCCCTGCTGCACGGCTTCGACGGTCTGCTCGAGCGTGAGGCCCTGCGCCTGGTGCTGCTCCGGAGCCCAGCGCACCTCGCCGTAGACCACACCGTCGGCTGCGAGGTCCTGGACGAACTCGCGCGCGACGCGGGTGAGTCCCTCCTGGGTCTGCATGACAGCGGTGGTCAGGTCGAACGTCTTGAGGTACTCGACCAGGGAACCGGAGTCGCTCTGCTTCGCGAACCACTCTCCGAGGGCTGCGGGCGTGGATTCCGGGACCTCGAGGCCGATGGAGTCCGCGAGCTCGAGGATCGTCGAGGGGCGCAGAGCGCCGTCGAGGTGGTCGTGCAGCGACACCTTCGGGAGGCTCCGCAGGGAGACGCCCTGCAGCGTGACGTCGCCGTTCGCATCGATCGACATGGTGATCCTCTCGGTCGCGGATGTGCTCAGTTCAGGCTAGCGGTCGCGCGTCACGCCGTGATGCGCTCGCGCACGATGGGACCGGTGGCCGGAGCCTCGTCGCCGATCTCCCACGAGCCCTCGAGAGCATCGAGAGCCCGGCCGAAGCGTGCGTCGTCGGCAGCGGAGAGGGTGAACAGCGGCTGCCCCGCGACGACGCGGTCACCGGGCTTGGCGTGCAGGTCGATCCCCGCCTCGAAGATCACCGGATCCTCGGCCCTGGCGCGACCGGCTCCGAGTCGCCAGGCGGCGATGCCGAACGGCAGTGCGTCCATGCGCGTCATCACACCGTCGGCCGGGGCCGTCACGACGTGCGTCTCCCGCGCGGTCGGCAGCGCCGCATCGGGGTCGCCGTCCTGGGCGCGGATCATCGCCTTCCAGGTGTCCATCGCGCGGCCGTCGTCGAGCGCGGCCTCCACGTCGGCATCCGGCTGTCCGGCGAGGGCGAGCATCTCCCGTGCCAGGGCGAGGGTCAGCTCGCGGACATCGGCGGGGCCGCCGCCGGCGAGGATCTCGACGGATTCGCGGACCTCGTTGGCATTGCCGATCGCGAGTCCGAGCGGCACGTTCATGTCGGTGAGGAGCGCGGTGGTCGCCACGCCGGAGTCGGTGCCGAGCGCGACCATCGTGCGCGCGAGCTCGCGGGCGCGGTCGATGTCCTGCATGAAGGCGCCGGAGCCGAACTTCACGTCGAGCACGAGCGCGTCGGTGCCCTCGGCGATCTTCTTCGACATGATGCTCGACGCGATCAGCGGGATCGCCTCGACCGTGCCGGTGACGTCGCGGAGGGCGTACAGCTTCTTGTCGGCGGGCGCGAGACCCGAGCCCGCGGCGCAGATGACCGCACCGACGTCGCCCTGCATCTGCGCGAACATCTCCTCGTTGCTGAGGGCGGCGCGCCAGCCGGGGATCGACTCGAGCTTGTCGAGTGTGCCGCCGGTGTGGCCGAGTCCGCGACCGCTGAGCTGGGGAACGGCGACGCCGAACGACGCGACCAGCGGAGCGAGCGGAAGGGTGATCTTGTCGCCGACACCGCCGGTGGAGTGCTTGTCGACGGTCTTCTTGCCGAGGGAGGCGAAGCTCATCCGCTCCCCCGACGCGATCATCGCGTCGGTCAGCACGCGGATCTCATCACGCTCCATCCCGCGCTGGAAGATCGCCATCGCGAACGAGGCCATCTGCGCATCGGAGACATAGCCGCGGGTGTACGCGTCGATCATCCACCGCAGCGCCGCCTCGGGGACCGCACCGCCGTCGCGCTTGGCGCGGATCACGTCCACCGCGTCGAAAGGCTCAACAGTCATCGTGCTTCCTCCAGGTCGCGCGGCCCGAATGCATCGGGCAGCACCTCGTCGATCGTGCGGATGCCGGAGACCGTCTCCAGCAGCATGCCCGGCATCGCGTGCTCGAACAGCAGCTGACGGCAGCGTCCGCACGGCATGATCGTCTGTCCGTCGTTGTTCACGCACACGAAGGCGACGAGCTGGCCGCCGCCCGACATGTGCAGATCGCCGACGAGGGCGCACTCGGCGCACAGGGTCACGCCGTAGGACGCGTTCTCGACGTTGCAGCCGGCGACGATGCGACCGTCGCCGACGAGGGCCGCCGCCCCCACGCGATAGCGCGAGTACGGCGCGTACGCCTTCGTCATGGCATCCGTGGCGACCTGGCGCAGTTCGTCCCAGTCGATGTCTGTCATTGCGATACTTTTCCTCTTCCGACCGGGCTAGGACTTTATGTAGGGCTTGCCGTCGGCGGCGGGCGCCTTGATCTGACCGGCGAACCCGGCGACCGCGAGCAACGTCACGACGTAGGGCAGCATCAGCATGAACTCGCCCGGAATGGGTGTCTTCAGGATCGACAGCAGGTTCTGCAGGTTGGTGGCGAAGCCGAACAGCAGCGCCGCGAGCGTCGCGCGGATCGGGTCCCAGCGACCGAAGATCACGGCGGCGAGGGCGATGAAGCCGAGCCCGGCCGTCATGTCCTTGCCGAACTGCGGCACCGAGACGAGCGTGAAGTACGCACCACCCATACCGGCGATCGCGCCGGCGAGCAGCACGTTCCAGAACCGGGTCGGGTTCACCTTGATGCCGACGGTGTCTGCAGCCTGCGGGTGTTCGCCCACGGCACGCAGCCGCAGACCCCACCGGGTGCGATACAGCCCCCAGGCCACGACGGCGACGGTGATGAACATCAGATACCCGATGAACGTCTGGTTGAAGAGCACCGGCCCGATGATGGGGATGTCGCTGAGCACGGGGATCTCCACGCGCGGGAACCGCACCGGGGTGTTCAGCGTCAACTCGTTCGGTGCGAGCAGCGCCCCGTAGAGGAACCCGGTGAGACCGGTGACCAGGACGTTGAGCACGACACCGACGATCACCTGCTCGACGAGGTACTTGATCGCGAACGCGGCGAGGACGCTGGCGACCAGGACGCCGCCGATCATCGCGCCGACCAGACCCACGAACGGGTTGCCGGTGATGCTCGAGAGCAGCGCGGCCGAGAATGCCCCGAGAAGCAGCTGCCCCTCGATGGCGACGTTCACGACGCCGGCACGCTCGCCGATGACACCGCCCAGGGCGCCGAACACCAGCGGTACCGAGAGCGAGACCGCACCGAACAGCAGGCTCGTGACCGGCACGAGTCCGCCGGCGGACGCCCAGACGAGGAACGCGAAGACAGCCAGCACGCTGTAGGCGATGACCAGCCACAGCGAAGGCGTGCGGTAGGTCCACGCGCGGAGGAACGCTCCGACCGTCAAGACCACGAGGATTCCGAGCACGACCCAGAACGTCGAGGCCGTGGGCAGTGCGACGTCGGGCAGCGCGAGCGCAGACGACTGATCGGAGAGCCGGAAGGTGCTGATGCCGTCACGCGGCACGAACAGGAACAACAGCGCGAGGAGCACGGTGGCGCCTGCGAGGACGATCGGCGCCTTGAGGTGCCGCTCCTTCACGGTCGCCAGCTGTACCGTGCCGTCAGCGGCCTGGGTCTGCACGAGGGACATCATGCCGCCACCGCCTTCTTGGAGGCCTTGGCTCTCAGCCTGGCAGCCTTCTCGATATCGGTCTTCGGAAGGAAGAACACCGTCCGCAGCAGCGGCGGCGCCGCGATGAACAGCACCACGAGAGACTGCACCACGAGGACGATGTCGACCGGGATATCCTGCGCCTGCATCGAGAACGAGCCCGCCTTGAGCGCCCCGAACAGGATGCCGGCGGCGAACGTGCCCCAGGCGCGGCTGCGACCGAGGAGCGCGACCGTGATCGCGTCGAAGCCGATGCCGGCGTCGATCGTCTCGGTCACGCCGGTGGTGACGGCGCCCTGGATCTGGTTCATGCCGGCGAGACCTGCCAGGCCTCCGGCGAACAGCATCGCGTAGACGTAGATGCGCTGCACGCTGATGCCGGCGGCGCGTGCCGCATGGGGGTTCTCCCCCACGGCGCGCATCCGCATGCCGAGCGACGAGCGCTCGATGAGCCACCAGACGAACAGGGTCGCGACGATCACGATCACGAAACCGAGATCGAGCAGCGGGAACTGCGGTCCGAGCAGGGTCGGGAACTGCGCGCTCTGCGGCGTCGCCGAGCCGAGTGCCTGGTTGGTGCCCGGCTTCTGCAGCAGGCCCGGCGTGCGGATCATCCACAGCAGCAGGTAGTACGCGATGTAGTTGAGCATGATCGTGAGGATCACCTCGTGCGCACCGGTGCGCGCTTTGATGAGCCCCGCGATCGCGCCCCAGAGCGCGCCGCCGGCGATACCGGCGATCAGCGTCACCGGGATGTGCAGCCAGATCGGCAGGTCGAGGGAGAACGTCAGGAGCGCCGCAACCGCGACGCCGATGAGCATCTGGCCACGGGCACCGATGTTGAACAGCCCGACGCGGAACGCCAGAGCGACACCGAGGCCGGCCGCGATCAGCGGAGCCGCGAAGCCGAGGGTGTTCGTCAGCGGACGGATCTGGGCTGCGAAGTCCGCGCCGCGGGCGTTGAAGATCGCCCCACGGAACAGCGCCTCGTAGCCGTTGTACACGGCGTTCCAGGCGGCGACGAACGTGTCGCCCGGCTGGTTGAAGAAGTAGACCGATGCCGCCTGCACGTCTTCGTTCGTGAAGGCGATGAGGATGCCGCCCACGACGAGTGCCAGGACGATCGCGAGGATCGTCGTGACGGCGTTGCCGCGGAGGATCTCCTTGAGGATGAGGTTTCCGCGCGGGGGCGGGGGCACGTCGGAGGGGTCTCGAGGGACGGTGCCTGTGCTCGTGGCGAGCTCCTGCGGCGGGATCCCCTTGGTCACATCGCCCGCGCCGGGCGTCGCTCCGCTCACGCGGCCACCTCCCCTTCGGCCGCTCCGGCCATCATGAGTCCGAGCGTCTCCCGAGGCGTGTCGCCGGGGACGATGCCGACGATCGTGCCGCGGTACATGACCGCGATCCGATCGGCGAGAGCTGCGACCTCGTCGAGCTCCGTGGAGACGACGATCACGGGGATGCCCGCATCGCGCGTCTCGATGATGCGCTTGTGGATGAACTCGATCGAGCCGACGTCCACGCCACGTGTCGGCTGCGCGGCGACGAGGAGCCGCAGGTCGCGGCTCATCTCCCGGGCGATGACGACCTTCTGCTGGTTACCGCCCGACAGCGTGCCCGCCGCCGTCTCCGGCCCCTGCGTGCGGATGTCGTACTCGGTGATGCGCGCACGGGCGAACTCGTCGAGGGCTGCGCGGCGCAGCGTGCCGGCACGGCTGAATGCCGGGTCGTCCGAGCGGTCGAGGATGAGGTTCTCCGCGACGGAGAAGCCGGCGACCAGGCCGTCCTCCGTGCGGTCTTCCGGGACGAAGCCGACACCGGCGTCGAGGATGGCGCGCACGCTCTTTCCGACGAGTTCCTTCCCGTCGAGCACGATGCTGCCTTCGACGCGGGCCGCGAGGCCGACGATGGCCTCCACCAGCTCGGTCTGGCCGTTGCCCTGCACGCCGGCGATCGCGAGGACCTCACCCGGTCGAACGGCGAGGTCGATACCGTCGACGACGATCGCGCCGGTGGGCGTCAGGACGCGCAGTCCCTTGACTTCGAAACCGCCCTCGCCCAGGCGGGGCGGGTCCTTGTGCACGGTCAGTTCGACCGCGCGACCGACCATGAGGGAGGCGAGCTCCGCGTTCGTCGCGGTGGGGGAAGCCTCGCCGACGACCTTGCCGAGGCGGACGATGGTGATCTTGTCGGCCACCTCGCGCACCTCGCGCAGCTTGTGCGTGATGAACACGATCGCCGTGCCCTCATCGCGCAGCTGACGCATGATGTTCATCAGCTCGTCGGTCTCCTGCGGGGTGAGGACGGCCGTCGGCTCGTCGAACACGAGCACCTTCGCGTCGCGGGACAGCGCCTTGATGATCTCGACCCGCTGCTGCACGCCGACGGGCAGGTCGCCCACGAGCGCATCCGGATCGATGTCGAATCCGAACCGGGCAGCCACCGACCGCACGTGCTCTCGCGCCTTCGCGATGTCGAGCCTTCCGAGCGCTTTGGTCTGCTCGTGACCGAGCATCACGTTCTCGGCCACGGTGAAGACCGGGACGAGCATGAAGTGCTGGTGGACCATGCCGATCCCCGCAGCCATCGCGTCGCCAGGACCGCGGAAGCGCTGCACCTCGTCATCGAGGAGGATCTCACCTTCATCGGCCTGATAGAGACCGTAGAGGACGTTCATGAGTGTGGACTTGCCCGCGCCGTTCTCGCCGAGGAGCGCGTGGATCTCCCCCGGCTCGACCACCAGATCGATGTGGTCGTTGGCCACGAGGCTACCGAATCGCTTGGTGATGCCGCGAAGTTCGAGCTTCATATCTGCACCTTATCCAGAAGAGTTATCCAGAACAGTCATCCAGGAGAATCATCGTCCGTCCACGGCACGGGGCGAGTGGCAGACTGCTCACCACTCGCCCCGTGCTGGACCGGTTACGACTTACGGGGAGTTCTCAGACTCCACCGTGATGTCACCGGCGATGATCTGCTTCTGCAGCTCGGCCAGCTCGTCGACCAGGCCCTCGGGGAGGTCGCCCTCGAAGTCGCCGAAGCCGGAGAGCTTGACGCCCTCGTTCTCGAGCGTGCCCACGTACGGCGCTGCGTCGAACTCACCGGCGGCGGCGGCGACGGTGGCGTCATGCACGGCGACGTCGATCGCCTTCATGATCGAGACCAGCGTCATGCCGGCCACGTTCGGGTCAGCCACGGCCAGGTCGCTGTCGACGCCGAGCATCAGCGTGTCCTTGCCACTGTCGGTGATCGCCGCAGCAGCGCTCTGGTAGACGGGACCGCCGACCGGGAGGATCACGTCGACGCCCTGGTCGAGCACGCCCTGCGCGGTCTGCTTGGCGGTGTCGTTCGCGTCGAAGCCGCCCGTGAACGAGCCCTTCTGCGTCGCGGCGTCCCAACCGAAGACCTCGACCGCAGCCGACTTGTCCTCGTTGTACTTGTCGACGCCGAGCTGGTAGCCGTCCATGAACACGGCGACCGACGGGATCTGCATGCCGCCGAAGGTGCCGACCTTGTTCACGCCGCTCTGCGCGGACCAGGCTGCCGCGGCGTAGCCGCCGAGGTAGGCCGCCTGCGCGGTGTCGAAGACGAGGGGCTTGATGTTCGGAGCATCGGTGGTGCCATCGAAGTCGTTGTCGGCGTAGTCGTCGATGATCGCGTAGTCGATCTCGGGGTTCGCGAGCGCGGACTCGACCGTGGCTGCCGAGAGCTTGAAGCCGACCGCGACGATGAGCGAGCAGCCTTCAGAGACGGCGGTCTCGAGGTTCGGGGCATAGTCGTTGTCGTTCGCGGACTCGAACTCGAGCGGCTTGATGCTGAGTTCTTCAGCCGCGCTGTCCATGCCCTCCTTGGCCGACTGGTTGAACGACTTGTCGTTCCAACCGCCCGCGTCGGAGATGAGGCAGGGAAGGAAGTCGGAGTCGACCGGCTTCTCGGAGCCTGCGGGCTTGTCGGTCGGTGCCTGACCGCAGCCGGCGAGCGCGAAGATGACGCCCGCGGCGACCGTCGCGCCGAGCAGCTTCTTGGTGGTGGAGATGGTCAACTGATGCCTCCCTCAACGAAACCGCGGCCATCGCGGATCGATCAAAGTTACCTACTGTTTCGCCTTTTGCGCACGTGCGCAGCGGATGCGCTGGCCAAAGGTTACAAAGCTGAAATCAAGCCACCCGATGAGCGTGAACGCCTGCTCATCGGCGCAGGCGTCAGAGCACGTCTCCCCGGCCGGTGAGCTTGAGGGACTCGACGACGCCCTTCACCCGCTGCGCGTGCTCGACCGTGGTGACCAGCAGAGCATCGGGGGTGTCGACGACGACGATGTCCTGGACGCCCACCAGGCTGATCACCCGAGACGTCTGGCTGACGAGGATTCCGCTCGCGCCGTCGGTCAGCACCCGGGCGTTCGGCCCGAGGACGGCGAGGTCGTTCTTGCGCCCGTTGTTGATGAGCTTGGTCAGCGAGGCGAAGTCGCCCACGTCGTCCCAGTCGAAGTGACCGGGGACGACGGCGAGCCGTCCGCGGCGGGCGGCCGGCTCGGCCACCGCGTAGTCGATGGCGATCTTCTTCAGGCGCGGCCAGATGCGGTCGACCGCAGGTCCGCGCAGCTCGCGGTCGTCCCAGGCCTCGGCGAGTTCGAGGAGCCCGGCGTGCAGCTCGGGCTCGTTCGCGGCGAGTTCCTCCAGCAGCACGCTCGCCTTCGCGATGAACATGCCGGCGTTCCACAGATAGTCGCGATCGGCGAGGTACTCCTTCGCCGTCTCCAGGTCGGGCTTCTCTACGAAGCTCTCCACGAGCGCGGCCTCACGCGCGCCGTCGACGACCAGCTCCGGACCCTTCTTGATGTAACCGAACCCGATCGCGGGCTCGGTGGGCGAGATGCCGATGGTGCAGATGTATCCCTCGCGGGCGACCTCGACGGCGTCGCGCACCGCGAACTCGAACACGCGCGTGCTGCGGATCACATGGTCCGCGCTGAACGAGCCGATGATCACGTCGGGCTCGCGCCGGTGCAGGATCGCGGCGGCGAGGCCGATCGCGGCGGCTGACTCCCGCGGCTCCGACTCCAGGAAGACGTTGAGGTCGGCGATGCCCGGCAGCTCGGCCTCGACCGCGGCACGGTGCGCGCGCCCGGTGACCACGGCGATCCGGTCGGATCCGCTGAGCGGCTCCAGACGGTCCCAGGTGTCACGGAGCAGCGAATGCCCGGAACCCGTGAGGTCGTGCAGGAACTTGGGCGCGTCCGCACGGGAGAGCGGCCAGAGCCGGCTGCCGATGCCGCCGGCGGGAATCACTGCGTAGAAATCCTTGATGGGTGCGCTCACCCTGCCAGGGTAGCCCGACGAGACCTCTCGACATCGAGATACTTAGGCTCCCCTTCGTCGCTCCCAGTCTTCTGACAGGAATAGGATGGACAGCGATCGGGCGTGCCTGACTTCGACAGGCTCACACTTGAACGAGAGCAGCGCATGCGACCGACGCACATCGATCAGGGAGGACGACCGTGTCCACGAGCGCTCGCTTGACACCGTCGATTTCGGAAACCACGTCCAAGACCCCCCGCGGCACCCTTTATCGGGGTCGCGAAGGCATGTGGTCGTGGGTGCTTCACCGCATCACCGGAGTCGCCATCTTCTTCTTCCTGTTGGTGCACGTGCTCGACACGGCACTCATCAGGGTCTCGCCGGAGGCGTACAACGCCGTGATCGGCACGTACAAGAACCCCATCATGGCGTTCGGCGAGGTCGTGCTCGTGGCCGGCATCGTGTTCCACGCGATGAACGGGCTGCGCATCATCGCCGTCGACTTCTGGTCGAAGGGCGCCAAGTACCAGCGTCAGCTCTTCTGGGGCGTGCTGCTGGTCTGGGGCATCATCATGGCCGGCTTCGTGCCCCGCCACCTGATGCTCGCGTTCGCCGGATTCGGAGGGGGACACTGATGACCGCGCAGACCATCGCAGCCCCGGCTCGCCGCCGGCGCGGAGTCAACCTCGAGAAGTGGGGCTGGGTCTTCATGCGCGCCTCGGGCATCGTGCTCGTCGTGCTGATCTTCGGCCACCTCTTCGTCAACCTCATGGTCGGCGAGGGCATCCACGCCCTCGACTTCGCATTCATCGCCGGCAAGTTCGCCACGCCGTTCTGGCAGTGGTGGGACGTGCTGATGCTGTGGCTCGCACTGATCCACGGCGCCAACGGCATGCGCACGATCGTGAACGACTACGTCACGAACACCACCGCCCGGAAGGCCCTCACCTGGGCCCTCGGGCTCGCCGCCGGCCTGCTCATCATCCTGGGCACGCTCGTCGTCTTCACGTTCGACCCGTGCCTGGGTGCGACCGAGGACAGCGTCCTGTGGAGCGAATGCGCCGCACTGGTCGGGAACTGAGAAGAAGGCTAAGAAGAAGTGACTACCGAGACGCAGGATTCCGTCGTCCGTGACGGCGTGCATTACCACCAGTTCGACATCGTGATCGTTGGCGCCGGTGGCGCCGGCATGCGGGCGGCCATCGAGGCCGGCCCCGGCGCGAAGACCGCCGTGATCTCCAAGCTTTACCCCACGCGCTCGCACACCGGTGCAGCGCAGGGCGGCATGGCGGCAGCCCTCGCGAACGTCGAAGAGGACTCCTGGGAGTGGCACACCTTCGACACCGTCAAGGGCGGCGACTACCTCGTCGACCAGGACGCGGCGGAGATCCTCGCGAAGGAGGCCATCGAGGCGGTCATCGACCTCGAGAACATGGGCCTCCCCTTCAACCGCACGCCCGAGGGCAAGATCGACCAGCGCCGTTTCGGCGGGCACACGGCAGAGCACGGCAAGACCCCGGTCCGCCGCGCCTGCTACGCCGCCGACCGCACCGGCCACATGATCCTGCAGACGCTGTTCCAGAACTGCGTCAAGCTCGGCATCAACTTCTTCAACGAGTTCTACGTGCTCGACCTGCTGACGGTGAAGGATGCCGACGGCAAGACCCAGGTCTCGGGCGTCGTCGCGTACGATCTCTCGACCGGCGAGCTGCACGTGTTCCAGGCCAAGGCCGTGATCTTCGCGACCGGCGGTTTCGGCAAGATCTTCAAGACGACCTCGAACGCGCACACCCTCACGGGCGACGGCGTCGGCATCGTCTGGCGCAAGGGCCTCCCCCTCGAAGACCTGGAGTTCTTCCAGTTCCATCCGACCGGACTCGCCGGCCTCGGCATCCTCCTCACCGAGGGCGCACGAGGTGAGGGCGCGATCCTGCGCAACGCCTCGGGCGAGCGATTCATGGAGCGCTACGCCCCGACGATCAAGGACCTCGCTCCGCGTGACATCGTCGCCCGCTGCATGGTGCAGGAGGTCGCAGAAGGCCGCGGCGCCGGCCCGCACAAGGACTACGTGCTGCTGGACTGCACGCACCTGGGCGCCGAGGTCCTCGAGACCAAGCTGCCCGACATCACGGAGTTCGCCCGCACGTACCTGGGCGTCGACCCGGTCGTCGAGCCGGTCCCGGTGATGCCGACCGCGCACTACGCCATGGGCGGCATCCCGACCAACAACAACGGCGAGGTCCTGGCCGACAATGACACGGTCGTCCCCGGCCTGTACGCCGCCGGCGAGTGCGCCTGCGTCTCGGTGCACGGCGCCAACCGTCTCGGCACCAACTCGCTGCTCGACATCAACGTGTTCGGCAAGCGCAGCGGCCGCAACGCCGTGGAGTACGTCAAGACGGCCGAGTTCGTGCCGCTGCCCGAGAACCCCGCGGCCTTCGTCTCCGGGATGCTCGAGGACCTGCGCAACAACCAGGGCACCGAGCGCATCGCCGTGCTGCGCAAGACGCTGCAGGACGAGATGGACAAGGGCGCGCAGGTGTTCCGCACGCACGACTCGCTGCAGCATGTGCTGGGCGTGATCGCCGAGCTGCGTGAGCGCTACAAGAACGTGCACGTCGATGACAAGGGCAAGCGGTTCAACACCGACCTGCTCGAGGCCGTCGAGCTGGGCTTCCTGCTCGACATCGCCGAGGTCGTGGTCTACGCCGCGCAGAACCGCGAGGAGAGCCGCGGCGGTCACATGCGCGACGACTTCCCGACGCGCGACGACGAGAAGTACATGAAGCACACCATGGCCTACCTCACCGGTGACCCGCACTCGTCGACTCCGAGCGACCACATCAAGCTCGACTGGAAGCCCGTCGTCTTCACGAAGAACGATCAGGGCGAGTTGAACTACCCGCCGATGGAGAGGAAGTACTGAGAATGTCGAACGCCATCGCCGAAGCACCCGCGGACACGACCGAAGAGACCGGCATCCAGTCCTTCATCGTGACGTTCAACATCCGCCGATTCGACCCCGAGGTCGACGCGGAGCCGCACTGGGTCGACTACGACGTGGAGCTCTACTCCACCGACCGCGTCCTCGACGCGCTGCACAAGATCAAGTGGGAGGTCGACGGCTCGCTGACCTTCCGCCGCTCCTGCGCGCACGGCATCTGCGGCTCCGACGCCATGCGCATCAACGGCCGCAACCGCCTGGCCTGCAAGACCCTGATCAAGGACCTCGACATCTCGAAGCCCATCTACGTGGAGGCCATCAAGGGTCTGCCGCTGGAGAAGGACCTCGTCGTCGACATGGAGCCGTTCTTCGCCTCATACCGCGAGGTGCAGCCGTTCCTCGTCGCCAGCTCCGTCCCGGAGAAGGGCAAGGAGCGCGTCCAGACCATCGCCGACCGCGAGATCTTCGACGACACCACCAAGTGCATCCTGTGCGCCGCGTGCACCTCGTCCTGCCCCGTGTTCTGGACCGACGGTCAGTACTTCGGCCCCGCCGCGATCGTGAACGCGCACCGCTTCATCTTCGACTCCCGCGACGACAACGCGGCCGTGCGTCTGGACATCCTCAACGACAAGGAAGGCGTGTGGCGCTGCCGCACGACCTTCAACTGCTCAGAGGCCTGCCCCCGCGGCATCGAGGTCACCAAGGCCATCGCCGAGGTCAAGCAGGCGGTCCTTCGCGGGCGTCCCTGACGCGCCGCATCAGGCCATCATCCGAGAACAGGCGGTTCCCTTCGGGGGCCGCCTGTTCTCGCGTCTCCGCCTGTTCTCACGTCCCGGCTGCTCTCGCATCGCGCGGCGCTTGGATAGGGTGGGGACGTGTCTGAACCCGATGGCTCCGCGGCCGAGCCCGGTCGCCTCGATGCGGCCGTCGAGCGCGCGACCGCACTCACGCAGCGGACCCTCGCGCTCTTCCCCGTGCGTGTCTGGCGACACTTCCTGCAGCACAACGGATTCCTGCTCGCTGCGGGTGTGAGCTATCAGGCGCTCTTCGCGATCTTCGCGGCGATCTACCTCGCCTTCGCCATCGCCGGGCTCTGGCTCGGTGGCAGCGAGGAAGCCGTCAACGGTCTGATCGACATGATCAACAGCTACATCCCCAACCTGATCCTCCCCGAGGGCGGCGTCTTCACGCCGAAGCAGGTGCAGGACGTCGCCGCGAGCACGACCAACGTCCTGGGCATCACGGGCTTGATCGCCCTCGGAACCGTCATCTGGACGGCCATCGGCTGGGTGACGTTCTCGCGGCGAGCGACGAGGGACATCTTCGGCCTTCCTCCGGACCGGCGCAGCTACGTCATCCTGAAGGCCCGCGACCTGCTGGCGGCGCTGATCTTCGGCGTCTCGCTGATCGTCGGCTCTCTCCTCAGCTCCGCCAGCGCGGCCGTGTTGAGCTGGCTCGTCAGTCTGCTGGGCTGGGATTCCGGCTCGGACGGGCTGAACCTCGGCATCCGCATCGCGACCGTCATCGTGTCGTTCGTCATCATGTCGGCGGCGCTGGCCGCCATGGTCCGCTTCCTCACGGGAACGTCCCTGCAGTGGCGGACCATCTGGCCCGGCGCCCTTCTCGGCGGCGGCGCGATGACCGTGCTCCAGTACGGAGCCGGCTTCCTGCTGAGCTACACCCCGTCGAATCCGCTGCTCGCGACCTTCGCCATCTTCATCGGACTCCTCCTCTGGTTCCGCATCAACGGCGTCGTGATGCTGGTGGCGTCGTCCTGGATCGCGGTCGCCGCGAATGACCGGGACCAGCCCCTGCTGGAGCAGACCGAGGCGGAGCGCCGCCTGATCGAGTACGAGACGCTGCTCACCGCGGCGCAGATCCGTGTGCGAGAGGCCCGTGCCGCCCGCGACGCCGCCCCGTGGTTCCAGGCATGGACCGCCGGACGGGCGGTGCGAGCTGCGGAGAACGAGCTCGCGGCTCTCGAGGCCTCCCCTCCCCCGCCCGTGGACTCGCCCACCCCCTTCGCGCAGCGCCTCATCGCCGACCTGCACCGGCCGTCCCGGGATGTCGGCGACGCTCGTTAGGCTTGTTCGCATGCCCCATCTGCGTATCGCCACGGTCAATGTCAACGGGATCCGAGCGGCGGCTCGCAACGGGATGAGCAGCTGGCTCGATGAGGCCGGCGTCGACATCCTCACGCTCCAAGAGGTCCGCGGACAGGACGAACACCTCGAAGCCGCGCTGCCCGGCTGGTCGTTCGTGCATGACGAGGCCACCGCCAAGGGCCGCGCGGGCGTCGCCATCGCGAGCCGCACGCCCGCCCTCGCGTCGCGCACCGAGTTCGGTGCCGCGGACTTCGACTCGAAGGGCCGCTGGATCGAGGCGGACTACCTGCTCGGCGACCTTCCGCTGACCGTCGTGAGCGCGTACGTGCACTCCGGCGAGGCCGACACCCCGAAGCAGGACGAGAAGTGGAAGTTCCTCGACGCGTTCGGCACGCGGCTCGGCGAGCTCGGGGCCGACGGCGCACTCGCGCTCGTCACGGGAGACCTCAACGTCGGGCACCGAGAGCTCGACATCAAGAACTGGCGCGGCAACCGCAAGAAGGCCGGCTTCCTGCCCCGCGAGCGGGCGTATTTCGACCGCTTCCTCGGTGAGTCGGGGGCCGAGGTCACCGCGGTCGACGGCACGATCGGCACGGGCCTCGGCTGGGTCGACGTCGGCCGCCGGTTCCACGGCGAGATCGACGGACCGTACACGTGGTGGTCCATGCGCGGTCAGGCGTTCGACAACGACTCGGGGTGGCGCATCGACTATCACCTCGCGACGCCGGCACTCGCCGAGCGCGTCACGACCTACCACGTGGCCCGTGCGGCGGCCTACGATCTGCGCTGGAGCGATCACGCCCCGGTCGTCGTCGACTACTCGTACTGACCCGATCCGAGGGCATCCTCGGGTACCGCAGGCGAATCTCCGTGACGGTACCAGCCGCGGTACTCGAGGACCGTCCCCAGCACCGGGCTGGTGGCACGCATCGCGATGGTGCGACGGTGCTCTGCCTCGTCCCAGCCGTCGACGAGGTCGACATCGAGGCGCAGGATGCCTCGCAGCACGATCCGACGTCTGCCGACGCGCAGGGCGACCGCGCGGGAGCGCATCCGCAGTGCCCCCTCCGGCGTGACGGAACACTCTTCGAGCATCTCCACGCGCCCGCGCACCCCCAGCGCATTGTGGAGGATCCCGGGACGGCCGGTCACCGTGAGGCGATCGGAGATGTGCTGTACCTTCCCGGGAAAGCGGAACTCGCGTCGGGCGGCGAGGGTCGTCCGACCCGATCCCGACCGGCCGGCCACGGTGTCGATCCGGAACGGGACGTCGCGGGCGAAACGCGTGACGAGCAGTCCGGGGCCCACCACCGGGTACCCCAGAGCGGTCAGCCGCCTGAACCGACTGCCGGCGACCGTGAACACACCCGCCGCGCTGTCGCTCTCGGCCTCCACCCGCATCTGCGCGAGGATCTCCGGGTGCAGCCGCTCCGCGTCGTCGCCGAGTGCGGCGAGGAACACGGCGCCTCTGGCCGTCATTCGCGAAGCTCCTCACGGTAGGGCTTCACGGTCGCCGGCGCCGGCCCGTCGACGAACTCGCACGTGAATGCGCCGCGGTAGCCGAACAGGAATCCGAGGACGTCGTTATGGATCTCGAGATCGATCAGGTACCGCTGCTGCTCGTCGTCGTATCGCTCCCGCAGTAGCGCGCGCCCGCTGAACAGCATCGGGAATCGAAAGGCGAGAGGCCCCTCGTAGAACCGCTGCTCGCCGGAGGTCAGCTGCAGAGCGCCGTCGTCGGTGACAGTGAGATCCAGATCGACGGCCAGGTGCTGATGCGTGCCCAGATAGTCGACCACTCGACGGCGAGCGTCGCTGTAGATCATCGTGGCGTCGAAGCGTCGGCGACGACCGGGGCGCACCTGCATCGTCCGAACGAACGTCACCGTCTCCCGGCCGAAATCGTCGAGATACGCATGGTTGTCTATTCGGAAGGGGACATCGCGTCCGCGCTCCGGGAAGAGGATGTTGCGGAAGGTCCCGACCAGGAGGAAGGGCAGCGTCCACCAGGGGCCGCGACGCACCTCCGTCATCGTGCCTCGTCCGATGCAGCCGTATCCCGCCTCGACACCGACCCCGAAGCGACGCTGCAGCTGCGGGTGGAGGCGGGCGAAATCGTCTCCGAGCGCGCGTTCGAAGATTCCGGTGCCCGCCGTCATGCGATCTCCTCGAGCGATCTCGGTGCGTCTTCCATGATCGTTCTCCCGGTGCGGCGGGGAGGCTGTGAACGACAGTTCCGCGCTCGTGGCCGATATCCGCGACGCAGCGACCGCCATCCGCTGGCCTGCTCAGGGGAGGTGCCCTCCTCCGCCCACATCCGCAGGCGGTCGAAACTCCGGGCGGTCAGCCACCACACGAACGGGCGGATGACGAGCGGGTCGAACAGACGCCCGAGCCAACCCCATCCCGGCGCGTAGTCGTAGCCGGTCAGGAATCGCACGCCCTCCGGCGTCGGGATGTATCGCCAGTACCCGCGACCGGCGCCCAGCGGCGACAGTGCATCCTCCGTATCGAACAGCAGAGCCGAGGTCCGCTCGCCCACGGGCCCCTCGCGGGTGGCGAGAGAGACGCCGGTGCCGCGGATCGTGTGCACCCCGAGATCGAGCTCGTATCGGAACTCCCGCGCGCCGTCGGATCGCGTGCGCTGCGGAACGATGTCCGTGAATCGCGCATCCCACCGCACGTGCGAGGCGGGATCCTGCGTCAGTCGCCAGACATCCTCCAGTGGCGCGCGGATGAAGACCTCGACGTAGAGGGCTGCGTCCCCTCGTCGGCGGCGGCGAGGGGATTCGGGCGTCATCCGCCCATCGTATGGGCCGCGCACGCACCCCATAGGATTGGGGGTGTGACGAAACCTCGCCTTTACTCCGGAATGCAGCCCTCCGCCGACTCCCTCCAGATCGGCAACTACATCGGCGCGCTGCTCCAGTGGCGGGATCTGCAGAGCTCTTACGATGCCTACTTCTCGGTCGTCGACCTGCACGCGCTCACCGTCGCACAGGACCCGGCCGAGCTCCGCGAGAAGACGCGTCGCACCGCCGCGCAGTACATCGCCGCGGGCATCGAGCCGTCGCTGTCGACCCTGTACGTGCAGTCCCACGTGCGCGCGCACGCCGAACTCGCCTGGATCCTCAGCACGATCACCGGTTTCGGCGAGGCCGGCCGCATGACGCAGTTCAAGGACAAATCGTCGCGCTACGGAGCTGATGCCACCAGCGTCGGCCTGTTCACGTACCCGGTCCTCATGGCCGCCGACATCCTGCTGTACCAGACGGACGTGGTACCCGTGGGCGACGACCAGAAGCAGCACGTCGAGCTCACCCGCGATCTCGCCGAGCGCTTCAACTCCCGCTTCGGTGAGACCTTCACCGTGCCGTTGCCGGTCATCCAGAAGGAGACCGCGCGCATCTACGATCTGCAGAACCCGACCGCCAAGATGTCGAAGTCGGCGGAGAGCGACGCGGGAGTCCTGTGGATGCTCGACGACCCGGCGAAGTCTGCGAAGAAGGTCATGCGAGCCGTGACCGACAACGAGGGCTCCGTGCGCTTCGACCGGGAGAACAAGCCCGGCGTCTCGAACCTGCTCACGATCTACGCGGCCCTCAGCGGTCGCCAGGTTGCCGCGATCGAGGACGAGTACGCAGGTCGCGGCTACGGCGACTTCAAGAAGGGCCTCGCCGAGGTGGTCGTGAACGAGTTCGAGCCCGTGCGCGCGCGTGCGCTCGAACTGCTCGACGATCCTGCCGAACTCGACCGCATCCTGGCGGAGAACGCCGGACGCGCGGACGCCGTCGCCGATGCGACCCTCTCGAACGTGTACGACCGCGTGGGCCTCCTCCGACGCGTCTGAGCCGCGCCCTAGGATGGGGGACGTGACTGATCCACAGCTGCCTCCCCCCTCCGGCGCCGAGCCCTTCGCGCCGCCGGCACCACCCGTCGCACCGCCGGCACCGCCCGTCGCACCGCCGTACGCGACGACCCCGAACGCTCCGGCTGCCGCGTACCCGGCAGCCCCTCCGGGCGCGTACCAGGTCCCGGTCGGCGGCTACGCCTCCCCGGCGGGCACCTACACGGCCCCCGACACCACGGTCCGCCCCTCCGGCCTGTTCGGGACGATCGCGCTGGTGCTTTCACTCCTCGCGGCGGTCGTCGCTCCGATCATCGCCGGCATCGCGGCCTTCGAGATCGGACGCGTCCTCCCGCAGGGTGTCACGACGTCGACCGCCGAAGACCTCAGCGTGCTCTCCCCCGCGCGCGACCAGGTCCTCTGGGCCGAGCTGTCCTTCTGGATCGGCACGATCCTCGGGATCACTGCGATCGTGCTCGGCATCATCGCCATCGCGAAGCGCAGGGGCCGTGGCACCGGAATCGCCGCCATCGTCGTCGCCGTGCTCGGCGCGGTCATCTTCTTCATCGTGCTCGTCGGCGCTCTCGCGGCCGGCAGCGCCACCGGCTTCGCGACCTACACGTCCTGACGGCGCTCCCGGAGCAGCGGGAGCACCACCGCGGCGTCAGCGCGGTGCGTGGTGCTTCTGCTGCGCCGCGAGAAGTCCTTCGCCGACGAGGAGCTCGACCGCGTCGGCGGCATCGTCGACGAGGATCGGCAGGTTCGGCCGTTCCTCTTTGCCGAAGGGTGAGAGCACCCAGTCAGCCGGATCCTGGCGGCCGACCGGACGGCCGATTCCCACGCGCACACGCGGGAACTCTGCCGTCCCGAGAGCCCGAGCGATGTCGCGCACGCCGTTGTGTCCGCCGTGTCCCCCGCCGATCTTGAGCTTGACCGTATCGAAGGGGATGTCGAGTTCGTCGTGCACGACGATGACCTGCTCCGCGGGCACCGAGTAGAAGCGCACCAGTGCCGCGACCGGAGTGCCCGAGACGTTCATGAAGGTGTTCGGCTTGGCCAGCACGAGCTTGTCCGCGCCAGGACGCAGCCACGTCTCGACGACGCGCGCTCCGCCCTTGTGCTCGCGGAACGCCTCGCCGCGTCGCGAGGCCAGTTCATCGACCACCATCTGACCGATGTTGTGGCGGGTGGTCTCATATCGCGGGCCGGGGTTGCCGAGTCCCACCACGAGCCAGGTCGATGCCATGTCGTCGTCCTCTCACTGCCGGTGCGCAGAGCCTCGGTCAGGATACGACAGAGGGGACGCGATCGGATCGCGTCCCCTCTGTGATGAATCAGTCGGAGATCACTCCGCGGCGGCCTCTTCGGCTGCCTCGGTGCCCTCTGCGGACTCGCCCTCGGCGTCATCCTCAGTGGGTGCGGCCGGGACGGAGATCGCGACGACGAGCACCTCGGGGTCGGAGAGCAGCGTGGAGCCCTTGGGGAGCTTCACGTCGGCGCCGGTGATGTGCGCGCCCTCTTCCAGGCCCTCGACCGAGACCTCGATGTTCTGCGGGATGTGCGTGGCCTCGGCCTCGATCGACAGCGTGGTCGCGTCGAGGTTCACGATGGTGCCGGAAGCCGACTCGCCGGTGACGACGATCGGCACGTCGATGGCGACCTTCTCGCCCTTCTTCACGACGAGCAGGTCGATGTGCTCGATGATCTGGTGCACCGGGTCGCGCTGGACGTCCTTGACGAGGGCGAGCTGGCCCTTGCCCTCGATGTCGAGCTCGAGCAGCGCGTTGGCGCGGCGGATGATGAGCGAGACCTGGTGGCCCGGCAGCGCGACGTGCACCGGCTCGGTGCCGTGGCCGTAGATGACGGCGGGGATCTTGCCGGCGGCGCGGAGGCGGCGGGCGAAGCCCTTGCCGAAGCTCTCGCGGAGCTCGGCCTGGACCTTGGTGTCTTCAGACATGGGGTTCTCCTTCGGGGCACGCAGCGAAGGCGCCGCGCGGTGGTCTTGGAATTGTCGAACTCGCTGACGCAGGAGGAAAGCCACCGGGCTTGCTTCGCCGCGTCGATAACGGATGAACGCGCACGCGCAGAAGCATCCCTCGCCGAGGTACAGCCTCAATGGTACCGGATGACCCGATAGGCTGAGGACACCCGGTCCTTTTCTGCAGAACACGGAGAACCCCCATGCTCGACGGCGCCTTCCTCTCGCACGCAATCCTCTGGCTGATCGGCGCCATGACCGTGTGCGCGGCCGTCACGTCCTTCATCGCACTGTTCGCCATGGGCCGTTCCAGCTACCGCAAGGACTGAACGCGGCTCAGACCGCCGACGCCTGCGCCGCTTCGCGGATGAGGCGGATCTCCTCGTCCAGAGCGAGTGACGCCGATACCCGGATCCCGCTTTCGCCGTCCTGCAGGGATTCCAGGGTCTCCAGCTGCGAATCCAGCAGCGATGCGGGCATGAAGTGCTCGGCACGCTGCGTCAGCCGTGCCTCCAATGTCGCGCGATCGACCACGAGCTCCACGAAGAACGTGTCCGGCGCCTCTTCGCGGATCGCGTCCCGATAACGCCGACGCAGCGCGGAGCAGGCGATGACGATCCGCTCCTCGCCGTGGAGCGTCGCTCCGACGGTGCGAAGCCAAGGCATCCGGTCCGCATCGTCGAGCGGGATGCCGGCGGCCATCTTCTCGACGTTGGTCAGCGGATGCAGGTCATCGCCGTCGATGAAGCGCGCCCCCATGCTCTCCGCGAGTGCACTGCCGACAGTGGACTTGCCGCAGCCGCTGGGACCCATCACGACGATGCGCACAGTCATATCTCCAGGCCGAAGTCGATGAGCACCTTGCAGGAGCTCGCAGGATCGGCTGCCAGCGCGAAGGCTTCGTGAGCATCCTCCACCGGCAGCACCTCGCTGATGATACCGCGCACGTCGAGGCTGCCGTCGGCGAGGGCGGCGATGACGTCGTCGAACTCGGCGCCGAAGCGGAACGAGCCGCGGAGCGTCAGTTCACGGGTGATGGCCGTCGCCAGAGGGGCCGGGACATCTCCCCCGCGCTGCAGGCCGAGCAGCACGACGGTGCCGCCACGGGTCGCCGCCGAGACCGCGGCCGAGAGACCGGGCACCGTGCCGCTGGATTCGACCACGATGTCAGCGTGCAGCTCCGCGATCTCCGCCTCGGCCCTCGCATCGATCGCCCGGATGCCGCGCGCCTCCGCGATCTCGCGCGGACGCTGCTGCAGGTCGGTGACGGTCACGGAGGCCGCCCCGCCGCGCTGAGCGACCGCGGCGACCAGCTGACCGATCGGTCCCGCGCCGATGACGACGACACGATGCCCGCGCACCTCGCCGGCTCGCTGCAATGCGTGCCAGGCCACGGCCGCGGGCTCGGCCAGCGCGGCGGTTCTCAGATCGAGTCCGGCGGGCAGGGGATGCAGCATGCGCGCGGGCATCGCGACCCGGCGCGCGAATGCTCCCTGCGTGTGCGGCAGGTGCATCGCCGACCCGAGGTACGTCGAGGCCGGCGCGAGGTTCGGCTGATCCGGCGGCCAGGGTGTGCGTCCATCGCCGTGCGCGGTGAGGGGGTGCACGGCCACAGCCGTCCCGACGACGGGGCCCGACCCGTCTGCCGCGGCGACGGCCACGACGCCGGCGACCTCATGCCCCAGGATCATCGGCTCGCGGAGCACGGACGCCCCGGCTGCGCCGTGCCGGAAGTAGTGCAGGTCGGAGCCGCAGATGCCCCCGTAGGCGACGTCGATGACGGCCTCGTCGGCGCGGGGCGCTGGGGCGCCGATGTCTTCGATGCGCAGATCGTCGGCGGCGTGGGCCACCACGGCGAGATTGTCCACCAGGTCTCCTCCTCGGTCAGGCGAACGCCGTGACCAGCTCGATTCCGGCCACCCGGATCGTCACGCGCTGGCCGGGATGCACCGGTGCCTGCGAGTGCGGGGCACCGGTCATCACGACATCCCCGGGGCCCAGAACGGACCAGGCCGCGACGTACGCGAGGCACTCGCGGATCGGCATGGGCAGCTGCCGGCTCCCGGTCCGGGCGACGAGGAGCCCGTCGACCTCCACGTCGAGCTCGACGTCGTCGATTCCCGCTGCGGTGTCGATCCACGGACCGAGCGGCGTATAGCCCTCCCCCGACTTCGACTCGAAGTTGCGGGGATCGCTGATCGCGCGATCGGGGCTGGAGAGATCGTTCACCGCGGTGACGCCGAGCACGTACTCGTGAGCGTTCTGCGCCGTCAAGCCGTGGGTCGCCCGGCCGATCACGACGGCGATCTCGCCCTCCGCCACCGGGGCGCCCGCATCGCGCCGCAGGGTGACCTCCGCTCCGCTTCCGATCACAGTCCGCGGGCTCTTGAGCCACGCCTGCACCGGCGAGTCGTGACCGGGACCGTTCTGGGCGATGCCGACGATGACGAGAGGGTCGACCGGCGCGACGACGGTTCCGTCGACGGCGTCACCCTCGTCGTCCGGGGCACGCCCCTCGGCGAACGCGAGGAACGGGTCGGAGATCGGAATGAGCCCGTCGGCCGTCTCGCGCACCCAGCGGGGGCCTGCGGCGGACGCGACTCGACCGAGCCGCATCAGACGACCGCCGTCATGCCGCCGTCGACGAAGAGCGTCTGGCCGTTGACGAAGTCGCTCGCCCCGCCGGCGAGGAAGAGCAGGGCGCCGACGAGATCGCGGGTGTCTCCCCAGCGCCCTGCCGGGGTGCGCCCGCGGACCCACGCCGAGAACTCCTCGTCATCGACGAGCGGCTGCGTGAGAGCGGTCGCGAAGTAGCCGGGAGCGATGGCGTTGGCCTGGATGCCGTGCGGGGCGAGGTCGGCGCAGAGCCCCTTCGTGAACATCACGATCGCACCCTTCGTCGCCGAGTACGCGGCGATCGACGGACGGGCGAGCTGAGACTGCACGCTGCCGATCTGGATGATCTTTCCCGAGCCGCGGGCGATCATCCCGGCGGCGACGCGGCGCGACAGGTGGAACACGCTGGAGAGGTTGGTCTGCACGAGCGCATCCCAGTCCTCGTCCGCGAACTCCGCGATCGGCGCCCGCCGCTGCACACCGGCGTTGTTCACGAGGATGTCGGGCGTGCCGATGAGCTGCTCGACCTCGCGCATCCCCGCATCCACCGCCGCGGAATCGGTCACGTCGAAGACGACGCTGTGGACCGCGGCGCCCGTGCCCTGTGCGATCTCGGCCGCGACCGCCGCGGCCTTCGCGGCATCGCGTCCGTGCACGACCACCGTCGCACCCGCTCCGGCGAGTCCTTCCGCGAGGGTCCGGCCGATGCCCTGGCTCGATCCGGTCACGAGCGCCGTGCGCCCGCCGAGGTCGAAGAGGGCGAGGCCCGCAGGCAGGGCGCTCACCGTCCGACGGCCTTGATCGAGACCGTCGTGGCGAAGACGTCGTCGCCACCCTCTTCGCGGGAGACCTTGATCGCGTCGTCGACGCGGGTCAGGTCGCGACGCAGCGTCTCGGGAGCGAGGAAGGTCGAGGCGGTGGTGATGATGGCGAGCACGGCCATGTAGATCGCCAGGAGCACCCAGTTCCCGTCGCTGACTGCGATCAGGTAGGCACCGAGAACACCGGCGAGGCCGCCGGCGAGCACGGCCGAGATCTCGCGGGCCATCGCGACGCCCAGGTAGCGGTGACGGTTTCCGAAGAGTTCGGGGAGCATGGCGCACTGCGGTCCGAGCATGCTGTTCACGGCGACGCCGATGCCGATCGCGATCACGCCGATGGCCACGGCGTAGTTGCCGAGCGACAGCAGCCACCACGCGGGGAACGTGTAGACGAGCATGAAGACGGCACCGAAGCGGTACACCGTGCGGCGCCCGAAGCGGTCGGAGAGGTGTCCGGTGAACGGCACCGAGAAGACGCCGATCAGCGACCCGAGGGTGACACCCCACGTGAGCAGGCTCTTGTCTGCGCTGTCGCCGACCACGGTGACGAAGAACGCGAGACCGAGGGTCTGGAACATGTAGGAGCCGCCGTTCTCGGCCATCCGCAGACCGATGCCGACGATGACGCCGGGGAGTCCGTGCGTGAAGATCTCCTTGATGGGGCGATCGGCGACCTGCTCGTGCTTCTCGAGCTCGATGAAGGTCGGCGTCTCGCGCAGCCGCATCCGGATGAACAGGGCGAGCAGGATCAGGGCGAACGAGGCGAGGAACGGCACGCGCCATCCCCAGCTCAGCAGCTGGTCCTCGGGAAGCAGGGTGATCAACCCGAAGACGACCGCGGCGAGCAGGGTGCCCGCCTGGATGCCGACGAACGGCAGTGCGGAGAAGAACCCGCGGCGCTTGACCGGCGCGTACTCGGCCATCAGCACCGTGGCACCGGCCTGCTCCGCCCCCGCCCCGAAGCCCTGGAGGAGGCGCATCAGCACCAGCAGGACCGGGGCCCAGAGCCCGATCGCCTCGTAGGTGGGCAGAAGACCGATCGCGGTCGATGCCCCGCCCATCAGGACGATCGTGGCGACCAGGACCCACTTGCGTCCGAGCTTGTCGCCCAGGACGCCGAAGAACAGACCGCCGAACGGACGTGCCAGGAAGCCGACGCCGAAGGTCGCGAACGCGGCGACCGTGGCCATGGCGGGGTCGTCCTGCGGGAAGAACAGGACGTTGAAGATCAACGCCGTCGAGAGCCCGTAGAGCGCGAAGTCGAAGTACTCGAGCGCGCTGCCGATGCTGGAGGCCAGCGTCGCGCGGCGCAGATTGGCCGCGTACTCCGGGTCATCGGACACTGCTCGTGCTGAGGTGCGGGGGTCGGTCACTGCCATCTCCTTCGATCGGCTTCGCCTGCGGCGTGAGCACGACTGTACCAGCCCGTTGGATTGCGTTCAACCCTTTGGACCGGGTTTCGACGCACGAAAGTACCGACCGCGCCCCGAGACACGGAAGCGCAGAAAGAGTCAGCGACGAACGGCGGTGCTGAACGGGTTCGTCAACGCCGCGGCAGCCGCGCGCAGAGCCTCACCCACGCGCTCGATGCGCTCGTAGTCCGCCTCGGCGGCGCGGATCGCCACACCGAGCGCCAGCGGCGGATCGGTCGGCGCCCACCCCTCGAGCGGCACGGCCACGCCGACGATGCCGCGGAAGGACTCCTCCGCATCCAGCGCCCAGCCGCGCCGGCGGGCGGTGGCGAGCACTTCCAGCAACCCCGCCATGGTCGTCGCGCTCCGCTCCGTCAGCGACGGGAAGACGGCATCCTCCCCGAGGAGCTCGGTGACCTCGGCGTCGCTCATCGCGGCGAGCAGCGCGCGTCCGGTGGCCGACAGCGGCGCGGGGAGCCGCGAGCCCAGCGGAGTACCCAGTCGCAGCGACCGCGACCCTTCGTGCCTGGCGAGATACAGCGCATCCGTGCCGTCGAGCATGGCGACCTGCACGAGCTCGGAGGCCAGCTGCGGCGAGGCCTCGCACACGCTGTAGAACTCGCGCACCTGGTTGAACTGTGCGGCGAACGCACCGCCCAGCTCCGCAGTTCGCACGCCCAGTCGATAGCCCTGGGCGGTGCGGTCGACCATGCCCCCCGCCTCGAGCGCGAGGCACAGATTCGCGGTCGACGACTTCGCCAGCCCCAGTTCGCCGGCGAGCTCCGTCAGGGTGCGTGGACCACCCGCGTCAGCGAGGAGGCCGAGCAGGCGGATGCTGCGGGTGACGGCAGGCGCGGGATCGCGCCCCTCGCGGGTGTCGTCGTCCATGGCTGCGCCTTCCGCCATCAGTGGGGCCGCGGGTGCGCACGCACCCGCCTGCGGATCAGTAGAACTCGACCGTATCGACCACGGCGGTCAGCGGCTCGCCATCGAGCAGGCGCGCCGCGTTCTCGGCGAAGCGTCGAGCGATCCGCTCCTCCTCCTTCGAGTTGAGCGCGGCCGTGTGCGGGCTCACCAGCACGTTCGGATGCGTCCACAGCGGTGACTCATCGTCGAGCGGCTCCTGCTCGAAGACATCGAGAGCGGCGAAGGCGAGACGACCGTCGTCGAGAGCTGCGAGCAGTGCCGTCTCGTCGATGACCGTGCCGCGACCGACGTTGGTGATGATCGCCCCCGGCTTCACCGCGGCGAGGATGTCGGCGCCGATCAGGTGGTGGGTCTGGGTCGTGCCGGGCAGGGTCACGACGATCGCATCGACATGGGCCACCGCGTCTCGCAGCTCGTCCAGTCGCACCAGACGATCGACGCCGGCGACGGGCTCCCCCGACCTCGTGGTGCCCCAGACCCTGGCACCGAGCGCGTGGAAGCGACGCGCGCACTCCGCGCCGATGCCGCCGAGGCCGACGACGAGCACGGTCATCTCGTCGAGCTGTCGCATCTCCCAGCGGTCGGGCCAGGTGCGGGTGCGCTGATCCGCAAGGAGGCGAGGGAGGTTCTTCGCTCCCGCCATCACGCCGAAAACGGCGAACTCAGCCAGGGGCCCGCCGTGCACGCCCGCGCTGGTGGTGAAGACGATCCGATCGAGGTCCGCACGGTCGAGCTCTGCGGCCTTGACCGCGGCCCCGCCGCCGGCCGCCGTCGTCATGACCCAGCGCAGTCGCGGGTTCGCCGTCACCGTGCGGGCCAGCGCCGTGGCGTCCACATCGGGGATGCCGAAGAGGACGTCGGCGGAGTCCACCAGTTCATCGAAGGCCCGCTGCTCGCGCTCCGTGCGAGCGAAGTCCGGGTCGCCGGACCAATCCGCAGGCCCCCGCATCGGAGGGAGGAGCGAGTGATCGCGGACCACCTCGACGCGAGGCTCGAGCTCTTCGATGAGCCGGCAGAGGTCTTCGCGCAGCGGTACCGTCACGACGGCACGCAGCTTGTTCTCGGTCCCCGTCATGCTGATCCCTTCCTCGGGAAATCCTGGATCCCTCACTTTAGCTCAGATCCATCCTGTTGGACACTGTTCTATCCATTGGATTATTGCTACCGTGTGCCCATGAACATGTCATCCGTCACCGTCGGCGCCGTGGGACTCGGCGCCATGGGCCGCCCCATGGCCGACCATCTGCTCGCCGCGCACGGACGACTGGTGATCCACGCGCGACGCCCGCAGCCGGAGCTGCTGGCGGCCGGAGCCACCTGGGCGGAGACACCGCGCGAACTCGCCTCCAGAGTAGACGCCCTCCTCATGATGCTGCCGGATCTGCCCCCGTTCGAGGCGATGCTCGACGGCCCGGACGGACTCCTCGCGGACGCCGGTGAGCTGCTCATCATGATCGGATCGACCTCGTCGGCACCGGCCGTCCGTGCGCTCGCAGAGCGCATCGGCGCGCAGACCGACGGGCGGGTGCGGGTCGTGGACTGCCCGGTCTCGGGCGGCGAAGACGGCGCCATCGCCGGGACTCTCTCGATCATGCTCGGCGGCGACCCCGAGGATGCGGCCCTCGCAGCCGAGGTGCTGGCCCCGTGCGGCACGCCCGTCCTGCTCGGTCCGCTCGGCGCCGGCGAGGTCGCGAAGGCCTGCAACCAGCTGGTGGTGTCCGCGACGATCCTGGCGCTCGGAGAGGCCACGGTGCTCGCTGACCGCTCCGGACTCGACCTCGATGCCCTCTGGTCGCTGCTCTCCGGCGGCTACGCCGGCTCGCGACTGCTCGACAGCCGTCGCGAGAAGCTCGTCACCGGCGACGACTCCCCCAGCGGCGTCGCGCAGTACATGGTGAAAGACCTCGGCTTCGCCGCCGACATCGCCGAGGCCACCGGCACCTCCCCCGTGCTCCTGCCCACCCTGCGCGCCGCGTTCGACGAGCTGGTGGCCGCGGGTCTCGGAGACCGCGACATCGCCGTGTCCCGACGCTTCATCGCGTCGCGTGACACAGGCGAGCACTGACCTCCCGGACAGCGATACGCTGAAACCACCCCTTCTTCACCCTCGAGGAGCCTTCTGTGCCCGAAGCATCAGCGAACATCGGAGTCGTCGGACTCGCCGTCATGGGATCGAACCTCGCCCGCAACCTCGCCAGCCGCGAGGGGAACACCGTGGCGATCTTCAACCGCAGCTACGAGAAGACCCAGACGCTCCTCGACGAGCACCCCGAGGCCGGATTCGTCCCGGCCCGCACCTACCAGGAGTTCGCCGACTCGCTGCAGAAGCCGCGCACCGCGATCATCATGGTCAAGGCCGGCGGCCCGACCGACGCCGTGATCGACTCCCTGGTCGAGGTCTTCGAGCCGGGCGACATCATCGTCGACGGCGGCAACGCCTACTTCCCCGACACGATCCGTCGCGAGAAGGCCGTCCGCGAGACGGGCATCAACTTCGTCGGCGCCGGCATCTCCGGCGGCGAGGAGGGCGCCCTGCTCGGCCCCTCGATCATGCCCGGCGGTTCGGACGAGTCCTGGATCACGCTCGGACCGATCCTGAAGTCCATCGCTGCAGTCGCTGAGGGCGAGCCGTGTGTGACGCACGTCGGCCACGACGGTGCCGGACACTTCGTCAAGATGGTGCACAACGGCATCGAGTACGCCGACATGCAGCTGATCGCCGAGGCATACGACCTGATCCGTCGCGGCACGGGCAAGACCCCCGCGGAGATCGCGGAGATCTTCGCCGAGTGGAACCGCGGCGAACTGGAGTCGTACCTGATCGAGATCACCGCCGAGGTGCTCCGCCAGGTGGATGCCGAGACCGGCAAGCCGCTCGTCGACGTGATCCTCGACCAGGCCGGCGCCAAGGGCACCGGCGCGTGGACCGTGCAGACCGCGCTGTCGCTCGGCGTCCCCGTCTCGGGCATCGCCGAGGCGACCTTCGCCCGCTCGCTCTCCTCGCACCCCGAGCAGCGCGCGGTCTCCCGCGACCTGCCGGGCCCGGAGGAGGAGTTCTCAGTCGAGGACACCGACGCGTTCATCGAAGACGTGCGCCTCGCGCTCTACGCGTCGAAGATCGTCGCGTACTCGCAGGGCTTCGACGAGATCCGCGCCGGCGCCGCCGAGTACGGCTGGAACATCGACCTCGGCGCGATCAGCAAGATCTGGCGCGGCGGCTGCATCATCCGCGCCCAGTTCCTCAACCGGATCGCCGACGCCTACGCCGAGACGCCGGAGCTGCCGGTTCTGCTCACCGCCCCGTACTTCACCGAGGCGATCACCCGTGCCCAGGCAGCCTGGCGCCGAGTCGTCATCGCGGCCGCCGAAGCCGGCATCCCCGCCCCGGCGTTCTCGTCGTCGCTGTCGTACTACGACGGCATCCGTGCCGACCGCCTCCCGGCCGCGCTCGTCCAGGGACAGCGTGACTTCTTCGGCGCGCACACCTACAAGCGCATCGACAAGGAAGGCACCTTCCACACGCTGTGGTCGGGCGACCGCACCGAGATCGAGGCCGAAGACACGCACTGACGTCTCGTCACGAAGGGCCGGGCACCGCGAGGTACCCGGCCCTTCGTGCATCACACGACGATGTTGTGGTTGCGGTGGAAGACGTTCTGCGGATCCCACGCGGCCTTGGTGGCCCGGAGCCGCGCGAGCGCATCCGCCGAGAACATTCCGGGCACCGCATCCGCGCGCTCGGTGTCGGCGAAGTTGCCGTACTCGGCCAGGCGACCGGCCCGGATGCCCTCGCCGTCCGCATCGATCGCGGCACGGGTCTGATCGTCGAGCATGCCCGGGATGTCGAACGCCCCGGCCATCACGAACCAGTTCGCCGCACGCGCCGGGAACGCCGTCTCCTCCTGCGCGACGTCGTGGAACGCGCCGCCCAGCGACCGGAGGAAGACCACCGAGGCCGGATACGCGCGCCGGAAGGCCACGAGCCGCTCGATCAGCGCGTCATCGAGCTCGGCGTAGAGCCCGTTGCCGCCGAGGAAACCAGGAGGGGCGGGCACATCATCGCCCTCCGGCTCGGGCATCTCCATCAGCACTTCGCGATACGGCGGAGTCGTCACCTGCGTCTGCACGCCGGGGAGCGCGGAGATCGGCTCCCACACGGCACGCAGCCGATCGGGCTCCGGTGCCGCCCACACCGCGCTCAGGCGCGCTCCCGCCGGTGCGCTCGGGTCCATCGGCGGCACGTCCATGTACGTGACCGTGAGCTCACGCGGAGCGTCGCGGAGCAGATCGCGCGCGGCACGCAGCACCGCGGTCGCATCACCGTCGATCACACTCTCGGCGAAGGCGATCCCGGCCAGCGGATGCGCGGCGAAGTCGAACCGTGTGACCACGCCGAAGTTGCCGCCACCGCCACGCAGTGCCCAGAAGAGCTCGGGGTTCGTCGCGGAAGACGCTTCGACCACCTCGCCCGAGGCGGTGACGACCTGTGCGCCGATCAGCTGATCGATGGCGAGACCCCAGGCCCGCACCATCCACCCGATCCCGCCGCCGAGCGTGAGCCCGCCGACGCCGACCGAGGCGGTGTCGCCCGAGCTGAGCGCCAGACCGTGCCCGGCGAGCGCCGAAGCGACATCGCCCCAGACCGCGCCGCCACCGATGCGCACGGTGGTGCCGTCGACCTCGATGCCCGACAGACCGCCGAGTTCGAGACGGATCCCCTCGGCCGGGGCGTGCGACCACGGCCCGTGCCCGCCGGCCACGACGGTCAAGGGGACGGCCTCGCGGGAGGCGAGTCGCACGACCTCGGCGACTTCTTCGACGGTGGAGGGGCGGCGGACAGGGGGAACGGAAGCAGCAGCGCTATCGACCATGGCGACATGGTAAGCACGGGCCCCGACATCGCGCACCACCTTCTGCGACGCCCGGAGGGACGCGATCAGGCGGAGCGCACGGCCTGCACGAACGCACGGGCGCGAACGGCGAGCGCCGCGAGATCGCCGCCCGGTGCGGCGGCATCGCCGACGAGGGGTCCCCCGACCCCGATCCCGAAGGCTCCGGCCGCGATGTACTCGCCCACCGTGTCGACGCGCACTCCGCCCACGGGGATGATCCGCGCATCGGGGAAGGGGTCGCGCACCGCGCGGATGAAGCAGGCTCCGAGCGCCGACGCCGGGAACAGCTTGACCGCCGCACTGCCGAGGTCGTGACCGCGCTGGATCTCCGTCGGCGTATACACACCCGGAAGCACGCCGATCCCCTGCGCGACCGCATACTCGACCGAGGCGCTGAGGGTGGGCGTCACCATGAACTGCGCGCCGGCGGATGCTGCCCGCTCGACGTCGGCCTCGCTGAGCACGGTCCCGGCGCCGATCAGCGCCGATTCCGGAGCATCCTGCACGACCTGGGCGATCGCCTCTTCGGCGTCCGGCAGGGTGAGGGCGATCTCGAGCGTCACGACGCCCGCGTCGATGAGCGTGCGCGCCGCGGCCACCGTCGCATCGACGTCGGTGCCCCGGAGGATCGCGACGAGCCGCGTGGCTCGCAGTCGCTCCCGGAGCTGCGCGTTGTCGACGGTGCTCACAGCGCCGCCTCCGCGACGGAACCGGCTGCGCTCACGACCGGAGCCGCACCTGCCCACGGCCACGCCGGGACGCCGGCGACATCGACCTGCACGCCGAGCAGCGCACCATCGGCATCCGCCGGGTCTGCGAGTCCGATGCTCGCCGTCGTGATCACCAGCAGCGTTCCGACGAGCGCCACAGCGGTGGGTCGCTTCGCCGGGAGGGCGATCGCCTCCAGGAGCTCACCCTCCGGCGAGTAGCGGCGCACCTCGGCGGCATCCCAGACCGCGACCCAGAGGTTGCCGTCGAGGTCGATGGTCATGCCGTCGGGGTTGCCGCCGTCGACGCGGCACACCGTGCGGCGGTTCGACAGCGTGCCGTCGGCGGCCACGTCGAAGGCCTCGATGCTGCGGTGCGGCAGGGTGTCGATGTAGTAGAGAGTGGTGCCCGTCTGGTCGAAGGCGAGACCGTTCGACACGGTCACACCGTCGAGGCGCGCGACGGGGATGCCGTCGGCGCCGATGCTCCACAGCGTGCAGTGGGGATCGCGCGGCATCGACTGGCTGCCCACCCAGAAGCGGCCGGAGGGGTCGCCGCCGCCATCGTTCATGTAGTCGCCCGGTGCGGCGACGTCGTCGGTGAGCGCCGTGACGACCGCGTCGTCGCCGACGTGCACCACGCGGCGATCGACACCGACAAGCCATCCGGCGCCCGACTGCGCGAGCGGGATGGGAGCGCCGATCTGCGCACCGACCACGACCGCGGTCTCGGGGACGACTCTGCCGTGCTCGATACGTCCGCGATGCAGCGACCCGGTGGCCATGTCGATCCAGGCGAGGCCGCCGTCGCGACCGTCCCAGCGCGGAGATTCGGCCTGCACGTAACGGGCGTCGGAGATGATCTCGACGGTTCGGGAGGGCGGGGTGTGCGACATCCGGATCATCCTTCGCTGGTAGCTCGTAACCGTTATGTGGCAGACTATCTCACAATATGCATAACACTTGCGAGAAATGTGGATACACGATGATGAAGCGGGGAAACAGCTGATGGCTCCGACACTCCACGGCTTGATGCCCATTCTGGCGACTCCGTTCGACGAGACGGGCGCCCTCGACCGCGCGAGCCTGCGCCGACTGGTCGAGTTCCAGCTCGCTTCCGGAGTCGACGGTGTCGCCGTCTTCGGGATGGCGAGCGAGGGCTTCGCTCTCACGACCGAGGAGCGCCGCACGATCCTGGACGATGTCGTCCGGGTCGTCGACGGCCGCATCCCTGTGATCGCCGGCGTCAACGGCACCTCCACCGCGACGTCCATCGAGCAGTCCCTCCTCGCCGAGGAAGGCGGCGCGGATGCCCTCATGGTGCTCCCGCCGTTCATGGTGAAGCCGCCCGCCGGCACCCTCGTGGACTTCTACGGGGACGTGGCCGCCGCGACCACGCTCTCCGTCATGGTGCAGGATGCACCCGGCGTCACCGGCGTCGCGATGGCGCCGAGCCTGATCGCTGAGATCGCCCGCCTCGACGGGGTCGACTCCGTCAAGGTCGAGGCGCCGCCGACGGCCCCCAAGGTCGGCGCGGTGGTCGCGGCGATCGAGGACCCCGAGTTCGCGGTGCTCGGCGGTCAGAACGCCCAGTTCTGCCTGGAGGAGTACGCCAGGGGCGCGGTGGGCACGATGCCGGCCTGCGAGTTCCCCGACCTGCTCGGCCCGGTGCTCGCGCTGTTCACCGAGGGGCGCGTCGAGGAGGCGCGTGCCGAGTTCCGTCGTATGCTCCCTCTCGTGCTCATCGGTCTGCAGGGAGGCATCGCCTGGGCGGTGCACAAGGAGGTGCTCGTCGCACGCGGCGTGATCGACCATGCGACGGTGCGCTACCCCGCGTCGCGCCTGGACGCGGGCAGCCGCGCCTCGGTCAAGCTCGTGATCGACGAGCTCGCGCTGCCCCCGATCCCCGCCACGGTGCGCGTGTGACACGCCGCGGCGTGCTGCTGATCGGCGGCAGCTCCGACATCGGACTCGCGATCGCCCGCGCCTTCGTCGACGGCGGAGACGCCGTCGTCGGCGTAGGGCTCGAGGACCCGGCGGACCCGGTCTTCGAGCGCTACCTCGTCGCGGACTGCAGCGCGCCGGAGGCCGCCGACCGCGCCGTCGCCGACGCCGAGCAGTCTCTGGGCCGCCTCGATGTCGTGGTGCTCGCCGCGGGCCGCATGCCGATCGCGCGCGCCGAGGCCACGAGCGACGACGACTGGCGCGGCGCACTCGGCGCCACGCTGGACTCGGCGTTCTTCGTGGCGCGGGCCGCACTCCCCCGCCTCACCCGCGGATCGTCGATCGTCGCGGTCACCTCGGTGAACTCCTCGCTCGCCGCCCCTGCCCTGGCCGCCTACGCAGCCGCCAAGGCGGGCGTGGACGGCCTCGTGCGGCAGCTCGCGCTCGACAACGGCCCTCGGGGCATCCGGGTCAACGCCGTGCAGCCGGGCAGCATCGCAGCCGCGGACACCGGCGAGAGCGAGGGCTACCCGCTCGGACGCATCGGCCGGCCGGAGGAGGTCGCCTCGGTCGTGGCGTTCCTCGCCTCCGATGCCGCCTCCTTCGTCACGGGAACGTCGATCGCGGTCGACGGCGGCCTCTCGATCTCGTCCCCCGCAGCCTGGCTGAAGCCGGTCCTCCGGGATCGCTGGCTCTGACCCCGCCGTCCCCACGACGAAGAAGGCCGCGTCCCCTTTCGGGACGCGGCCTTCTTCGTGCAGGGCCTCAGGCGTTGGAGTCGAGCAGCCCCTGGACTTCCTTCTTCAGCGCGTTCAGGCCGGCCTGCGCCTCGACCTGCCCGGCAAGGATGGTTGCGACTCCGGCACCGATGGCGGCATCGATCTGCGCCGTCACGGCGACACGATCCCACGCGGCGCCCCGAGCGTGCTCGGAGACCTCCGTGCGGAACGCACCCTGGAACTTGTCGGCCGCGAGTGCCGGGATCTTGTCGGCGACGCTCTTGGCGGCCGGAGCCACGGCGGAGTTCTCGTACAGTGCCGTCGCCGCTTCGACGTTGGTCGCCGCGTACAGGATGAAGTCGCGGCTGGTGAGCTCGCCCTCGCCCGCGGTCGCGAACACGCCGCTGCCCCAGGCACGGTTGAAGGAGTCCTTTCCTCCGGCCGTCGGACGCGAGATCGCTCCGATGTTGTCGATGATGTTCTGCGCGGCACCGTTCGTCTTGACGAAGGTCGAAGCGAGCGGGGCGTCGTCGTAGAGCGCTGCCCGGCCGCTGGCGAACAGGATGCGGGCGTCGCTACGGGCGACGTTGGTCTGCGTCAGACCCTGGTCCTGCAGCGACTTGTACCAGGTGACGGCCTCGACGCTCTCGGCGTCTCCCAGCGTGCACTTGAGGTCGTCGGTGACGACATCGCTGCCGAAGCCCCACATCCACGGCACGGAGTCCTTGAGGTCCGGGTTCTTGGTGACCGCGGCGTACGGGATCAGCGACTTGTCCTGCTTCTTGATCTTCTCGAGCGCGGTGGCGAACTGCTCCACCGTCATACCCGATTTGATGCCGACGCTCTTCGCGATCTCGCCGTTGGTGATGATGCCGATGCCGGCGGCCGTGAGCGGCAGCACGAGCAGCTTGCCGTCCATCGTGTACGAGTCGAGCACGCCCTGCGGGATGCCGAGCCCCTTGGCGAGGTCGGTGAGGTCGGCGAGTACGTTCATCGGCGTGAGGACCTGCCACCCGCCCGACTGACCGACGCCCATGAGGTTGCCGGAGCGCCCGGTCAGAGCGAGCTGCGTGGCCGCCTGGTCGTACGGGTAGATGACCGGGGCGACCTTGACGCCCTCCTTCTTGGAGAACCCGTCGAGGATGCCCTGCCACGCGGACTTCAGCGCCTCCTCGCCGAGCGAGTTGCCGTAGAAGTTGATCGTCTTGGCTGCTGTCGCGGCACCGGCCGAGGCCCCTCCGGCACCGGCGCCGGGGGCGGCGGGCGTTGCACACCCGGCGAGCGCGAGGGCACCGAATGCGGCGAGCACGGTGCCGCCTCCGAGGAAGGCTCGGCGGCTCAGCTGTGAGTTCGAGATGGTCATGGAGACTGCTCCTTCGAGGTGATGGGGGTAGAGCTGTTCGGGAGACGCATGGCTACCCCTTGACGGCTCCGGCGGCGAGGCCGGAGACGAAGTAGCGCTGCAGGAGGACGAAGATGATGACGAGCGGCAGTGACGTGATGAGGGACGCCGCCATGAGGGCGGGCCAGTCGGCCGTGCCCTCGCGGATGAACGCCTGGGTGAGGCCTGCCGGCAGCGTCTGCTTGTCGGGGCCGGCGAGCGTGAGGGCGAAGAGGAGATCGCTCCAGCCGCGCATGAAGGCGAACATGCCCGCGGTGATGAGACCGGGGACCACGAGCGGGAACACGATGCGGAACATGGTGCCGGTGCGTGAGAGGCCGTCGACCTTGGCCGCCTCGAGGATGTCGTCCGGAAGGGCGTCGATGATGCCCTTCAGCAGGAACACCGCGAGCGGCAGGGTGAACGTCGTGAACGAGATGATCAGCGCCGTGTAGGTGTACAGCAGCCCGGCCGAGCTCAGCATCAGGTACAGCGAGATGAGCAGCAGTGCGCCCGGGATCAGCTGGCCGATGAGGAACATGAACATGATCGCGTTGCGGCCGCGGTAGCGGAACTTCGACAGCGAGTACGCCATCAGTCCGCCGACGAGCACCGCGAGCAAGGCCGTGCCGGTGGACACGATGATGCTGTTCAGCAGGTTCTTCAGCAGGAGGTCGTTCTGGAAGAAGCCGATGAAGTTGTCGAACGTCGGGTCGACCGGGAAGAACGGCCGATCCAGGGAGAAGACGTCCTCCTTCTTCGTGAACGCCGTCGCCGTGAGCCAGTAGACCGGCAGCAGGCCGAACAGCGCCAGCAGCAGGAGCAGCACGCGCCCCGGGATGGACAGGTGGGGGCGGATGATCGACTCCCCCACATCGCGACTACGGCGCATCACTTCTCCAGCCGTCGGTTGAGGAACAGGTATCCGCTCGTGATGATCGCGAGCAGGACGAGCCAGAGGGCGCCCATGGCGGAGGCCTTGCCGAGTTCGTAGCTGCCGAAGGCGAGGTCGTACAGGCTGACCGCGAGCGTCGTGGTCGAGTTGCCCGGCCCACCGCCGGTCATCACGAAGATGGTGTCGAAGTTGCCGAAGTTGTAGATGAACTCGAGCACCGCGACGAGAGTGACGGGGCCGGCGATGTGCGGCAGCGAGATGTGGCGGAACCGCTGGGCACGCGTCGCACCGTCGATGGTGGCGGCCTCGATCTGCTCGCTGGGCAGGGTCTGGAGCACCGCGAGGGCGACGACCATGATCCACGGGAACGAGTGCCAGGTCTTGGCGATGACCACCGCGGCCATCGCACCGGTCGGGGTGCCGAGCATGCTGACCTCGGGGAGCCCGAAGATCGAGAGCACGTGGTTGACGACACCGTAGCTGTCGTTGAAGATCCACGCCCAGAGGAAGGAGACGACCACGCCGGGCAGCAGCCACGGCAGCATGAGCGCGCCGCGCAGGATGTTGCGTCCGCGCATGCGGGCGTTCAGCAGCAGCGCGAGGGCGACGCCGAGGATGAGCGGGAAGACCGTCGCGAGCGAGGCGAACACCAGGGTGGTGCCGAGTCGGGCGAAGAACTCGTCCCAGACCGCCACGTAGTTGTCGAGGCCGACGAACGTGCGCTCCGGGCGGAGCAGCGACTGGTCGTAGAGGCTGGTCCAGATGCTCGACACGAGGGGGAAGATCGCGATCACGAGGAACAGGAGGACCGCGGGAAGTGCGATCATGAAACCGAAGGTGCGGTCCTTCGCCCCCACCGTGGAGCGCCGCCCTGAGCGAGGCTCGACGGCCTTCTGCTCGCTCTCTGCGGGCCGCTCGAGTATGGCTTGTTGCATTGCAGTCACTTTCCAGTAGAGACGACCCCGGAGGGCCCTGCGCATCGTCGTCACAGTCGTCGACGTCGACGTGCGGCCAGTTAACCACAATGCGGATGCGAAATCCACAAAATGCATAAGACACCCACATTTGTGTTGCTCGAAGCCATTTCGCTGAATAGGATGACTGGCAACGGCGACGAGCCGCGGTCGCGCAGATGCGGCCACATCACCAAGGAGGAGTCACCATGGCGTCGGAATCGGTAGGCGGCACGCAGACCGTCGAACGGGCGATGTCGTTGCTCGCATGCTTCACGGAGGAATCCGGCGAGCTGAGGGTCTCCGAGCTCTGCACGCTGACCGGCCTCGGCCAGTCGACGGTCTCTCGCATGATGTCGGCACTCGACCGCATGAAGTTCGTGGTGCAGGACGCCCGCACGGGCCTGTACCGCCTCGGCCCTGCGGCGGTGTCCCTGGGCACGGTCGCGATCAACGGTTCCCCCATCTTCCGCGCCTCGCGGCAGATCGCGCAGAACCTCGCCCGCCGGATCGAGATCGGCGTGAACGTGGCCGAGCTCAGCGGCTTCACCTTCACCTACCTCTGCAACTTCGAGGGCGCCCTGGCGCCGAAGTCGTTCGCCATGGCGGGTCGGACCGGGCCCCTGCACGCCACCGGCATCGGCAAGGCCCTGCTGTCGGGCATGTCCGACGCACAGGTCGACGAGTACTTCGCGCAGACGCCGCAGCGCTTCACGCCGCACACGATCGTGGACCGCGCGGCCATGCAGACCGCGCTCGACGAGACACGTAGCCGCGGTTACGCGACCGAGATCGAGGAGCTGGCCTTCGGGCGCGCCTGCATCGCCGCACCGATCCGCAACCGAGCCGGTGAGATCGTCGCGGGCATCTCGGCCAGCGGGCCCCTCTCCGTGCTCGACCTGCACGAACCGCATCAGGAGCTCGCCCTGCAGCTCATCGAAGCCGCCGACGAGATCTCGGTGGCCCTCGGGTACAGCCCGTCGCGCACCGCTTCGGCGTTCGCGGCACTCTGACCCTCGGCCGCACTGCGGCTTCCCCCCTCTGACGACGGCACCTGCCGCCGGCCGTTCGACCACCCCGTCTATTGGAGACCCCAGTGAGAATCACGCGCGTCCAGACCTTCCCGCTCTACCTGTCGAAGGAGGATGCGAACAACTCGTACGCGGGCGACACCGCCGTCGATCACCGCGGGTACGTCATCCGTCCTCCGTGGCGGAGCCTGTACTCCCCCGGCTACGAGACGCTGCTCGTGAAGATCGAGACCGATGAGGGTCTGGTCGGCTGGGGCGAGGCTCTCGCCCCCGTGGCCCCGGTCGTCGCCGCGGCCATCGTCGACAACCTGCTCACCCCGCTCATCCTCGGCGAGGACCCGCGCTCGGTGCGCACGCTGTGGCACCGCATGACGGAGTCGATGCGCGAGCGCGGTCACCTCACCGGGCACCAGGCCGACGCCATGGCCGCCGTCGACATCGCGCTGTGGGACCTCTGGGGCCACGCCACCGGCCTCTCGGTGTCCGAGCTCGCCGGCGGGCGCTTCCACGAAGTGCTGCCGACCTACGTCTCGGGCATCCGCGGTGTCGACGACGTCGAGCGCGCCGAGAAGACGGCAGAGCTCGTGGAGGGCGGCGTCCGCCGCATCAAGCTGCACCTGGGTGTCGACATCCGCACCGACCTGGCGACCTACGACGCCGTCCGCGGTGTGCACCCCGATCTCGACGTCGCGCTCGATGCGCACTGGACGTACCGGCTCGGCGAGGCGCGTGCGCTCGGCCGCGAGCTGGACGACCGGCGCGCATGGTTCTTCGAGGCGCCGCTCGCCCCGGAAGACGTCGAGGGGCACCGCGACCTCGCGACCGCTCTCGCCACCCCGATCGCGATCGGCGAGGCCATGCGCAGCCGCTTCGAGTTCACGGACTGGCTCACCCGCCGCGCGGTCGGCCTCACGCAGCCCGACATCGGCCGCACCGGTATCACCGAAGGCCTCGCGATCGCCGCGGTCTCCGATGCCTTCCACGTGCCGGTCGCGCCGCACCACTCCGCCGCATTCGGCATCGCGATGGCCGCCGGCGTGCATGTCGCGGCGAGCTCCGCGTCGCTCCTCGCCTTCGAGTACCAGCCGTTCACCCTTCCCGTCGCCAACCGCCTGCTGACGACCCCGCTCGAGGTGCGCGCAGACGGCGGGTTCGTCGTGCCGACCGGCCCCGGGCTCGGCGTGACCGTCGACGAGGACGCGATCCAGGAGTACGTGCGGCACTGATCTGCATCGACATCCGACGAAGAACGGGTGGGCGTGCCGGATCTCTCCGGCCCGCCCACCCGTTCTTTCGCGTCAGTTCCCGATGCGCACGAACTGTGCGGCGCTGACCCGGTGGATGCTGGTGTTGCGGACTTCGAGTCGGACCGTGCCGGTGGCCCCGGCGGCGTAGCGGAACGAGCCCAGCGAACGCCAGGCCGCCGCGCCCTGCGTCTGGTCCACGATGACCTCGGAGCTGCCGTCCTTATGCTCCACGACGTAGGCCGCCGAGGTCGTGGTCGTCGAGTTCGTGGGGTACCAGACCGAGACGCGGTAGAGACCGGCATCCGGCAGCTCCACGTTCCACGTCACCGTGCTGCCCATGGAGTCGGAGTCGCTGTACCGCGTCCTGGTGCCGTTCCAGCCGGACAGACCGCTGGGGTACCAGTTGCCGGACTCCAGGTAGCCGGGCCACGGGGACTGGGTGTGCGCGATGACGCCCTCGTCGGCGACGCGCACGAGCACACCCCGGCGCAGGGTCTGATCGAGACGCGCCTCGAACCGCGTCGACGAGCCGGGCGCGACGCCCGACCCGGCGGTCACCGTCCAGGTGTGAGTGAGGTCGGATCGCGGCGGCACCGTGATGCTCGTGCTCTGCCGCCCCACGCTCCATCCGCTGAGGCCGTACAGCGCGAGCGTGCCCTGCAGCGGGGTGACGCCCGTGTTGATGACGAGCGCGGTGAGCTTGGCGACGGCGCCCGGCCCGCTGACGATCTCGACGTCGGAGGTGAGGGACACCAGCCGTCGGCGGTCGATAACCTCGATCGCGGCGGGGCGGAGCTGCACGGGGTCCTCCCCCGCGACCGTCACGTTCGCGGTGACATCGACCTCGCCGAGCGCGGCGTTCGTCGCGATGATCGCCGCCGATTCCACCCGCGCGGAGCCCTTGGCGGGGACCGTGATCGCCGGGACGGCCCCGTCGAGCTGCCACCCTGCCGGCAGGGCCACCGTGATGGCGCCGGTGATCGGGTCCGCGGTGGCGTTGCGCACCTCGAAGGTCAACGGCACGCGGTCTCCGGCCGTGCCCGTCGCCTGCGCGATCACGTCGCCCACGACTCCCGGGTTGGCTCCGCTGATCCTGGCCGGCAGCCGCAGGGTCACCTCGTCGGTCGTCGTCCCGCCCGAGGTGATCGTGTACCGGAATCTGTCGGTGAGATCCTCGACCGGGATCGTCCACTCGTAGGGGTAGGCCTTCGCGGGAGCCTGCTTCGCCGCCCCGTCGCCGATCCGATACGACAGCGTCGCCTGCTCCTCGGTGTCGATCTGCACGTAGGCGTCGTAGCCCTGCCCGTCGGGGCGGACCAGGAGCATTCCGCGGGCGATCCCGTAGTCAGTGCCGGAGTCCGTGTCGATCTCGTGGAAGCTGTCGCGTCCATGGTCGGCCACGTCGTCGAACGGCAGGCCGGGGCGCTGCACCTCCACGTTCCGGACGACGAGGGCGACGAGCCCCCGCGCCGGCACACTGACGGTGACCCGGCCACTGACCGCCGCGCCGGTGGACCGGGTGCCGTTGGCGGTGACCAGCTCGACGGCACCGGAGAACCCCCGGGGAATGCCGGTCAGCTCGGTGGAGAGGTCGACGACCACCTGCTGCGCCGAGCCGGCGGAGTTGGTGAGGCTGACGTAGAGGGCGTCGTTGCCGACGCCGCCGATCCAGTTGACGAGCGAATTGGACACCGAGATCAGCCCCGCCGGGAGATACGGCCAGACGCCGTCCTCGCCGAAGAACGTCCCCGGGGCGTGGCCGTAGGCGAAGAACTTGAAGTAGGCGAAGTCGGCCTCGAACACGTGCGGGAACTCGATTGCGCCACCGCTGCGGTAGAAGCTCTCACTGAGCAGGTAGTCCATCGCGAGGCCGAGTTGCGCGGGGGCGTGATGGAAGTAGTACCCGGTGATGCCCACGGGACCGCTCGTCGCGAAGTCGGGCTTCATGTGTGCGACCTGGAACTGTCGGCCGTAGTAGCCCGGGTAGGTCGTGAACCGGCCGATCACCATGTTGTGGGCGATGTCGGCCAGCAGCTCGTCTCCGGTGTGATGCGCCAGTCGCAGCAGGGCACCCGCCCAGCAAGGGTTGAACACATAGCCGCCGCCGGGGTTGGTCAGTGTGCTGACGCCGAGCTTGAACGACGACAGCGCCTCGAACGTGAGCCCCGAGGGAGACACGTACCAGGCCGGGACGGTCTCGGTCGGCACGTTCGTGGTCGGGTAGGACGGCAGCGACGAACGCGACTCCCAGTCGTACTGCTGCTTGATGACGTGACCTGCCGGCACCGTGACCGTGCCACCCGGAACCGGGCGGACGGCAGTCTGCGTGATGAAGCGCTGGACCTCCCGGTACGCGCCGTCGAGGAACTCGGTCTCGCCGGTCGCCTCGAACATCTCGAGCAGGTCGACCCAGTACTTCGAGAAGCTGTACGCGAACCCGCCGGGCGGCTGGCCGTTGCTGCGGTACGGCTCCAGGATCTGCTCCTGGGAGTAGCGGCGGGCGATCAGCGTCGCCTCGGCGAGGTAGGCCGGATCCCCGGTGACCCGGTACGTCGCGAGGGCGTTCGAGAACGGCGCCCTGCTCTGCCCGACGACGCCGGCCTTGGTCGCCTTCACCGCGAGCCGCTGGATGCCGGCGTTGCGGCCGTGCGTGAGCTGGTAGAGCGACGCCAGATTCACGGCATCCGTGGGGATCCTGCCGATGCGGTACTGGCTCGTGTCGTTGTAGACCGGGCTCCCGATCATCGGTGTGTGCCCGATGCCCTTCCGGGAGAGCTGGTACTCGACGAGCGGCCGCGCACGGCGGTCGTACAGAGTGCCGTCTGCTGTGCCGGTGAGATAGTGCGCCGAGAGGACGACGCCGCTGGCCGCCGCGCGCACGGCATCCTCGTTCTCCACATCGACGAACCCCTTGGCGCGGTTCCACCACCCGGAGTGCGAGGGGATGTAGTCGACGGAGTGGTCTCCGTCGGGCTCCACCGCGATCAGTGCCGCCATCGCGTGCACGGCGTCGGTGAGCGAGCGGTCGTAGACGTTGCTGCGGTAGGCGGTCAGCCCGTACTCGCTCCGGCACAGCTGTGCGTACGTGCCGTACAGCGTGTCCGGGCGGGCCGCGAGGCCGAACGCGAATCCGCGCTGCTCGCCGACGGCCATGGCCGTGCGCAGCCCGGGCTGCGGCGCGTACATGCTGGGCACGATATCGAGGCTGTCGTTGCGCAGACTCATCCCGTAAGGCTGTCGGTCGGCCATCAGCTGCCGCTCGTGCACGAACTCGGCCACCTCGGCGGGCAGGTACACCCCCGAGGTGACAGCCACCTGGCCAACCGCGTACTGGGTCAGCGCCATCGGCGCGAAGAGCTCCCAGGCGCCCAGCGGAGCGGATCCGTCGAGCACCGAGAGCGCGTGCTGATACGACCCGCACAGCACCTCGTCGAGGTCGTCGAGGGACTTCGCGTCCTGGCTCTGGTATCCGACGATGTAGTCACCGGCGGTCTTGGCCGTCAGCACGTAGTGCGCCTCGGGATGGGCGCCCTCGAGCCGCCAGCGGACGACCAGGTCGACGTCGTCCGTGCTCGTGGTCAGCTCGATGGCCTGCGAGCCCAGCACCTGGTACGACGTGAAGCCGAGCCAGCTCGGTGCGAGCGGCCCGTACAGCTCGGGCGCGCTGCCCGACGGCAGCGTCCCCTCCAGCACCAGCCACTGCTCGTCGAAGCGGTGCGCGGGGTCGGTGATCTGCAGCCAGCCGCCGTTGTGCGCGACCTCGAGGTCGCGCACGATCGTGGCCCCGCCGTCCCAGGTCGCCTGGAAGAAGGTCATCCGGTGGTTCTGTCCGACCAGCTGCGCGACCTGCGTGAACGCGAGATTCGGCTTGTCCAGGCGGCGGAGGGCATCGGCGTACGCACCGGTCGTCGTCGTGAGCTCCGTCGCCGCTGCCGGGGCGGCACCATATGACGACCCGAGCACCGGGGGAAGCACTCCCGCGATCACGAGTGCGCGCAGCACGGAGCGTCGGCTCCACAGCAGAGGATTGTCTTCGGCTCCATCGCCAGGCATTGAATCCATGATGCACATACTGCAATCCGTATGCGATCATGTCAATGCGTCAGCCTTCCGGGCCACGGCGCCGCCTCGTCGTGCCACGCCGGTAACGTCGAGCAGGCAGAACCACCCGAAAGGACGCGTGCGGTGCCCCAGGATCCCCCCGCCGAACTGACCGAGTACTCACTCAGCGCGCTGCTGACCCCGCTCGCGCCGCCCGCCGAGCCGGACGACTTCGACGACTTCTGGCGCGCGACCTACGAGGAGTTCGGCACAGGTCCCGTGCCGTGGGAAACCACCCGCGAGCTCGCGCCGACCGCGACGCACCGCGTCTCGGAGATCCGCTTCCACTCCTCGGCCGGCGAGGCCGCTGCGGCCTACGTGGTGCTGCCGCACACGATGGGGAGCGCACCCCGTGGGCTCGTCGTCGGACACGGCTACGGGGGCCGCACAGCGCCCGACCTCGACCGGGTACCCGCCGACACGGCCGCGATCTTCCCGGTCGCCCCCGGCACCCACGCCGGCACCGCGAGCCGCTTCCCCGCCCTCCCCGACGAGCATGTCCTCGCCGGGATCGCCCACCGCGACACCTACTCGCACCGCTTCAGCGCGGCGGACATCTGGCGTGCGGCCACCGTGCTGCTCGAGATGGTGCCCGCAGCGGCGGGTGCCCTCGACTTCAGCGGCGGCAGCTTCGGCGGCGGCATCGGCGCGATGGCCCTCCCCTGGGACGCCCGCTTCCGCCGCGGCGTGCTGGACGTGCCGAGTTTCGGTGACCACGACGTGCGGCTCACGCGGAAATGCACGGGGAGCGGGGAGGCCGTGCGTCAGCATCTGCTCCGGCACCCCGAGGACCGCCCGGTGCTCGACTACTTCGACGCGGCGATCGCGGCACGGCGGCTGCGACTTCCCGTGCACGTCAGCGCCGCCGTGCTCGATCCGGCCGTCGACCCCCGCGGCCAGTTCGCGGTCTACCACGCGCTGACCGGGCCGCGTCGCCTGAGCGTCCGCGCCGCAGGGCACCTGGACGGACCGATCGGCGAGCTGTCGGACCGGCTCGCGCTGCAGGCCGGCATCGACTTCCTCGTCCTCCCCGACGAGCGGCTGGCATGACCGCATCCGGCGCCTCCCAGACAACACATAGCGATCTCCATAGAAATTACATAGGAGATTCCGCAGAATAGGGACATGACCAGCGACCTGCCCGAACTGCGCCGCCCCGACGGCACCCCCCTGCGCATCCTCGCCGTCGACGACGAGCAGATGCTGACCGACCTGCTCGCGATGGCCCTGCGCATGGAAGGCTGGGAGGTGCGCACGGCCTCGTCCGGCATGGAGGCGCTCCAGGTCGCGCGCGACTTCGAGCCCGACGCGCTCGTGCTCGACATCATGATGCCCGACCTCGATGGCATGTCCGTGTTGAAGCGGCTGCGCGAGTCGGGCAACCTCGTCCCCGTGCTGTTCCTCACCGCCAAGGATGCCGTGGGCGACCGCGTCGCCGGACTCACCGCGGGCGGCGACGACTACGTCACCAAGCCGTTCAGCCTGGAGGAGGTCATCGCCCGACTGCGCGCGATCATCCGCCGCACCGGGCACGCGACCACCGACGACGGACAGTCGATCCTGCGCGTCGCCGACCTCACGCTCAACGAGGACAGCCACGAGGTCGTGCGCGACGGCACCGAGATCGAGCTGACCGCGACCGAGTTCGAGCTGCTCCGCTACCTCATGCGCAACGAGCGACGGGTGCTGTCGAAGGCCCAGATCCTCGACCGGGTCTGGAGCTACGACTTCGGCGGCAAGTCCTCGGTCGTCGAGCTGTACATCTCGTACTTGCGCAAGAAGATCGACGCCGGCCGCACGCCGCTGCTGCACACCGTCCGCGGCGTCGGCTACATGATCAAGGCGCCGCAGTGAGTCCAGCGACGATGATGAGACGACCGATGAGCCTGCAGACACGGCTGATGACCGCCGTGATCGGGTTCGTATCGCTGATCCTCATCATCGTCGCCGTCATCACCAGCGCGACGCTGGGCAAGACCATGGAGGACCAGCTCGACCAGAAGCTGAACAACAGCGCGCACGCGCTGGTGAGCGTCACCGAGGCCTTCGACCCGTCTTCGGCGACCGCGCAGAACGTGCTTCTGGCCGGCCGCTACTCGCCGCCGGCCGGGCTCCTGTTCGTCGTCTCGAGCCCCGTGACCGGCTTCAGCGGTTCGCTCGTGAAGAGCACCGCCGCCGACGAGCTCAGGGGCACCCTGCAGCCGCTGACCGGCGAGCAGCTGAGCGAGATCGCCGCCGCACTGAAGGGCACGTCCGTCGCCACGGTCTCCCTCACCGACCTCGGCTCGTATCGGGTCATGGCACTGCCCTCGACCAACGGCGTCCTCGCCGTGACCGGGCTCCCCCGCGATGAGATCCAGAGCCAGCTCACGCAGTTGCTCACCGTGATCGCCCTCGCCACGATCGGCGGTCTGATCCTGCTGGCGCTCACGACCGCGATCACCATCCGGGTGAGCCTGCGCCCGCTCCGCGCCGTCGCGGTCACCGCGACCAGGGTCGCGAATCAGCAGCTCGATCGGGGCGAGGTCACGATCACCGAGCGGGTGCCGGCATCCGAAGCCGATCCGCGCACCGAGACCGGCCTGGTCGGCGCCTCACTGAACAAACTCCTCGACCACGTCAACGCCTCGCTGGCCTCGCGACAGAAGAACGAGGAGCGGATGCGCCGGTTCGTCGCCGATGCCAGTCATGAGCTGCGCACGCCACTCGCCTCCATCCGCGGGTACTCCGAACTGTCGCTGCGCGCACTGCACCGGCATCCGGCCGCGGAGCAGGGGCCCGAGGTCATCGAGAGCACGACCTCATCGCTGGAGCGCATCCAGGCGCAGTCTCTGCGGATGACCCGTCTCGTCGAGGACCTGCTGCTGCTCGCACGGCTCGACGAGGGGCAGGAGCTGGTCTACGGCACCGTCGACCTCACCCAGCTGGCTCTCGAAGGACTCTCGGATGCTCGACCGACGGCCGCCGACCACCACTGGAGCATCGAGGTGCCGGACGAGCCCGTCACGGTCGTCGGCGATGCGGGCCGGATGCACCAGGTCGTCGCGAACCTTCTCGCGAACGCCCGGACACACACGCCTGCGGGCACCAGGATCACCCTGAGCGTCGCGCGGGAGGGTGACGACGCCGTGCTGCGCGTGCACGATGACGGTCCCGGCATCGATCCCGCCATCCGCGATGAGCTCTTCGCACGCTTCGCCCGCGGCGACAGCTCCCGCGCTCGCCAGACCGGAGGGACCGGACTGGGCCTGGCGATCGTCAAGGCCATCGTCGAGGGCCACCACGGAACGATCTCCGTGGCCAGCGACCCCGGCGACACCACCTTCACCGTGCGCATCCCGGTCAACCCCGCGGCCACGACCGCCGAAGACGACGCGTCCGAAGCCTGACGGCCGGCCGGTCTGCTCCGCCACCCGCGGCGTCCTGCCATCCGCCGCATCCGTTCGCGTGCACACGTGTCGGGAGAATGCACGGCGGTCGGAGCATCTCACGGTGATTCGTCCGACATCCGTCCGTTCTCCCGACCGATGCTCACACGCGTGACCGCGAAGACGTCAGCCTCGGGCGCGCAGGCGTGCGACGGCGGCGAGCACCGCGGCCTCGACAGTGGGCCAGGCGTGGACGATCTGCGCGTAATCGAACCTCAGCGTCTCGTAGCCGAGAGCCGACGCTGCCGCATCCCTCACGAGATCACGGTGGCGATGCGCGGGGCCGTCATGGTTGCCCTTCCCATCGGCCTCGAGGATCAGACGTCCGTCGAGCACGAAATCCACTCTCCCGACGGTCGGGATGGTCACCTGGCAGTCCAGGCTGATGCCGTGCAGGTGCAGGCGCAGCCTGAGCAGCGACTCGAGGCCGCTGTCGGCATCCGATCGCGCCAGGTCGATCAACCAGTGCGCGCGGGCCGGTAGTCGGCGACGGATCCGGCGCAGCGCCGCACCGTTGATCTTCTGTTGCACCAGTGCGGACTCGACAGCAGCGAAGAACGCCTCGTCTCCGGCGCACCGGTAGACGTGGATCAGCACCTCCTCCAGCGGCGCGAGTCCGACACCGGCGTGCCCCGCGTCGTAATGCGCGACACATTCGCACTGCGCGTGATGGGTGCGACCCTTCGCCCCTAGCCAGACGTGAACAGGTCCACCGGGATCGAGCGCCCAGACGCCGTGCAGACGCAACGCGTGCGCGCAGGTGAGGGCCCCGCCGTGCGCGGCGGCCTCAACCACGCTCGTGTCTGCGTTCGGCGCGGCGAACACTCCTGTTCTCACACGGATCAGGGCACCGGCACGAACCGCGCTCGCGCGCATCCGACGATCGATTCCGTACTTCTTAAGCTGTGTTCCCCGGACGACTCCGCCATGCAGGCCTGTCGCGGATAGAGCGCTGAGCATCCACCGATCCTGATGCCCCGAAACGGCTGAGCGAGCTCGATTCCGCCGTTGTGAGCCGATCCGAGGTGGATGCGGGATGTGCAGAAGTGGATGCGCCGTGCACTTGTCGGGAGGATGCACAGATGTCGGGCAGCTCGCGGCGATTCATCCGACATCCGTCCGTTCTCCCGACGGGTGTACCGGCCGGGACGGATGGGCCGGCCGGTACAGCCGGATCAGTAGCCGGCGAAGGCGTCGGTCGTGAGGGCGCGGGCCTTCTGCAGCGCGGGAGCGAGGTCGGCGATCAGGCGCGGGGGCCCGGAGATGAACGCGTGGCGGCTGCCGAGGTCGGGGACCGTGCGCTCCAGTGTCTCGGCGTCCAGTCGTGCGCCCTGCGCCCAGGCCCAGTGCGCGGGCAGGTCGAGCGGCTCGTCGCGGGTGAACACGACCGTGCGCACGCCGGTCGCGGCGAGCTCATCGCGGAAGGCGAGCTCGGACGCCTCGGATGCCACGTACACGAGCACCACGTCGCGCTGCTGCCCCGCGGCCTGGAGCTGCCGCAGCTGGGAGACGAACGGCGTCACGCCGATGCCCGCGGCGACCATCAGCACCGGGTGATCGCTGCGCGGCAGGATGAAGTCTCCCCAGGTGCCCGTGACCGCGAACGTCGCGCCCGGCTCCGCAGCGGCGAGAGCCCGCTTGTAGCTCGACGGATGCTTCTGGTCGCCGTTCTTGTAGGCGATGCGCAGCGTCGGGAGGTCTGCCGGCGCCGACACGATGCTGAACTCCCGCCGGGTGCCGCGCGCGTCGGGGCGGTGATGCGGGACGTCCAGCTCGAGGTACTGCCCCGGGAGGAACCGGACCCGACCCCGGGCTCGGAAGGTCAGCTCCTGCGCGGTCGGGGTGATGAATTCGCGTCGTTCGAGCACGAGCCGCACGGACCCGCGCAGCGCGAAGGCGAAGGCCACCAGGTTTCCGATCAGGAGAGCCCGCTCCTGGCCGAGTGTGAACAGGCCGGCGACCGAGATCGGCCATCCCGCGAGAAGACCCACCACGACGGCCACCACGAGCTGCTGACGGCGACGCGGCGGAAGCGTGAGCGGCTCGGAGAGCATGAACGCCCCGAGGAACAGGAACGGCGACTGCAGCACCGCGAACTGCAGCGCGGTGAGCACGTCGAAGCCGATGTCGAACTGCACGGCCTGCACGGCCTGGCGCACGACCGAGGTGGCGACGGCGACCAGCACGAAGACCAGCACCACCCGCACCTTCTCGGTTCGCCACAGCACCGCGAGGCCCAGGATGAGCACGGGGATGGTCAGCACCGGAGTCCCGACCCACCAGGACGACGAGGTGCCCAGCCACTCGAACGCCCCGAAGGCGCCGAGGATCGAGACGACGGCCGCACCGAAGGCCGCCGGGTTGAAGATGTGTCGACCGCGCCATGCGATCAGGTACTTCGACACGCTCGCGACGGCTCCGGCGAGGGCGAGCCCGAGAAGGGCGCCGAGCTCGACGCCGGGGCGGAGCACGAACAGCAGGATGAGCGCCGTGACGAGGGAGGATTCGATGCGCCACGGGAGCCGCAGGATGCGCTGGGCGACGGCGTCGACGACCGAGATCACGATCGCGAGCACCAGGAAAGACGCCACCATCTCGAGCGGCGTGGGCGAGACGATCACCCCGAGCATCGAGAGCGCGAACGCGATCACGGCGAGGGCGATCAGGGCGAACAGCACGAGGCGATACATCGACAGCGACCCCAGGACCGCGAGGACCCGCTGTCGTGCGGCGGCGAATGAGGTGATCACGTTCTCCACTCTTCCCTAGTTCGGCGCGGCGGGGCGCGTGTTCGCCCCCGCGATGAACAGTTCCGCGGGGCAGCCGGGCGAGCGCTGCACCCGGCCGTCGGTGCTCATCCTCACCCATTCCACACCCCAGGCGCCGGCGAGCTCCGGTCCGCCGTCGAAGAACAGCGCGGTCGAGACGGCATCCGCCGTCATCGCGTCGGGGGCCAGCGCCCAGGTCGCCGCCCACGTGCGCACCGGCAGCCCGGTGCGGGCGTCGAGCACGTGGTGCAGTCCGCTCCCCCACGCCCGCCGGTTCACCGCGGAGGCGCACAGCGCCTGGTCGCGCACCTCGACGACGCCGATCGCCTTCGTCGCGTCGTACGGATGCTCGAGCCCGATCCGCACACCCGATCCCCGCACCCGGATGTCGCCGCCGGCATCGACCACCACATCGCCCGGAACGTCAGCGAGCGTGTCGATCACGAGGTCGACCAGTCGCCCCTTGCCGAGGGCGCCGACGTCGAGGAGGGCAGGGGCGGATGCCGCGACCTCGCCGGTCGTCCACGACACCTGCGCCTGCCAGGCCTCCGGAGCACGCACCGGGTCACCGCCGACGAGCGAATAGCCCGCGTCGTACCCGAGCGCTTCGAGACTGACCGCCACGAGCGGGTTGACGGCGCTGCCCGTCGCCGCCGAGAGCTCGCGGTACGCATCGAGCATCGGACCGGCGTCCGGCGAGGCGAAAGAACCGCCCTCCCGGCCGAGCCGCGTCACGTCCGAGTCGGCGCGGAACCGCGACCACTCGCGGTCGAAGCGCTCGATCTCGGCGTCGACCGCCGCACGCACGGAGTCCGCGAGCGGAGCCGTCGTCTCGATCTCCCAGTGCGTTCCGATCGCCTCGAAGCGCCAGCTCGCCATGCGGGCTCAGGCGCCTAGGCGGCCGCCTGCTCCTTGATCGACTCGACGGCGTCGTTGAATCCGCCGCTGGTGAGCGAGGAGCCGGCGACCCGGCTGACGTTCAGGTCATCGATCGACTTGCCCTCGACCTCGTCGGCGATGCCGTCGATGAACTGACCCTGATACTGCTCGGTCTCGGGGGCCTGCGGGTCGCCCGTGACCTCGACGTCGGTCACGACACCGTCGGCGAGGGTCAGCGTGACGGAGATCTGCTCGACAGTCTCGGGCGTCTGGTACGAACCGTCGGCCGTGTAGGTGCCGTCGGCGTAGGTGGCGGTGGCGTCGCCACCGGAGGACTCCGACGAACCGGCGTCCGGCGTGCTGCCGGTGTCGTTCGAGGCGTCACCCGCGTCGGCGGGGCCGGAGCATCCGGCGAGGACGAACAGTCCCGCGATCCCGAGGATCGCGGATCCCTTGCGGACAGAGGTCGGTACGGTCGTGCGGATCATGCTGGTCCTCCCGGCGCGGTGTCTGTCGACGGGATCGCCGACCCTTCGACCGTAAGCACCGCGTCTATGCGCGGGCTGTGCCGTGACGATGCGTTACGCGTCGCCGCCGAACATGCTCGTCACGGAGCCGTCTTCGAAGACCTCGTGGATGGCGCGGGCGAGCAGCGGAGCGATCGGGAGGATCGTGAGGTTGTCCCATCGGCGCGACTCGGTGAGCGGGATCGTGTCGGTGATGACGACCTCGTCGATCGACGAGTCCTGCAGGCGATCGGATGCCGGGTCACTGAAGATCGCATGGGTCGCCGCGACGATCACACGGTGCGCCCCGGCTGCCTTGAGCGCCTGGGCGGCCTTGACGATCGTGCCACCGGTGTCGATCATGTCGTCGACGAGGAGGCAGGTGCGCCCCTCGACCGTGCCGACGATCTCGTGCACGGAGACCTGGTTGGCCACCTTCGGGTCACGGCGCTTGTGGATGATCGCGAGCGGAGCACCGAGGCTGTCCGACCAGGTGTCGGCGACGCGCACACGACCCATGTCGGGCGAGACGACCGTGAGGATCTCGCGGTCTGCCGGCGAGAGCGTGCGCTGGAAGTAGTCCAGCAGCACGGGCTTGGCGAACAGGTGGTCGACGGGCCCGTCGAAGAAGCCCTGGATCTGCGCCGCGTGCAGATCGACGCTCATGACGCGATCGGCACCGGCCGTCTTCAGCAGGTCGGCGACGAGGCGGGCACTGATCGGCTCACGACCGCGGCCCTTCTTGTCCTGACGCGAATACGGATAGTACGGAGCCACGACGGTGATGCGCTTGGCCGAGGCGCGCTTGGCGGCGTCGATCATGATGAGCGTCTCCATGAGCCACTCATTGACCGGCTCGCCGAACGTCTGGATCAGGAAGAGATCGACGCCGCGGATCGAGACCTCGAAGCGCGCGTAGATCTCACCGGAGGCGAACGTGCGGTGCTCGACCGGGGCGATCTCCGTGCCGAGCGCCTCGGCGACGGCCGCCGTGAGCGCCGGGTGCGAACGCCCGCCCGCGACGACGAGTCGCTTCTTCGTCTTCGCGATGATGCCGGGAGCCACGCCGTTGTCGCGATCCAGATCGACCGTCTTCTTCTTGCGCGCCATGCTCCGCCTATTCCGCCGAATTCTCGCGGGACGCAGCATCCGCCGCGCCCGTCCCTGCTCTGTTCTTCGCGACCCAGCCTTCGATGTTGCGCTGGGGTGCGACGGTCATGGCCAGTGCTCCGGCCGGGACATCCTTGCGGACGACCGCGCCGGCGCCGGTCTTCGCGCCAGCTCCCAGCCTAACGGGCGCGACGAGCACCGTGTGCGAGCCGGTGTGCACCTCGTCGCCGATCTCGGTGCGGTGCTTGTTCACGTCGTCGTAGTTCGCCGTGATGGTGCTCGCACCGAGGTTGACGCCGCGGCCGATCGTGGCGTCGCCGACGTAGGAGAGGTGCGGGACCTTGCTGCCCTCGCCGATCTCGGCATTCTTCGTCTCGACGTAGGCGCCGATCTTGCCCTTGGCGCCGAGGACGGTGCCGGCACGGAGGAACGAGAACGGGCCGACCGTGGCCTCCGCGCCGATCACGGCGAGGGTGGCATCCGTGCGACGGACGGTCGCGTCCTCGCCGACCTCGCAGTCGACGAGGGTCGTGTCGGGTCCGATCACGGCGCCTGCGGCGATGAACGTGGCACCCAGGATGTGGGTGTTCGGAAGGAGCGTGACGTCGGGCGAGAGCTTCGCGTCGTCGTCGATCCAGGTGGTGTTCGGGTCGATGACGGTGACGCCCTCGAGCTGCCAGCGACGCACGATGCGCTGGTTGAGCAGGCGACCGACCTCGGTCAGCTGTGCGCGGTCGTTCACCCCGAACGTCACCGAGATGTCGGAGACGACGGATGCCGCCACCCGGTCGCCGTCGCGGCGGAGCAGGCCGGGCACATCGGTCAGGTACATCTCGCCCTGCGCGTTGTCGAGACTGAGCTGCGGCAGGTAGGTGCGCAGCGTCGAGGCCCGGAACACGTACATCCCGGCGTTGATCTCGCGGACGGCGGCTTCTTCCGCACTCGCGTCCTTCTGCTCGACGATGCGGTCGACCCCACCGTCGGCATCGCGGACGACGCGTCCGTAACCCGTCGGGTCGTCGACCAATGCGGTCATCAGCGTGGCCGGCGCGCCGGACGCACGGTGCTCCTCCACGAACGCGGAGAGCGTGTCGGCGTCGGCGAGCGGGCAGTCTCCGGAGAGCACGAGCACATCGCCCTCGAAGTCGCCGGGAAGGGCGTCGACCGCCACCTGCACGGCCCGCCCGGTTCCCGGCACGTCGTCCTGATCGACGAACACCGCGTCGGGGTAGTCCTTCGCGAGGGCCGTGACGACCTGATCGCGCTCGTGTCGCACGACCACCTCGACGTGCGCGGCGTGCAGCCGCCCCGCGGTGGTGAGCACGTGCCCCACCAGAGGACGTCCGCCGATCGGGTGCAGCACCTTGGGCAGACGCGATTTCATGCGTGTGCCCTGGCCTGCAGCGAGGACGATGATGGCGAGATTGTTCCCAGTCATGCTCCGCCGCCAGGACTCGAACCTAGACCTAACAGCTCCAAAGGCTGTCGTGCTGCCATTACACCACGGCGGACCGCGCCGCCCAGGAGGGCACCGCGGGGTCAAGTCTGCCATGCTCCGGCCTGTGTTCCGATGTGCGCGGATGACGGCCGCCCTGCGCCGTCATGGTTCGGAAACACTGCTCTGGAATGCTGACACCATGAGCATCGTGATCGAAAGGGTCGAGACGGCGACCCCGGCCCTCGCAGAATTCCTGGTCGCCCACCACGCCGAGTTGGAGCACACCGCACCCGCGGAGAGCCGTCATGCGCTGGTCTTCGAGCGCCTGCTCGCCCCCGGTGTCCGGCTCTTCGCCGGCTCGATCGACGACCGCCCCGTCGCCACCGGCGCGCTGGTCACGGTCGAAGACGGCCACGAGGAGCTCAAGTCGATGCGCACCGATCCGGCGCTGCGCGGCCGAGGACTCGGGAAGTCGATGCTGGCCTTCCTCCTCGCCGATGCGCAGGAGCGCGGCATCCGCCGACTCTCGCTCGAGACCGGCAGCGACGACTTCTTCATCCCCGCACGCGGGATGTATGCGGCGGTCGGGTTCCGTGAATCGGGCCCGTTCGGCCGTTACCTCCCCGACCCGTACAGCACCTTCATGACCCTCGACCTGCCGGAGGCGTCCGTCGCGCACGACCCGCACACGCGATAATGGGCGGATGAGCGAGGTGGATGAGGTCGACCGGATCGTCGGCGCGTGGAACACGCAGCGTCCCGACCTCGACTTCTCACCCCTCGAGGTGCTCTCCCGGATGGACCGCCTCTCGCGCCATCTGGACCGCGCCCGCCGCGACGTGTTCCGTCGCAGCGACCTGGAGCACTGGGAGTGGGACGTGCTCTCGGCCCTGCGCCGCGCAGGCGCGCCGTTCCAGCTCTCCCCCAAGCAGTTGCTGCAGCAGACCCTGGTCTCGAGCGGCACGATGACCAACCGGATCGACCGACTGGTCGGCCGCCGCTTCGTGCGCCGCGAGGCCGACCCCGGCGACGGACGCAGCGTGCTGGTGATCCTGACCGACGACGGGCGCATCCGGGTGGACGCCGCCATCACCCGCCTCGTCGACGTGGAGGCCGACCTGCTGCAGGCCCTCTCGCGCTCGGACCGGGATCGCCTCGCCGGACTGCTGCGCAAGCTGAGTCTGAGCTTCGACACGTGAGCGGCTGCTCCTGAGCTCGCCGCGCCGCTGTCTCAGCGTGCGGGTTCCAGGAGCAACCGGCGGTTCTTCTCCGGGACGCCGACCGGAAGACCTGCGACGATCTCGGCGACGGTGACGCCCGCCAGCGACTCTCGCCATGCCTCGTGCGCCCGGCGCATGACCGCGGCGAGCGCACAGGGCCGTGTGCAGTCCTCGGGTCGCGCCGCCCCGCGCCCCTGCTGCCGCAGCTCACGGCAGACGTAGGGATCGGCGGCGCCGTCGACCGCGGTGACGAGGTCGAGGATGCTGATGCGCTCCGGCTCCCTGGCCAGGCGGAACCCACCGCGGGGTCCGGTGCTGCCGGTGAGGATGCCGGCGCGCACGAGCTTGGCGAGCTGCTTCGACAGGTACGGGCCCGGAACACCGAAGTGCTCTGCCAGCTGCGCCCCGGAGACGGTCGCCCCTCCGGGGAGCTGCGCGATCACGGCGACCGTGTGCAGCACCCATTCGGATGTCTCCGGAAGTTTCACTTGCCCAGTGTATCCACCTCCCCCTATTGTGGACACGTAATATCCATGATTGAGGAGTGAGCATGCGCATCGCAGTGGCTGGTGGAACGGGCCGGATCGGACGACTGGTCGTGGCGGAGCTAGCGCGAGCCGGACACGTCGCGGTCTCCCTGAGCCGCGGCGAGGGAATCGATCTGCTCACCGGCGTCGGTCTGCGCCAGCGGCTCGAGGATGTCGATGCCGTGATCGACGCGACCAATCCCCCGGTCGCCGACATCGCCGAGGCGGAACACGCCTTCGCGACGATCACCCGCAACCTCCTCACGGCCGAGACCGAGGCGGGCGTCGGCCACCATGTCGCGCTGTCGATCGCCGCACTCGACTCCGTCGCCGGAAACCCGCACTACTTCGGCAAGCGCGCCCAGGAGCGCGAGGTCACCGCCGGCGCGATGCCCTTCACGATCGTGCGCGCCACCCAGTTCCACGACTTCCCGGCGATGATCGCGGAGTGGACCGTCGTCGACGGTGAGGGGATCGTCCCTCCGCTCCTGCTGCAGCCGATCGCCCCGGCAGACGTCGCGGCCGCGCTGGTCGCGACCGCCGTCGAAGCGCCGCTCTCCGCATCGTTCGACATCGCGGGGCCGCGCACCGAGGACGCGGTCGACATGGCTCGCCGCACCCTCGCGGCGCGCGGACGAGAGCTGCCGCTGCGTGCCGCGTGGCGAGACGCCGCGCTCGGCGTCGAGTTCGCCGGAGAGGTCCTCCTCCCCGCTCCCGACGCTCGCCTGGCTCCGACGTCGTTCGACGACTGGCTCGCTGCGGGCGCCCTCTGACCGACGGAGAACAGCGTCGCGGTTCGCTTAGGCTGGGACGATCCCGTTCGCGACCCGCGACACTGTTCTCCGGAGGCCGACTGATGGGCATGCCCTCTCCCCTCCCGGTGCGCGACGGCGTGGGAGCGACCCGACTGCACGTGCCGCTCACGGGCGCCTGGCCCACGGTCGCCTCGTACATGGTCGAGCGCTTCTTCCACCTCGATCCCGAGCGTCTACTCGAGCGGTTCGACCGCGGCGACATCGTGCGGGTCGACGGGTCGTCCGTCCCCCGTGATGCGCCGCTCGGCAGCGTAGAGTTCGTCTGGTACTACCGCGAACCCGCCGTCGAGACCCGGATGCCGTTCGAGATCGAGATCCTGCACCAGGATGACCATCTCGTCGTCGTCGACAAGCCGCACTTCCTGCCCACCACGCCGGGCGGCAAGTTCCTGCAGAACTCCGCGCTGGTGCGGCTGCGCAATCTGCTCGACAATGCCGACCTCGCGCCGATCCACCGGCTGGATCGCGCCACCGCCGGGCTGCTGATGTTCTCGACGCGCCCCGCCACCCGCGGCGCCTACCAGTTGCTGTTCGAGAAGCGGCAGGTGCAGAAGGTCTACGAGGCGGTGTCCGCGCTTCCCACGGACCGGCCTCTCCCCGCGTTCCCCGTCGTCTACCGCAACAACATCGAGAAGCTCCGCGGCCAGGTACGCGTGCAGGTCGACGACGCCAAGGAGCCGAACTCCGAGACGCTGGTCGAGCTGATCCGCGCCGACGAGCGCGTACTGCACACCCTGCTGCGCCCGCACAGCGGCAAGATGCACCAGCTGCGGGTGCATCTCGCCGCCCTCGGCATCGGCATCCTGAACGACCGCTTCTACCCCGAGCTGCAGGAAGACCTGCCGGACGACTACGACCGCCCGTTGCAGCTCCTGGCGCGCGAGCTGCGCTTCGTGGACCCGATCAGCGGCGCGGACCGGGTGTTCACCACGCGTCGCACCTTGCAGGAAGCACCCGTCAGCGACGCATGACCTTGCGGGCCAGGCGCGTGCCGAGCATCTGCACTAGGTGCACGAACACCACGATCAGGACGATCGCCGCCCACATGACGAGCGGCTCGAACTGCCGGAAGCCGTAGATCTGCGCGAACGCACCGAGCCCGCCGCCGCCGACGAGGCCCGCCATGGCCGTCATATCGATCAGCGCCACGAGGATGAACGTGTAGCCGAGGATGAGCGGACCGAGCGACTCCGGGATGGCGACGGTGAAGAGGATGCGCCACGGACCGGCGCCCATCGCCCGCGCCGCCTCGATGACTCCGGGCGAGACCGACACGAGGTGCTGCTCCACGATGCGCCCGATCGCGAACGCGGCGGCGAGACCGATGATGAAGGCTCCGGCGGTCGTGCCGATACCCACGCCGACGACCGCGCGCGCCAGCGGCTGCGCAACCACGAGGAAGATGATGAACGGGATCGGGCGGAAGAAGTTCACCACGAGGTTCGCGAGCACCGAGACGACCCGGTTCGCTGCGAGTCCACCGGGGCGCGTGACGTACAGGATGATGCCGATCGCCAGCCCGAGAATGCCGCCGAGTACCAGCGCGAACGACGTCATGTACAGGGTCTCGAGTGCGGCCGCCCAGAACTCGGGCCACAGTTCGTTCAGACGCTCCATCAGCGGGCCTCCTCTCCGGCGATCTCGAGCACTTGGACGCGTTCGGCGATGCGGGCGAGTGCCCCGTCAATCGCCGCGGCGTCACCCCGGATCGCGAGCGTCAGATGCCCGAAGGCGCGCCCGCGGATGTCGTTGATGCCGCCGAACACGAGCTCGAAGTCGAGGCCCGCGCCGGCGAGATCGAGGAACACCTGCGCCTGCGACGAGTCGCCGTCGCGGAACGAGAACGTCACCAGGCGGCCGCGGTGACGCTCGCGGAGCACCGCGAGCTCGGCTGGCGACGGCACGCCCTTCACGACCGTGCCGACGAATCGCTGGGATGCCGGGTTCTGCGGAGCGGAGAAGACGTCGAACACATCGCCGTGCTCGATCACACGACCGTTCTCCATGACCGCGACCCGGGTGGCGATGGTCTGGATGACGTCCATCTCGTGCGTGATGATCACGATCGTGACGCCCTGCTCCTGGTTGACCCGCTTGAGCAGGTCGAGCACCTCGTGGGTGGTCTGCGGGTCGAGAGCGCTGGTGGCCTCATCGGCGAGCAGGATCGCGGGGCCTGTCGCGAGCGCGCGGGCGATGCCGACGCGCTGCTTCTGCCCGCCGGAGAGCTGTTCGGGGTAGGCCTTGGCTTTGTCGGCCAGGCCGACGAAGGAGAGCAGCTCGGCGACCCGCTTCTCGATGTCGTCCTTGGACCAGCCGGCGAGCTTGAGCGGGTAGGCGATGTTGGCCTTGACGCTTCGCGAGGAGAACAGGTTGAACTGCTGGAAGATCATTCCGATGCCGCCGCGGACCTTGCGCAGCTCGCTCTCCTTGAGCGCGGTGATGTCGACGCCGTCCACCGTGATGGTGCCGCTCGTCGCCGGCTCGAGCGCGTTGATCAGCCGCACGAGCGTGGACTTGCCGGCGCCCGAGTAGCCGATGATGCCGAACACGTCGCCCTTCTCGATCTCGAGGGACACGTCGTCGACGGCGACGACCTCGGACCCCTCACGGGTTCGAGGCGGATAGGTCTTGGAGACGTTCGTCAGGGTGACGATCGGCATGGGCTGCTCCGGTCTGCTTCGGGAACGAAGAATCGGGTGACGCAGTTCGCGGCACCCGATTCTCCCTCATCGGACGAAGGGGGGATTCCCCGTCGTCCTACTTCTTCGAGTCCGCGTCCTTCTGGACCTTCTCGAGCGAGGCGACGAGGTCGTCGACCGGGGTCTGCAGCGCCACGGCGGTGCCGCCCGACGACTTCAGCAGGCCCTTCTGGACCTCTTCGTTCGTCTGGAAGATCTCGACGAGCTTGAGGTACGTCTCGTTGTCGGCATCGTCGGCGCGCGCGGCGAAGATGTTCACGTACGGCAGCGCGCCGGCATCCTCGGGGTCGTCCTGGGCGATCGCGTCCTCGAACGAGAGACCGGCCGGCTCCACGAAGTCGTTGTTGATGATCGCCGCGGCGACGTCGGGGAGCGACGTCGGAACGATCGCGGCCTCCAGCGCCTTGACCTTGACCTCGGACTTCTCGGTGTCCACATCGGCGAGGTCGGAGTACGGAGTGCCGCCGCTCTTCAGCTCGATGAGGCCGGCCTGCTGCAGCACGTTCAGCGCACGGGCCTGGTTGGAGGCGTCGTCCGGGACGGCGACGGTCTCGCCCTTCGGGATGTCCTTCACATCGTCGTACTTGGTCGAGTACAGGCCGAGCGGGTAGATCGCGGTCGACCCGATCGGGGTCAGGTCCGCACCCGAGGCGTTGTTGTACTCCGCGAGGTACACGATGTGCTGGAACTGGTTGAGGTCGATCTCGCCCTCGCTGAGAGCCGGGTTGGGCTGCTCGTAGGAGCCGAAGTCGACCAGCTCGACGGTGATGCCCTCCTCGGCCGCGGCATCGACGAATGCGGGCCACTGCTCGTCGCCCTTGCCTACGACGCCGATCTTGACGACCTGGTCCTCGGTCGAGCCCGCGCTGCCGGAACCGGCTTCGGAGGATGCCGTCGCGCAGCCTGCGAGTGCGACGAAGAGCGGGACCGCGGCGAGCGCGGCGATGACGGAAGTGGTGCGGCGTGACATGGAAGGAGTTCCTCTCTTGGGGGGACTCGAATACGTTAGGCAGGCACCCTCGAACGTGCGGAATCGAGTCGTCACACGGCGTCACAGCCCGCCCGGGTGCGGGTCAGTCGAACTCCTCGATCCCCTGCAGACGCACCTGCTCGAGGTCGAGGCGAGCCGAGATGCGGCGCACGACCATGTCGTCGACGGTGCCGGCGCCGCGGAGGCCGAGCAGCACCTCGCGCTTGCGGTCGATCAACGCGAGCTTGAGGCGCGTGTGCTCCTCGTGCCGGACCAGCGGCGAGCGCTGCGCGAGGTCGACGTCGGCCGAGGTCGCGATCATCTGCAGGACCGTGCCGTCGGTGCCATCGGGTCCCGTAGCCTGATCCACTCCCCCGCTCGGTCCCGGATCTTCGTCGGCCGGATCGGTGGTTCCGGCGCTCAACGGATCGGGCTCGCCGAGCATCTCGTCCAGCGCGTCGGCCTCCGCGTCGACGATTGCCTGCTCGCGCGCCAGCGTGCGCGCGTTCGCGAACTCGAGCATCGCGTATCCCTCGGTGCGCACACGGTCGCGGACCTCCTGCCCGATGCCGTGCTCGGCGGCGAGGTCGTCGAGGGCCGCGAGCGCCGCACCCGAGATCGCCCGCTCGGCGAGCTCGTACTCCTCGTCCTCGACATGGTCGGCGGGGAACCGTGCCCAGCGCACGAGTGCGGGGAGCATCGGGGCCTGCACCAGCAGGCTCAGGAGGATGACCCCTGCCGTGACGAACACGATCTCGTCGCGTCCCGACACCGCACCGCCGTCAGTGACCGTGGCGGGGACCGACAGCGCGATCGCGAGGGAGACCGCACCGCGCATGCCGGCCACGGTGGACACGACGCGGGCCCGCGACCGGGCTCCACGCGCCGGACGCCCCCCGCCCTGGCGCTGGAAGAGCACGTTCAGCACCTGGAACACGTAGCGCACGACCAGGAGGGTCGCCCACACCGCGAGCGTGATCAGCACGAGGCGGCCGATCGCCGCCACCGAGATCTCGTGCGCGACGTACTGCACCTCGAGGCCGATCAGCACGAACAGGGCGCCATTGAGCAGGAACACTCCGAACGGCCAGGCCGCATCGGCCTGTCGGCGGGAGGACGCGGTGGTCACCCGCGGCGACACGTAGGCGACGATGAGCCCGGCCACCACGACCGCGAGCACCCCGGAGGCGTGGATCATCTCGGCCGCGAGGAACGCCGTGAACGGGATCAGCAGCAGCGCGACGTTGATCACGATCGTCGAGGAGGTGCGCCGCAGCAGCAGGTACCCCAGACCGGCGATCGCGACACCGGCGCCGATCCCCCCGACGTACGAGATCAGCACGTCGAGCGTGACCGAGAGCGGGGTGATCTGGCCGCCGAGCGCGAGCGACACCGCGATCGCGTACAGCACGAGCGCCGTGCCGTCGTTGGTGAGGCTCTCGGCCTTCAGCTTCATGAACATGCGGCGCGGCAGCAGCCGCCCGAGCGCCGCCACGGCCGTGGCATCCGGCGGGGCGACCGCGGCCCCCAGGATGAGCGCGATCTCCCACGGCATCCCGAACAGCACCCCGATGCCGGCGACCGCGAAGGCCGACGCGACCACGAGCACCGTGCTCATCGGCAGGATGTAGCGGAAGTCGCGGCGGATCGAGCGCAGCGACGTCGTGAGGCTCTCCCAGAACAGCATCACCGGGAGGAACAGCAGCAGCACCGTCTCGGGCGGCAGCTGCACCTCGCGCAGCTGCGGCACGAAGCCGAGCAGCAGTCCGAAGATGACCAGGACGAGGGGCAGCGCGAGACGCACGCGCGGGGCGATCAGGGTTCCGACGAGAATCGTGAGTCCGAGCAGGACTGTTACTTCGAGGCCTTCCATCCCTACCTCCCAACAGCGTTGGAAGAAGGATATTCCTCGGTCAGCCGATCTCCTCGGTGAGTTCGAACCAGCGCAGCTCCAACTCCTCGATCTCGGCCTGCTGATCGCTGATCTTCTTCATGCGATCGCCGAGGCCCGCATAGTCGGCCTGGTCGTGATCGGCGAGCGCGGTCTTGGCGGCGTTCACCTGCTGCGTCAGCTTCTGGATGCGCCGTTCGAGGGAGGCGATCTCCTTCTGCGCGGTGCGGAGAGCGGCACCGTCGAGACCTGAGGCGGCTGCCGTCGCCGTCGCCGTAGCTGCTGACGTCGCGGTCTGCTTCGAGCCCGCCGACGCCTGCAGGTGGCGCAGTCGCAGGTACTCGTCGACCCCGCCGGGAAGGTGGCGCAGGTGTCCGTCGAGGATCGCGTACTGCTGGTCCGTGACGCGCTCCAGGAAGTACCGGTCGTGGCTGACGACCAGGAGCGTGCCCGACCAGGAGTCGAGCAGGTCTTCGATCGCGGCCAGCATGTCGGTGTCGAGATCGTTCGTCGGCTCGTCGAGGATCAGCACGTTCGGCTGGTCGAGCAGCACGAGCAGCAGCTGCAGACGGCGCTGCTGGCCACCCGAGAGGTCCTTGACCGGGGTGGAGAGCTGGGCGGAGTCGAACCCGAGCCGCTCGAGCAGCTGCCCCGGCGTGAGGTCCTGCGCCTTGGAGCCGGCACCCATCGAGTACGAGGTGCGCAGACCCGAGATGATCACGCGCACCGGGTCCTTCCAGTGCTGCGTGAGCTCGTCGAGGCGCTGGGTGAGCGTCTTCACTTTCACCGTCGTGCCGCGCTTGACCCGGCCGACCGTGGGTTCCACCGTGCCGGAGATGAGCCCGAGGAGGGTGGACTTGCCCGCGCCGTTCACCCCGAGGATGCCGGTGCGCTCCCCCGGCGCGATGCGCCACTCGATGTCGCGGAGCACGACCTTCTCGCCGCCATCCGCCGTCGGGTATGTCACGCCGACATCGAGCAGATCGACCACGTCCTTGCCCAGGCGCGAGACCGCGAGCGACTGCAGCGACACCTTGTCGCGGATCTCGGGCACGTCGGCGATGAGCTCGTTGGCCGCGTCGATGCGGAACTTCGGCTTCGCCGTGCGGGCAGGGGCGCCGCGGCGGAGCCACGCGAGCTCCTTCTTGGCGAGGTTCTGACGCTTCGCCTCGGTCGCCGAGGCCATGCGGTCGCGCTCGACGCGCTGCAGGATGTAGGCGGCGTAACCGCCCTCGAAGGGCTCGACGATGCGGTCGTGCACCTCCCAGGTCTCGGTGCAGATCTCGTCGAGGAACCACCGGTCGTGGGTCACGACCATGAGCGCGCCCGAGTTCTGAGACCAGCGCTTCTTGAGATGCGCGGCGAGCCACGTGATCGCCTCGACATCGAGGTGGTTGGTGGGCTCGTCGAGGGCGATGACGTCCCAGTCGCCGGTGAGCAGCTTCGCGAGAGACACCCGGCGCCGCTGGCCACCGCTGAGCGAGCCGATCTCGGCATCCCACGGCAGGTCGGTGAGGAGCCCGTCGATCACGTCGCGGATTCGCGCGTCACCCGCCCACTCGTACTCCGGGGTGTCGCCGACCACGGCGGCGCTGATCGTGAGGTCGTCCGGCAGGTTGTCGGCCTGGTCGAGCACGCCGATGCGCGTGCCGCCGCGCACCGTGACGCGGCCGGAGTTCGGCTCCTTGATGCCGGCGAGCATGCCGAGGAGGCTGGACTTTCCGTCGCCGTTGCGGCCGACGATGCCGATGCGGTCACCCTCTTCGATGCCGAGGGTCACGGAGTCGAAGACGACCCTGGTCGGATATTCGAGGTGCAGGGCTTCAGCCCCGAGAAGATGTGCCATGTTCCCTCCAGGGTAGCCGCGCGCGATGTGTGCGGCGGCCAGCCTAAAATCGAGGGGTGCCAAGGAATCGCCGGGTGTTCTCGCTCATGCTCGACAATCGCAAGGCGAAGCTGGTGCAGTCGAGAAAGCGACCCGGTCGCTACGAACTCAGCGTCGATGGGATTCCGCAGTCCGTCGTGTCGATGACGGAGCCCACCGAGCTCGAATACGACTACACCCGGCACATCGCCCGAGCGATGGATGCGGCGGCCGAGCCCGGTGCACCGCTGTTCACCGTGCATCTGGGAGCCGGAGCACTCACGCTGGCGCGCTATGTCGAGGCCACGCGTGCCGGATCACCCCAGCTCGTGGTCGAGTTCGAGCCCGCTCTCTACGAAGCGGTGATCGCGGCACTGCCCCTGCCCGCCGGCGCCGATCTGCGGGTCATCTTCGGCGATGCGCGAGCGGTCGCCGACGCGGAGCTTCCGGACGAGTGGACGGATGCACGCTTCACCGTCGTCGACCTCTGGGATGCCGCCGTCATCCGACATCGGGTGGCCAGTCAGGAGTTCTACCGCCGGGTCGCCGCGCGCTCCGCCGCAGACGGCGTCGTGGCGGTGAACCTGCTCGACGGGCATCCGTTCGAGTACTCACGGCGACAGGCGGCCACGCTGAGCTCGGTGTTCGATCACGTCGCCGTGGTTCTCGACGCGGAACCGAACGATGACGAAGGACCACTCGGCAACGTCGTCGTCTTCGCGAGCGATGCGCCGCTGGACGTCGTGACGAACCCCGATCTGCTCGGCGCACCGCGACCGCACATGCTCCACGACGATTCGCTGACGTCATGGATCGCCGACGCACGCATCATGACCGACGCCGACGGCACGGACTCCCCCGACCCCGACGACCCCATCTGGGATTAGCGCTCAGCCCGCCCGGTTCGGAACCGTGTCGAGAGCAGTGATGCCTCGATCCGCCAGCGCCCGAGGGTCTGCGGCCGTGCGCGATGTCACCACCGTCACCGGTCGACCCTGCGCGCGCAGATCGTGCCAGCGCTCGAACACCCGTCCGCCGGGGGCGAGGTCGGCGCGCGAGGTCGGCAGATCGTCGTCGTCGACATCGACCACCACACCGACGGTCCGCGGCATCACCGTGGTTCCCGCTCCGGCGCGCGCGTCGGCGACCAGCTCCGCGAACCTGCGCCCGAGCGGCTTGACGGCGTTGTCCACGTCGAGAAGACCGAGGGAGTACTCCAGATCCTTGTAGTCGCCGAGGGATCGGGACACGTCGTGCGAGCACCACCAGGTGATGCCGTAGAGGCCCGGCGAGCTGAGCGCGGCCTCGACGGTGCGGGAGGCGAACTCCGGCATCTCCGCATCCGTCAGGTTCATCGACGGCGCCCCGACCTCCTGGAGCCAAACCAGTCGCTGCGGATCCGTGGCGAAGGCCTTCGAGAGCTCGATCATCCACTCGGCATGACGCACCGACTGCGACGACAGCCCGCCGTACCGCTTCGCCGTGCCGTTGAAGATCCAGGAGTGGACGGTCGTGATGTCCCCCAGCCGAGACGCGTGCTCCGGGAGGAACGGATGCCCGTCGCGGTACCAGAGGTGATCGTTCTCGCTGTGGGTGAACAGGTGGCGCGGGTCGGGGTCGACCGGCGCCTCCAGCAGCGTCGTCAGCCAGTGGGCGATCTGATCGCTGTCCGCCGGCATCGCCGCCGGGTTCGGCAGCTGGAACTGGTTGAGCTCGTTGCCCAGCGTGAGTCCGATCAGATTGGGGCGGTCGCGCACGGCGTCGTAGACCGCGCTCACGAGCGCGGCCTGCGCCTGGATGGCCGCCTCGTCGACGAACATGTTGCCCTCGTGCCAGTTGACGAGCCAGGCGGGCACGAAGTCGAACCCGGACATGTGGCCCTGGATGACGTCGACGGCGATGTCGAGCTCGAATTCGGCAGCCACGTCGGCCACGACAGCGATGTCCTGCAGAGCCTTGCGCCGGATCAGGGTGCGGTTCGGCTGGAGCACGGGCCAGAGCGGGAACACCCTGACGTGATCGAGCCCGAGGCCGGCCAGTGCCTCGAAATCGGCTCGGACCGCGTCGGCGTCGATGTCCATCCACTGGAACATCCAGTCTTGGGAGGGCGTGTAGTTCGCTCCGAAACGCGGAGTGCGGTCAGTCACGGGTGTGTCATCCTTCTCGATCTGCGGTCTGCGGGGTCATGGGGGCCGGGGCTGTGGATTCACGGACGATCAGGCGGCGCGCAGAGACGACCTGCGACGCGGCGGGCTGCCCGTCGACGAGCTGTGCGAGCAGCTTCACGGCTGTGCGTGCGCTCTCCTCCACCGGGGCATCCAGGGCGGTGATCCGCGGGCGGACGAGGGTCGACACCCAGGAGTCCTCCCACGCGATCACGGACAGCTGCTCCGGAATCCGGACGCCGAGCTCGGGTGCATGCGCGATGATCTCGGCTGCCATCGCCTCACTGTCGACGAGGAGCGCCGTGGCGTCGCCGAGCCGTCCAAGGATGTCCTCGACGGGATCCGTTGCCTCGGGCGCCCAATGCAGGATGGTCGGGATCATGCCGTGCTCACGAGCGGCGTCCGAGAAGCGGCGGTCGCGATCGCGGGAATGGAGCAGCCCCGGCGAATCGCTGACGCGCGCGAGGGCTCGATGGCCGAGTGCCCCCAGATGCTCGAGCACCTCGTCGTACGCGGCGTCGTCCTGCACGGTCACCGCCGGCACCGCGTCGTCGACCGGGGATCCGAGCAGGACGGCAGGAGCACCGAGCTCTCGCAGATGACCGATACGGGGATCGGCATCGCGAACGTCCACGAGGAGGAACGCATCCACTCGCTGCTCGCTCCACCACTCCCGATAGACGCGCTGCTCGTCCTCGGCCCGCACGAGCGTCAGGGACAGCGACCAGCCGATCTCGGCGAGCGGTTCGGTGAGGCCGGCGATCAGACGCATGAAGAACGGGTCGCGCTCGAAGGTGTCTCCGGAGCGGGCGACGACCAGGCCGAGGCTCCTCCCGCCCCGGCCGCTGACCTTGCGGCTCGCATAGTTGGGGCGCCAGTGCAGCTCGTCGGCGGCGGCCCGGATGCGGGCTTCGGTGGCGGCCGAGACGTTGGGGCGCCCGTTGAAGACGTGCGACACCGCCGACGGGGAAACCCCGGCTCGGGCAGCGACGGCGGCGATGGTCGCCCTGGCAGGTCTGTTCTCGTTCATCACCACCGAGATTAGGGGGTTGACCCGATCTTGTAAAGCGGTATACATTAATCGCACGTTGATGTGTACCGCTATACAAAGAACGTCTGGCGCACATCGTCCCCCACAGACGCACCGCAGCTCTCAGGAGGTCTCATGACCGAAGGCATCGACAGACGCACCTTTCTCGGCACCGTGATCGGCGGCGGAGTGATGATCCCGCTGCTCACCGGATGCGGGCCCCTCATGCCGACCTCCGGCGTCGCCGGATCGATCTCCGTGCACACGCAGCTGAGCGGTGCGGTGTCGGGAGCCCAGGTGTTCTCGGACGTGGTCGCCGCCTACACGCGGGCAACCGACACACCCGTCGCCCTGCTGAAGAACGGCTCCGACCTGCCGATCGTCTTCGAGACGAGTTCACTCGCGGGCAAAGAAGCCGACGTCGCGATGGTGAACCTTCAGGGCCGCACGCTCTCGTGGACTCGACTCGGCGCCACCGCGCCCGTGCAGGACCTGCTGGACGAATGGGACCTTCGCGGCAAGATCATCCCCGAGGCACTCGAGGAGTGGACGGACGATGAAGGCCGCCTGCGCGCGTTCCCCTTCACCCGGACGAACTGGCCCGTGTCGTTCAACACCGGCCTGCTCGAAGAAGCAGGGGTGCAGCTGCCGACCACGTCGGATGAACTGATCGCCGTCGCCGACGCGCTGCGCTCGAAGGGGATCGGCCCGGTGACCGTCGGCGGGTCGGACTGGAGCGGCCAGAAGATGTTCCTCCAGATCCTCCAGGGCTTCCTCACCAGGGACGAGGTGAAGCAGGCGTTCTCGACCGGGAAGCTCTCCGAATTCCCCGGAGCCGTCGCCGGAGTCGAGCATTTCGTCGAACTGCGCGACGCCGGGGTCTTCGTCGACAATGTGCAGGGCTACACATCCGACTCCGAACTCACGCAGTTCAACACCCGCAAGGCGGCGATCGTGCCGGCGATGTCGTCGGCTCTCGCTCTCGTCCCCGCGGAGCGCGCGACCGAAGTCGCCGTGGGCGGATGGCCGAAGCCCTCGCGAGGCGGCGTCGTCGATCACCCCACGGTCATCCAGAGCTACAACGGGCACGGCATCTGGATCAGCGCGAACGGTGCGGAGAAGCTCGATCTGCTGAAGCCCTTCATCCAGAACCTCTACTCGCCCGAGGTCACGAGCGACTTCATCCTCGGATCGGGGCGTGACATGAACCGCATCACCGACGTGGTCAGCAAGGACTTCCCCCTGGTCGCCCAGGCTTCCCAGCTCACCACCGACCAGGTGACGCCGGTCATGCTGCCCGACCTGCTCATTCCGGACTCCGTGTTCGAACCCATGATCCGGGCCACGGCGATGGCCTACGGCCGCGCGTCCGCGGATCAGATCATCGACACGTTCGAGAAGGCATACCGCGCGGCCTGACGGCCCGGAAGGACACCATGACTGCGATCGCGACGCCGGACACCACGGCACAGCTGCCCCCGATTCCCCCCGCTCAGATCCCCTCCCGACGATCGCCCCTGCGCGAGAGGTTCCCCGGCCTCGCCCTGCCCGCCCTCATCTGGTACGCGGTGTTCATGATCGGGCCGGTCATCGCGATCTTCGTGATCGCGTTCCTCGACTGGCCGGGGATGCTCGAGACGCCCACGTTCGCCGGGTGGGACAACTTCCGCGCAGTGTTCACCGACACCACCTTCTGGGCCGCGCTCGGCAACTCCGCCCTGCAGATCGTCATCGGGCTCCCGATCATGATCGTGCTGGCGTTCCTCCTCGCCTTCTACGTGGTCCAGAAGCCGCGCGGACACAAGGTCCTGCGCTATCTGCTGTTCATCCCGGCGCTCATGTCGGCACCGGCCACGGCGATGGTCTTCTACGCGATGCTGAACCCGGATGGCCTCGTGAACGGCATCCTCACCCCGCTCGGATTGCAGGGCAACGCCTGGCTGGCCGACCCGAACACGGCACTCGGCGCGATCATCGCGGTCGAGCTGTGGAGCGGGATCGGATACTCCGCCGTGCTCATCGCCGCCCGGCTCGACGGCGTCGACACCGAGATCGTGCAGGCGGCGCGCGTCGACGGTGCGAGCGACTGGCGAGTGGCGTGGCGGATGTACTGGCCCATCGCCCAGGACTTCATCGGCGTGGTCACGATGCTGCAGTTCCTGTCGCTGCTGTTCAACTCGGCGCAGACCGTGCTGCTGCTCACGCAGGGTGGCCCCGGCACGTCGACGACGACACTGTCGTACCTCATCTACAGCAAGGCGTTCGTCGAGACCGATCTCGGCTACAGCCAGGCGGTCGGGGTGATCCTCTTCATCCTCGGGCTGCTGGGCATGTGGCTGATCCGTCGCACGCTGCGCGCCACCCACTGATCGGACGAAGGATCTCTCCCATGGCATCACGCACCGTCCTCCCCCTCCGCGACCGAGTGGGCTCCCTCACCAGCGGCGCTCTCGCGTGGCTGTACGCAGCTGCCCTGCTCATCCCCTTCTACTACTTCATCTCGTCGTCGTTCAAGTCGAACGAGGAGATCTTCGAGTCCCCCCTCGCGCTTCCCACGACCTGGGACTTCTCGAACTTCACCACCGCGTTCCGTCAGGCGGATCTGGGTCTGGCGATCGCGAACTCCGCCCTCACGACGGTCGGCGCATTGGCGCTCACCCTGGTGCTGGCGCTGCCTGCGTCGTTCGCGCTCGCCCGTGCGAAGGGTCGTCTGGGCCGGATCATCGAGACGACCTTCAGCCTCGGCTTCCTGATCCCCTCCTTCGCCGCCCTCTTCCCGACCTTCCTCCTGGCGGCGTCGGTCGGCCTGTTCCACACGCGCACTTTCGTCGTGCTGCTCCTTCCCGCCACCGCCCTCCCCCTCTCGATCGTGATCCTCACGGCGTTCATGCGCACGATTCCGCGCGAGCTGGAAGAGGCGGCGTCGATGGACGGGGCGACGACGCTACAGGTGCTGCGGCAGGTGTACCTGCCGATCTGCATCCCCGGCATCGCGACCGTGCTGCTGCTGAACTTCCTGTCCTTCTGGAACGCCTACCTCTATCCGCTCATCCTCATCGGTCCGGACACCGCTCAGCGCACCATCCAGGTCGCTCTTCCCACGCTCAAGGTCGACGCCGGCACCGACTACGGCGTGCTCATGGCCGGCACGCTCCTGACACTGCTGCCGGTGTACCTCGTGTACACGGTGCTGCAGCGGCAGATGCAGCGGGCACTCGTCTCGGGGGCGATCAAGGGATGACCCCGTCGTCGGCGAGCCTGCCGCTCCGCGAACGGGTCGGCCAGATCAACCAGCGCCTGAAGGGGTGGGAGGCCGTCCGCTGGGTCGACGGCGCTCCCCGGATCACCGACGTCCTGCGGCGCGAGGTCGACCGCTGGGGCGGCATCGGAGCCCTCTACGGCGTGCTCCGCGCCGACCCCTGGTCGCAGGTGCGCTGGAGCAACGGGATCCCACCCGCGCGCAGCGCGGAGACCTATGAGCTCGTGCAGGATTTCGTGCGCACTCGGGGCGCCGGGCTGCCGACGCTCTTCGTGGAGGAGGTGCCGCACGGACTCATGGCGCTCGGCGGCACCACCGTGCCGGTGAACCTGGCGCTGGGCGCAGGCATGGACCCCGAGCTCACCGCGCAGCTCGCAGCGCACATCGCCGCCGAGACCCGGGCCCGCGGCGCTCACGTGGCTCTGGTATCGGGACTCGACATCCTGCGGGACCCTCGATGGGGGCGGGCGGAGGAGTGCTTCAGCGAGGACCCCGCCCTGGCAGCCGCACTCATGGAGGCAACGGTGCGAGGTATGCAGGGCTCCCGATCGGACGGCCGGATCGACGGCGACCACATCGCCGTCGTGGCCAAGCACCTCGCCGCTCAGGGCGCGGGGATCGGCGGCAGGAACGGATCGGGGGCGCCGATCGGTCGGCGGGAACTGGGCGAGATCCACCTGCGCCCCGCCTACGCCGCCGCTCGAGCAGGTGTCGCCGGATTCATGGCGGCATACAACGACATCGACGGCGTCGCCTGCACCGCGAACAGAGACCTGCTCACCGGCACGCTGCGCGACGACTGGAACTGGACGGGCATCGTCATGGCCGACGGCACCGCTGTCGATCGGCTGCGCGACAGCACACCGGATCCGGCCACCGCCGCCGCGCTCGCCATCCATGCGGGTGTCGACCTGAGCCTGTGGGACGAGGCCTTCACCCACGTGGAGGAGGCGGTCCAGCGCGGGATCCTCGATGAGGCCGACGTGACGCGTGCCGCCGATCGGGTGCTCGCCCTCAAGGAGCGCGTGGGACTGCTCGACGGGTCGATATCGAGGGACCACGCAGCGGAGCCGGACGCCGCGACCACCCGTGAGTTCATCGCGCTCGTCTCTCGCGCGGCGGCCCAGGCCTGCGTGCTGGTGCACGACGACGACGCACTCCCCCTCCCGGCCTCGGCCGTCGTCGCGGTGATCGGCCCCAACGCCGATGACCTCGAAGCACAGTTGGGCGACTACACCCCTCCGCGCCCGCAGGACGATCCGGGTGTCTCCACGGTCCGCTCCGCTCTCGAGGCGCGTCACGGTGTCGGCAACGTGAGGTACGCGCAGGGGTCGGGCCATCGCACAGCGCTCTCCGACGAGGCGACCGCCGCCGTCGACGACGCTCTCGCCGGCGCGACGGCCGCTGTCGTCGTGCTGGGAGGAACGAGCAGGCGCAGCTACGAGGACGAGTTCGCGGACAACGGCGCTGTCGACGGACCGGCGCCGGACACCACGAACGGCGAGGGCGTCGATCTCTCCCGCCTGGCCCTGCCCGCCGAGCAGCTCGCCCTGCTCCGCGCCGCCCGCGCCGCCGTTCCGCTGGTGATCGCGGTGCTGATCGACGGTCGCCCTCGACCGCTCGACGAGCTGATCCCGCTCTGCGACGCCCTGATCGTGTCTCCGTTCCCCGGGCCCGCCGGCGGGGCGGCCATCGTCGACGTGATCGCCGGCGGCCGCGGTGGCGGACTCCTGCCGGCCACGCACCCGCGCGTGGACGGTGTCCTCCCCGTCGCCCACGACGAGCGGATGGAGACGGCACGCGGGTACGTCGACGCCCGCATCCCCGTCGGTCAGCTCTTCGGTGCCGGAGCGCCGGCCGGGATCACGGTGACCCTGCGCCCCGCCGACCCCGGGATCGCGACCGACGCGCTGAACGACGGCGACACGGTCACCCTCCACGCCGACATCGTCAACTCCTCCGACTCGGCCGTCTCGCTCGCCGTGCCGCTGTACGGCAGACGACACGAGCGCGGACTGCGGCCGCGCCGACGCACGCTGCTCAGCGTCCGCCGCGTGCGCGTCGAGGCGCGGTCCGGCGCGGTGCTGCCCTTCGTCCTCGGCGCGGATGAACTGGGGTCCTGGGCGGCAGGCCGCCCAGAGGCAGCGCCCGCGGAGGTGCTCGCCTGGACGGCATCCACTCACGATCCCCCCGCCGACGCGGTCACCGTGCGGATCACCGATGGGAAGGGTCGCACCGGATGGGAGAGCTGACCGCGTTCACGCCGGATGCTCACACGCGCGGGCTGCTCCGCCACGCGGCCGACGAAGTCCGGGAGCTGTGCGGGACGCGCATCGGCGACCTGGTCGAAGCCGCGCTGCTGCGCACCCTCACCGACACCGTGGGCATCGACCCGACTGGGAGGGTGTTCGTGATCACCGGTGACATCCCGGCGATGTGGCTGCGTGATTCGACGACCCAGCTCACGCCGTACCTGCGATTCGTCGACCGCGCCCCGCAGCTGGCCGACCTGGTGGAGCGTGTGGTCCGTCGGCAGATGGCGTTCATCGCGCACGACTCCTACGCGAACGCCTTCAACGACGGACCGACCGGCGCACACTACGACCCGGACGACGTCTGCGACGATCCCGCCGTCTGGGAGCAGAAGTACGAGGTCGACAGCCTCTGCTATCCGGTCACGCTGGCGCACGCGCTCTGGCGCCACACCGGGCGCAGCGCGTTCCTCGTCGAGGACGGAACCCCCGCCGTGCTGCGTTCGATCGTGACGCAACTGCGCGAAGAACAGCACCACGACCGCTCTGCCTACCGGTTCGAACGGCCGGGCGCGATCCCCACCGAGACGCTGGCCCGAGGGGGACGCGGGTCGGCTGTCGCCGACACGGGCATGACCTGGAGCGCTTTCCGCCCCTCGGACGATGCCTGTACCTACGGCTACAACATCCCCGCGAACCTCTTCGCCTCCCAGGCGCTTCGCAACATCGCGGAAATCGCCGACGAGGTCCTCGCCGACGCCGCGCTGGCCGCCGATGCCCGACGACTCTCCGGCGAGCTGCGGGCCGGCGTGCACGCGCACGGGGTGGTCGCGTCCGCCGACGGGCGCGCGATCTACGCCTACGAGGTCGATGGATTCGGCGGTGCGCTCATCATGGACGACGCCAACACTCCTTCGCTGTTGTCCCTGCCCCTCATCGCGCCGGATGTGCTCGATCGCGACATCTGGGCGGCCACACGCGAGGTGATCCTCAGCCCCGCGAACCCGTACTGGTTCTCCGGAACCGCGCTGACCGGTATCGGGAGTCCGCATACGCGGGATCGCCGGGTCTGGCCGATCGCGCTCGCCGTCGAAGGGCTCGTCGGCTCCCCCGAAGACCGTGCGCGCGCTCTCGCGGTGATCGCCGCCTCGGATGCCGGCACGGGACACATCCACGAGAGCATCGACATCGACGACCCGGCTGTCTTCTCCCGCGCCTGGTTCTCGTGGGCGGAATCGATGTTCTGCGAGCTCGCTCTCGCCGTCGTCGACGATGCCCGAGACGGTCGCGATCGGATGCCGGAATCTCGGTGAACATAGTTTCGAATGTCGGTGGTTCGTGATGGACTGAAGTCATGACAGCACTGCTCCACGCGACCGACTCCCAGATGGCGATGCTCGCCGATTCTGGTGGCGTCGCTCGAGGCGGCAGAGGCGACGCTGAGCAGCATGCACGCGGCCAGAGACGGCATGCTCGCGATGGCCGGGCGTCTGGCGATCGACATCGCCCGCGAGGCTGCGCATCCCGATCATGGCGACATGGCGATCCGCACGGTGGCGGCCGAGATCGGCGCCGCGCAGCACCTGAGCGACCGCACGATCGAGCGACGGATGGCAGAGGCCTCCTGGCTCGTCGAGCGCTTCCCGACGGTGTGGGAGGCGCAGGGCGAGGGGCGCATCAGCGGTGCGCATGCGCGGGTGATCGTCGACGCGGGCGCCCACCTCGACGATGCGGCCGACCGGCAGGCCTACGCCGCCGAAGCGGTGGCGATCGCCGAGACCGAGTCCCCGAACCGGCTACGGCGGCTCGCGCGGCGCCTGGCCGAACGGTTCCAGGAGCGCACGGTCAGCGAACGGCACCGCGAGGCCCGCAAGGGCCGCCGCGTGTGGGCGAGAGATCTCGACGACGGGATGGCCGAGCTCGCAACCCGCGGCCCGGCCGCGCTCATCCACGGCATGTTCGACCGGCTCTCGCAGATGGCGCACGCGGTGAAGAAAGACAATGCCCACGCGGCGAGAGATGCCGGCCCCGATGCCCCTCCGGCAGACGAGCGCACGATCGACCAGTTGCGTGCCGACCTGCTCGCCGACCTCCTGCTCACGGGAACCCCCGCAGGACACGACACGACCGACGGGCTGCTCGGCGAGATCCGCGCCCGCGTCGAGGTCTCCGTGCCGGTGATGTCTCTGATGGACGATGACCTTCGCTCCTCGGAGTCATCTCTCACCGGCGGCGACGGCGCCCTTCGACACGAGACACCGCCGCCAGCCCTGCTCGACGGCACGACGCCGATCGACATCACGACCGCCCGCAGGCTGGCCGGCTCGGCCGTGGGCTGGGATCGTGTGCTGACGCATCCGATCTCCGGCGCGCTGCTCGCCGTCGACCGCTACCGGCCGAGCGAGCAGTTGCGACGGCATCTGCGCGCGCGGGATCAGCGGTGCCGGTTCCCCGGGTGCGGGATCGGGGCACGGAAGTGCGATCTCGACCACAATCACGCGGCTTCGACCGGGGGCGCGACCACGGATGTGAATCTCGCCGCGTTCTGCCGACGACATCACATGCTCAAGCACCACTCCCCCTGGCAGGTCGAACAGTGTGCGGGTGGCGTGCTGGAGTGGACGAGCCCGACCGGACGCACGTACATCGATCGGCCGCCGCCCCAGAACACGGTGACGTTCACCGATTCAACAGTGCCCGCTCCGTTCTGAACGGTGGCGACCGGTAGCAGGAAACGGCGACCGGAAGCGGGACACAGCGAACGGGCCGCCCGAACCCGAAGGTCCGGACGGCCCGTGGATGCTGCGGGATTACTGGTACGACTTCACGATCTCGAGGAGGCTCGGGACGTTGGCGTACGCCTCGGCCGCGTTCTCCTTCGTGACGATGACCGGAGGCAGCAGGAACGCGGGAACGACCTTCGCACCGTTGTCGTACTGCTCGGTGTCGTTCACGTCGACCTCTTCGCCCTTCTGGAGCTGGCCGACCATCTTGATCGACTGCTCGACGAGGAGCGTGGTGTCCTTGTTGATCGTGGAGTACTGGATGCCCTCCATGATCGACTTCACCGACTCGACCTCGGAGTCCTGGCCGGTGACGACCGGGACATCCTTGCCCGCACCCTGCACCGAGGTGATGATGGCGCGAGCGAGCGTGTCGTTCGGGGACAGGACGCCGTCGAGCGTCTCAGAGCTGTAGGTCGACGTGAGGATCGAGTCCATACGGCGCTGCGCGTTCTCGGCCTTCCAGCCCTCGGTCGCCGTCTGGGCGATCTCGGTCTGACCCGAGACGACCTTCAGCGTGCCGTCGTCGATCTTCGGCTGGAGGACCTCCATGGCGCCGTTGAAGAACACCGCGGAGTTCGCGTCATCCGGTGAGCCCGAGAACAGCTCGATGTTGTACGGAGCCTCGTGGCCCGCACGCTCGGCGAGACCGTCGAGCAGAGCCTGACCCTGGAGCTTGCCGACCTCGAAGTTGTCGAACGCGACGTAGTAGTCGACGGCCTCCGTGTTCTCGATCAGACGGTCGTACGCGATGACGGCGACACCGGCGTCGCGGGCGGCCTCGACCTGCGTCGCGAGCTGCTTGCCGTCCTTGGCGCCGATGATGATGACCTTGGCGCCACCGGTGACCATCGCCTGGATCTGGTTCTGCTGCTCGGCGACCGTGTTGCTGGCCGGCGCGTACTGTACGTCGGCCTTGAACCCGGCCTTCTCGAGTCCGTCGGTGAACAACTGACCGGCGAGGACCCAGTTCTCCGAGGTCTTGTCCGGGAGGGCGACACCGATCGTGGCGTCGGCGGCGAAGCCTGCTGCCGCCTCGTCGCCACCATCGGCGCCGGTGTCTCCGCCACGCTCCGAGGAGCAGCCGGTGAGGGCGAAAGCGCCCACGGCGACGATCGCTGTCGCCGTAAGAAGCATCTTCTTCATGTGATCTCTTTCTCTGGTGTGTGTAGGTCTCGACGCGTGTGCGTGCGCAGTGAGACCCCTACTATCCGCGCGTCTCGTCGACGGCGGGGGCTTCGTACTTCTGACTGGTGGGGTAGTTCGCCTTCGGGTCGAAGGTGTCGGTCATCGGGTCCTCCTTGCGGCCGAAGCGACGCGTGAGGAAGCCGGTGATCGACGGGCGGCCCTGCTGCTTGTTCCAGACGTCGACACCGACGGCGAACAGGAGCACGAGGCCCTTGATCATCGAGACGACGTCGGCACCGGCGCCCAGCAGCGCGAGACCGTTGTTCAGGAACGCCATCACGAGACCACCGATGATCGAGCCGATCACGGTTCCGATACCGCCCGAGACGGCCGCGCCACCGATGAAGACCGAGGCGATCGCATCCAGCTCCCAGCCGTTGCCGTCCTGCGGCCCCGAGGCCGTGGCCCTGGCGACATAGATCATGCCGGCCAGCGAGGCGAGCACCGACATGTTCATCATCACGAAGAAGTCGACCCAGCGGTCCTTCACACCCGACAGGCGCGCGGCCTGGCGGTTGCCACCGACCGCGTAGATGTGGCGACCGAACACGGTGTTGTTCGTGATGAACGAGTAGAGGATGACGAGCGCGAGCAGGATGATGCCCGAGATCGGGAAGCTGGTGCCCTCACGGCCGGTGGCGAACAACCAGCCCGCGATGAGGATCACGACCGAGATCAGCACGACCTTGGTGACGCTCACCCACAGCGGCGCCATCTCGGCACCCATCTTGTGCTGGATGCGACGGGTGCGGATCTCCCAGAAGACGATCCACGCGACGCCGAGCAGGGCGAGCAGCATGGTGAAGACGTTGAACGGCACGGGGATGAACGACAGCTCGGGCAGGTAGCCGGCGCCGATGACCTTGAAGCCCTGCGGCACCGGGATCGACTGCGAGTCGCCGACCCACTGGTTCGCTCCGCGGAAGAACAGCATGCCCGCCAGCGTCACGATGAACGCCGGTACACCGACATACGCCACCCAGAACCCTTGCCAGGCACCCACGAGCACGCCGACGCCGAGGCCGAGGAGCACACCGAGCGGCCAGGGGAGGTTCCAGTCGGCCATGGCCTTCGCGACCACGATGCCGGTGAACGCGGCGACCGAGCCGACCGACAGGTCGATGTGACCCATGATGATGACCATCACCATGCCGATCGCGAGGATCAGGATGTACGAGTACTGGTTGACGACGTTGATCAGGTTGCCGGACGAGAGCGTGAGGCCGGTGCCCTTGAAGATCCAGGTCAGCACCTGGAAGACGACCAGGATCACGACGAGGCTGCCGAGGATGCCGAACTGGCGGAGGGTCGACTGGCCGCCCCCGAACATCTTCGTGATGTCCTTGAAGTGGAAGCCGCGCTTCGTTGCGGTGGTGTCGGTGGTCATGCGGATGCTTTCTGGTTCGTCGAGGTCATGCTGCGCATGAGGTCCTCGGGTGTCGCCTGGTCGGCCGGGATGCAGTCGGTGACCCGACCTTCGAAGACGGTGTAGATGCGGTCGGAGATGCCGAGCAGCTCGGGCAGCTCGCTGGAGATGACGATGACGCCCTTGCCCTGTGACGCGAGCTGGTTGATGATCGCGTAGATCTCGTACTTCGCGCCCACGTCGATGCCGCGGGTCGGCTCGTCGAGGATCAGCAGGTCGGGGTCGGTGAACATCCACTTCGCCAGCACGACCTTCTGCTGGTTTCCGCCGGACAGCTTGCCGACCCCCTCCTCGACCGAGGGCGTCTTGATGCGCAGGGCCTTGCGGTAGTCCTCCGCCACGGCGAATTCGGCACGCGCATCGACCACGCCGCGCTTGGCGATCTTGGAGAGCTTGGCGGCGACGACCGAGCGCTTGATGGTGTCGAGCAGGTTGAGCCCGAGCACCTTGCGGTCCTCGCTGACATACGCCAGGCCGTGCTTGATCGCGGATGACACGTCGTGGAGCGCGACCTCCTGGCCGTCCTTGATCAGGGTGCCGGAGAGGAAGTTGCCGTAGGAGCGACCGAATATGCTCATGGCGAACTCGGTGCGCCCGGCGCCCATGAGCCCGGCGATGCCGACGACCTCGCCGCGGCGGACGTTGATGTTCGAGCCCTTGACGACCATGCGTTCCGGGACGGTCGGATGCTGCACCCACCAGTCCTTGACCTCGAAGAACACCTCGCCGATCTCGGGCGTGCGGTCGGGGTAGCGGCTCTCGAGCGAGCGGCCGACCATGCCGCGGATGATGCGGTCCTCGTTGATCTCGCCGCGGGAGATGTCGAGCGTCTCGACCGTGCGGCCGTCGCGGATGATCGTGATCTCATCGGCGATCTGCTCGATCTCGTTGAGCTTGTGGCTGATCATGATCGACGCGATGCCCTTGGCCTTGAGGCCGAGGATCAGGTCGAGCAGGTGCTGGGAGTCGTTCTCGTTGAGCGCGGCGGTCGGCTCATCGAGGATCAGGAGCTTGACCTCCTTGTTGAGCGCCTTGGCGATCTCGATCAGCTGCTGCTTGCCGACGCCCAGGGTCTTGATCTGCGCGTCCGGGTCCTCGCTCAGACCGACGCGGGCGAGGAGCTCGATCGTGCGCTCCTTCTGCGCCTGCCAGTCGATGCGGCCGCCGCGGGAGATCTCGTTGCCGAGGAAGATGTTCTCGGTGACCGAGAGCTCGGGGATCAGCGCGAGCTCCTGGTGGATGATCGCGATGCCGGCCTGCTCGCTGGCGACGATGTCCTTGAAGCGCTGCTCCTCGCCGTACAGCAGGATCTCGCCCTCGTAGGTCCCGTAGGGGTACACCCCGGAGAGGACCTTCATCAGGGTCGACTTCCCGGCGCCGTTCTCACCGCAGATCGCGTGAATCTCGCCGGCGCGGACGGTGATGGAGACATCGGCCAGCGCCTTGACCCCCGGGAACTCCTTGGTGATGCTGCGCATCTCCAGGATCGGGCCTGACACAGTCGGCAACGTTGCAGTGGTGCTCACGGATCATTCCTCGCGACGTGCGGTCACCTTCAATGTGACCGTTCACATCGATATATCGTCGTCTTCTGGCGGACCGCTGTCAAGTCCACGCCGGGATTTCGTGTCGCTACCGTGATGCGCAGGCATTACGCAGGCATGGCGCAGCACCATCGCCGCAGCGATGCACCGCGGTTTCTCGACGGTCAGCGTGATGCGGCGGATTCGCGCGCACGCAGGATCGTCTGCAGCGGGCCGAACTCCGGCACCTGCTCACCACGGATCTGCGCGAGCAGGATGCGCACGGCGCGGCGCCCGAGCTCGGGGAAGTCCTGGTGCACGGTACTGAGCGACGGAGCCACATGCGCCGCGACGGGGATGTCATCGAAACCGATCACACTCACGTCGTGCGGGACGCGTATCCCCGAGTCGCGGAACCCGTGCATCAGCCCGATCGCCATGAGGTCGTTGGCGGCGAACACGGCGGTGAAGTCGCGCCGGAGCGAGAGCTCCTTGCCCGCGAAGTACCCGAAGTCCGCGGTCCAGTCGCCACGGATCGGCGGGAACGTCGGCAGATCGGCTTCGCGCAGCCCGTCGAGATAGCCGCGCATGCGTGACTCGGCCTCGATCCAGTCCTGCGGCCCCGCCAGGTGCAGGATGTCACTGTGACCGAGCGAGGTCAGGTGCTCCGTGGCCGCTCTGGCACCGGCGACCTGGTCGGCGGACAGGCTCACCCCGTCCGAGCCGGATGCCGTCTGCAGCGTGACGAACGGCATGTCGACGGACATGCCGCGAAGGACATGGAAGACCCGGACCTGCGGTGCGAGCACCACGATCCCGTCCACCTGCTCGCGCGAGAGCTGCCGCACCGCGTTGCCGATCGCCTCGGGACTCGTCGCCGGGAGGTTCAGGGTCGAGACCGAGTACCCCTCCTCGCGCGCCGCGTCCTCGATCCCCGCGATGGACGACGTCGGACCGAACTCCCCGATCGTCGCCGAGAGGATCCCCAGCATGTTCGACTTGCTGGTGACCAGCGCCCTGGCCGCGAGATTCGGCCGGTAGTCGAGCACGGCGATCGCGTCGAGGACCTTGGCCTTCGTCTCGGGACGGATGCTCGGATGATCGTTCAGCACCCGGGACACGGTCTGATGCGAGACCCCGGCGAGCCGCGCGACGTCGCGGATGCTGGGCAGCCGCGCACGCTCGGAGGCGGTGGACATCACTAGCCTCCTCGCGTGTGCACGGTCACATCGTCACTTCATTATGTCTGCTGGGACGCGCGCACGCACCTCTCGCCGACCGTCGCCACGCGTCGCCGGTTGTGCGGGGGCACGGGAACGTGCACCCGGTTTCGTCGAACTGCACCGGAACGGCCTCCCTCAGCATGGCATCGTGACCACGTGGACACTCTGCTGCGCGGCGGGCGCGTCATCGACCCGAAGACCGGATCCGACCGGATCGCCGACCTCCTGATCGCGGAGGGACGGGTGGCCGCCGTCGGCGACGCGCTCACGGCGCCGGTGGATGCGGACATCGTCGACGCCACGGGTCTCATCGTCGGGCCGGGCTTCGTCGACCTGCACAGCCACGTGCACTCGATCGCCGGACAGCGTCTGCAGGCGATGGACGGCGTCACCACCGCACTCGACCTCGAAGCGGGCCTCATGCCGATCGCCGAGGCTCTCGCACGCGCCGCAGCAGACGGACGCCCCCTGAACTACGGATTCTCGGCCTCCTGGTCGCAGGCACGGGCGTACGCGCACCTCGACCGGGTGCCCGTCGCCGACTTCGCCGCGTCGATGGACCTGCTCGGCAAGCCCGAGTGGCAGCGCGCCTCCTCCCCCGCCGAACGCCGCCGCTGGTTGAGCCTGCTCGAGGGCGAGCTGGGTGCCGGCGCCCTCGGGATCGGTGTGCTCATGGGCTACGCGCCCCGCTCCGATCCGGACGAGTACCTGGAGCTCGCCCGGCTGGCCGCGGCCGCGCATGCCCCGACGTTCACGCACGTGCGCGAGCTGATCGAAGCCGACCCCCGCACGCCGATCGACGGGTCGGAAGAGCTCGTCCGCGCGGCCGCCGAGACCGGCGCCGCCATGCACCACTGCCATGTGAACAGCACGTCGCTGCGCCACATCGACCGCGTGCTGGCGCTGCTGGACCGCAGCCGCGCGGCGGGCTCCCGCGTGACGGTCGAGGCCTATCCCTACGGCGCGGGCAGCACGGCGATCGGCGCGTTCTTCCTCGCGCCGGAGAAGCTCAAGGGACTCGGCATCACCCCGAGCTCGCTCGTGCTCGTGGATACCGGCGAGCGCATCGCCGACGAGGCCCGGCTGCGCGAAGTCCGCGCCGCCGACCCCGGCGCCGCGTGCATCGTGACGTTCCTCGACGAAGCGGACCCCCTCGATCGCGCGCACCTGCACCGCGCCCTCGCCTACCCCGATTCGATCGTCGCGAGCGATGCGATGCCGATCTCGTGGGCAGAGACCGACGGCCGGGCCGTGTACGAGCAGCGCGACTGGCCTCTCCCCTCCGGCGGACATACGCACCCGCGCACGGCGGGGACGTTCACGAAGTCTCTTCGTCTCATGGTCGTCGAGAGCGGAACGTGGAGCTGGCTCGAAGCCTTCCGTCGCTGCGCCTTCCTGCCCGCGCGGGTGCTCGATGAGGTCTCCTCCGGCATGCGCGGCAAAGGGCATCTGGCCATCGGAGCCGATGCCGACATCGTGGTGCTCGATCCGACGACCCTGACCGACCGGGCGACGTACTCCGACCCGACCCGGCCCTCGCGGGGCATCCGCCACCTGTATGTGCACGGCACCCCCGTCGTGCGCGCCGGCGCGATCGTGACCGAGGCCCTTCCGGGGCGCCCCGTAAGAGGGAATGCCTGAGGCATCGATCCTTCGTCCGGGCGAACCAACGTCTGCGCAAGTCTCGTCGCCCGGCACCAACGGGCCGGCGGAGCACGCGAATAGTCTCGGCCCCATCGCCGTCGCCCCGAATGCGACGACCCACTCGATGCAGAGGAGCGCACGTGTCCGACCTGAACGAAATCGGCAGCTGGGTGCGGGAGAACCTTCCCGCGATGCTGGCCGACGCGCACATCCCCGCGGCCTCCGTCGCGATCCTGGCCGACGGTGAGATCTTCACCACCGCCGCAGGAATCCTGAACCGCAACACCGGTGTCGAAGCCGACGTGGACTCGGTCTTCCAGATCGGCTCGATCACCAAGACCTGGACGGCGACGCTCATCATGCAGCTCGTCGACGAGGGGCTGCTCGACATCGACGCCCCGGTGCGCGACACCGTGCCCGCCTTCGCGATCGGCGACGATGCGGCAGCGAGCACGATCACGGCCCGGCAGCTGCTGAGCCATGTGAGCGGCTTCGAGGGCGATCTCTTCAACGACACCGGGGTCGGCGACGACGCCGTGGAGAAGTACCTCGCGACGATCGCCGACGCTCCGCAGCTCTTCACCCCCGGCGAGCGCTTCTCGTACAACAACGCCGCCTTCGTGGTGCTCGGCCGCATCGTCGAGGTCCTGCGCGGCACGTCGTACGACCAGGCACTGCGCACCCACCTCGCCGGTCCGCTGGGCCTGACGCATGTGGCCACCACGGCCTCCGAGGCGATCATGTTCCGCGCAGCGCTCGGGCACATCCCGGCAGAGGGCAGCGACGAGCCGGTTCCCGCACCGGTCTGGAACCTCGTGCGCTCCAACGCACCCGCCGGGTCGATGCTCGCGATGACCGCGCATGATCTGGTGAGCTACGCCCGCATGCACCTGGACGGCGGCGTCGCCCCCGACGGGACTCGTGTGCTGTCCGAGGAGAGCGTCCGCGCGATGCAGGAGCGTCAGGTCGAGCTCCCCGAGCTCGGCCTCATGGGCGATGCCTGGGGCCTGGGCTGGGAGATCTTCGACTGGGACGGTGGCCCCGTGATCGGCCACGACGGCGGCACGATCGGGCAGAACGCGTTCCTGCGGATGGTGCCCTCCGCGGGGGTCGCCGTGGCGGTCCTCACGAACGGCGGGCAGACGGTCGACGCCTACCACGCCATCACCTCCCGGGTGCTCGCGGAGCTGGCCGGGGTCACGATGCCCGCGCTGCCCACGATCCCGGAGACGCCGGTCGAGGTCGACGTGGACCGCATCCTCGGCACGTATTCGTCATCGGTCTCGGACTCGACCGTGCGACTCGACGACGACGGCCGCATCTGGCTCGAGCGCACGATGAAGGGGATCTTCGCCGAGCTGGGCCCGGTACCGGAGCCGGTCGAACTCGTCGGCTGGACGACGGACACGCTGCTCCCCCGCAAGCAGGAGCACGGGATGCGCATGCCGCACGCCTTCGTCGGCGACGACGGCACCGGGCGCGCCCTGTACCTGCACACCGGACGAGCCGACCGCCGGGTCGACGCATGAGCACGACGGCGGCGATCTTCGCGGATGCCGGCGCCACCGGGTTCCTGCACGCGCGGGAGATCGGCGAAGAGGGCGGCCCGGAGGTGAGCGTCGATGCCGACGAGCCCGTGGTGCTCGCCTCGGTGTTCAAGATCCTCGTGCTCACGGCGTACGTCAGTGCGGTCGCCGCCGGTGAACTCGACCCGACCGAGCGGACCACCGTGACGGCGCGCTACCGCATCGGCGGCGTGGGCACCGCGGGGTTCTCGGACGACGTCGAGGCCAGTTGGCGCGACCTCGCGCAGAACATGATGACCATGAGCGACAACGCCGCGACCGACGTCGTGTACCACCGGCTCGGGAGCGATGCCGTGAACCGGGTCATCAGCGACCTGGGGCTGCGGCAGACGCGGCTCGTGGGGTGCTGCGAAGACCTGTTCGCCTCGGTCGTCTCCGATCTCGGCGGCACACCCGACAGCGACCTCGACGAGCTGTTCGAGGGGGCGAGCGCCGAGCAGATCCTCGCACTCGACGCGGTGCATCCGATCAAGACCTCGCACTCCACTCCGCGGGATGTCACGACGCTGCTCGACGCGCTGTGGACCGACACCGCGGCACCGGCCGAGGCCTGCCGTCAGGCACGCGACATCATGGCGCAGCAGATCTGGCCGCACCGCCTGAGCTCCGGCTTCCCCTCTGGTGTGCGCGTCGCGGCGAAGACCGGCACGCTGCCCACCTGGCGCAACGAGGCCGGCGTGGTGACCTATCCCGACGGCCGGCAGTACGCGGTGGCCGTGTTCACCCGCGCCGCGTCGCTGGCCGAACGACAGCCTCTGGTGGACGCCTCGATCGGCCGCGCGGGCTTCGCGGCCGTCGAGCACCTGCGCGCCCTCTGACCTGCACCGTCTCACCCGCTGCACCATCCACCCCCTGCACCATCCACCTGCACCATCCCGAACACTGCTGGAGGCTTCTGATGCGTTCTCGTACCCCGCTGATCGCGCTGCTGGGCGTTGCGGCGCTCGCCCTGACGTCCTGTGCCGCGAGCGCTCCCCCCGGAGGCGGTGACAGCGCCGAAGGCGTCCTCGCCGACGGCAAGACGTTCACCGCCGCCGTCGCCACGGACCCGGGCACGCTCGACCCGTTCACGACCGTCATCGGCACCGCTCGACAGATCGATCGCTACCTGTACGGTCGCCTTGTCGAGGTGCAGAGCGACGGGACGATCCTGTCCGGCCTCGCCTCCGAATGGGAAGCCGGGACGGAGCAGGCGACCTTCACGCTGCGCGACGACATCACCTGCCAGGACGGCTCGCCGCTCACGGCCTCCGACGTCGCCGCGAACATCTCGTTCATCGGCGATCCGGCGAACGGCTCTCCCCTCGCCGGCGTGCAGGTGCAGCCGGGCACCACCGCGACGGGCGACGACGCCAGCGGCATCGTCACCGTCACGAGCGGACGGCCCGATGCCTTCCTCGTGGAGAACATCGGAAGCATCTCGATCGTGTGCGGCAACGTCGTCGACGACGCCGACGCCCGAGCCGCCGGCGAAGGCGCGACCGGGATGTTCACACTCACCGAGGTCGTGCCGAACAGCCAGTACACCCTGACCCGTCGCGACGACTTCACCTGGGGGCCCGGCGACTGGGATCCGAAGCAGCCGGGCATTCCCGACAAGGTCGTCTACCGAGTCATCCCGAACGAGACGACCGCGGCGAACCTCGTGCTCTCCGGCGAGGTCAACACGGCCCTCGTGATCGGCCCGGATCGCCAGCGCCTGCAGGACGCCGGGCTGTTCGTCTCCGAGCTGCCGCTGGCGGCCGGACAGCTGTTCTTCAACCAGGCGGACGGCCACCCCGGCTCTGATCAGGCAGTGCGTGAAGCCCTCGCGGAAGCACTCGACCTCGCCCAGCTCCGCCAGGTTCTCACGAGCGGAGAGGGCACGGCGGCGAAGAGCCTCATCACGATCGCTCCGAACCCCTGCCAGGCCGATGTCGTCGGCGATCTGCTCCCCGCCTTCGACGAGAAGAAGGCCGCCGCGGGCCTCGATGCCGCCGGATGGAAGGCCGGCTCCGACGGCATCCGTGAGAAGGACGGGACGACGATGACGATCACTCTCCTCACTCCCACGACGCTCGGCGACGGCGGCAGCGCCGCGGCGGAGCTCATGCAGGCATCGTGGAAGAAGCTCGGTGTCGACGTGACGATCAAGACCGTCGATGCGCCCTCCTTGAGCGAGACCCTCTTCGCCTCGGGCGACTGGGACGTCTCCGCTGCTCCGCTGGGGGTCTCGCTGCCGAGCATGCTGGTGCCGTTCTACTCCGGACCGACCCCGCCCAACGGCACGAACTTCGCGTCGGTGGCGGACGACGCCTACACCGCCGCCGTCACCGCCGCCTCGTCGAAGCCGGGCACCGAAGGATGCGCCGACTGGGGCGACGCCGAGAAGGCCCTGTACACGTCGGTGTCGGTCGTCCCGTACGCCAACAATGTGCTGACGACGTTCGGCAACAAGGTGACCTTCACCGAGGGCGACGGCATCGACCCCGCCTCGATCCGCATGTACGAGTAGACCCGAGAGCCGGAGGCAGCCGATGGCCAGCACCACCGCCACACAGGCGATACTGATCAGATCCGCACGGTCGGACAACCCCTGGGTGTCCTTCCTGGTCCGGCGCGGAGGGCAGTTCGTCCTGTCGGTGTGGGTGCTGGTCACGGCTGCCTTCCTCATGATCCACCTGGTGCCGGGCGACCCGGTCCGTGCCGCGCTCGGGATGAACGCTCCGGCCGAGCTCGTCGAGGCCCGTCGCACGGCGCTCGGGCTCGACCAGCCGCTCTTCGTGCAGTACTTCCACTACATCGGCGGCCTCTTCACCGGCGACATGGGCACGTCCATGATCACCGGGCAGCCGGTCTCCGAGATCATCTCCACCCGGCTGCCCGCGACCCTGCAGCTCGCCCTGCTCGCCGTCGTGCTGGTGCTGCTGGTCTCTGTCCCGCTCGGGGTGACGATGGCCGTCGCGACCCGCGGCGGACGGCGTCGCGGCCTCGAGCTGGCCTTCGCGACCGGATCCGTCGTCCTCGCGGCGATCCCCGAGTTCCTCCTCGCCGTCGGACTCGTCTACTTCTTCGCGGTCTCTCTCAACTGGTTCCCCGTCGCCGGAAACACTGCCCCGTTCGCCCTCGTACTCCCCGTGATCGCCCTCGCCGTCGCCCCCACGGCGGTGTTCTCGCGCATCATCCGGGTCGAGGTGCTGTCCGTCCTCAGCCAGGACTTCATCCGCACCGCCCGGGCCAAGCGGCTCGCGCCGCGCCGGATCTACTCGCGCCACGCACTGCCGAACGCCATGACCGCGACCCTCACCCTCACCGGTCTGCTCCTGACGGGCATGGTCGCCGGCACCGTGCTGGTCGAGAACGTGTTCGCCTGGCCGGGCCTGGGCACCATGATCGTGCAATCGATCCTCACCAAGGACTACTCGGTCGTGCAGGGCATCGTGCTCGTCTACGGGATCGGAGTGCTCATCGTGAACCTGGTGGTCGACGTGATCCTCGCCCTCCTCGACCCTCGATCCACCATCCGGGAGGCATGATGTCGGCACGTACGGCATGGTCGGGCATCGTCCGCTCACCGCTGGGGGTCACCGCGCTCAGCCTGGTCCTCCTCGTCACGCTCACCGCGATCTTCGCGCCGATCATCTGGGGCGCGCAGGCCGAGCAGGTGAATCCGACCGAGATCACCCAGGGACCGAGCGCCGCGCACCTGCTGGGCACCGACACCCTCGGTCGCGACGTGCTCGCCCGCGTGCTGGTCGCGACCCGGCTCTCGGTGGTGCTCGCGGTGATCGCCGTGATCATCGGCGTCGTCGCCGGCACGCTGCTCGGTACCGCCCCATCCGTGCTCCCCCGCTGGATCGGGCGCCCGATCGTCGGCTTCGTGAACATCGCGGTCGCCTTCCCCGGACTCCTGCTCGCGCTGTTCTTCGCGGTCATCTTCGGGGTCGGATCCACGGGCGCCGTCCTCGCGATCGGGTTCGCGATGGCGCCGCAGTTCGCGCGGCTCACCCAGACCCTGTCCGCGGCGATCGCCGGACGCGACTTCATCGACGCCGCGCGGGTCGCCGGGGTCTCGCGGTTCCGCATCCTCATCCGGCACATCCTGCCGAACATCGGCGAACCGCTCATCGTGAACGCCACCGTCTCCGCGGGATCTGCGCTGCTCGCCTTCGCCGGGCTCTCCTTCCTCGGCCTGGGCGTGCAGGTGCCCGAGTACGACTGGGGCCGGCTGCTGGGCGAGGGCCTGAACCGGATCTACCTCAACCCGGCGGCCGCGCTCGGCCCGGCCGTGGCCGTGGTGATCGCCGGACTCGCGTTCAACCTCCTCGGCGAGACCGCAGCGGCGGCCCTGGGCGGTCGCTCCGATCGCCGACGCCACCGCCTCCCCGCCATCGTGCGACCCCGAGCCGCTCAGCCCGCGCAGGTCGACGACGAAGAAGTGGTGCTCCTCGTCGACGATCTGCGCGTCTCCTTCCCGACGCCGAGCGGATGGGTCACCCCCGTGCGCGGCGTCTCGTTCACGGTCTCGCGCGGCGAAGCGATCGGCGTGGTCGGCGAATCGGGCTCCGGCAAGAGCCTCACCGCGTTGGCCGCCGCCCGGCTCATCGAGCGCCCGGGAGATGTCACCGCCGCACGACTGGACTTCTGCGGCACCCCGCTGCTGACGACATCGGACCGCGCGGTGCGGAGCCTGCTCGGCACCTCGCTCGCCATGGTCTTCCAGGATCCGATGACCTCGTTCAACCCGACCAGGCGGATCGGATCGCAGCTCGCCGAGGCCGCGTCGGAGCACCAGGACATCACCCGAAAGCAGGCGATGGATCGGGCGATCGAGCGCCTGCAGTCGGTGCGGGTGCCCGCCGCGGCACGACGCGCCCACCAGTACCCGCACGAGTTCTCCGGCGGCATGCGGCAGCGGGCGATGATCGCCATGGGGCTCATGAACCACCCGCGCCTCATCATCGCGGACGAGCCGACCACGGCTCTCGACGTCACGGTGCAGCGACAGGTGCTGCAGCTCCTCGCCGGTGTCCGCCGCGACACCGACGCCGCGATCCTGCTCATCAGCCACGACATCGCGGTCGTCGCACAGACCTGCGACCGCGTGCTGGTGATGTACGCGGGACGGATCGTGGAGGACCTGCCCGCGGCGACCCTCCACACCGACGCCCGGCACCCGTACACCCGCGCCCTGCTCGAGGTCGTGCCCGAGATCGACGCCGATCGCAGCGAGCCGCTGAAGATGATCCCGGGGCGTCCCCCGGCACCGGGCGCGTTCCCCACCGGCTGCGCGTTCGCCGCCCGTTGCCCGCTCGCCACCGAGCTCTGCCGGGAGACCGATCCCGAGCTCGTGGCGGATGCCGAAGGCCATCGGGTCGCGTGCTGGCATCCGGTCAGCGGCGAGACGGCGGTTCCGGTGACCATCGCCACGGCCGCCGAAGAGGAAGAGACGGTGCTGCGATGAGCGAACTGCGCTTCGACCGGGTCAGCGTGCGCTACGGCACGCACCGCGCAGGTCTCACGGCTGTCGACGACGTGACCCTCACGGTCCCGTCGGGATCCGTCGTGGGACTCGTGGGCGAGTCGGGTTCGGGTAAGTCCACTCTCGCCCGCGCCGCGATCGGCCTCGCGCCCATCAGCGAGGGCTCGATCACCCTCGACGGCGTGGACGTGCGCAGCTTCCGCCGCCGCCGCCCCATCCAGATGGTGTTCCAGGACCCGTTCTCCTCGCTCGACCCGCGCATGACGATCGGCGAATCGATCGCCGAGGCCCTCCCCCGCGACATCCGCGGAACCAGGGCCCGCCGCGCCGAGGTCGTCCGCCTGCTCGACCTGGTGAGCCTCGACGCCGACCGCGCACAGTCGCTCCCGTCGGCGCTCTCGGGCGGACAGCGTCAGCGCATCGCCCTGGCGCGGGCTCTCGCCGCCCGCCCCGAGCTCGTGATCGCCGACGAGATCACCTCCGCGCTCGACGTCTCGGTGCAGGGCTCGGTGCTCAACCTCGTGCGCGACCTGCGGGCGGAGCTCGACCTGACGATGCTCTTCATCTCGCACAACCTCTCCGTGGTGCGCTACCTGAGTGACCACATCGCGGTGATGTACCTCGGCCGCATCGTCGAGTTCGGGCCGACCGAGCAGGTGCTCGCCGACCCGCAGCACCCGTACACGCGGGACCTGCTCCAGGCGGCGCCGACCCGGCACGGGAACCTGCTGGCGGTCGACCCGCTCGCCCCTGTCGACGTGGAGCCCGCCGATCCGCATGCGCCGCCGAGCGGATGCCGCTTCCACCCGCGGTGCCCGATCGGTCCTGCCGCTCGCCCCGACCGGCAGCTCTGCGTGATCGCGGAGCCTCCGCTGCCCACGGGCACGGCGGGCGCGGCCTGTCATTTCGCGGGGCTGCCCGCGGATGCACCGATCGGGACTGTGCCCATCTCCCAAAGCATCCCCCTGGTTTCGGCCGCGACCACAACACCGACCCCGCTCTCAGCGGACACAGTGAACTGACCATCCGATTGGAGCTCCCATGAACCGTGTCACCGTCGACGACCTGCTCGCCGTCCGCACCCCCGAGCAACCGGCACTGTCACCCGACGGCGCCCGCATCGCCTTCGTGCTGCGGACAACCGACCGCGACGGCGACCGGGACACGCGCGCCCTGTGGCAGGTGCCGACCACCGGCGGTGACCCCGTCCCGCTCACGCACGCGACGGCCGACTCGACCCCGGTCTGGAGCCCCGACGGGTCGCAGCTCGCGTTCCTACGCGCGCAGGACGGCCCGGCGCAGCTCTGGCTGCTCCCGGCCGGCGGTGGCGAGGCCCGCGGACTCACGACTCTCCCGCTCGGCGCCGGCGCTCCGGCCTGGAGCCCCGACGGCGCACACATCGCGTTCACCGCCCCGGTCGACAGCGCGGCGCTTCCCGGCGAGACCGCGGAGACCATCCTCGCCCGACGCTCGGCGCCGGCCTCGACCGACCGGCTGGGCTACAAGGCCGATGGTGCGGGCAATCTGGGCACGCTCGTGCAGCAGCTGCACGTGCTCGACGTCGACTCGGGGAAGGTGACGGTCCTCACCCGCGGCCGCTCCCACGCCTCCGACCCGTTCTGGTCGCCCGACGGCACGCGGATCGCCTACTCCGCGAGCGTCGAGGATGACGCGGATCTGACGATGCGCGTCCCCGTGTTCGTCCGCTCCACCACCGATCCGAACAGCGAGGCCGTGCAGGTCAGCGCCGCCGATGTGCAGGCGACCGCGGTGGGCTGGACGCCGGACGGCCGCCATGTCGTCGCCGCCGGACGCACCGACACCGAGGTCGGTAACGCGGACCTCCTGCTGTTCCCGGTCGACGGCGGCGAACCGCAGAACATCACGCGCAGTCTCGATCGCAACGTGATGCCGGGTGGTCCCGGCTACCCGGGCGGCATGCCGCAGTTCACGGACGGCGGGGACCTCGTGTTCTGCCTCCGCGACAACGGCTACTCGCACGTGTACCGCGTCGCCCCGGACGGTTCGGGCGCCACGGCCCTCGTGGACGGCACCGCGAACGTGTCAGGACTCTCGGTGGCGGCATCCTCCGCGGCGATCACGCTCGCGACGCCGGAATCCTTCGGCGACATCGCGGTGCTGGACCTCACGGATGGATCCACGCGTGTCCTCACCGACTACGGCACACCCGCATTCGATCTCCTCCCGGCGGAGGAGCGCCGTTTCACGATCGCCGACGGCACGGTCGTCACGGGATGGCTGCGCCGCGATCCCGATGCCGCCGGTCCGCTCCCCCTGCTGCTCGACATCCACGGCGGTCCGCACAACGCCTGGAACGGTGCCGCCGACCTCGTCCACCCGTACCACCAGGTGCTGGCGCGCCGCGGCTGGGCGATCCTCACCCTCAACCCCCGCGGCAGCGACGGCTACGGCGACGCGTTCTTCTCCGCGGTCTCCGGCGGGTGGGGCGTCAACGACGCGAACGACTTCCTCGAGCCGATCGACCAGCTCGTCGCCGAGGGCATCGCAGACCCGGCCCGACTGGCCGTGACCGGATACAGCTACGGCGGATTCATGACCTGCTTCCTCACGTCGCGCGACGACCGCTTCGCGGCGGCCGTGGGCGGAGGCGTGGTCACCGATCTCTTCTCGATGGGCGGCACCTCCGACTTCGGGCATTACCTCTCGGCGAAGGAGAACGGCGGGCTCCCCTGGCGCGATGAGGAGCGCCTCTCCGCGCAGTCCCCGTTCACGCAGGTCGACCGGGTCACCACCCCGACTCTGATCCTGCAGGGTGCGGCCGATGACCGCTGCCCGGTCGGTCAGGCCGAGCAGTGGTTCACAGCGCTGCGCGAACGCGACGTGTCCACGCGCCTGGTGCTCTACCCCGGCGGCTCGCACCTGTTCGTGCTCTCCGGTCCTCCGTCGCACCGCGCCGACTACTCGCAGCGCGTGATCGACTGGGTCGAGCAGTACGCGCCGCCGGCCGGCACACCCGTGCGCGCCCGCCTCGACGCCCGTCATTGGCAGCAGCGACTGAGCGCGCTGGCCGCAGCGCACAAGGTGCCGGGCGCGACTCTCGGCATCCTGCGTCTCGGCGAGGAGCCGGTATATGCGCACCACGGCATACTCAACGCGCGCACGGGCATCGAGACCACCGACGACTCCGTCTTCCAGATCGGCTCGATGGGCAAGGTGTGGACGACGACCGCGATCATGCGCCTCGTCGATCAGGGCGTCCTCGACCTCGATGCCCCGGTCGTCTCGTACGTGCCGGAGTTCTCGTCCTCCGACCCGGAGATCACGCGGACAGTGACGCTGCGCCACCTCCTGAATCACACCAGTGGGATCGACGGCGACGTCTTCACCGACACCGGCCGCGGCGACGAGACACTCGAGAAGTACGTCGCGCTCCTGGACGGCGTCGCGCAGAACCACCCGCTCGGTGCGACCATGTCGTACTGCAACTCCGGATTCTCGCTGGCCGGGCGCGTGATTGAGAAGGTCACCGGAACGACCTGGGATCAGGCCATGCGCGACCTCGTGTTCACGCCCCTCGGACTCACCCACTCCTCGACCCTCCCGGAGGAGGCGATCATGTTCCGGGCGGCCAGCGGGCACACCGTGGTCGACGAAGACGGTCCGCACCTCGCGCCCGCCTGGATGCTCCCGCGATCGATGGGCCCGGCCGGACTCATCAACTCCACCACGGCCGACGTGCTCGCCTTCGCCCGCATGCACCTGGCAGGCGGACTGGCCGCCGATGGGACGCGCGTGCTGTCCGAGGCCGCCGTGGCGCGGATGCAGGAGCGTGAGGTGGACATGCCCGACCCGTACACGCTCGGAGACGCGTGGGGCGTGGGCTGGATCCTGTTCGACTGGAACGGCCACCGCCTCATCGGGCACGACGGGAACACGATCGGGCAGGCGTCGTTCCTGCGCATCCTCCCCGAGGAGGGCCTCGCAGTGACGCTGCTGACCAACGGCGGCAACACCCACGATCTCTACGTCGAGCTGTTCGGGGAGATCTTCCGCGAGCTGGCGGCGCTGGAGCTGCCGGCCGGCCTCACTCCGCCCGAGGAGCCGTTCTCGGATGACTTCTCCGAGTTCGAGGGCGTCTACGACCGCTCGGGCGTGCGCACCGAGATCTTCCGCGACGAGAACGGCCTGCGTATGCGCACGACCCTGAACGGGCCGCTCGCCGCCATGCTTCCCGACCCGGTGCAGGAGCATCCGCTGGTGCCCGTCCGTCGCGGCGAGTTCGTGATGCGCCCCGAGGGCGAGCAGGCCTGGCACGCCGTGGTGTTCTACTCCCTGCCCGGCGGCGAGCGCTATCTGCACCACGGCGTCCGCGCGGCGCCGAAGGTGTCGTGATGCCGGTGCAGGCCGGCGTGGACCTCGACCTGGTCCTCGCCGACATCGAGACACTGGTCTCCTGCGAGTCGCCCTCCGATGACCTCGACGCCGTCGCCCACAGCGCCGATGTCGTCGCCGCCCTCGGCGAGCGCCTGCTGGGCGTCGCGCCGGAACGCATCGTCATCGACGGTCGTACGCATCTGCGGTGGCGGTTCGGCGATCCCGCGGTACTGCTCCTCGGGCATCACGACACGGTGTGGCCGCTCGGCTCGTTGCGGCGGCATCCGTTCCGCATCGATGACGGCGTGCTCCGCGGTCCCGGATGCTTCGACATGAAGACGGGCGTGGTGATGGCTCTGCACGCCGTGGCCTCGCTCAGCGACCGCACGGGCGTCGTCATCCTGATCACGGGCGACGAGGAACTCGGCTCCCCCAGCTCGCGCACGCTGATCGAGCAGGAGGCGCTCGGCTGCGCCGCGGTGTTCGTGCTCGAGGCGTCGGCCGACGGCGGCGCCGTGAAGATCGCCCGTAAGGGGGTCTCGCTCTATCGGCTGCACGTCTCGGGGCGGGCGGCTCATGCCGGATTGGAACCGGAGCGCGGCGTGAACGCGGCGGTGGAGGCCGCGCACCTCCTCCTCGCGGTCTCCGAGCTCGGCGATGCGGCGGCGGGGACCAGCGTCACGCCCACGCTCCTGCGCGCCGGCAGCACCACGAACACGGTGCCGGCCGATGCGGAGTTCGCCGTCGATGTGCGGGTGCGCACGGTCGCGGAGCAGGACCGGGTGGATGCGGCGCTCCGCGCCCTCCCCGCCACGCTTCCCGGCGCCACGGTGCGCGTGGAGGGCGGTCCCAACCGTCGACCGATGGAGCCCGAGGCCTCTGCGGACCTGTTCCGCGCCGCCGTGGCGATCGCCCAGGAGGCCGGTCTGACGCCGTTCGAAGGCGTCGCGGTGGGTGGAGCGTCCGACGGCAACTTCACCGCGGCGCTGGGGGTTCCGACCCTCGACGGCCTCGGCGCGGTGGGCGGCGGAGCCCACGCCGATGACGAACACGTGATCGTGGAGATGATCCCGGAGCGCATCCTGCTGCTGCAGGGACTGATCTCCGGAGTAAGGGCATGAGCATGACGGATGCCGCAGCTTTCCGCGCCTCGCCGGAGGAAGCCGCCGACGCGGCGAGCGCCGCCGCGTCGAGGGCGGGGGTGGAGATCCGGTTGCTCGAGGATGTGGGGGACTTCGCCCGGGTGGCGGAGCTGTTCCAGAGCATCTGGACCAAGCAGGGCGAGACCTCGCCGGTCAACGTCGAGACCCTGCGTGCCCTGTCGAAGGCCGGCAGCTACGTGGGCGGCGCGTTCGAGCACGACGAGCTCGTCGGCGCCTGCTTCGGCTTCTTCGCGGCTCCGGATCAGCGCGCCCTGCACAGCCACATCGCCGGAGTCTCGGCACGGATGCGCGGGCGCAGCGTCGGCTTCGCGCTCAAGGTGCATCAGCGCGCCTGGGCGCTCGAGGAGGGACTCGACGAGATCTCCTGGACGTTCGATCCGCTCATCAGCCGCAACGCCCACTTCAATCTCGTGAAGCTCGCTGCGACGCCCACGTCGTACCACCGCAACTTCTACGGGCACATGGCCGACGCGCTCAACGGTGCGGACGACACCGACCGGATGCTCGTCACCTGGTATGTGCGGGATCCGCGGGTCGTCGCCGCCTGTCATGGGGAGCCTGTGCCCGCGAGCGGACACGACGGTGCGGCGCTGCTCAGCGTGGGTGATGACCTCGGGCCACTCCGGCATCGCACCGACGCGCGGCTCGTGCGTGTGGCGCTGCCGCGCGACATCGAGTCGCTGCGTCTCGCCGAGCCCGCCCGCGCGACCGCGTGGCGCCTGGCCCTGCGGGAGACGCTCGGATCTGCGCTGGAGGGCGGAGGGCGCGTGCTCTCGTTCGATCGCTCCGGCGCGTACACCATCGACAGAGGAGAACAGGGATGAAGCTCACCGGATTCGAGCTGCGTGTGATCGAGATGCCGTTGGTGTCGCCGTTCCGCACGTCGTTCGGCGTGCAGACCGTGCGCGAGGCGCTGATCGTGCGGGCCGTCACCGACGAGGCGGAGGGCTGGGGCGAGGGCGTCGCGATGAACGACCCGCTGTACTCCTCCGAGTACGTGGAGGCGAGCGTCGACGTCATCACCCGATTCCTGCTGCCGGCGCTCGCGCAGGTGAAGGACCTGCATGCCGGTGGCGTGGCTCCGGCTCTCGCGAAGTTCAAGGGGCATCGCATGTCGAAGGCCGCCGTCGAGCTGGCGATCCTCGACGCCGAGCTGCGGGCCACGGGCGTGCCGCTGTCGCGCGAGCTGGGCGCCGTGCGCGACCGGGTCGACTGCGGCGTCTCCGTCGGCATCATGGACTCGATCCCCGAGCTCCTCGACGCGGTCGACGGCTACCTCGACGAGGGCTACGTGCGCATCAAGCTCAAGATCGAGCCGGGGTGGGACATCGATCCCGTCCGTGCCGTGCGCGAGCGGTTCGGCGACGACGTGCTGCTGCAGGTCGACGCGAACACCGCCTATCACCGGGGCGACGCCCGACACCTCGCCAAGCTCGACCCGTTCGACCTGCTCCTGATCGAGCAGCCGCTCGACGAGGAGGATCTGCTCGGCCATGCCCAGCTCGCGAAGGCCATCACGACCCCGGTGTGCCTCGACGAGTCGATCGTGTCGGCGCGTGCCGCGGCGGATGCCATCGCCCTGGGTGCCTGCTCGATCGTGAACATCAAGCCCGGCCGCGTCGGCGGCTACCTCGAGGCCCGTCGCATCCACGACGTGTGCGTGGCGAACGACATCCCGGTGTGGTGCGGCGGGATGCTGGAGACCGGGATCGGCCGGGCCGCGAACGTCGCCCTCGCCGCTCTCCCGGGCTTCACCCTCCCCGGCGACACCTCGGGCTCCGGCCGCTACTACTCACGCGACATCACCGAGCCGTTCGTCGTCGAGGACGGCACGCTGACGGTCCCGACCGGACCGGGCATCGGCGTGACCCCGGATGCCGATGCGCTGGATGCCGTGACGGTGCGCACGGAGTGGATCACCTTCTGAGCGGAGGCGCCGGGGCACGACGAGCCTGTCGAGATCGACCAACTGTCGATACGATTTCGTCGTGCCCCACAGCTCCGCGACCGGTGGTCGCCCCCTAGCCTGGGCCCTGTGCTCATGTCCGTGACGACAAGGCCCCGCGCCAGCCTCGGCCGGGTCATCGAAGACCTCGGCAACACCCTGCTCGAGGTGGTCAGCGGCGCGGCCGACGACGACGCCGAGATCGAGACCGTCGTCATCCACGACGTCCTCGACGATGCGATGCCGATGCGAGGCGCGCTCGTTCTGGGCGTCGGCCTGAGCGATCCGGATGAGATCGCGGAGCTGCTCCGGGTGCTCGCCGCGCAGCAGGCCTGCGCCCTGGTGCTGCGTGCGCCGGTGCGAGCCGAGCTGCCGGTGCGCGAAGCATCCGAGGCGTCCGGCATCCCCGTGCTCGCCCTCACCCGCGGCGCCTCCTGGGCGCAGCTGGCGGCGATGCTGCGCTCGTTGATCGCCGAGGGCGACGTCGGCGAACAGGGGGCCACGACACTCGGCGGGATGCCGTCCGGCGACCTCTTCGCCCTCGCCAACGCGATCGCCACCCTGCTGAACGCGCCGGTCACGATCGAGGACCGCAACTCCCGCGTCGTCGCCTTCTCCGGACGCCAGCACGAGGCCGATCCCGCCCGCATCGAGACGGTGCTCGGGCGGCAGGTGCCTGAGCGGTTCGCACGTCAGCTCGAGGAGCGCGGCGTCTTCCAGGAGCTCTACCGCAGCGTCGACCCGATCGACGTCGGCCCCGTGAACAACACCGAAGGACTCCCCTCGTTCCCGCGCGTGGCGCTCGCCGTCCGCGCCGGCGACGAGATCCTCGGCTCCATCTGGGCGGCCGTGCAAGAGCCACTGTCCCCCGATCGCGTGCGGGCGCTCAAGGACTCCGCCGGGCTGGTCGCTCTGCACATGCTGCGGTTGCGGGCCGGCGCCGACGTCGAGCGCCGACTGCGGGCCGACCTTCTCGCCACGATCCTCGAGGGCGGCCCCGGAGCGGCGGATGCCACCGCGCGGCTGCGTCTCAGCGATCATCGCTGCGTCGTGCTCGCGCTGTCCGCCGCGGAAGACGTCGACGACGAACCGTCCGCCGGCGCCCGCGGTGTGGCCGAGCGGCAACGGATCGCCGATGCCTTCGCCGTGCACCTGGGTGCCGTCTACCTCCGTTCGGCTGTCGCCATGATCGGCAACGTCGTGTATGCGGTCGTCGGCATCCGACCGGAGCATTCCGACGCCGAGACGGGCGCGGAGCACCCCGACGCCGACAGCCGCGCCGCCCGCGTCGCGACCGACTTTCTGGGCCGGCTCGGCGCAGCACGCGAGATCCGCATCGGCGTCGGCACCGTCGCAGAGGGCGCGGCGGGCATCCCCGCATCGCGCGCGAATGCCGACCGCGCCCTCCGAGTGGTCCGCCAGGCGCCGTCGCACGAGCCCGTCGCCCGCTTCACGGCGGTGCAGATGGAGGCCCTGCTCGTCGAACTCGGGGATCTCGTGCGCTCCCGTGGCGACCAACCCACCGGTCCCGTCGCTCAGCTGCTGGCGCAGGACCGGGAGAAGGGCACGCACCTGGTGGAGACGCTGCGGGCCTGGCTGGATGCGTTCGGCGATGTGGCCGTGGCCGCGGCGCGCGTCTACACCCACCCCAACACGTTCCGTTACCGGCTGCGCCGGCTGTCGGAGATCAGCGGACTCGATCTGACCGACCCCGAGGCCCGGTTCTCGGCCATGGTGCAGCTACGACTGCTGCTCCCTCGGGACTGATATCCGATCGGCGGCTGAGGCTCGTGGCCGGTCGCCGTCGCCACCCGGCGTGTGCGGCTTGTGGCCTTCCGTCGAGTGCGCGTGATGCCCGCTCGTGGCAGGCATTCTGCGTATCTGACAGATATCTCACCACGAGACGCGCATTCAGACCATAGAGTGATTTCTGATTGATCGATCCGATCAATCCTGACCCCGCGAGAAAGGCGATGGTGATCGAAATGGCCAACCTCGACGAGACCGACCGGAGAATCCTCGGAGTACTCGACACCGACCCCCGCCGCCCGGTCGCCCTGATCGCCCAGGATCTGGGCCTCGCCCGCGGCACCGTGCACGCCCGGCTCGACCGCCTCGAATCCGGCGGGTATCTGCGCGCCCACAGCGCGCGCATCCTCCCGCAGGCGCTGGGGCGCGGCGTCGCGGCCTCGATCCTCGTCGAGCTCGATCAGCACCAGATCACCGCCGCGATCGATGCGCTCAGCCGGGTCCCCGAAGTGCTGGAGTGCTTCGCCCCCGCCGGCGACACCGACCTGCTGCTGCGCGTCGTGGCCAAGGACCCCGACGACCTCTACCGCGTGGCTGAGGTCGTGCGCCTCTGCCCCGGCATCCTCCGCACCTCGACGAGCCTGTTCCTCCGCGAGGTCATCCCCTACCGGGTGAGTGCGTTGTTGCAGGCGGGGTGAGGCGCGGGAAGCGGGTGTCAGCCGATGATGCGCGCACCCGGCACGGGGCCGTGCACGTGGAGCGGGTCGAGGCCGATCTCGCGCAGGGAGGACTGCACGTCCTGCGCCGTCTCGGGGTCGGGGCAGAGTAGGGCGACGGTGGGACCGGAGCCCGACACGATCCCCTGCAGCGCACCCGCCGCGACGCCCTGTCGGATGGTGTCGGCGAGGTCGGGGCGCTCGAACAGCGCGGCGGCCTGCAGGTCGTTGAACAGGGTCTCGGCGAGCTGGGCGGGATCGCCCGTCCGCAGCGCCTGCAGCACCGGGATCGGCACGTCGAGCGACAGCGGCGGGTCGTCGGCGAGGGCGCCCTCCTCCTCGCGCAGGATGTCGAGGCGCTCGTAGACGACCGGCGTCGAGAGCCCCTTGTCGCTCGGCACCAGGATCCAGTCGAAGCGTCCGCGCGCGAGCGCCGGATTGAGCTGATCGCCGCGGCCGGTGCCGACCGCGGTGCCGCCGTGCAGGGCGAACGGCACGTCGGCGCCGAGACGGGCGGCGAGGTCGTGCAGCCGGGCCTGCGAGAGCCCGGTCCCCCACAGCGCGTCGCACGCGACCAGAGCGGCAGCGGCATCCGCCGACCCTCCGCCCATGCCGCCGGCGACGGGAACGCTCTTGCGGATCTCGAGCGCGACGCCACCCTGGTGGTCGACAGCGAGTGCGAGCAGCTTGGCGGCGCGCATCGCCAGGTTGCGGTCGTCGAGCGGGACCGAGCCGATGTCCTCCACGCCTGCGACCGTGACCGAGAAGTCGTCGGCCGGGCGGGCGATCACGTCTTCATACAGCGAGACCGCCTGGAAGACCGTCGCCAGCGCGTGATAGCCGTCGTCGTGCTTGCCGCCGACCCCGAGGTAGACGTTGATCTTCCCCGGGGCGCGCACGTGCACGGAGTCGGTGAACGCGGCGTGGCTCATGATCGGATCACAGCTCCGAGGACTTCGCCCACAGGTTCACGTCGATCGCCCCGGCGAGCTCGTCGATGCGGGTCAGCTCCTCCGCGGTGAAGTCCGGACCGTTGACGGCGGCGATGTTCTCATCGAGCTGCTCGGGCCGCGAGGCGCCGATCAGCGCGGAGGCGACGACCGGGTTGCGCAGCGTCCACTGCAGCGCCAGCTGCGCGAGCGACTGTCCACGGCTCTGCGCGACCTCGTTCAGCGATCGCAGGGTCTGTACGGCCTCATCCGTGAGTCGCCCATCCGGCAGCGACCCGCGCTTCTGGGCGCGCTCGGCCGTGCCGTCGCCGAGGTACTTGTCGGTGAGCAGCCCCTGCGCGAGCGGGGTGAAGGCGATCGCGCCCAGGCCCGACTGCTCGAGGGTGTCGGTCAGACCGTCTTCGACCCAGCGGTTCAGGATCGAGTACGCGGGCTGGTGGATGACCAAGGGCGTGCCGAGGTCCTTGGCGACGGCGACGGCCTCGGCCGTGCGCTCGGCGCTGTACGAGGAGATGCCGACGTAGAGGGCCTTGCCCTGGCGCACGAGCGTGTCGAGCGCACCGACGGTCTCCTCGATCGGGGTGACCGGGTCGACGCGGTGCGAGTAGAAGATGTCGACGTAGTCGAGGCCCATGCGGGTCAGCGACTGCTCGGCGCTCGCGAGGATGTACTTGCGGCTCGCGAAGTCGCCGTAGGGGCCGGGCCACATGTCCCAGCCGGCCTTCGACGAGATGATCAGCTCGTCGCGGTACGGGCGGAGGTCCTCGGCGAAGATGCGCCCGAAGTTCTTCTCGGCCGAGCCGTAGGGCGGGCCGTAGTTGTTCGCCAGGTCGAAGTGCGTGATGCCGCGGTCGAACGCGTGGCGCAGCAGTGCGCGCTGGTTGTCGAGCGGGATGTTGTCGCCGAAGTTCCACCACAGCCCGAGCGAGATCGGGGGCAGGTACAGACCGGACGTGCCGACCTGGCGGTAGTCGAACTGCTGATAACGGCTCTCGTCCGCAGCGTACGGACGGTGCAGCTCGGGGACATCGGGGCGGAAGCGGGGGGAGTCGGTCACGGTGCCAGATTAGTCCCTGGCGCCTGTGCAGCGATGCGCTGGTAGTCCTCGACCGTGAGGTCTTCGCCGCGGGCCGTGGGGGCGACGCCGGCGGCGATCAGCACCTCGGACGCCACCGCTGAGCTGCCGAAGATCCCCGACAGTGCCTGGCGGAGCATCTTGCGGCGCTGGTTGAACGCGGCATCCACGATCTTGAACGTGCGGCGACGCTCGTCTTCGGTGCCGCGCTCCCCCTCGGAGCGGTCGAAGCCCACGAGCAGGCTGTCGACGTTCGGCACCGGCCAGAACACCTGGCGCGAGACGTTCCCGGAGAGCTTCCACTCCCCGTACCAGGCAGCCTTGACGCTGGGTGAGCCGTAGATCTTCGACCCCGGCTTCGCGGCCAGACGCTCGGCGACCTCGGCCTGCACCATCACCACACCGCGCTGCAGGTAGGCGAAGTTCTCGAGGAAATGCAGCAGCACCGGCACCGAGACGTTGTAGGGCAGGTTCGCGACCAGCACCGTGGGCTCGCCCGGCAGTTCGGTGATGCGCAGCGCATCCGCATCGACGACGGTGAGCCGGTCGGCCTCGACGCCGTGCTCGGCGGCGGTCTGGGCCAGCCGGGCCGCGAGGCGGTGATCGATCTCGACGGCCGTGACGGATGCTCCGGTCTCGAGGATCGCGAGGGTCAGGGAACCCAGCCCCGGACCGACCTCGACCACGCGCTCGTGCGGCTGCACGCGGGCCGCCTGCACGATCTTGCGGACGGTGTTCGCGTCGGTGACGAAGTTCTGGCCGAGCTTCTTGGTCGGAGTGACGTCGAGCTCGGCGGCGAGTCGGCGGATCTCGGAGGCGCCGAGCAGGGTGACGGTCATCCTGCCATTGTCCCCTACTCTCCCGGTGTCCCCCGCCGATGTCCCCCGCCGTCAGTAGTCTTCTCTGGTGCCCTCCCTCGGTGAACTCGTCGCGCCCCGCCGCATGGGCCGCGACTTCCGCTGGCTCCTCGCCTCGTCGTGGACCAGCAACATCGGCGACGGCGTGGCACTCGCGGCCGCTCCCCTGCTGATCGCGTCGATGACCTCGTCGCCGATCCTGGTGGCATCCGGCGCGATCCTGCAGTTCCTCCCGTGGCTGCTGTTCGGGCTGCACGCGGGTGCGATCGCCGACCGCTTCGACCGCCGCCGACTGGTCATGTTCGCCAATGCCGCGCGGGCAGTGGTCCTCCTCGCCCTGTGCGCGTTCCTCGTGACGGGCGTCGCGAACATCTGGATCGTGCTCGCGGTGGCCTTCCTCTACGGCACGGCCGAGGTCTTCGTCGACACGGCGGGCAGCACGCTGCTGCCGATGCTGGTGAAGCCCGCCGACCTCGGCATCGGCAACGCCCGCCTGCAGGCCGGATACCTCGTCGCGAATCAGTTCGCCGGCCCGCCGCTGGGCGCCTTCCTGTTCGCCGCGGGCACCGCCTGGCCGTTCCTGCTCGAGGTCGTGTGCGTGAGCTTCGCGGTCGTGCTCATCTCGCGCATGGCGAAGACGCCCGTCCCTCCGCGCGAGACCGACACGCATCCGCCCGTGCACACCGACATCGCCGAGGGCATCCGCTGGCTGTGGCGCAATCCGCCGGTGCGCATGCTGGTGCTCATCATCCTGGTCTTCAACATCACCTGGGCCGCCCCCTGGGGCGTGCTCGTGCTCTACGCCACCGAGCACCTGCACATGGGCGCGGTCGGCTACGGAGCGCTCACGACCGCATCCGCGGCGGGCGGCATCCTCGCCACGCTCAGCTTCGGCTGGCTGGAGCGGCACGTGTCGTTCGCGACCCTGATGCGGGTGGTGCTCTCGCTCGAGGTGCTCATGCACCTGTCGTTCGCGCTCACCACCACGGGCTGGGTGGCGCTGATCATCATGTTCTTCTTCGGCGCCTACGCGTTCGTGTGGGGCACGATCTCCACGACCGTGCGGCAGCGGCTGGTCCCCGCCGAGCTGCAGGGGCGCGTGGCCTCGGTGAACATGGTCGGGGTATTCGGCGGCATGGTCGTCGGCCAGGCGCTCGGCGGCGTGATCGCCCAGGTGTGGGGTCTCACGGCACCGTGGTGGTTCGCGTTCGTGGGCGCGGCCCTCACGCTGCTGCTGGTGTGGAAGCCGATCTCGCAGATCGTGTCGGCGAAGCCCGTCGCCGATCCGGCGAGTCAGTCGGCGAACGAGCCGTAGACCCGCAGGGTGTTCTCGGCCAGCTGGGCGCACAGCTCATCGACCTCGATGCCGAGCTCGGCCGCCATGAAGCGCACCGTGATCGGCACGAGGTAGGGCGCATTCGGACGACCCCGCAGCGGCACCGGAGTGAGGAACGGCGCGTCCGTCTCGACCAGGATGCGATCGAGCGGGGTGACCTTCAACGCATCCCGCAGGTTCTGGGCGTTCTTGAACGTCACGTTTCCCGCGAACGACAGGTGATACCCGGCATCGGCGCACACGCGCGCCATCGCGTCGTCGCCCGAGAAGCAGTGGAACACCGTGCGCTCGGGGGCGCCGACCCGGGTCAGGGTCTCCAACACCGCATCGTGCGCGTCGCGGTCGTGGATCTGCATGGCGATGCCGTGCTTCTTCGCCAGCGCGATGTGCGCCTCGAACGAGGCGAACTGCGGCGCCTGCCGCTCGGGCTCGGTGCGGAAGAAGTCGAGCCCCGTCTCGCCGATCGCCCGGGTGCGCGGGTGGGCGGCGAGCTCGTCGATCACCGCGAGAGCCTCATCGAGGCGGCCCTCCTCCGCATAGGTCGGCGCGTCGTTCGGATGGATGGCGACGGCCGCGAGCACGCGCGGATCGGATGCTGCGGCCTCGACCGCCCACCGCGACGACTCGATGTCGCCCGACGCCTGCACGACCCCGGCGATGCCCACCGCCGCCGCCCGATCGAGCTGCTCGGTCAACGACAACGGGTCATCACCGTCGACGATCTCCAGGTGCGCGTGGTTGTCGTACACCGGGACCGTGAGCGGCTCGGGGGCCGCCGGATACTTCAGATCCTTGCGACCGTCATTGTCACGGCGCTGCACATACGTCCCCGACATGGTTCAGGCCGTGGACTCCACCCGGGGGAACAGCGGCGCGAGACCGTTGACGCTGGTGCCGGGGCGCAGCACGCCCCAGGCTCCCGCCTCGCGGATCGGCTGGTCCTGCAGACGGCCCAGGGTCTCGGCGGCACCGAGTGCGACCCAGAGCTTCTCGGTCGACTGCGGCATCACGGGCGAGAGCAGCACCGCGAGCGCACGCAGTCCCTCGGCGCAGGTGTACAGCACGGTGCCGAGGCGACCGCGCTGAGCCTCGTCGCGAGCGAGCGCCCACGGCTCGTTCTCGGTGATGTAGCCGTTGAGCGCGTCGACGATCGTCCAGATCGACGAGATGGCCTCGTCGATGCGGAACTGCGCGACCGCGGCATCCGCGTTCGACGCCGCATCCGCCACGATCTTCTGGATCGCGAGATCCTTCTCGGTGTATTCGGCCGCGGGCGGCACGACGCCTTCGAAGTACTTCTCGATCATCGCCGTGGTGCGCGAGGCGAGGTTGCCGAAGCCGTTCGCGAGCTCGGCCTGGTAGCGGGCCGACAGGTCTTCCCACGAGAACGACCCGTCCTGACCGAACGCGATCGCGGAGAGGAAGTAGAAGCGGTATGCGTCGGAGCCGAACACGTCGGTGATCTCGGTCGGCGCGATGCCGGTGAGCTTCGACTTCGACATCTTCTCGCCGCCGACGAGCAGCCAGCCGTGCGCGAAGACGCCCTGGGGCACTTCGAGGCCGGCGGCCATCAGGAGGGCGGGCCAGATCACCGCGTGGAAGCGCAGGATGTCCTTGCCCACCACGTGGTACGCGGGCCAACGGCGCTCGAACGTCTCCTCGTCGGAGCCGTAGCCGACGGCCGTGGCGTAGTTGAGCAGGGCGTCGACCCACACGTAGATGACGTGCGACTCGTCCCACGGCAGCGGGATGCCCCAGTCGAAGGTCGAACGCGAGATCGACAGATCCTTCAGGCCCTGGCTCACGAACGACACGACCTCGTTGCGCGCGGAATCCGGGCGCACGAAATCGGGCTGTGTCTTGTAGAGCTCGAGCAGACGATCCTGGAACTCGCTCAGCTTGAAGAAGTAGTTCTTCTCCTGCAGCAGCTCCAGCGGCTTCGAGTGGATGGCGCAGACCTTCAGCCCCTCGAAGGGACCGGTGCCGTCGACGATCTCCGACTCGGGCTTGAACTCCTCGCAGCCCACACAGTAGAGCGCCTCGTACTCGCCGGCGTAGATGTAGCCGCGGTCGTAGAGCCGCTGGAAGAACGTCTGCACGTTCGTCTCGTGGCGCTCCTGCGTGGTGCGGATGAAGTCGTCGTTGGCGACGTCGAGCGTCGTCAGCAGCGGGAACCAGCTCTCGGTGACGAGCTTGTCGACCCACTCCTGCGGCGTCACGTTGTTGGCCGCCGCGGCGCGCAGCATCTTCTGGCCGTGCTCATCGGTGCCGGTGAGCATCCAGGTGTCATCCCCCGCCTGGCGGTGCCACCGTGCGAGCGTGTCGACGGCCACCGTCGTGTACCCATGACCGATGTGCGGCACGTCGGAGGGGTAGTAGATGGGCGTGGTGATGTAGAAGGATTCGCCTGCGGGCATGGAGCAATTCTAGGTGTCCGGGCACCGGAGGTTACGCGCTCAGGCCACCGAGACGTCGATGCGGTGCCATCCCTGCGCGCCGTCGGGTGCCGGCGGCGCCGGATCCGATGTCTGGGTCTCCCCCTCGACGCTGAGCGCCCGGCATTCGACGGTGTGCGATCCACTCTCCGCGGTCCACGCCAGACTCCACTGCACCCACGTGTCGGCCGAGATGGCGGTTGCGAGCTCGGCACGCTGCCACGGCCCGTCGTCGATGCGCACCTCGACCCCGGCGATGCCGACCTGCTGCTGCCACGCCATCCCCGCGATCACGGTGTCGCCGGCCGGAACGGACTGGCCTCGACGCGGCACGTCGATGCGGGACTGCAGCTTGATCGGGCCGCGCTCGGACCATCCCCGTGTGGTCCAGTACGCGGTGGCCCGGTCGAAACGGGTGACCTCCAGCTGCGTGACCCACTTCGTGGCGGACACGTATCCGTACAGCCCGGGGACCACGAGTCGCGCCGGGAACCCGTGTTCGATCGGCAACGGCTCGCCGTTCATGCCGACGGCCAGCAGCGCGTCGCGGTCGTCGGTGAGCGCCTCGATCGGAGTGGACGCCGTGAAGCCGTCGGACGAGGTCGACAGCACCATGTCGGCGTCGGGCTCCACACCCGCGCGCGCGAGCAGCTCGCGCACCGGAACGCCCAGCCAGCGGGCGTTGCCGATCAGCGATCCGCCGACCTCGTTCGACACGCACGCGAGAGTCACGTCGGACTCCTGCATCGGCAGCGCGACCAGCTCGTCCCACGTGAGGCGCACCTCGCGGTCGACCATCCCGTGGATGCGCAGCGACCAGTCGGCCGGGTCGATCCGAGGCACGATCAGTGCGGTGTCGATGCGGTAGAACTCGGCGTTCGGGGTGACGACGGGAGCGAGGCCGGGGATCTCCAGGTCGGCGCCGACAGGGACCGGCGCCGCCGCTCGCGCCGGCTTGGGCAGCCGCAGCGCGTCACGGACCACCTCGATCGAGCGGCTCGCCCCACGTGCGACGTTCCCGACGATCAGGAGCACGAGTCCGGCGGCCGCGGCACCGGTCGTCCAGACCAAGAATCGGCGCCGGTCGACGTCGTCGGGGGCGATTCCAGCGACGGGCCGGAGCCGCTGCACCAGCATCCGCACGACGATCACCGCGACGAGACCGGCGACGAGGCCGGGGAGCCAGGCGAACGGCCCCGCACCGGGGCGGATCATCGCGGCCACGACGGCGAGCGCGCCGAGGGCGGCGAGGATCACGGCCCCGATCGGAGGGCGCCGCAGCTCCAGGACGCCGGCGAGCGCGGCGACGACCGCGAGGACGATGGCGACCCCCACGATCAGCGCCACCTTGTCGCCGGTGCCGAACAGCGCGATGGCCGCGTCTTTCGCCCAGCTCGGCGCGAGGTCGATGAGTCCGCTCCCGATCACGGCGAACGGGCTCGCGCTCGGCTCCACGATCGCCGCGACGAGTTCGGCCAGGCCGACGGCGACGACGGCCGCGCTCAGGCCCGCGGCTGCGGATCGGATCCGGTCCTGCCGCGTCGCGGGCATCGCGTGCGTCATGACCTGAGCGTAGCCCCCGAAGTCAGAGCGCGTTGCGGCGCGCGACCTCCCCGAGCCAGGCCAGCGAGGGCTTCGGGGTGCGCACGAACGTCTCGCGGTCGAAGCCGATCAGCCCGAAGGTGGGGGCGAAGCCGCTGGCCCACTCGTAGTTGTCCAGCGCGCTCCAGTGCTGGTACGCCCGCACGTCGATGCCGTCGGAGATCGCGCGGTGCAGTCCCTCGAGCGCACCCTGCGTGTAGGCGATGCGACGGGTGTCGTCGGAGGTCGCGATACCGTTCTCGGTCACGAGCACGGGCACGCCGCCGCTGCGCTCCCACGCGCTGCGCACGCCGAGCTCGAGCGCCTCGGGGAAGAACTCCCAGCCGGTGAGCGTGGTCTCCACGTCGGACGACACCGGGAGCGGACCCTCCGGCCCGATGAACGTGCGCGTGTACGCCTGCACGCCCACGAAGTCGTCGCCGGCCGACTGATCCAGGTACCAGTGGTCGCGCGGGTCGCCGTACTCGGCCAGCATCTCGTCGGCACCCGGCTCACCGGTGGAGTGGAACGCCTGCGTGGCGATGGTCCAGCCGGCCTTGACCCCGGGCACCGAGTGCAGGATCTCGGAGGCGCGGTGGTGCGCATCGAGCAGGGTGTCGGCCACGGCGAGGTCGGGGTTCGGGAGGCCGAACGCCACGAGGTTCGCGGCATCCTCTCCCCCGGCCAGCATCGCGGCGATGTTCGGCTCGTTGATGGTGCAGACGTACTCGACGCCGTCGAGGATCGGCAGCACGGTCTCGACGTAGCGGGCGAACAGGTCGACCGCGTCCTCGGCACGCCAGAAGCCATCCTTCTGGAACCACTGCGGCACCGTGAAGTGCATGAGCGTGACCGTCGGGTCGAGCCCGTTCTCGCGCGCCGTGTCGATCATGCGGCGGTAGTGGTCGAGCATGGCCCGGGAGACGAAGCCGCGCTCGGGCTCGATCCGCGCCCACTCCACCGAGAACCGGTAGGAGTTCAGCCCGGCGGCGGCCAGCAGCCGCATGTCCTCCGGGTAGCGGTGGAAATGGTCGGCCGCGTCGCCGGAGGGCTCGACCATGGGCGAGCCGGGGGCGTGTTCCATCGCCCACCAGTTGCTCGTGGTGTTGTTGCCCTCCACCTGGTGGGCTGCTGTCGCGGCGCCCCACAGGAAGCCGTCGGGGAATGCGAGCACGAATGCTCTCCTCTCTCTGTGATGAAGTCGTGGGTCAGCGAAGTCGTGCGGGGTTGGGCACGGCATCCAGCAGCTGGATCGTGTACGGGTCCTCCGGATGCTGCAGCACCTCGGCGGTCTCGCCGCGCTCGACGACCCGGCCGCCGTTGAGCACCAGGATGTTCTGGGTCACCAGTCGCGCGCTCAGCAGGTCGTGCGTGATGTAGAGCATGCTGATGCCCCATCTCTCGCGCAGATCCTCCAGCAGCGCCAGCACACCCGCGCGCAGGGATACGTCGAGCATCGAGACCGGCTCGTCGGCGATGAGCACCTGTGGGTCGCTCGCGAGCGCCCGGGCGATCACGACGCGCTGCCGCTGCCCACCCGAGAGCTGATGCGGCAGCTTCGCCGCGAACTGCTCGACGGGCGTGAGGCCCACGGTCTCGAGCAGCTCGAGCACCCGCGCCCTGGCTTCCGGCCCGCGCAGCTTCGTGTAGTTCATGACCGGGCGCGTCAGGGCGTACTCGACCGTGTGCAGCGGGTTCAGCGCCGCATACGGGTCTTGGAACACCATCTGCACGTCCTTGCGCAGGTCGCGCAGACCGCGGCGCTTGAGCGTCGCCACGTCGACATCGCCGAAGCGGACGGTACCGGAGGTCGGCTTCTCGACACCGGTGAGCATCTTGGCGATGGTCGACTTGCCCGAGCCCGAGGCTCCGACGAGCGCGAGCGCTTCCCCCGGTTCGAGCCGGAACGACACGTCGTCGACGGCCGTCACGGCATCCTGTCCACGGCGCGGGGCCGGGTAGTGCTTCGACACCCCGTCGACCACGATCGCCGCATCCGCGCGACGCGCATCCCGCGACGACACGGTCGGCAGCGTCTCGGTGACGTCGGTGCGCGAGCGGCCTTCACTGCGCCGCGTACCGAGATCGACGAAGCCGGGGATCGACAGGGTCTTCGCCCGCGGGTCCGCGTAGTGGCTGAGCAGCATCCGCGTGTACTCGTCTTTCGGACGCTGCAGGATGTCGATGCTCGGCGCGTCTTCGACGATGCGCCCCTCGTGCATCACCATCACCCGGTCGGTGGCCTCGAGCACGATGCCGAGGTCGTGACTGATGAGGATGGCCGTGAACTGCTCGGCCCGCTGCAGCTCCTTGATCGTGTCCATGACGGCGTGCTGCACGAGCACGTCGAGCGCGGTGGTCGGCTCGTCGAAGACCATGAGCTGCGGTTCCAGCGAGAGCGCGAGGGCGATCGAGGCGCGCTGGCGCATACCGCCGGAGAGCTCCCCGGGGTAGCGGGCGAGCACCGAGGCGTCGAGGCCGACCTTGCCGATGAGCTCGCGGGCCCGGGCCTCCCGGTCGCCCTTGGGCACGTGGCCGTGGGCGGCGAAGATGTCGCGGAAGTGGTTGCCCACAGTGCGCACCGGGTTCAGTGCATTCATGCCCGACTGCAGCACCATCGCGAACCCGCCCTGGCGCTGACGACGCAGCTCCTCGGCATCCAGCTCGCGGATGTCGCGCCCGCCGAAGAGGATGCGGCCTCCGCTAATGCGCGCCGGCGGCTTCTGCAGCCGCGTCAACGCGAAGCCGAGCGTCGACTTGCCCGATCCCGACTCACCGACCAGTCCGACGAACTCGCCGCGGCGCAGCGAGAACGAGACATCGTGGACCGCGGCGACCGGCGTCGCCCCGGGTGAGGCGTATTCGACCGAGAGCCGCTGCACGTCGAGCAGGATGTCGTTCCCCGTGGTTGAAGTCGCAGGTGCCATGGCGGTCATCGGCCCTTCCCCTCTCGCAGGCGCGGATTGGAGATGCCGTCCACGCCGAAGTTGATCAGTGTCAGGCTCAGCGCCAGCAGTGCGATGCACAGACCGGGGGCGAACAGCAGCAGCCACTGTCCGGTGAGCAGGGAGTTGGAGTTCTGCGCCCAGTAGAGCATGGTGCCCCAGCTGACGATGCTGGAGTCGCCGAGGCCGAGGAACTCGAGTCCCGCCTCGGCGAGGATCGCGGCCGTCGCCGCTCCGAAGAGCGTGCCGGCGATGATCGACGTCATGTTCGGCAGGATCTCGCGGAACACGATGCGCGTCCTGCTGTCGCCCGAGAACTGCGCCGAGGTGACGAAGTCGTTGCCGCGCAGCGACTGCGTCTGGCTGCGGAGCACACGAGCACCCCACGCCCAGCCGGTCACCACGATCACGGCGATGATCATCAGGATCCCGCCGTTCTGCAGATACGCGGCGATCACGATCATGAGCGGGAGCCCGGGGATCACGAGGAAGAGGTTGACGATGAAGCCGACCACCTCGCCCAGGAACCCGCGCATGTACCCCCAGCTGAGGCCGATGAGCACAGCGACGATCGTCGAGAGGATGCCGGCAGCGAAGCCGACGAGCAGGCTGATCTGCGCGCCGTAGATGAGCTGGCTGAGCACGTCCTCCCCCGCGGCGGTCGTGCCGAGCCAGTGCGCCCAGGACGCGTCGGCGTTGCGCTCGAACCCGTTCTCCTTCGCACCGTACGGGGCGAGGACCGGGGCGAACACCGCGACGAGCACGAAGAAGGCGAGGATGCAGAGGCCGAGTCGGGCCTTGCCGTTGCTCCAGAGGGTGGCGACCATGCGCCCGAAGGCGCGCCACGGGCTGGGCGCGGCGATGCGCTCGGCGGGGATCTTGACGTTCATGGTGGAAGTCATCGGCGTGTCCTCGGGTCGAGAACCCCGTAGAGGATGTCCACGAGGAAGTTGGCGATGAGCACGCTCACGGTGATCATCAGGAAGAGCGCCTGCATGAGCGGGTAGTCCTGCCCGATCACGGCGTTGAACAGCAGGTACCCGATGCCGGGATACCCGAAGACCTGCTCGACGAGAATCGATCCGCCCACGACACCGCCGAGTGTGAGCCCGAAGCCGGTGAGGTTCGGCAGGATCGCGTTGCGCGCGGCGTAGCGGAGGGCGATCGTGCGGCCGTGCAGCCCGTTCGCCTCGCCGAAGGTGATGTAGTCCTCACCGAGCGTGTTGATCATGGCGTTGCGCATCCCGATGATCCAGCCGCCGAGCGAGGTGAGCAGGATCGTGAGCGCGGGGAGGAACGCGTGGCTCAAGAGGTCGCCGAAGAACTCCCAGGTGAAACCGGGTGTCGTCGTCGCGGAGTAGGCGCCCGTGGTCGGGAACCAATGCAGCACGTAACCGAAGAAGAACAGCAGCAGCAGCGCGGTCCAGAAGTAGGGGAACGTGCTGAGGAAGGAGCCCGTCAGCGTCGGCAGCGTGTCGAGCCAGGTACCTCGACGCCAGGCGGCCGCGACGCCGATGAGGGTTCCGATCACGAACGCGAGGATCGTGACGATGCCGACGAGAGCGATCGTGTACGGCAATGCCGTCGACACCATGCTCGCCACCGACTGGGGATAGAACGTGTACGAGACGCCGAAGTCGAGCCGGACGACCTGGCCGAGGTAGGCGATGTACTGGTCCCACAACGACCCGGTCGGCACACCCAGTTGGGCTTCGATGGCGGCGCGAGTGGCGTCGGACACCGGCCCGTTCTGGGACAGCTTGGCGATGGCGGCATCCGCCGGGGAGCCCGGCATCATGCGCGGGAGGAAGAAGTTCAGGGTGACCGCGGCCCACAGGGTGAGGACGAACAGGCCGAACTTCTGGAGCACGTACTTCACTTGTCGTCCTCCTTGACTCGCTCGAGCCGCGTGAAGATGCCCAGCGGCGCGGAGTCGTAGTTCTGCGGGATCATGTACGGGTCTTCCTCGCTGGGCCAGCCGGTGAACTTGGCGTCGTTGAACAGACCCCAGATGCCGCCGTAGTACAGGCCGATCACGGGCAGCTCGTCGTAGACGATGCCCTGCAGCTCCTTCACGATCTCCGCGTGGCGGGTCGTGTCGACGGTCTCGCGGTACTCGGCCAGCAGTGCGTCGACCTCGTCCGAGCGGTACCGCTCGAAGTTGTTGGCCGTGGTCTCGCCCGATGGCACGTAGAACTCGCTCGAGAGCAGGTTGTTGTAGGCCTGGTAGACGTCACCGTTGCCCATGCCGCCGATCGCCATCTCGAAGTCGCCGTTGCTGATCGCGCTCTGGTACCCCGCGGGCTGCGGGAGCTTGAGCGTGACCTTCACACCGACCTCGGCCAGCTGGCTGCGCACGGTCTGCGCCGCCCTGGTCCAGTCGGTGAAGCCGTTGGCCGTGGTGAGCGCGAATTCGAGCTGCTCGCCGTCGGCGTCCACGAGCCGGTCACCGTCGAGGGTGTAACCCGCCTTCTCGAAGGCCGCGAGTGCGGCATCCGTGTCCTGCGTGATCATGCCCTGGTCGGGGATGCTCGGGTCGAGGTACTCCTCCTGGTTCGGGAGGATGAGTCCGGTCTGACCGGCCGGCTTCATGTACCCCTCGGAGGCGGTCTCGGCGATCTCGTCGCGATCGAGGGCGAGCGCGATGCCGCGCCGCACGTTCACATCGTCGAACGGGGCGACCTCGAGGTTCGGCATCAGGGCGATCACGCCGCCCGGCGGGAACCACCAGTTGTTGTCCGGGCTCGCCGCACCCCAGGTGCCCTCCACGTCCGAGATGAACGCGTAGGCCCAGTCATACCCGCGGCTCACGGTGTCGAGCTGCGAGTTGGTGGCGGGCAGGATGATGTGCTCGATCTCGATCTTGTCGGCCTGCCAGTAGTCGGGGTTGCGGTCCATCGAGTACTGCTGGTCGTTGTAGTTGCCGAGCACGAACGGCCCGGTCCCGACCGGCGTCTCGTTGCGGTAGGTGTCCGCGTTCTTCACATCGGCCCAGAGGTGCTCCGGCACGATCATGGTCAGCCCGAGGATCGACAGTGAAGGCGCGTCCTCGGTCTGGAGGTGCATGATCACGTCGTCGCCCTCGGTCTCGACGCTCTCCAGGTGCTGCCAGGCGCCCTTGATGTCGAGCGCGGGGTTGTCTTTGAGCAGCTGGAACGTGAAGGCCACATCGTCCGGGGTCAGGTCTTCGCCGTCGCTCCACTCGACATCGTCACGGATCGTCATGACGATGGTGCGGGCGTCGGGCTGCGTCCACTCGGTCGCGAGCCAGGGGTTCAGCGTGCCGTCGAGCGGGTTGACCAGGATCAGCGGCTCGTAGATCCATTTCGACGCGGTGCGCGCGTTGGTCAGGTACGGGTTGAAGTTCTTCGTGAAGAACGGGTTGCCCTTGTCGGCGTTGATCAACATCGTGTCGTCGCCGATCGATGGATCGGGTTGCGATGTGATCTGGATGCTGCAGCCGCTCAGTGCGACTGCGGCTGCTGCAAGGCCGACGATCGCGGCTCTGCGCCAGCGTCCCATCATCCGCGCTCTCGGTGTTCTGCCACCGGACATCTGCCACCTCATGTCGTCTCTGTCATGACTGGCGGCCCGCGCCGCCTCAGTGATTGTAAGCGCATACATTTTCGGAAAGCAACCCCTTGACACCGGCAGACCGGCGTGGGACGCGCGGGTCAGACGGAGCGCTGCGAGCTCTCGCGCAGGATGATCTGCAGCGGCAGACGGGCCAGTACCGGCTCGGCGTCCACGTTCTCCAGGCGGCGGGCGAGCACCTGCACCGCTGCCCTCCCCAGGTCGATCATGGGCTGGCGGATCGTGGTGAGCGGGGGGCGGGACAGCGCCGCCGCCTCGATGCCGTCGAACCCGGTCACGAGAACGTCGTCCGGCACGCGGATGCCGGCGCCGCGCAGCACATCGAGCGCGCCGAGCGCCATCTGGTCGTTCGCCGCGATCAGGGCCGCGGGAGCCCCGGATGCGACGAGTTCCTCGGCGGCACGACGGCCGGATCCGCGCGTGAAGTCGCCGCGGAGAACGGACACGTCGTCGAGGGAGCGGCCGGCAGCCGTGACCGCCGCCGCGAAACCCTCCCACCGCTGCAGGCCGTCCGGAGAGTCCGCCGGTCCGGCGAGGAAGGCGAGCCGCCCGTCCCCCACCTGGTCAAGGACGTGCCGGGTCAGCTCGGCCATCGCCTCGGCGTTGCTCACGGTGACGTGGTCGTAGTGGTCGCCGCGCGGCGGCCCGGAGAGCACCACGACCGGGATCCGCCGGGCGAGGCGCGCCAGCACGTCGTCGGGCACACTGCTCGCGAGCACCATGAGGCCGTCGACGCGGCCGGCCATGTCGCGCACCGTCGACCGGTCGGGATCGTCGCGTCCGACGCCGACCATGAGCACGAAACCCTGCTTCCACGCCTCCAGCTCCGCGCCGCGCAGCACCTCGTCGAGGAAGAGCATCGAGGTGTGGCCGTCGTCGGCATCCGCGTCATCGCGGACGATCGCGAACGGCGGCGCATCGGCGTCGGAGAGCACGTCCAGCGGCGGAGCGTCTTCCGCGGCGTCGAACCCGGGAAAATACAGCCCGAGCACCCCGGTGCGGCGCTCCGCGAGACCTCGGGCACTGCCGCTGGGCACATAGCCCAGCGCGGACACGGCATCGAGCACGCGCTCCCGGGTGACCGGGCGCACCGCATCCGGCGAGCGCAGCACGCGCGACACGGTGGCGATGGACACACCCGCCCGATCGGCCACGTCGTACACGGTCGCCGCCTTGCTCACGGTCATGCCCCTCCGGAGCGGGCGGCCAACGCGGCCTGGTAGAGGTCGCGGGAGGAGAGACCGGTGAGCGCGGCCACCTCGGAGGCGGCATCCTTCAGGCGGATGCCGTCGGCGACGAGTTTCTGCACCTGGGCGAGCGCGTCCTCCGGGGAGGCGTCGCGGCGGGAAGCACCCTCGACGACGACGACGATCTCACCCTTGACGCCGTTCTCGGCCCAGGCGACCAGCTCGGATGCCGTGCCGCGACGCACCTCCTCGTACAGCTTCGTGAGCTCGCGGCACACCGCGATCCGCCGCTCGTCGCCGAACGCCGCACCCATGTCGGCGAGCGCACTCGCGAGGCGGGCCGGGGACTCGAAGAACACCATGGTGCGGGGCTCCGCGGCGAGGGCGCGGAGCGTCGAGCGGCGCTCCCCCGGCTTGCGCGGCAGGAAGCCCTCGAACGTGAAACGGTCGGTGGGGAGGCCCGAGATCGCGAGCGCCATCAGCACCGCACTCGGACCGGGGATCGCCGTCACCGTGACGCCCTGCGCCACGGCTTCGGCGACGAGCCCGTAACCCGGGTCGCTCACGGTCGGCATCCCGGCGTCGCTCATCACGACGATGTCGGTCTCCGCGGCGAGGGCGGCCAGTTCTGCCGCCTTCTGCTTCTCGTTGTGGTCGTGCAGCGCGATCAGACGTGGACGGTTTTCGATCTGCAGCGCCTTCAGGAGCCGCACCGTGGTGCGGGTGTCTTCCGCGACGACGACCTCGGCGTTCTCCAGCACCTCCACCAGGCGGCGAGACGCGTCGCCGAGATTTCCGATCGGAGTGGCGGCGAGGATGATCACCCGCCCAGCTTAGGCGCGTTGTCTAGGCTGGACCGGTGACCGCGCCCGTACCCCTGCTCCCTGCTCCCGAGGCACGGCTGACGCGCTACGGACGGCTTCGCGATCGGGTGCTCCTCGCCCCCGACTGGGGGCGGGCGATCCGCTGGCTCGCCCCGCTGGTCATCACCGCCCTGGCCGCGGTCCTGCGGCTGATCGGCGTCGCCCATCCGCACGAACTGGCATTCGACGAGACCTACTACGTCAAGGATGCCTGGTCGCTGTGGACCCTGGGCTATGAAGGCACCTGGGGCGACGGCGCGAACCAGGCGTTCCCGACCGGCGAGGATCTTCCGCTCTCCGACCAGGGTGCGTTCATCGTGCATCCGCCGCTGGGCAAGTGGCTGATCGCGCTGGGCATGGCGATCGGCGGCCCGGAGAACAGCGGCGGCTGGCGGCTGGCCACGGCCCTCTTCGGCACGGCATCCGTCTTGCTGGTGTACCTGATCGCCCGGCGCCTCAGCGGTTCGGTGGTCGTCGCGAGCGTGGCCGGAACCCTGCTCGCGATCGACGGACTCAGCATCGTGATGAGCAGGATCGCCCTGCTCGACGGCATCCTGACGTTCTTCATCCTGCTGGGCGTGCTGTTCGTGCTGATCGACCGGCAGCGGACGATCCCGGTGCTCGAGAGACGCGACCTCGACGCGCCGGACCCGTTCTGGGGGCCCGTCCTGTGGCGCCGTCCGTGGCTGGTCGCCGCGGGACTCGCCCTGGGCGCGGCGTGCGCCGTGAAGTGGTCGGGACTCTACGTTCTCGCCGGCTTCGGGCTGTACGTCGTGATCACCGATGCGCTGGCTCGGCGCCGCGCCGGCGTGGTGCTGTGGCCGACGGCCGCCGCGTTCCGCCAGGGCCCGGTCTCCTTCGTGCTGCTCGTCTTCCCGGCTCTCGCGGTCTACCTCATCAGCTGGACCGGCTGGCTCGTGACCGCCGGCGGCTATGACCGCAAGAGCGACACCAACCCCCTGCTCGCGCTGTGGAAGTACCACGAGTCGATGCTCGGATTCCACGTCGGCCTGAGCCGCGGGCACCCCTACGCGAGCCCCGCGTGGGAGTGGCCTCTGCTGCTGCGCCCGACCGCCGTCTGGGTCGACCCCTCCCCCTCGGGCTGCGGCACGGATCACTGCATCGGCGTGATCTCGGCCATCCCCAATCCGCTCATCTGGTACGGCGGGGTCGCGGCGGCCGTCTACCTGATCTATCGCCTGGTGCGGAGCTGGATCACGCGGCAGCCGGTCGGGCCGGAGCTGACCGTTCCGCTCGTGGGCCTCGCGGTCACCTACCTGCCGTGGTTGATGTTCCCCGAGCGCACGATCTTCCAGTTCTACACGGTGGTGATGATGCCGTTCCTCGTGCTCGCCCTGGCGATGACGCTGCGGATCATCGCCGGCAAGCGGGAGGATCCGCTGTACCGGCGGCAGTCCGGCGAGCGCACGGTGATCATCTTCCTCACGTTCGTCGTGCTGGTCTCGGCGTTCTTCCTGCCGCTGTGGACCGGGATGAGCGTGCCGTACGAGTTCTGGCTGCTGCACAACTGGCTGCCCGGCTGGGTGTGAGGGTGTGAGGCGCTAGGCGGGATCGTCCGTCGCGACGTGGTCCACCAGCGGCAGCACCCGCCCCGACAGGTGGGTGCGCATCGCGATCGACGACGCCGTCCGGGCGACGCCGGGCACCAGTGCGACCCGGTCGAGCACCTCCTGCAGCCGCGTGGCATCCCGCGCGACCAGCCGCAGCTGCATGTCGCTGGCGCCCGTGACCGTGTGCATGTCGACGATCTCGGGCACCGCGTTCGCGAGGGCCGTCGCCACCTCGTCGTGCCCGACCTTCTGATCGATCTCGACCAGGCAGAAGGCGACCACGCCGTAGCCGAAACCGGCCGGGTCGACGCGCGGCACGATCGCCTCGATCACCCCGCCCTCGTGGAGGCGCGCGAGACGGCTCGTCGCGGTGCCGCGGGCGATCCCGAGACGCCGCGCGACCTCCAGGATCGGCAGCTGCGGCGACTCGGTGAGCAGCCGGATGAGCTGGGCGTCGAGGCGATCGATGCGCATCGGCTACTCCCGCGGCACGCCGGCCCGCGCGTATCCCCTGGTCGCACGGGCGACGAGGAGGAGCACACCGGTGAGGGCGAGAGTCAAAAGCAGCTGGATGCGCGCGGCCGGGTCGATCATCGCGAGTGCGATCACCGCGGCGAGCAGCACCAGGCACAGCCACGACAACCATGGGAAGCCCCACATCCGCATCGGCATCTCCTCGCCCGCGCGATCCGCGCGGGTGCGGAGGATGATCTGCGCGACCGCCGTGGCCGTCCAGATCACGAGCAGCGTCGAGCCGACCACGTTCAGGAGCGCGGGGAGGACGACGTCGGGGAACGCCCAGTTGAGGCCGACCGTCACGAAGCCGAAGGCGACCGAGGCCAGCACGGCGACGAACGGCACACCCTTGAGGCTCGTGCGGGTGGCGGCCAGCGGAGCGAGTCCGCGCTCCCCCAGCGAGTAGGCCATACGGGAGGCGCCGTAGATGTTCGCGTTCATGGCCGACAGCAGCGCGATGATCACGATCAGGTCCATCACGAGACCGACGCCGGGCACATTCAGGGTCTCGAGCACCGCCGAGAACGGGCCGTCCTTGACCGCGGGATCGTTCCACGGCAGCACCGCGACGATCACGAAGATCGATCCGACGTAGAAGACAAGGATGCGCACCAGCACCTCGCGCACGATGCGGCGGATGTTGTGCGCGGGGTCGTTCGACTCGGCAGCGGCGATCGCGACGACCTCGGTGCCTCCGAACGCGAACACCACGATGAGCAGGGCGCCCGCGACGCCGGCGATGCCGTTCGGGGCGAAGCCGCCGTTGTCGACGAGGTTCGCGATGCCGGTCGCCGGCACGCCGGGGATGAGTCCGACGATCGCGCACACGCCCACGATCAGGAAGGCGATGATCGCGGCGACCTTGATGGCCGCGAACCAGAACTCGAAGCGGCCGTAGTTGCGCACACCGAACAGGTTCACGGCGGTGAGCGCCACGACGAAGATCAGCACCCACACCCAGGCGGGGATGCCGGGGGTCCAGTTCGCCACGATCGCCCCGGCACCCGTCGCCTCGGCGGCGATCACGACGACCAGCTGGATCCAGTAGAGCCATCCGACCGCACTGCCGGCGCTGCGGCCCATCGCCTTCTGCGCGTACGAGCTGAAAGCGCCGGAGCTCGGTCGCGCCGCGACCATCTCGGCGAGCATCGCCATCACGAGCACGACGATGCCACCGGCCACGAGATACGAGACCAAGACGGCGGGACCGGCGATGCTGATCGCCTGGCCCGAACCGACGAACAGGCCGGCGCCGATCGCGCCGCCGAGCCCCATCATCGAGATCTGGCGGCGGGTCAACCCCGGATGCAGACCCTTGGTGGTCGTCGTGGTGGGCGGGAGTTCTGTCGCGCGGTCGCCGGTCACGCGCCGACCTCCACACGCGCGGCGGCGAGCGCCTGCTCGACGCGGTCGATGTCGGTCGGAGAGCCGGAGGAGATGCGGATCCCCTCGCCGGCGAAGGCCCGGGCGACCACGCCGCCGGCCTGCAGCAGTTCCTCGAGCTCCGCCGTGCGGTCACCCGACGGCACCCAGACGAAGTTCGCCTGCGAGGGGACGGCGGGCCAACCGGCCGCGGTGAGCACGTCGTGCAGGCGGTCGCGTTGCTCGATCACCTCACCGATGCGTACCGCGAGCTCGTCTTCGGCATCCAGCGAGGCGAGGGCGGCCGTCTGGGCGAGGTCGGTCACACCGAACGGCACGGCGACCTTGCGCTGGTTCTCGGCGACGGCGACGGGGGCGATCGCGTAGCCGATGCGCAGCCCGGCGAGCCCGTAGGCCTTGGAGAACGTGTGCAGGACGGCCACGTGCGGATGCCGACGGAACAGCTCGATACCGGCGCCGCGGCTCTCGGTCGTGTCGAAGTGCACGTACGCCTCGTCGATCACCACGAGCACGTCCTGCGGCACGGCGGCGACGAAGCGCTCCAGCTCGTCGGCGCCGACCACGGTTCCGGTCGGGTTGTTCGGGTTGCACACGAAGATCAGCCGCGTCTGCGGGGTGATCGCGGCGAGCATCGCGTCGAGGTCGTGCGCGTGATCGGCATCGAGCGGCACGGCCACGGGCGTGGCCCCGGCGATGCGGACCAGCGAGGGATACGCCTCGAATGAACGCCAGGCGAAGATCACCTCGTCGCCGTCACCGGCCACCGCGTGGATGAGCTGGGAGGCGATCTCGACCGATCCCGCACCGACGGTGACCTCAGCCGGGTCGACGCCATAGCGGGCAGCGAGCCGTTCGCGGAGGACGGCGGCACTCATGTCCGGGTAGCGGTTGATGCCGTCGATCCGATCGCGCACGGCCTGGGCGACCGAAGGAAGCGGCGGATGCGGCGACTCATTCGAGGAGAGCTTGGAGGCACCGGCCGGAGCGGAGCGCCCCTGACGGTACGCGGGAACGGCGTCGAGTCCGGCACGGGTGGGGAGGGGCATCGTCAGAGCATCCTTGCTGTGATCGCGGGTGGGGTCGCGCAACAGTAGAACGGATGCCCGGCACTGAGCAATCGGTGCACCGAATGCTGCGCAACCCGCGCAACCGGACGGGTTTTGCGAGGCGATTGCTGTGCAGATTGTGCACCCGCAACCGTGGCTGACGTCAGCGCGCGATCGAGACCTCGGCCGGGTCGCTCACGGGCAGCTGGCACACGAACGCGCGGCAGTCGTAGGCGCGTTCGGCGGACGCATCCTTGCCCTCGAACAGCTCGAACCCGGCTTCGGCGAAAGCCTGCGCCTGCGCGGGGCTGACGACGGCGATGACCTCGGCGTCCGCACCCCGGGCGGCGGCGGCGAGCGCACCGTCACGGTCGGCGGTGATCACCACGAGCTGCCGGGGAGGGAGGGCGAGGCCCGCGGCCACCCGCAGCAGGGTGCCGTGGGCGAACGGCTGCTCCAGCGAACGCGACGCGAGGGCGCTCACGGTCGCGGCGGCGGCCTCGCGGTACCGGTCCCCCGCGCCCAGCCACCAGGCGGTGAGCGCGGCACCGGCGACGGCTGCGGCATCGGAGGGCAGGTCGCCGTCGGTCTGGTCGGGCGAGGTCGCGATGCCCTGCGCCGAGAGCAGCGGATCGTCGCCACCGGTGCCGGCGAGAGCGTCGTCGAGGATGCCTCGTGCCGTGACAGCCCACTCCGCCGCCCCCGTCGCGAGGGCGAGGGCGAACAGGCCGTCGGCGAGGAGTCCGAGATCGGCGGGGGTCGTGACGGCGGCGGATGCGCGGCCGTCGAGCGATGTGCGGACGAGCGCGCCGGCGGCGTTCCGGTTGACCCGCAGCACGTGGTCGGCGGCAGCAGCGGCGGCATCGATCCAGGCCCGCTCGCCGAATGCCGCACCCGCCCGGGACAGCGCGCCGATCGCCAGGCCGTTCCACCCGGTGATCACCTTGCCGTCGACGTCCGGCGGCTCCAGGTCCGCGCGGTCGGCGACCGGACGAAGGTAGTAGCCGCCCTCGCTGCGGGCGCCGTCGATCGTCGACTCGGAATCCTGCGCGGCACCGAAGCCGCCGCCGTCGCGACGGAGCACGTCGATCAGGAAGGCGGCGATCCCGCGCACAGTCGAGTCGTCCCCCGCCGCCAGCGCGATGTCGAGCAGCTGTGCGTTGTCGGTGAGCATCCGCTCGTAGTGCGGCACCGTCCAGTCGCGCTGGGTGGCGTATCGGAAGAAGCCGCCGTCGGCATCGCGGAGGTCGGAACCCGCCATCGCGGCGAGCGCCCGTGCTGCCGAAGCCGCGGCCTGCGGAGCGCCCTCCCGCACCAGCGGATGCTGCAGGAACCGCAGCGTCGTGGCGACGGGGAACTTCGGGGCGCCGCCGAAACCTCCGTAGACGCGGTCCTCCCGTTGCGCGATCGTCTCGGCCGCCGTCGCGATCGCCACCACGTCGGGCAGGTCCGACGGCGTGGACTCCGCTGCGCGGGCGAGGGCGTCGGTCACGGCATCCGCCGACTCCTCGGCCTGTTCCCGCCGCACGGCCCATGCCTCGCGCACTGCGGCGAGCACATCGCGGAAGCCGGGCATCTGGCCGCGGGCCTCCGGCGGCCAGTAGGTGCCGGCGTAGAACGTGCGTCCTCGGGGCGTGGTGAAGACCGTGAGCGGCCAGCCGAGGTTCTGCGTGAAGGCGGAGGCTGCGGCCATATAGGCGCCATCGACCTGCGGATGCTCCTCGCGGTCGACCTTCACCGCGACGAAGCCGTCGTTGATGAGGGCGGCAGTATCCGGATCGGCGAAGGACTCCCGCGCCATCACGTGGCACCAGTGGCAGGTCGAGTAGCCGATCGAGATCAGCAGCGGCACGTCGCGGCGCTCGGCCTCCGCGAACGCCTCTTCGCCCCACGGGTACCAGTCGACCGGGTTTTCGGCGTGCTGGCGGAGGTACGGACTGAGCGTGTCGGCGAGCCGGTTCGTCATACCCTCACGCTACGCCGCGCAGAACGTGCGCGGTCAGCCGACCAGGAGCTCGACGGGGCGCGAAGCCGCGTAACCCACGAGCGGCAGGGCACGCTCGGCGGCGAGAGAGATGCGCGCCTGCAGCACATCCGAGGCGATCTCGTAGCCGTCGAAGTCGGTGCTGCTCGCGTAGACGCCGACCGGGAGGGTGAGCGCCTGGAAGAATGCGAACAGCGGCCGCAGCTGGTGCTCGATGATCAGCGCGTGCTTCTCGCCGCCGCCGGTCGCCGCGAGCAGCACGGGCTTGCCCACCAGGTCGTACTGGCCGACGAAGTCGAAGAGGTGCTTGAAAAGACCGGTGAACGAGGCCCGATAGACGGGGCTGCCCACGATCAGCAGGTCGGCAGACTCGATCGCCTGCAGCTGCGCCTCGACCTCCGGCGGCAGCTGGTCGCGCTGGAGCGCGCCCGCGAGGCCCGGGCCGATCTGCGTGAGCTCGATGAGCTGCGACTCGACCTCGGCGCGCTCGGCGACGGCGGCCGTGATCGCGCGGACGAGGGCGGTCGTCTTGCTCGGCTCGTGCAGGGATCCCGACACGGCCACGACGCGGAACGGAGCTGTCATGCCTCGAAGCTACTCACGACGACGCCCCATGTCGCGCGGAGCGACACGGGGCGTCATGTAGGCCGGGGGCCCGATCCGATCACCCGGGTCAGTTGACCTCGTCCGGGTGCGAGCCGACGCGGCCCGAGCCGTCGAGCGGGTCGAGGGCGTCGATCGCGGCGATCTCGGCGTCGGTCAGCTCGAAGCCGAAGACGTCGAGGTTCTCGCGCAGGCGCTCGGCGCGCACCGACTTCGGGAACACGATGATCCCCTTCTGCAGGTGCCAGCGCAGCACGGCCTGCGCGGGGGTGACCCCGTGCGCGGCCGCGGCATCTGCCACCGCCGGGGTGCCGAACAGGTCGTACTTGCCCTGCCCGAGCGGACCCCAGGCCTCGATCTTGATGCCGTGCTCGCCGGCCCAGGCGACCACGTCGCGCTGCTGGTAGGCCGGGTGCAGCTCGATCTGGTTCACGGCCGGCACCACGCCGGTCTCTTTCACCACGCGCTCGAGGTGCGGCACCAGGAAGTTCGAGACGCCGATGCTGCGGGTGAGACCCGCCTCACGCAGCTCGATGAGCTTCGTGAACGCGTGCAGGTAGTCGCCGATCGCGGGGGCCGGCCAGTGCACCAGGTACAGGTCGACCTTCTCGAGGCCGAGCTTGTCGAGGCTCTCGCCGATGGCCGCACGCGGCTCGTCGCCGTGGTGACGGTCGTTCCAGAGCTTGGTCGTGATGAACAGCTCGTCGCGGGCGATGCCGGACGCGGCGATCGCGGCGCCGACGCCCTCTTCGTTGCCGTAGATGGCGGCGGTGTCGATGTGCCGATAGCCGATCTCGAGCGCCTCGCTCACCGCGCGCTCGGTCTCTGCCGGCGGCACCTTGAAGACGCCGTAGCCGAGCTGCGGGATGGAGTTGCCGTCGTTCAGTTCGAGTGCAGGAATGCTCATCCCTCCAGCCTATGACCGGCATCCGACGTCGAGGCCGGGGATGAGGAAACAAGTGCCATCGCGGCCGCCCCACGGCCGACCAGCCGTTCCAGCGGTCCTCGACCGAAGAACATCGACCAGAGCGTCGTCACCACCAGCAGCCCGATGGCGGTCGCGGCCCAGAACTCGTTGCTGGAGAAGATTCCGCCGGGCCCACCGAACAGGACGATCGACAGCACGTGCGCACTGTATGCCGTCAGCGGCATGGAGCCCAGCGCGCCCAGCGGCAGCAGCACCCAGCGCAGCGGTCGGCTGAGCAGCAGGCACAGGGCGATGACGGTCAGCGCGAAGCCGCCGGAGCCGAGTACCTCGGCCGTGCCACCGCTGTGCGGCTCGACCGCGAACACCGCCGCGAGCACGGAGCCCAGCGGATCGGACGCTTCCAGCGCCTGCGGATACCCCTCCCACCCGCTGGGCATCGAGACCGCGCCGCCATCGCTCTCGGGGAACGACCCGTCGAAGGAGCTTTCGCTGAACGACGAGCCGTCGACGAACGAGGAGCTGCTGTATTCCGCCGGTGTGCTGAGGCCCGCAGCCTGACCGATGCCGCCGAGGCCGTAGCCGACCACCGCGAGCACGATGCCGACCGCGAGCGCGATCACGGCTGTGCGGACTCGCTCGACGTGCATCCGCCCCAGCGCCATGCCACCGAGCACGAGAGCCAGCCACACCGTGATCGGGTAGGTGCCGTAGAGCACGAAGCCGATCCCGGTGCCGAAGGGATGCAACATCACGGCTCCGAGGAACGCCAGCAGCGCCGGGCCGAGCAGGGCGAGCGCGGCGGCGGCGAGCAGCAGCCGCCACGGCCGCCACCGGAGGAACGGGATCACCGCGACATAGAGGATGCCGTAGAGCGTGAGGATCACGGCGATCGGGGTGTTCAGCATCTCCAGCGCCAGTCCGATGAGGAAGATCACGGCCCCGCGCCCGACGAGGTTCAGGCGGATGCTCGGGAGGCGCTCGCGCTCCGGAAGCGCGCTGCGTCCGGTCATCAGCGCGATGGACACTCCGGCGAGCAGCGCGAAGAGGATCGACGACCGCCCGTGCACGAGGTCGGTCCACGTCGCCGGGTTCGTCCACTCGAACGCCTCGGTCTCGCCGATGTGCGCGCCGGCCATGCCGAGGATCGCCAGCCCGCGAGCGACGTCGAGACCGAGGATGCGCGGCGGGCGCCCGAACTCGCGGAACCAGCGGACGGGGGCTGCGGCGGTGATCACCAGATGATCGTAGGGGGCGATTCCCGTCATACGATGGAGGGCTATGTCCTCCCCCGTGATCTCCTATCCCCCGGAGCTGCCCGTCAGCGCTGCCCGGGTCGAGATCGGCGACGCCATCCGCGACCACCAGGTCGTGATCGTCGCGGGTGCCACCGGGTCGGGCAAGACCACCCAGCTGCCGAAGATCGCGCTCGAGCTCGGGCGGGAGCGCATCGCGCACACCCAACCGCGTCGCCTCGCCGCCCGGACGATCGCCGAGCGGGTCGCCGAAGAGCTCCAGGTCGAGCTCGGCACGCTCGTCGGCTACAAGGTGCGCTTCACCGACAAGGTGTCCGACGCCACGCGCATCGCGCTGATGACCGACGGCATCCTGCTCAACGAGATCCACCGCGACCGGCTGCTCACCCGGTACGACACGATCATCATCGACGAGGCGCACGAACGCTCCCTCAACGTCGACTTCCTGCTCGGCTACCTGGCCCGCATCCTGCCGGAGCGCCCCGACCTCAAGGTGATCATCACCTCGGCGACCATCGACCCGGAGAGCTTCGCGAAGCACTTCGCCGCAGCGGATGGCACACCGGCGCCGATCATCGAGGTATCCGGTCGCACGTATCCGGTCGAGATCCGCTACCGCGGACAGGTCGAAGACGGGGACGACGAGGACGCACCGGCCGAGCCGGAGGACGAGGTCTCGGCCATCGTCGCCGCCCTGCGCGAGCTCGACCGCGAGGCGCCGGGCGATGTGCTCGTGTTCCTCCCCGGCGAGGCCGAGATCCGGGACGCGGCCGACGCCGTGCGCGGCGCCTACGCGAACGACCGCGCCCCCACCGAGGTGCTGCCGCTGTTCGGCCGGCTCTCCGCCGCCGACCAGCACCGCGTGTTCGAGCGCAGCAGGGCGGCGGGCGTCCGCCGCCGCGTCATCCTCGCCACGAACGTCGCCGAGACGAGCCTCACGGTGCCCGGCATCAAGTACGTGATCGACACCGGCACCGCACGCATCTCGCGCTACAGCAACCGGTCCAAGGTGCAGCGGCTGCCGATCGAGGCCGTCTCGCAGGCCTCGGCGAACCAGCGATCCGGCCGCGCCGGCCGCACCAGCGACGGCATCGCGATCCGCCTCTACTCGGAAGAGGACTACGACCGGCGCCCGGAGTACACCGAGCCCGAGATCCTGCGCACCTCGCTCGCCTCCGTGATCCTGCAGATGCTGTCGCTCGGCTTCGGCGACATCACCGCATTCCCCTTCCTCACCCCGCCCGACTCGCGGGGTGTGAAGGCGGCGTTCGACCTGCTCACCGAGCTCGGCGCGGTCGAACCGTCCCGCCGCGACGGCGCTCCGCACCTCACCCGCATCGGACGCGACATCTCGCGGATGCCGATCGACCCGCGGTTCGCGCGGATGCTGATCGAGGCGGGGCGCGGGGGCTCGGTCGGCACTGTGACCCGTGACGTGCTCGCGATCGTGTCGGGTATGACGATCCAGGATGTGCGGGAGCGTCCGGAGGAGCGCCGCGAGGAGGCCGACCGCCTGCATGCCCGCTTCGTCGACCCGACCAGCGACTTCCTGACCCTGCTGAACCTCTGGAACCACCTGCGCGAGCAGCAGCGCGAACTCGGCTCGAGCGCGTTCCGTCGCCTGTGCCGCTCGGAGCACCTCAACTACGTGCGGGTGCGCGAGTGGTTCGACGTGCACCGCCAGCTGCGCACGCTCGTGAAGACGCCCGACCGCACCGGCGACGACACCGGCACGAGCGACCCGGACGCCATCCACCGCGCCCTGCTGTCGGGACTCCTGTCGCAGATCGGCCTCCTCGACGAGCGCACCGCCCCGGCGGGCAAGTCGCACTCCCCCGCGAAAGAGCCGAAGGGCCGTCGCATCGCCGAGTACCGCGGCGCCCGCGGTATCCGCTTCTCGATCTTCCCCGGCTCGGGACTGCGCAAGAAGAGTCCGCGCGCGGTGATCGCGGCCGAGATCGTGGAGACCTCCCGCACGTTCGCGCGCACGGTCGCCGCGGTCGACCCGGCGTGGGCCGAGCCCCTCGCCGGCGACCTCGCCAAGCGTCAGGTGACCGAGCCGCACTGGTCGAAGGATGCCGGCGCCGCCGTCGCTTTCGAGAAGGTCACGCTGTTCGGGCTCGAGATCATCCCGCGCCGCCGTGTGCAGTTCGCGCGCATCGACCGGGCCGCCTCGCGCGAGCTCTTCGTGCGCCATGCACTCGTCGAGGGCGAGTGGGACCCGACGCGGATCGACAAGCGGGTGAGCGCGTTCTGGCGCAGCAACGCCGAGCTGCGCAAGCGCCTCGAGAAGCTGGAGGAGCGCGAGCGCCGCCGCGACATCCTCGCCGGCGACGAGGCCGTGTTCCGGTTCTACGACGAGCGCATTCCCGCCGACGTGTTCGACGTGCGGTCGTTCGAGAGCTGGTGGCGCGAGGCGATGGCCGCGACGCCGAAGCTGCTCGTCATGCGCGAGAGCGACCTGATCGACGACGAGGAGCGCGCCGATCAGCGCGAGTTCCCGACGCGGTGGACGCAGGGCGACCAGGTGCTGGGCCTCGCGTACCGGTTCGAACCGGGTGCCGACGACGACGGTGTGAGCGTGGTCGTGCCGCTGCCACTGCTCGCGCAGCTCGAGGACCGCGGCTTCGACTGGCAGGTTCCGGGCCTGCGTGCCGAGCTCGTCACCGGGCTGCTGCGCGCCCTGCCCAAGGCCATCCGCCGCCATGTCGTGCCCGCCGCCGACTGGGCCGAGAAATTCGGTGCCGAGCTGGCCGAGCAGGGGCCGGAGTCGCACGGCGGCCTGCCGCCGCGCACGCTCAAGGAGGCACTGGCCCGGCTCATCCAGCCGCTCGCCAACCAGCTCGTGTCCGCCGCCGACTTCGACGACGAGCGCGTGCCGCCACACCTGCGCATGAACTTCCGCGCGGTCGACGAGCGCGGCCGGGTGGTCGGCTCGGGTCGCGACCTGCGGGCACTACAGGCGCAGCTCTCCGACCGGGCGCGCAGCAGCGTGGCGCGATCGATCGCTGCGCCGCCGAAGTCCGGCGCCAAGGGTGCCCGCAACGGCGCTGAGCGCAGTGGTGCCGAGCGCGTCGCTGCCGCACCGATCGAACAGACCGGCCTCACGGCGTGGACCTTCGGCGACCTGCCCGAGGTGCTCGACACGCGTGTCGCCGGCGGCGTCGTGCGCGGCTACCCGGCGATCGTCGACCAGGGCAAGACCGTGTCGGTGCGCGTCGAATCGACCCCGGATGCCGCGGCCGCCGCCACCCGCGACGGCGTGCTGCGGCTCGTGCTGCTCGGCGTCCCCTCCCCCTCGTCGTACGTGCAGGAGCACCTGACGAGCCAGGAGAAGCTCGCCCTCGCCGCCTCGCCGTACCAGTCCGCCGCCGCCCTCATCGAGGACTGCCGCGCGGCCGTCGCGCGGCAGGTCATCGAGCAGACGGCGCCGGGCGGTATCGTGCGCAGCGAAGCCGACTTCGTCCGGGTGCGCGACGCCGTCTCGGGCGTACTGGTCGATCAGCTCTTCGCGTGCGTCTCACTGGTGGCCCGCATCCTGACGAAGTCCCGCGATGTCGAACGCGGCATCAAGTCGCAGAACTCGCTCGCCCTGCTCGGCCCGCTGAACGACATCCGCACACAGCTCAGCGGCCTGCTGCATCCGGGCTTCGTCTCCGCGGCCGGAGTCGACCGTCTCGCACACTTCCCGCGCTACCTCGAAGGCATGCTCGACCGACTGAAGACGCTCGGCAGCGAACCGGGCAAGGATCGTGCGCGCATGACCGAGTACGAGCGGATGGCGAAGGCGTTCGAGGATGCCGGAGGCACCACCCCGCTTCCGTCCGACGCTCCCCCTGCGCTCGTCGAGGTGCGCTGGCTGCTGGAGGAGTACCGCGTCAGCGTGTTCGCGCAGCGCCTCGGCACTGCGCAGCCGGTGTCGCCGCAGCGCATCATGAAGGTGCTGTCCGGGCGCTGATCCGCGACGGCGGGCGTGTGGCGCGGGTAGCCTGAATCCATGGCACGCGCGATCGTCTACACCGAATTCGGCTCCCCCGATGTCCTGCACCTGATGGAGATCCCCGATCCCGTCGCGGCTCGCGGCGAGGTCGTGGTGCGCATCGAGGCAGCGGGGGCGAATCCCATCGACGCCAAGCTGCGGAGTGCCAAGCGGCCGTCTCCCCCGATCACCGAACCGCGTCCTGTCGGGTTCGACGGGGCCGGCGTGGTCGAGCTGCTCGGCGAGGGCGTCGATGACTTCGCGGTCGGCGACCGCGTGGCGATCCGCGACGCGCACGGCACCTACGCCTCGGCAATTGCGATCTCCACCGAGAAGCTCGCGAAGCTCCCCGACTCCGTCACGACCGCCGAGGGGGCGGCGATCGGGATCCCCGCGGGCACCGCGTACCAGTCGCTGCGTTCACTCGGGGTCACCGAGGGCGATGTGCTGCTCGTGCACGGCGGCTCCGGTTCGGTCGGACAGGCCGCCGTGCAGTTCGCGGTGGCCTGGGGTGCGACCGTGATCGCGACGGCGAGCCCCGCCCGCCACGACCAGCTGCGCGAACTCGGCGCGATCCCCGTGGCCTACGGCGAGGGCCTGCTCGACCGCGTGCGCGACGCCGCACCCGAGGCCGTCACCGTGGCCCTGGACTGCGCCGGCACCGACGAGGCGATCGAGACCTCCCTCGCGCTGGTCGCCGACCGCGACCGGATCGCCACCATCGTGCGTGGCCCGGATTCCGCGTCCTTCGGCATCCGCGCGTTCTCCGGCGGCTCCCCGGTCCCTCTGACCGAAGAGGAACTCGCCTGGCGCGCCGAGGCGCTCCCCGAGACGATCGCCCTCCTCGACGCCGGTGACTTCGTGATCGAGCTCGGCCCCCAGCTGCCGCTGACCGAGGCGGCGCAGGCCCATGAGCTCATGGAATCCGGTGCCGCCTCGGGCAAGATCATCCTCGTCCCCTGACGGCGAGGTGCCGTCAGAGCGGTCAGGCCGGAGCCACCGGCCGTCCGATCGACAGCATCAGCCGGTTCGCCCAGTTGAAGAACGCGGCGCCGTGGATGAGGTCCGAGATCTCCAGGTCGTCGAGCCCGGCGGCACGCAGCCGCACGATCTCGTCCGCGCCGAACGCGTTCGGGGTGTCGGTGAGGGCGACGGATGCCGCGACGACGGCGTTCCAGCGCTCGCCGAGGTCCGCATCCACGCCCTCGTCGAGCAGCAGGTCGACGTCGTCCGTGCGCTTGCTGTGGTGCGCGGCGAAGCGCGAGTGCACCGAGGCGCAGAACACGCAGCCGTTGCGGCGGGAGGCCGCGGTCGCGGCGAGCTCTCGGTCGGCTCGCGGCAGACCCTCCGCGGCGTTGTAGAAGATGTCCTTGTCGACCAGGGTGCGGGCCTTCAGCACCTCGGGGTCGCGGGCCAGCAGGCGGAAGTAGTCGTTCTTCGCGCGAGCCGCATCGACGAGGCCGTCGTAGTGCCGCTCCGTCAGCTCCTCCTCGGCGAGGGGCTCGAGGTGCGGGACCCATCCGACCTCGCCGCGGGTGAACGCGTGCGGGTGCGGGGCGTCGTCGTGCCGGAGCACGCTCTGTTCGGCGGTCATGCGGCCTCCTCCTCGGAGTTTTCGGCGGTCAAGCCCGCAGCGGCGAGCACGTGGAGCCCGGTGACGACGCGCTGCTGGAAGGCGAGGAACGACACCAGCTGCGACAGCGTCACGATGCCGTCCGCCGACCAGCCCGCGTCGAGCAGGCGACCGAGGTCGGCGCCCGAAGCCTCGCGGGGGCGGAACACCAGGAGGTGCGTGTGCGCGAGGGCGGCGGCGAGGCGCTCACCCACCGCGGCGATGACAGTCTCGGAGGGGACGTAGCGCACCCCGTCGGTGTTCTCGGCCTGCAGCCCGAGCTCGGTGTAGGCGCCGAAGGGTCCGGTGGTCGCCGCCCGGGCGGCCTCCGCGAGCACGACGGCCGCGCGCTGGGCGTCAGCCTCCTGCGCACGACCGGCGTAGAACTCGGCGGTCGGGTCTTCGGCTCCCGCGAGACCGGTGGCGAAGGCGGCCACGAGTTCGCGTTCGGCCTGCGAGACGTGCTCCGTGCTCACCGGCTGGAAGAGGGCGTCGAAGCTCGCCTGCAGCTGCTCCCTGGTCACCGGACGGCGACGGCGCAGGGCATCGAGCTCCGGCGTCACCTCCGCGATCCGGTCCACGATGTCGTCGGTCATGCGTTCTCCTTGAGGGTGAGGTTCTGGTCGGTAGTGGTTCCGTGCGGTGTCGGGGTCAGCGCGTAGCCGAGGGCCGGGGCGACCTCGTCGGCGAAGAGCGCGATCGAGCGCAGCACGTGCTCGTGCGGGGCATCGACCGAGTGCACCTGGAACGCCACCTCGGTCGCGCGGGCGAGGGTGGTGTCGGCCGCGAGCGATTCCGCCACCTGCTCCGGTGTCCCCAGGTGCGTGTCGAGTGCGGCGATCAGCTCGTCGATGCTGTCGCCCGGGATGGTCTGGCCCTGACGGCGGAAGCCCTCGGCCGCCCGGCGCAGACCGACCTCGGCGAAGCGCAGCGCCTCGGCACGATCGTCGGCCACGAACACGGTGCGCGAGGCGGTGATCCGCGGCACCACCCCCTCCGGCAGCGCTTCGAGGTACGCGTCGATGATCGGATCCTGCAGGGCAGACAGCGGTGCGTGCAGCCGGTCGGCACTGCGCGGTTGCGTGCGAGACAGCAGCAGCCCATGCCCGTGGATACCGGCCCGATGCCCGCCCGGCACCGAGAAGGTGGCCTGCCAGACGCGGTCGGCGAGGTCTCCGGCATCCGGGTAGAGGGTGTTGCCGGCACCGACGTCACGGCCGGCGAGACCGTCGAGCAGTGTCCGCAGCTTCCGGTCGTAGGTCGGTCCCTTGTCGCGCACGTCCTCGCCGAACGGCGCGAACGACGAGGGCGTGCCGCCGCTGCCGAGTCCCAGATCCACGCGCCCCCCGGAGAGCAGATCGGCGACCACGGCATCCTCCGCCACCCGCACCGGGTCCTCGAGCGGCAGCGTGATCACGCCGGTGCCGAGACGGATGGTGGAAGTCACGGCGGCGACGTTCGCGAGGAACACCAGGGGCGACGGCAGCCCGCCCTCGGCCGCGTGGAAGTGGTGCTGCGCGACCCACGCCCGGCCGATGCCGTGCCGCTCGGCCTGCTGGATCTGCGCGGTCGCGAACGCATACCGCTCGGCAGGGGCGGCGTCGTCGAGCAGTCGGGTGAAGAAGGCGACGGTGGGTGCGGTCATGCGGGTACCTCTCTGATGCCGGAGACTTCTCTGGTTCCGGGCACTGCGGCCAGCAGCTCCCGGGTGTAGTCGTGCTGCGGGTCGCGGAAGAGGTCTTCCGTCTGCCCCTCCTCGACGATCCGGCCGCGGCGCATCACCGAGACCGTGTGGCTGATCCGCCGCACCACCGCGAGGTCGTGCGAGATGAACAGGTAGGTGAGCCCGAGCTCGGCCTGCAGCGAGGTGAGCAGCTCGAGGATGCGGGCCTGCACCGTGACATCCAGCGCCGACACCGCTTCGTCGAGCACCACGATGTCGGGGTCGATCGCGAGCGCGCGGGCGATCGCCACGCGCTGCCGCTGCCCGCCCGACAGTTCCCGCGGGGTGCGCCGTGCGACCTCCGCGGGGAGCGACACCCGGTCGAGGAGGGCGAGAGCGCGCTCGCGGCGCTCGGTGCGACTGCCCACGCCGAAGTTCACCAGCGGCTCGGCGACGATGTCGGCGATCTGCTGGCGCGGGTCGAGCGAGGCGAACGGGTTCTGGTAGACGAGCTGGATGCGTCGGCGCAGCACCCGCAGCTGCTCGCGCTTCGCGTGGGTCACGTCGTCGCCGTCGACCTCGACCGTCCCGGCATCCGGCTGGTGGAAGCGGGTGATGAGCCGTGCCGTCGTGGTCTTGCCCGAGCCCGACTCCCCCACGAGCGCATGCGTGGTGCCCTTGCGCACCCGGAACGACACGTCGTCGACGGCACGGAAGCGCTCGCGCCCCGCGACGCGGAACTCCTTCACGAGTCCGTCGGCCACGATCGCCCAGGGGTTCTCGGCAGCGACCGCCGCGGCATCACGCAGGAACGGCGGGGCATCCGGCCGACGGAAACCTGTCGCGAACGCCGGAGCGTCGGCGAGCAGCTGCTTCGTGTACGGGTCGGCCGGTGCGGCGAGCACCGCCTCACTGGAGCCCTGCTCGACGATGCGACCGTCTTTGAGCACGACGAGCCGCTCGGCCCGGTCGGCCGCGACACCGAGGTCGTGGGTCACGAGCAGGATGCTGGTGCCTTCCTCCCGCTGCAGCTCGTCGAGCAGGTCGAGCACCTTGCGCTGCACCGTGGCGTCGAGGGCGCTGGTGGGCTCGTCGGCGATCAGGAGCCGCGGCCGCAGGGCGATCGCGGTGGCGATGAGCACGCGCTGGCGCATGCCGCCCGAGAGCTCGTGCGGATACTGGCGCGCCCGCAGGTCGGGGTCGTCGATGCCAACACGGTCGAGCAGCTCGATGGCCCGCGCCCGCCGCGACCGGCGATCCCGGTGCCCGTGCAGACGGAGGATCTCCTCGACCTGCGCACCGATCGTGCGCACGGGGTCGAGCGAGGTGGTCGGATCCTGCGGCACGAGACCGATCTCGGGACCGCGGATGCCGCGCAGCGCACGATCGGACCACCCCGAGATGTCGAGGTCGCCGAGCAGCACCCGCCCGCCGTCGACGCGGCCGCCTTCGGGCAGCAGCCCGAGCAGGGCGTGCGCGGTGGTGGACTTGCCCGAACCCGACTCCCCCACGAGCGCCAGGGTCTCGCCCTCGGCGATCTCGAACGAGACGCCGTGCACGACCTCGCGGCGGCGGTCCTTGTCGCCGTAGGAGATCCGGAGGTCGGTGGCGGAGATGACGGTGCTCACTTCGCGCTCCTTCCGATGCGGTGGCTGATCCGGTTGGCGCTGAGAACGACGACGACCACGACGAGACCGGGAAGAGCGGTGAGCCACCAGGCGGTCCCCACGTAGTTGCGGCCGTCGGCGATCAGCAGGCCCCACTCCGGCGTGGGCGGCGGCGCACCGTAGCCGAGGAACCCGAGCGTCGAGATCGCGAGGATCGCGGTGCCGAACTGCAGTGCGGCGAGCGCGACGATCGGCGTCAGCGAGTTGGGCAGCACGTGCCGGCGCAGGACCGTGAAGAACGTGCCGCCGCTACCGAAGGCGGCTTCGACGTACTCGGTGCGGCGCACGCGGGCGACCTCGGCACGCATGAGCCGGGCGAACGCCGCGACGCTCCCGAGACCGACCGCGATCGCGGCGTTCACCGTGCCGAAGCCGAGCAGGATGATGACGGTGAGGGCGAGGAGCAGCCCGGGGATCGCGAGCAGCACGTCGACCACGCGCATCAGCACGTCGTCGACCACACCCCCGACGGCACCGGCGATCGCACCGATCAGCGTGCCGAGGGCGAGGCCGACCGTGACGGCGATGAGCGCTCCCGAGAGCGAGTGCACCGCACCGTGCACGACCCGGCCGAACAGATCGCGGCCGAGGGTGTCGGTGCCGAACCAGTGCGCGGCACTCGGCGCGAGCAGCTTGTCGGCCGGGACGCCCGTGAGCGGGTCGCCGGGGGCGAAAACCCCGGGGATGACGGCCCAGAGCACGGCGAGCGCGACGACCGCGTAGGCCAGGTACAGGCCCCAGGCGCGGCCACGCAGTCGGCGGCGAGGGGCCTTCTCGGTCTCGGTCGCGGCCGGATGCGCGGGCGCGGCCGGGTCGGGCCCGACCACGGGATCGATGATCACGGGAGCGGTCATGCGGTCGCCTCCTGGAGTGCGCGGGGCGCCGAGGCGCGGGCGACGGTGCGTTGGCGGGGGTCGATGAGCGGCGTCACGAGGTCGACCGCGAAGCTGATGATCACGAAGCCGAGGGCCGACAGCAGCACGACGCCCTGCAGCACCGGGATGTCCTGGTTCGCGACGGCCTGCTCGGTGAGGCGGCCGATGCCCGTGCGGCCGAACACGGTCTCGGTCACCACGGCCCCGCCGACGAGCTCGCCGAACAGGACACCGGCGATGGTCAGGGTCGGCACGGCGGCGTTCCGGGCCACCGAACGGGTGAGCACCCACAGCGGCGGAGCACCCTTCGCCCGCACCACCGTGACGAACGGCTGCGCCTGCACCTGGTCGATCGCGCGCACCAGCACCTGGGCCAGCGGGGCCGAGATCGGCACGGCGAGGGTGAGCACCGGCAGGACGAGTCCGGCCACCGGGTCGGCGCCGACGATCGGCACCCAGCCGAGCCCGAACGAGAACACCTGGATGAGCAGGATGCCGAGCCAGAAGACCGGCACCGCCACGAACAGCCCGGGCACCTGACGCAGGCCGTCGCGCAGCCAGGCGAACGGCGCGAGTGAGGAGAGCCCGGCGATGAGGATGGCGAGGATCAGCGCCACGACGAGTCCGAGCGACGCGAGCAGCAGGGTCGCGGGGAGTGCTTCGCCCAGCATCGTCAGCACCGGGGTGCCGAACTGGGTCGAGAACCCGAAGTCCCCGGCGAGGAAGCCGAGTCCCGCGTGCACGTACTGCTCCCACCACGGCAGGTCTGCGCCGTAGGTGGCGCGGATGCTGTCGAGCTGGTCCGGCGACAGCCCGAGGCTGGGGTCGGAGAACTTGATCAGGATCGCGTCGCCCGGCAGCAGCTGCAGCAGGAAGAAGGTGGCCGTGAAGGCCGCGATCAGAACGATCGCGGCCTGCCCGGCTCGTCGGAGGACGAAGCTCATCGTGTCACCGGCGCTCTCAGTGCTCGGCGAGCCAGACGCCGGAGAACGTCGGACGCCCCACCGACTCGAAGGCGACGCCCTGCACGTAGGTGGCGGTGCCGTACACCTGCGGCTCCTCGAACAGCGGGATCACGTAGGCCTGCTCGGCGATGTAGTCCTGCACGGCCTGCGAGGCGGCGATGCGCTTGTCAGCGTCGGGCTCGGAGGCCACGGCGAGCAGCAGCTCGTCGAGCTTCGCGTCCTTCGAGATCAGCACGTCACGGTTCTTCGTGAAGTACTGGCTCTTGATGACGTCGAGGTCCGCCCGTCCGACCATCGAGTGGTAGAAGCCGGTCTTCAGCGGATCGCGGGTGTCTTCGGCCGCGCTGCCGGCGTCGCCGGGCTTGACCGAGAGCTCCACACCGACCTTCGCCAGCTGCTGCGCGACGAGCTCGAGCGTCTGCTTCGACAGCGGCTGCGGCTTGGCCTCGTAGACGGTGATCGACAGGCGCTCGCCGTCCTTCTCGCGGATGCCGTCGGAGCCGGGCTCCCAGCCCGCCTCGTCGAGCAGCTCCTCGGCCTTGTCGGGGTCGTAGGCGTAGTGCGCGGACTCGTCCTTGTAGCCGACGGCCTGCGAGGAGAGCACCGACGTCGCCACCGGGTAGTTCTCGGTGAAGAGCGTGTCGACGACCTCCTTCGCGTCCACGGCGGCGACGAGCGCCTGGCGCACACGGATGTCGCCCAGCAGCGGGTTCTCGGGGCGCAGAGCGATCGAGTTGTTCACGCCGCGGGTCTGCGGGGCGTAGAGCGTGAAGCCGGCGCCTTCGACGCGGTCCTCGTCGAACGCCTGCACGTAGCGGACGTAGTCGGCCTGGCCCGCGAGCAGCGAGCCGATGCGCACCGAGTCCTCGGGGGTGATGAGCACGTGCACGGCGTCGAGGTAGGGGCGGCCGGCGTTGTCGACGCTGTCGGGGCCCCACTCGTAGTCGTCACGGGCGGTGAGCGTGTACTCGGTGCCCAGCTTCTCGTCGGTGACGGTGAAGGGGCCGGACCCGATGATCTCGGCTGCGTTGCCCGCGCCGAAGTCCTCGATCGTGCCGTCGAGCGTCTCCGGCGACAGCAGGCCCGAGTTGATGGTCGAGGTGGCCTGCAGGAACCCGGGCGACGGCGCACTGAAGCGGAACGTCACGGTGTCCTCGTCGACGACCTCGCTGCTGGCGTAGTTGTTGATCGCCTCCGAGACCGTGAGGCCGCGCTCCGCATCGCCCAGGCCGTACGTGTCGAAGTTCTTCGCGACGGCCGCGGCATCGAGCACCGTGCCGTCCGAGAACGTCACGTCGGGGTTCAGGTCGAACGTGTACTCGGTGGCATCCGCGTTCACGGTCCAGTCCGAGGCGATCCACGGCTCGATCTCGAGGGTCTCCGGGTTCTGCCAGGTCAGGCGGGCGGCGATGTTGTTGACGATGCCGCCGTTCGGGTAGAAGCCGGCCTGCGGCGGGTACAGGTTCGTGTACGCCTGGTGCTCGAGGTAGGTGAGCGTGCCGCCGGTGACGGGGGCGCCGCCCTCGGCGGGGGCGTTGGCAGGAGCGGGCGAGGAGGCGCAGGCGGCGAGGCTGCCCGCGAGGACGAGCGGGACCGCGATGGCGGCGGCACGGATGAGACGGCGGTTCATGCGGAGGGTCTCCTGGGCTTCGGGTGTCGGGATGTGTTCACGGTAGGAATCGGAGTGGCCGTGCCGCGAGGCGGCGGACACCGGGTGTCGCGCGACGACACGAGTGGTCACGCGTCGACATACGAGGAAATGCGCAGACGGTCGCGGAGGGTCGCCCCCTCGCTCTCCGCCGCGTCTCGCAGCAGCCCGCGGCGGCGCAGCTCGGGGGCGGCCTGCCGCGTGAACGCCTCGAACTGGGCGGGCTGGAAGGCCGACAGCACGTTGAACCCGTCGGCCGCCCCCTCGTCGCGCCAGGTCTCGAAGTGGTCCGCGATGGTGCCGGCGTCGCCGACCACGAAGGCCGCCGGCACCGCGTTGGCGGCCACGAGGTGCCGCCAGGTGAGCGGATCGCCGGTCGTCACCCCGGCTCCCGAGACGCGCAGTCCGGCGATGCCGGCGAGGCGCTCGATGAGTGCGGAGCCGCGCTCCCCCAACCGCTGCGCCTCGGCGGCCGTGACCGGGCGGTCGAACTCCGACGCGCGCAGCGGGTCGTCTGCGGCGACGTCGAACGCATCGGCGAGCGCGGCCACCGTGCGGTTCGGTGGGAACGCGGTGCGAGCCGTCTGATGTCCCTCGGCGAGCGGCACCAGCGCGAGCAGGCGCTCGACGATGCGGCGGGCGTCGGCATCCGTGTCGGCGACGACCGGCAGCACCGGGGCGATCACCTTCACCGCATCCGGAGACCGCCCGGCTTCGGCCGCGATGTCGCGCAGCAACCGGCGCGTGGCGATCGCGTCGACGAGCGTCGGCGCGGCGGTCAGGGCGAGGTCGGCTTCGGTCGCGGCGAGCGCGCGCGACCGCGGCGACGTGCCGGCGTGCACGATCGGGATCTGCCCCTGCGGCGGGCGGGCGACGTTGAGCGGACCGGTGACCCGCACCTGCGACCCCTGCAGGTCGGCGGCGCGGAGCCCTTGCGGGTCGATGAGCACGCCGCGCACGGCATCCGCGATCCAGGAGTCTTCGTCCCACGAGTCCCAGAGGCGTCGGAGCGCCTCGACGAACTCCTCGGCGCGGTCGTAGCGCGTCTCGTTGTCGGCGTGCGCGTCGCGGCCGTGGTTGCCCGCTGCACGCGGCTCGGCGCCCGTGACGAGGTTCACGCCCGCACGTCCGCCCGTGAGCACGTCGAGCGAGGCCAGCGAGCGCGCCGTCGTGTACGGATCGGCGTAGGTGGTGTTGACCGTGGCGATCAGGCCGATGCGCGAGGTGACCCCGGCGAGGAACAGCACCGCGCTCACCGGGTCGATGCGCGCCAGCAGATACGGGTCGCGGAACTCCAGGTCAGGGCCGGTCGCGAGCCAGTCGCCGAAGAAGAGGTAGTCGAGTCCGGCCTCCTCCCCCTCGCGCGCGATGTGCCGGAGGAGGGCGGCGTCCGCGGCCGGATCGCGGTGCGCGCCGGGCTGCCGCCAACCCGAGGGGTAGGCCCCCAGGGTGCGCACCATGGCGCCGATGATGAGGGGTTCGGTCATGCTCGTCACGGTAGGAGCGGGCGCGCACCCGCGACCAGGCGGCCGTCGCCGGACGTCTCGGGGTGTAACAGTCCGACATGTGCACCCCACCCCGTACGCTGAGACCATGACTGGTCTTCGTTGGGGAATCCTCGCTACCGGCGGTATCGCCGGCTCGTTCGCATCCGATCTGCGCACGGCGGGGCTCGACCTCGTGGCGGTGGGGTCACGTTCCCAGGAGTCGGCCGACGCGTTCGCCGCTCGCTTCGACATCGCGCACGCGCACCCCTCGTACGAGGCGCTGGTGTCCGACCCCGACGTCGACATCATCTACGTCTCCACGCCGCATCCGATGCATCACGAGAACGCCCGGCTCGCGCTCGAGCACGGCAAGCACGTGCTCGCCGAGAAGGCGTTCACGCTGAACCGCGCCGAGGCCGAAGACCTGCAGGCGCTCGCCGCCGAGAAGGGGCTCCTCGTGATGGAGGCGATGTGGACGCGGTACCTGCCGCACATGATCCGCATCCGCGAGCTCATCGCCGATGGCACCCTCGGCGAGATCCGTGCGGTCAGCGCCGATCACACGCAGCTGCTGCCCACCGACCCCACGCACCGGCTCAACGCCCTGGAGCTCGGCGGCGGCGCGCTCCTCGACCTCGGCATCTACCCGATCTCCTTCGTCTGGGACATGCTGGGCGCTCCGACCGACATCCGCGCCGTCGGCCGCCTGATCGAGACCGGCGCCGACTCCGAGGTCGCCACTGTCATGACGCACGACGGCGGTGCGATCTCGACCACGCTCTCCTCCTCGCGGGCATCCGGGCCGAACGCGGCCAGCATCATCGGCACCCAGGCGCGGATCGACATCGACCGGGTCTGGTACACCCCCACCACGTTCCGGGTCACCCTCCCGGACGGCACGGTGCAGGAGGAGTACGTCTCCGAGGTCGACGGCCGCGGCATGCAGTTCCAGGCCCTCGCCGCCGAGCGCCTGGTGCGCGACGGCATCCTCGAGGGCGACATCCTTCCGATCGCCGAGAGCGTCGCCATCATGGGCACGCTCGATGAGATCAGGGCGCAGATCGGCGTCCGCTACCCCCGTGAGGAGGCCTGATCATGGCCGAGACCACCGATGCCCGCGTCGCCGTCTACCTCGACTTCGACAACATCGTCATCTCCTGGTACGACCGGGTGCACGGGCGCAACGCCTACGGCAAGGACCGGCAGCGGATCACCGAGAACCCGAACGACCCCGACGTCGTCGAGCGTCTCAGCCGCGCCATGATCGAGGTCGGCGCCATCATCGACTACGCCGCGTCCTTCGGCACGCTCGTGCTGACGCGCGCCTACGCCGACTGGTCCTCCCCCGTGAACGCCGTGTACCGCTCGCAGCTCGTGGCCCGCGCCGTCGACCTCGTGCAGCTGTTCCCCGCCGCGGCCTACGCCAAGAACGGCGCCGACATCCGCCTCGCCGTGGATGCCGTCGAAGACATGTTCCGCCTGCCCGACCTCACGCACGTCGTGATCGTGGCCGGCGACAGCGACTACGTGCCGCTTGCCCAGCGCTGCAAGCGTCTCGGGCGCTACGTGATCGGCGTCGGCGTGTCCGGCTCGACGGCCAAGTCGCTCGCCGCAGCCTGCGACGAGTTCGAGTCGTACGACTCGCTGCCCGGTGTCGTGCGTCCGGCCAAGGCCGCTCCCGTCGTCGCAGCCGCGAAGGCCGAGGCCATCGCCGAGCCCGCGCCGGAGACGGTGCCCGACGCGGCCGACGCGCCAAAGGCCAAGGCCCCGCGCCGCGCGAGGTCGAAGGCGGCCGCGGCCAAGGTCGAGGAGCCCAAGCTCGACGAGCAGGGCGAAGCGACACAGTTGCTCGAGCGCGCCCTGCGTCTCGGCCACGACAAGGCCGATGCCGACGAGTGGCTGCACAGCTCCGCCGTGAAGACGCACATGCGCCGCATGGACCCCTCATTCAGTGAGAAGGCTCTCGGCTACCGCTCGTTCTCCGACTTCCTCAAGTCACGCGACGACATCGCGGAACTCGAAGAGACCGGGCACGAGCGCCTCGTGCGCCTGCGCGAGCTCACGGGCTGATCGGGAGACTCAGTCCACGAAGTCGTACTCCTGGAACTCGGCGACCTCGGGCACCCACCGCTCCGCGACGAACGCCCGGTGCGCGGGATGGGCGTCATAGGCGTCGTAGACACTCTGGTCGGCGAACACCATCGAGAACTGGTGCGTGAGATCGCTCTTCGCGCTGACCTGGCGACGGATCGTGAAGTCCTCGACCCCGGGGATCGACGTGAGCACGGCGTGGCCGGTCGCCAGGAACTCCTGTTCCTCCGCGGAACCGACCGGATGGATCAGGCGGAAGACGACGGTGTGCTGGATCGGCATGGGGCTCCTGTCGGGGTGGTCACTGATTGCTGAACGCGGCGTCGAACGATGCTTCAGGCTTCGGCCACAGCAGCGAGCGCACGTACGCCAGGGCCTCGGGGGCACCGTGCAGACGGTCCATCCCCGCGTCCTCCCACTCGATCGAGATGGGGCCGGAGTAGCCGATCGCGTCGAGGGCGCGGAACGAGTCCTCCCACGGCACATCCCCGTGCCCCGTCGAGACGAAGTCCCAGCCGCGCCGCGGATCACCCCACGGCAGGTGCGAGCCGAGCACACCGGCTCGGCCGTTGTGCGGCCGCATCCGGGTGTCCTTGCAGTCCACATGGTAGATCCGGTCCGCGAAGTCCACGATGAATCCGACCGGGTCGATGTTCTGCCACATCATGTGCGACGGATCCCAGTTGAACCCGAACGCCTCGCGGTGGTCGATCGCCTCCAGCGCGCGCACCGACGACCAGTAGTCGTAGGCGATCTCGCCCGGATGCACCTCGTGCGCGAACCGCACTCCCTCCGCATCGAACACGTCGAGGATCGGGTTCCATCGGGCGGCGAAGTCCTCGAACCCACCCTCGATGACGGATGCCGGCACCGGCGGGAACATCGCCAGATACGGCCAGATCGAGGAGCCGGTGAACCCGACCACGGTGTCGATGTCGAGCTTGCGCGCGACGCGGGCCGCCCGCTTCATGTCTTCGGCAGCCCGCTGCCGCACGCCCTCCGCCTCACCGTCACCCCACACGTACTCGCGCAGGATCGCCTGGTGCCGGAAGTCGATCGGCGCATCGCACACGGCTTGACCGGCGAGATGGTTCGAGATCGCGAAGATCTTGAGGCCGTGCCGGTCGAGGATCTCCCGGCGCGAGGCCACGTAGGCGTCGTCTTCGTCGGCACGCCGCAGGTCGAGATGATCACCGGACGCGGCGACCTCGAGCCCGTCGTACCCCCACTCGGCTGCGAGGCGGGCGACCTCTTCGAACGGCAGGTCCGCCCATTGCCCGGTGAACAGCGTGACCGGATGCGTGCTCATGGATACTCCTTCGTATCGACGGCGGGGTTCGTATCGAGGGCTCGGTTCGTATCGAAAGCGCGCAGGGCAGCGATGCTGCGCGCGGCGAGTTCGTCCTGACTCGGGGCGAGCGGGCGCCACACCGAGGCCGCGACCGCGATCGTGGCGTTCTCCCCCGTGAAGCTCTCCAGCCCCAGCGGGCCGCGATAGCCGGCGTCGTCGAGGGCCGCGAGGATCCCCGGCCAATCGGTGTGGTCGTCGCCGACGGCCCCACGGTCGCTCCCGCACACCTGCACGTGGGCGATCGCGGCACCGGCGGCCCGGATCGCCTCGTCGGGCTTCTTCTCTTCGATGTTGAGGTGATACGTGTCGAGCGCGAGTCCGAGACCGGCACCGAGCAGCGGGCCGAGAGCGTCGAGGCTCTGCTCGACCGTGTTGAGCAGGCTCGTCTCGTAGCGGTTCAGCGGCTCGATCGCGAGGGTGATGCCCGCCTCGGCGGCCTCGGCCACGAGTGGCGCGAGGTTCTCCCGCAGCTCCCCCACGACCGCCGCCCGCTCGTCGGCATCCATCCGCCAGGTCACGCCGGTCGGCGCGTAGAAGGGGCCGGCCACGACTCCGGCCCCGAGCGTCTGCGCCGCCGCGATGCAGGCCCGCAGGTACGTCTGGGTCGCGGCGACATCGCCGGCACGGGCGATCAGAGAGCGTCCAGGCCCCATGGCTCCGACAACGATCGCGCCGAGCCCGAGCGAATCGAGCAGGTCGCGGGTGCGCACGGGGTCCCAGTCGCCGACGCTCTCGAGCGGCAGCTCCAACGCGTCGTAACCGAGTTGCCGAGCCTTGCGGGCGAGCGGCTCGAGCGTCGCGTCGGTCAGCGGAGACGTCCACACCCAGGTGTTGACGGCGATCGTGCGGGGCATCGTTGTCCTTGTGATCGTGAAGCGCTCCCACCCTCCCACCCCGCGGGTGCGGAGCGGAAGGGCGGGAGCGGATTTCGGTTACGGGATCTGACGCTGCTGCCACACCGTCGGGTAGCCGGGGAGGTTCTCCCCGCCGAACTTGGCGTAGTGGCCGTCGGGCATGCCCTCGTTGGCCTTCAGGTAGTCGTCGAGCTCGGGCTCCGTGATCGGCTTCTGCGGGAGGACCCATTCCTTCGGAACCTCTTCGCCGGCGAAGATCATCTGCGCCGCGAGCAGCGGAGTGCGCCACTGGAAGTTGGAGTACACCGGCGCGAGGCCCGTGAGACCCGTGTCCTTCCACTTGCGCAGGAAGCTCATCTCGTCCTCACCGGTCATGACCGGGTAGTCCGCTCCGGCGTCCTCGAACGCCTCGATGGCCGCGACGGCGCCGTCACCGGCATCCATCCAGATGCCGTGCACGTCGCCCTTGGCGAGCTCGTCGCTGATGATGCTCTTGATCTCGGCGGGGTCGGCACCCGTGAAGTGATCCACGGCCTCGATGCCGGCCTCGTCGAAGAGCTTCTCGGCGGCGGCCCAGCGGTGCTCAAGCACGTCGACACCCGGGAGGATGCGCAGTGCCACGACCTTGTCGCCCTCTTCGAGGTTGTCGATGAGGAACTCGGCGGTGTCGATGCCCCAGGCGAAGCCGCCGATCGGGTGGATGAACGTGACCGGGCAGTCGGTGTTCACGCCGCGGTCGAACACGACGACCGGCTTGCCCGTCTCGCAGGCCCGCTCGACGGCCGGAGTCATGGCCGCCGTGCTGTTCGGCGAGATGAGGAAGACGTCGCATTCGCCCTCAGCGATGAAGTAGTCGATGTCCGCGATCTGCGTGTCATCGGAGTCCTGCGCGTCGCGGGTCTCCATCTCGCTGATGGCGCCCGCATCCTGCAGCGACTTCAGCTGCTCGTTCATCGTGATCCAGCCGGTCTGACGCCACGGGTTGGAGATCGACGCGTTGGCGAAGCAGGCCTTCTTGGCCCCTTCGCTCGCGAACTCCGCCGTGTCGACCATCTCGGCGTTGATGTGCTGCAGGTAGGGCTCGTCCTCCGGCCCCTGAGGGGTGACGCCGCGCTCCTCGTCCTGCTTGTCGAAGAGCTCCTGGTCGAACCACTCTGTCGTCTCTGCCGTCTCCTCGGGGTTCTCCGACTCCGCCGGCGCCACGGACGGGTCGGTCGTACACCCGGCGAGCGCGATGAGGCCGAAGAGAGCCACCCCTGCGGTGGCGATCTTCATCGATCGTCGCATTGCTAATCTCCTCTGGTTTCTGTGTTGATGGTGCTGGTGGTTTCAGGGATTCTGGTTGCTTCAGGGATCCTGGGTTCTTCGGGAGGGATGTCTGAGGGCAGCGGGCCGCGCTTGCGCCGCGCCCGGAAGGCGACGGCGGAGTAGGCGACCGCGGCGATGATGATGACGCCCTGCACGGCATCGCGCAGTGTCGAGGGGATGCCCGCGATGTTCAGCAGCATGAACAGGGCCTCGAGGGCGAAGGCACCGGCGACCGCGCCGACGATCCACCCTCGGCCACCGCCCAGCACCACGCCTCCGAGCACCACGGCGGTGATCGCCGTGAACTCGTATCCGCGGCCGACCGAGGGATGCACGCCGGCGTATCCGACGAGGAGCACGGCCGACAGGGACGCGGAGAGCGACGAGATGACGAACGCTCGCGTCGTCACCCAGGCGCGGCGGGCTCCGGCGTAGTCGACCGCACCGGCGTTGTCGCCGACCGCGATCAGCGTCTTGCCCAGCGGGCGCTTGGTGATCCAGATGCCGAGTCCCAACCACAGGATGAGCAGCAGCACCGCCCAGGGGATGAACTCGAGGAACGGCACGTCGCGGATGCCGCCGCGCCCGATCTCGCGGAAGCTGTCGGCCGGGTTCCCGGTGGCCGCTCCCCCGGTCCACCACATCACTCCACCCAGGAGGGCGAGCATCATGCCGAGCGTGACGATGAACGACGGCACCTTCAACAGTGTCGTGATCACCCCGTTCACGAGCCCGACGGCCACCGCGAAGACGATCATGAGCAGCAGGACCGGCACCGTGCGGGCGTCGTCCTGACCGACCAGGTTGCCGGCGATGATCACCTGCGCCGTGATGAGCGAGCCCTGCGAGAGGTCGAACTCCCCCGCGATGATCACGAAGTACTGCCCGATCGCGACGATCGCGATGGGCGCCACCCGCTGGATGAAGCGCATGAACTGACCGGGCTCGGCGAAGCTCGGGTTGAGGATCGTGACGGCCACCAGCAGCAGCACCAGCAGCAGGAACACGGCCCCACGGGGACTCACGAGAGTGCGCAGCGCGTTCATGAGCGTCCTCCTTCCGTGGCGGTGCCGATATCGGATGCGGTGACAGTGGTGACGTCGGCGAGCTGCGACGCGGCGGCGGCCATCTCGGGCGCCGCCGCCTTCGCGGCATCGTCCCCACCGGTGCGGGTGCCTCCGGCGCCGAAGCGCGGACGGCGGCGGATGATCGACCGGCGGCTGTACACGGCTACCGCGGCGACGATGACGACGCCGCGGACGACGTCCTTGAGGAACGGGTTGACCTGCATGACGCTCATGACGTTGTCGACGACCGCGAGGATCGCCACGCCACCGATCGTTCCCCAGACGGAGCCGCGTCCGCCGAGCAGCAGCGTTCCGCCGAGCACGACCGCTGCGATCGAGAGCAGCGCATAGCCGCCCTGCTGCCCGACGGTCGGGCTGCCGACGCCGAGGCGGCTGGCGAGCAGCAGACCCGCGAGCCCTGCGAACACCGAACAGAGCACGTGCGCCCAGATGAGCGGCATCCGTGTGCGCACGCCGGAGAGCCGGGCGATCTCGGGATCGCCGCCGACGGCGTAGAGGTGGGCGCCGGTGCGGGTGCGGTTGAGGAGCACCCAGATCACGACGGCCAGCACGATCATGATGAGCGTGGAGACCGGGATGGGTCCGACGCCGGTGGCGCCGATGAGCTGGAACGCCCAGGGCACCTTCCCCGCGGATCCCTCGAAGTTCGTGTTGAGGATGCCCTGCAGGATGAGTCCGACGCCGAGTGTGGCGATGAAGCCGTTGACCTTGAGCACCGTGACGATGAGCCCGTTCACGAGACCCACGCCGGCGCACACGAGCAGCGTGACGATCACGGCCACCGGGATGTTCGCCGCGTTGTCGTTCATCATCGTGGCCGCCAGCAGACTCGACAGGCTGATCACGTAGGTGACAGAGAGGTCGAGAGAGGCGCCGAGCACCACGAGCGTCTGCCCGATCGCGACGAGGCCGAGCACGCTCATGCCGGTCAGGATGTCGCGGATGTTGCCGGCGCTGAGGAAGTTACGTCCCACCGTGCCGACCAGGATCGCGCCGATGACGAGCACCAGGAGCAGGATGCCGAGCACGATGACCGTGGAATCGATCTTCAGACGCTTCATCGCGCACCTCCGTCCGTCGCGGTGCCGGGATCGAGGGTGCCCGGATGGGCGGCGCCGGTCGCGGCCCCGAGGATCTCGTGCTCGGCGGAGCCCGCCGGCAGTTCGGCGACGAGTTCGCCGTCGTGCATGACCAGGATCCGGTCGCTCATGCCGATCACCTCCGGCAGTTCGCTCGACACCATCAGCACGGCCCTCCCTTGCGCTGCGAGCTCGCGCATCAGCTCATAGACGGCGTACTTGGCGCCGACGTCGATACCGCGGGTGGGCTCGTCGAAGAGCACGATCTGCGGCTGGGTGAGCAGCCACTTGGCCAGCACCACCTTCTGCTGGTTGCCGCCGGAGAGGAAGCGCACCTCCTGATCCAGGCCCCGCGAGCTGACCTCGAGCGAGCTCAGGATGCCGGGTACCTCGCGCCGGGATGCGGCGGTGCGACCGGCGAAGACGCTGCGGACGACCAGGAGCGCGTTGTCGAGGACGGACTGCCCGAGGGCGAGGCCCTGCGCCTTGCGGTCCTCGGAGACGAGGGCGAGGCCGGCACGGACGGCGGCGCGGGCGGTGCCGATCCGCACGGGCGCCCCGTCGATGCGCATCGATCCGCGGGTGAAGGCCTGGATGCCGAACACCCCTTCCACCAACTCGGTGCGTCCGGAACCCTGCAGCCCGGCGATGCCGACGATCTCCCCGGCGCGGAGCGTGAGGGAAACCCCGTCGACGTAGGCGTTGCCGCAGCCGTCGAGTTCGAGCCGCGCGTTCCCGACCGTCGTGCCCTCGACCGCATCCGGGAAGTACGACTGGATGGAGCGGCCGACCATGCGCCGCACGAGCTCATCCGTGGTCAGGGCGGCGGTCTCGTCGGTCGAGACGAGCGCGCCGTCCTTGAGGATCGTGATGCGATCGCACAGGTCGAAGATCTCCTTCAACCGGTGCGAGACGTAGATCACGGCGACGCCGCGGGAGGTGAGCCGGCGGATGATCGCGTAGAGCAGCTCGACCTCGCGGTCGCTGAGGGCGGCGGTCGGCTCGTCCATCGAGATGACCTGAGCATCGAAGGAGAGCGCCTTGACGATCTCGACGATCTGCTGCTCGGCGACCGTGAGCGAACCCACGCGCGCGGTCGGCTCGATGAAGGACACCCCGAGGTCGGTCAGCAGGTCGGCGGTCCGCGAGTTCATGGCCCGCTGGTCGACGAATCCCCGCCGACGCGGCTCGCGGCCGAGGTAGACGTTCTGCGCCACCGTGCGCTCCGGCAGCAGGGTGAACTCCTGGAAGACCGTGACGATGCCGGCATCCATCGCCTGGCGCGGGTGCGCGTGGTGCACCTCTTCGCCGCGGTAGGAAATCGTGCCCTCATCGGCCGGCTGCACGCCGGCGATGATCTTCATCAGCGTGGACTTGCCCGCGCCGTTCTCGCCGACGAGACCGTGCACCTCGCCGGGCCGCACGTCGAATTCGATGCTCTTGAGAACCTCGACGCCGAAGAACGACTTGCGGATGCCAGCCACCTGCAGCACGGGCTCGGTCGTGGTCGTGATCATGCCGTCACCTCCACCCATCGTCCGCCGTCTGCCGCCGAGGCGAGCACGGCCTCCGTGAGCACGGCCGAGCGGTATCCGTCGGCGAAAGTCGGGAGCCCATCGGGTTCCGCACCGGCGATCGCCGCATAGACGTCGGCGATGAAGCTGTTGAAGGCATCCTGGTACCCCATCGGGTGTCCTGCCGGAACCCGCTGCAGCCGCGCGGAATCCGGGTCGGCGGTGGCGGGGTCGCGCAGCAGCAGCCGGGACTCCTCGCGCATGCCGATCCACAGCTCCTCGGGGCGCTCCTGCTCGAAGCGCAGGCTCTGCCGCGAGCCGTGCAACTCGAGGGTGAGGGCGTTCTTGCGGCCGGCGGCCATCTGCGAGATGAGCAGCGTGCCGAGGGCGCCCGACTCGGTCTCGACGAGCACCGCGACGATGTCCTCCGTATCGACCGACTGCCCCGAGCGCTCCGAGAAGACCCGACGGGTGCGGGCGCTCAGCGCGTGGATCCGCTCACCGATCACGAACTCGATCAGGTCGCACAGGTGGGATCCGATGTCGGCGAAGGCGCGGGATGCACCGCCGGACTCGGAGCGCACCCGCCAGTCGTCGTCGCTCGACAACAGCATCCAGTCCTGCAGATAAGAGCAGTCGAGGGTGAGCAGGTCGCCGGCCTCGCCGCGGGCGATCCGTGCCCTGGCCTCGCGCACCATCGGGTGATAGCGGTAGATGAACGGCACGGCCGCCACCAGCCCGCGGGCCTCGGCCGTCTCGGCGAGAACCCTCGCGTCCGGGGCCGTCGTCGCGAGCGGCTTCTCGCATACGACGTGCTTGCCGGCGTTCAGAGCCTGGAGCGCCAGTTCGGCGTGCGTGGCGTTCGGCGTGCAGATGTGCACGACGTCGATGTCCCCCGCTTCCAGCAGACCGGCCGCATCGCTCTCGGCTCGACCGGCGCCGAGCGCCAGTGCGGCATCGCGGCTTCCTTCGCGAGAGCGGGTGGCGACGGCGCGCAGTTCGCCGCCGGCGTCGCGGGCCGCGGTGCGATGCACGCGGGCCATGAATCCTCCGCCGAGGATGCCGGCTCGGATCGTTCCGAGACCGGTGTCAGTGACATCCGTTGTCATGCGGCGATTCTGACACAGACCTGCAGACTTTTGCTAGACCTTCGTCAAAAGTTATCTGACGGAAATCGGAAGTCGATCGACGAGACGCCGAAGTGCTGTGGTTTACTGACGCAATGGTTGACGTTCTCAGGCCGACTCCGGCGATCGCATCGGGGATCGGAGAGATCTTCCAGATCCTCCGCGACGGCCACGCCAGGACGAAGGCGGAACTCGCCGTCCTCACCGGCCTCGCCCGGTCGACCGTCGCCCTGCGGGTCGACGCGCTCCTCGCCGCCGACCTCGTCCGCCCCGCCGGGGAAGCCGTCTCCACGGGTGGCCGACCGCCCGCACGCGTGGCCTTCAACCCGCGCGCCGGGCTCGTGCTGGCGGTCGATCTCGGCGCCACGCACGCGACGGTCGCGGTCGCCGACCTGGCCGCCGTCATCCTCGATGCCCGCACGCGCACGATCGACATCGGCGACGGGCCGGAGAGCCTGCTCGACACGATCCTCGCCGACGCCGCCGACCTGCTCGACTCGACCGCCGGCGGCCTCCCGCTCGTCGGCGTCGGCATCGGCGTCCCCGGCCCCGTCGAGCACTCCACCGGCCGACCCACCAATCCGCCGATCATGCCCGGCTGGGACCGGTTCGACGTGCCCGCCTACGTGCAGAAGACCTTCGACGTGCCCGTTCTCGTCGACAACGACGTCAACATCCTCGCCCTCGGCGAGCAGGCGATGAGCTGGCCACAGGTCGAAGACCTGGTCTTCGTCAAGGTGTCGACCGGCATCGGCGCCGGCATCATCGCGGGCGGCCAGCTGCAGCGGGGCGCGCAGGGATCCGCGGGAGACATGGGCCACGTGCAGGTACCCGCGGGCGCGGGGTCGACCCGCGAGCCGGGCGATGAGCGCGACCTCGAGGCCCTCGCCAGCGGTTCCGCACTCGCGATCGCGCTCCGCGAGGAGGGGCTCGACGTGCACGGCCCGTCGGATGTCGTCGATCTGGTCCGCGCCGGGAACGCCGCCGCGATCGAGGCCACTCGCCAGGCGGGGCGTGACGTCGGCGAGGTCCTCGCGACCGTCGTCAACCTCCTGAACCCGTCGATCATCGTGCTGGGCGGCAGCATCGCCCGAGCCGGTGAGCATCTGCTCGCGGGCGTGCGCGAGGTCGTCTACCGACGCTCGATCCCGCTCGCGACGCAGCATCTGGCGATCGTGCAGTCCCAGGCGGGCGACCGCGCGGCCGTGCTGGGGGCCGCGATCATGGTCGCGCGCGAGGTGCTCTCCCCCGCGAGCGTCGACCGCTACGTGGCGGCGAAGGCGCGCTGATCCGCACCCCCGCCACCCCGCGCGGCGACGGTCAGAGTGTGGCTTCGAACGGATCGAAGTCGGCGGCGATCGCGCCCACAGGATCCAGCGTGCTCTCGACCGGGACGAAGCTCCGCGATTCGGCGGCTTCCTCGATCGACAGGAGCGTGTCGAGCACGTGGTAGCCGAACTCCCCGGTGGCGACGTGCGGCCGGTCGGCGGCGATCGAGCGGGCCATGTCGAGCAGCCCCACTCCGCGACCGGAGAGCACACCCTCCTGCGCGATGTCGACGATCTCCTGCGTCATCGGCTCCGGCGGAACGAACTGACGGGTGAGCGGACGCGTGATGGTGATCGGACCGCCGAAGGTGTTCGGGTCGGGGATCACGATCGTGCCCTCGGTGCCGGTGATCTCGACGATCCCCTGCCGCAGCAACGGTGAGTCGGTGCTGTACAGGCTCTGCGCCTGGCCGCCCTCCTCGAAGTCCATCAGCACGCTGAGCGTGGAGGGGATCTCGACCGGGAACTCCTGGCCGGCCAGCTCGCCGACCTGCACACGACGCGTCGGCGTCCCCTGCAGTCCGAGGGCGGCGACCGCGGCGACCGGTCCGAACACGTGCACGAGGGTCGACACGTAGTACGGGCCCATGTCGAGCAGCGGCCCCGCGCCCTTGGCGTAGAGGAACGCGGGATTCGGGTGGAAGATCTCGGGCCCCTGCCACTGGAAGGTGGTCTGCCCGAACAGCGGGCGCCCGATGTCGCCGCGCGCGATCGCCCGCTTGGCGGTCTGCACGCCCGGCCCGAGCACGGTGTCCGGGGCCACGCCGACGCGGAGGCCGGCGGCGTCCGCCTTCTCCAGCAGCCGGCGCGACTCCTCGCGGCTGACGCCGATCGGCTTCTCGGTCCAGACGTGCTTGCCTGCGGCGATGATCGCCTCGGAGACTTCGACGTGCACGGCGGGGATCGTGAGGTTCACGACGATGTCGATCTCGGGGTCGTCGAGCACCACATCGACGCCGCCCGCGCGGGGCACGCCGTACTTCTCGGCCTGAGCCTTCGCCCGCTCCTCGATGACGTCGGCGACCGCGATCACACGGACATCCGGGAGGGTGGTGAGGTTCGACAGGTACTGGTCGCTGATGTTCCCGGCACCGATGATGCCGACGCCGACGGGACCCGCCATCAGCCGGCGACCTTCTCGTCGAGGAAGACGCGACTGCGCTCGATCGCGTCGAACAGGTCGCCCTCGTAGTGGTCGAACTCGACGATCGCGAGTTCGACCGCCGGGGCGGCGGCGATGGCTTCGACCAGCGGAACGGATCCCTCGCCCGCGGCCACCTGGTCGGCGGGCGGGTAGGCGCCGGCGAGCGCCGGGTCGAGCGTGCCGTCCTTCGCGTGCACGGCGATCACGCGGTCGCCCAGGCGCTGCAGCAGCGCGACGGGGTCGACACCGCCACGAGCCACCCAGTACAGGTCGACCTCGAGCACGACGCGCTCGTCGAGCAGCCCGGCGAGAACCTCCAGCCCGGTCACCCCGTCGAAGACGGCCTCCAACTCATGGGCGTGGTTGTGATAGCCGACGCGGACGCCGACGGACGCGCCGATCTCGGCGGCCGCGTTCAGCAGACGGGCCGTCTCCTCGATCTGCGCGACCGACTCCCAGCGTGCGGGCTCGGTGTACGGGTCGATGACCGTGTCCATCCCCAGCGCCTTGGCGGCGGCGAAGACGACGTCGGGCGTGGGGACGGGGATGGTCGTGCCGCTGCCGTCGGGGTTCACGAACGACTCCGAAGCGAGGAAGGCGTGCCCGGACGGGGCGGTGAGTCCGGCGGCGGAGAGCGCGGCGGCGAGTGGCTCGGCACGGCGGACGAAGTCGTAGGGCTCGACGGCGGTGAAGCCGCGTGCGGCGACCGCCGAGAGCGTGCCCTCGAGGTCGGCCTCCAACTGCTCCTTGATCGTGAACAGCTGCAGGGAGGTCTGAATCGTCATCGGTCGTGCTCCTTCGGTCTTCGGTGACATGTGGGGGTCACTACCCCGTGCAGGCACGCTACCACCAAATACCTCCACGTGGAAGTTTTGGTTCGCTAGACTCCAACCCATGCCCGCCGACACGCCAGAGCCTGCCGAGCAGCCCCGCCCGCGCGGCACCTACGCCAAGGGGATCGCTCGCCGACAGGAGATCCTCGATCGCGCCATCGAGGTCTTCGCCGCGCGCGGCTCCGACCGCACGAGCCTGCGGGCGATCGCGCGCGAAGTGGGCGTCACGCACGCCGCCCTCACTCACTACTTCGGCTCGCTGGAAGAGCTGCTCGTGGCCGTCTACGAAGAGAGCAACGCCCCGGGGCGGCAGCCGGATCCTCCGTCGGCCGACGCGACGCCGGTCGAGATGATGATCGAGTCGGCACGCTTAAACCGCGCGATCCCCGGTCTCGTGCAGCTGTATTCAACGCTCGTCGCGTCGGCGCTCGAGGAGGGCCACCCGGCGGCGCGCACGTTCGCCACCGGTCGTTTCGCACGTCTGCGCGAACGGCTCGCCGAGACCGTTCGACGACAGCAGGAAGACGGGCAGATCCGGAAAGACGTCGACGCGGATGCCGTCGCGGCTCTCGTCGTCGCGGCGTCGGACGGCCTCCAGACGCAGTGGCTGCTGGATGAGAACGCGCCGCAGCACGAGGCGCTCGCCCTGCTCGATCGACTGCTGCGCCCACCCGCCTGAGCGGCGGCGGACCGGCCGGGCGCACCCACCGTCCAGCTAGGCTCGAAACGTGACGCCCGTGCCGCAATCCCCCTACGCCCGGGCACTCGGCGAGCGCATCGACGAGCTGCACCCTCGGCTGCGCGCCTACTTCTCGGCGGTCCCCGACGGCGCCGTCGGCATCGGCGAGGGCGTGTTCCACGTCGTCGGCACGCCGCGGCGGTGGCTCTGGCCCGTGCTTCGCGTTCTCGAACGTCGCGGCGTCGTCGCCGCCGTCTGGGAGCGCGACGTACCGTTCCGCGTCGAGAACCGCACGATCGCGTCCCGAGCCATAGGCGAGCGCACGTTCCATTTCGCCCGCGGCCCGTGGGTCATGCGCGATGCGGTCGCACTCACCCGGCACGGCCGCGTGCTCGACGAACTCGGTGAACCCGGACTCATCGCGGCCTGCTTCGACGTCGATGTGCGCGACGGCGCGCTCCGGCTCACCAGCCGGGCCGTCGGTGTGCGACTGGGGCGGCTCCGAATGCGCATCCCCCGCCTGATGTCGCCGGTCGTCCGCCTCACGGAGCGCTTCGACGACGACATCGACCGGCAGCAGGTGGCGCTCACGATCGACGCGCCTCTCATCGGCCGGGTGTATGAATACCGCGGCGATTTCGAGTACCGCGTCCCGCCCCTCGCAGAGGTCCCCCGCATCGCAGATAAGGAGCAGTCCGCATGAGCGCAGGCCGAGTCGTGATCGGTGGATCCACGGGATTCATGGGCAGCCACCTCGTCTCCCGGTTCCGCGCCGAAGGCCGCGAGGTCGTCACGATCTCCCGCTCCGGCGCCGACATCCGCTGGGGCGATCAGATCGAGATCGACCGCGCGGTCGACGGCGCATCCCTGGTCATCGGCCTCGCCGGCAAGAGCGTCAACTGCCGGTACACGCCGGAGAACCGCGCGGAGATCTTCCGGTCGCGGCTCGACACCACCACCTCGCTGAGCACGGCGATCGCCCGCGCGTCGGCACCCCCGGCGCTGTGGGTGAACTCCTCGACGGCCACGATCTACCGGCACGCCGAAGACCGTCCGATGACCGAGTCCACGGGCGAGCTCGGCACCGGCTTCTCGGTCGAGGTCGCGAAGGCGTGGGAGAAGGCACTGTTCGCCGACGAGCTGCCCGCCACCCGCCGCATCGCTCTTCGCAGCGCGATCGTGCTCGGCCACGGTGGCGTGCTCGAGCCGTTGCGGAACCTCGCCAGGCTCGGGCTCGGCGGGCCCCAGTACGACGGCCGGTGGCCCGCGAGTGCGGCGCGACGCCGGGCCGGTACCGTTCACCACTTCCGCGCGCGCCGCGGGAGTCAGCAGTTCAGCTGGGTGCACATCGACGACGTCGCGCGCATCATCGACTTCATCGAGCAGACGCCGTCACTCGAGGGTCCCGTCAACGTCGCATCCCCGAATCCGGTCGACAACGTCGAGTTCATGGCGACGATCAGGCGAGTGCTGGGTGCTCGCATCGGCCCGCCGCTGCCCCGCTGGATGCTCGAGCTCGGCGCCATCGGCATCCGCACCGAGACCGAACTCGTCCTGAAGAGCCGGTGGGTGCTGCCGGAAAAACTCACCGCCGCGGGCTTCGAGTTCCGCCACCCGCAGCTGGAAGAGGCGATCCGCGAGTCCTTCGACCGCGGCGGGGTCTCCGTCTAGGAGGCGGCGCCGGCGGAACCGGAGGGGGTGTCCCCCTCGCGGCGACGCCTCTCGACCTCTTCGCGGAGCCGCCATTCCTCGATCTCGCGGTCGAGATCGGCGATCTGCTGCTCGGTCGAGCGCATGTCTGCCGGTGGCGAAGGGCGCACGTCGGTGCGGGTGGTGGTCGGCCGCTCGGCACGACGCATGCGCGGGATGGGGATGCCGGCCTCGCCGTACTCGCGTCCGACGGCGAACCACAGCACACTGCCGATGAACGGCAGCAGGATCACGATGATGATCCACACCATCTTCGGCAGGTGCTTCACCAGGGCGCTGTCGCGGGTGATGATGTCGATCAGTGCGCCGATCATCAACGCGATGACGAGGAGCGAGAACAGGAACGGCATGAGTTCAGGGTAGACGACGGTGTGACCTGGCGCGCGGGCCGAGCCGGTTCTACGGCAGCAGGTGTCCGGCGGCGCGGAACAGCTCGTACCATTCGGGCCGGGTGAGCTCGAGGTCAGCACCCGACGCCGCCTCGTGCACGCGCTGGGGTGTGGTCGTGCCCAGGACGACCTGCATGCCGGCGGGGTGACGGGTGATCCAGGCGGTCGCGATGGCGATCGGAGTCACGCCGTACGACGCCGCGAGGCGATCGATCACCGCGTTCAGCTCGGGGTACTCGGGATTGCCGAGGAACACCCCGTGACCGCGTCCGTCCTGGAACGGCGACCAGGCCTGGATCGTGATGCCGTTGATGCGGCAGTACTCCACGATGCCGCCACCGTCGCGCACGGCGCTCTGCTCGTGGCCGGCGATGTTCGCCGCGACCGGCTGCGCGAGGATCGGCGCATGGGTGATCGACAACTGCAGCTGGTTGGCGACCAGCGGCTGCCGGACGGCCGTGCGGAGCAGATCGATCTGCCGCGGCGTGTGGTTCGAGACGCCGAAGGCGCGCACCTTGCCCGCGGCCTCCAGATCGTCGAACGCGCGGGCGACCTCTTCGGGCTCGACGAGGATGTCGGGGCGGTGGAGCAGCAGCACGTCGAGGCGGTCGGTCTGCAAGGCGGCGAGCGACCCTTCGACCTGGGTCACGATGTGCTCGTACGAGAAGTCGAACATCCCCTGCGCCGGCACGATCCCGCACTTGGTCTGCAGCACGATCTCGTCGCGCTCGGAGGCGCTGAGCTGCAGGGCGCCGGCGAAGCGCGCTTCGCAGTGGTGCATGCTCCCGCCGTAGATGTCGGCGTGGTCGAAGAAGTCGATGCCGGACTCCCGCGCGGTGGCATAGAGCGCCCGGATGTGCGCCTCGTCTTTGTCGTTGATACGCATCATGCCGGCGATGACGGCGGGGGCGGTGGACGATCCGAATGGCACGGTCTTCATGCGCACCACGCTACTGTGCGCCGCCGACGTCAGCCGTCGTCGGTGGTCGACGCCGGGAGGAGTCTCGTGATCGGGATGTCGAGCGCCGCGGCGATGGCGGCGAGGTCGACGACCGTGAAGTCGGCTTGGCCCTCCAGCAGCTCCGCGAGCGCGTCCGGAGCGATGCTCGAGAGGTCGGACAGTCGAGAGAATGACAACCCCGCGTGAATTCGCGCGCCGTTCACGGCCGATGCCAACATCTGACGCAGTTCTGTCCCCATACGCCTACGCTAGTACCCCGCACGGACACGCAGACCTGTCGATTGCACCATAATGGCAGCATTCTGGAGTCGGCGCGCTGCTATCGTGAGCCGGGTGAAGACACCGGCCGAGGAATTCAACAACGCCGTGGGGCGCCAGATCCGCGGCGAGATCGCCGCATCCAGGAGCAGCATCGCGGCGATGGCGCGGACCATCGGCATCGCGCGCAGCGCCCTGGACAACTACGTCACCGGCAAGCGCGCCATCCCGGTCCCGGTCGTCTACTCGGTCTGCGACGCTCTCGATCTCGAGCCCCACGTCCTCTTCGCTCGCGCAGAGGAACGCCTCAGAGCAGACGGGGAGACGACCGCGCGCATCACCCCGATCCGCCCCACCCCCGATGTCGCCGGTCCGCGAGAAGATACCCGCGAGGTCGCCTTCGAATCCCGCACGTCGCACGACTCGGATACGGGCGACCTCTACGACTAGCGGCGCACACACTGCCGCCCCGGCACGGTGAGGAGGAGAGCGATGGACGACCTTCTCCACCTCGCCGAGGAACAGCGACTGCGCATCGTCGAGCGACCCGGCCGCACGCGCGGCGGCTTCGATCCCCTGACCCGCACGATCCGCCTCAGTCCCGGCATGAGCGCGCGCACGACGCGCAGCGTGCTCGCCCATGAGCTCGGGCACGCGCAGTTCGGGCACACTCCGGCGCGCGTGCCCGTCATCCGTGCGCAGCAGGAGCGCCAGGCCGACGAGTGGGCGGCCTGTCGGCTGATCACCCCGCGTGCCTATGCCGAGGCAGAAGAGCTCCGCGGGCCGCACCTGGCCAGTCTGGCCTTCGAGCTGGGGGTCACGATCGAGCTGGTCACCGCCTACCAGCAGCTCCTGCGTCAGGGCGCCGTCCCGGTCGCTGGTTGAATACCGTCATGGCTTTCCTCGTCGCTCCCGCCCCCGTCACCCTCACCGGCGAACTCGTCGAACTCCGTCCGCTCGAACGCTCGCACGTCGACGGTCTCATCGATGCGGTGCAGGAGGGCGACCTGTGGAAGACGGCCTGGTACACCTCGGTTCCGGCGCCGGACGGCGTGGCCGCGGAGGTCGACCGACGCCTCTCGCTCATCGAGAAGGGTGAGATGGTGCCGTTCACCGCTTTCGGTGCCGACGGACGCGTTCTCGGGCTCACCTCGTACTACGACATCGTCGCGGATGTCCCGCGGCTGCACATCGGCTACACCTGGAACCGTCCGTCCGCCCACGGCACGGGCACGAACGCCGAATCCAAGCTGCTGCTGCTCCGGCACGCCTTCGAAACGCTCGGGGTGTTCCGCGTCGGCCTGACCACACAGTGGGTCAACTTCCAGTCCCGCACGGCGATCGAGCGGCTCGGAGCCAAGCAGGACGGCGTGATGCGGGCCATGAGCCGCTACCGCAACGGCGCGCTGCGTGACAGCGTGGAGTACTCGATCATCGAACCGGAGTGGCCCGCGGTGAGGGCCAACCTCGAGGCGCGGCTCGCCAAACGACGCTGAGCGGACGGCATTGCCGTCCGCGATGGATCACTCGGTGGCGTTGCCCGACCAGTTGTTCGCCCGACGGGTGGCCGAGCCCCGCTGGCGGAAGATGAATGCCATGGCCAGCGTGACGAGCAGCAGGCCGCCGCAGAAAGCGAGCGCGTTGAGGGCCGGCAGCCCGAACGAGATGCCCATCAGCAGGATGCCTCCGATGAAGAGGATCATGAAGAAGAGGAAGCTGAGGATCACGGGATCTCCTGTCGTCGGTACCATCTACCAGGATAGCCCCGACGCGGAAACCCCCTGTGCACGCGCGTGCTCGCCTGCTCAAAGCGCAGGAGTACCCGGCGAGCTGAGGTCGAGCACCCACTCGTTCTCGGAGAGGTCGGCGCCTCGGAACTCCTCCGTCTTCGTGCCGACCAGCGCGAATCCGTTCCGACGACAGACGCCGTTCGACGCGGGGTTGTCGACGCCGGGGAATGCCGTCAGGAAGCGCCTGTCACCTCGATGTGCGCGGGCATCGTCGATGAGCAGGGCGAGGGCTTTCGATGCCACGCCGCGCCCCTGCGCCTCGGGCCGGACGAACCAGCCGGTCTCCAGCGCGGGCTCGTCCCGCCAGTCCATGCGCCAGAAGCCGATCGAACCGAGCGACGCCCCCGCGGCATCTTCGATCACGAACATCCTCGCCTCGCCGGATGCCACGAGCCGCAGGTAGCGGGCCTGACGTTCGACGACCTGCTCTTCGGTCTCCGGACCGTTCAGATGGGCCGTCATCGCCGGGGTGTTCGCGGCGTGCAGCAGCTCGAGATCGTTCTCGGACCAGAGTCGGAGCCTGAGGGAATCCATGCACGGATGGTCGCATGAGCCACCGACGCTCGACCGGATCGGCTCACCGACGGAAGGTGATGACCTCATCCCGGCGCGATTTCTCGAGCGTCAGACCGGCGAGTTCGAGGCGCCGATACACCCGCTTCGGCAGCGGCGGAAGCTCGGCGGAGAACCCTGGCGGCGGCTTCGCGATCCCGGTGACCACGGAGAGGTCGACGCCCGACCCGCCGCGCACTTCAAAGCGCGCGTAGTCACTGCGGGTCCGCCAGCGCAGGAGCTCGAGTTCGCGGAACGGGATGGTGTGGTGTGCCTCACCCACGCGCACGCGGAGTTCGTCGTTGCCGAAGGCGACCGCGCACTGCTGCGTGCGGCGGCGCAGGATCGCCGTGAACGCCAGGTACACGGGCAGTCCGACCACGATCCCGAGGAGGAGGATGGCGATCCGCGGCCCCATCCGCATCACGATGTCGTCGAGCGCGATCAGCGCGACGACACCGAGGAGCCCGAAGACCACGACGATCGCCACGATCGCCTGGGTGAGACTGCGCATCCGCAGCTCGATGCCGGGGAACCGCACGACCGAACCGTCGCCGCTCTCCTCGCGTTCCCACTCCGGGGTCACGGGCGGCGGGCGCTTCTTCGCATCGCGGCGCGCGAGCAGATCGGTGACGCGACTGAGCAGCCCGAGCCAGATCCACCCGACCGCGGGGATCGCCGCCATCTGCAGCACCACGGCGACACCGCGAACAGGGTTCGGGAACGGGTCGAGCAGGTCTCCCCCGAACTCGATCACCGAGGCGACGAGCACGCCCAGAACAACGGCCACGATCACGTGGAGGATCACGCCGTTGCGCGCGGGCACCATGTCGAATGTCGCGTTCACGAACGCGAAGCCGAAGCACCAGCCGCCGATCAGCATGAGCAGGAAGGGGAAGAAGCTCAGATCGTCGCCGGCGAGCGTGAAGCCGATGGCGGCGAGCAGAAGCACCGCTCCCCAGAGGAGCGGGTTGCGCACCAGTTTCCGGGTCACGGTCGTGCGTACCCGCGCATCGGCGGCGGTGTTCTCCGTCATAGGGATCAGCGCCCCTGCCCTCGTGCCGAGCGGACGATCGCCTCGAGCCGGCGGAGATAGGCGTCGAAGGACTCCCGCCCCGCCTCGGTCAGGGCGATGCGACGGGCCCGCTGATCGGTGGGGCTGTTCGTCACGACGACGACTCCCGCATCCGTCAGAGCCGACACATGCTTCGACAGCGCCGACTTGCTCACCCCGATCAGGCGGAGCAGCGTCGAGAACTCGATGTAGTCCGCGGGGGCCAGGGCGGAGAGAACGCTCAATCGCACCGGCTCATGCAGCAGCGGATCGAGTCGGGGCGCTGCCGCGTCCCCTTCGTGCGGGTCACTCATCTCGCTTCCCGGATGCCGCCGCGGCCGGAACGCTCGCAAGGCGCTGCAGACCCGGTCGGCAGACGAGGAGGATCACGACGACGGCGGCGAGCGCTCCGATCGTGTTGGGGAGGATCCATCCCGCCGCGCGCACGGGGAACTGCACGGCGGCGAATGCGGCGAGCGCCAGCAGGGCACCACCCCAGACCAGCCATGCGCCGCGACGGTCGGACCAGGTCAACCGCAGCCGGATCGACAGCATCGAGAAGAGCCCGACGATCCCCAGCACGATGAGTGCCGAGAGGTAGATCATGTCCATGTCGATCATCAGCCCGATCGCCAGCGCTCCCGCCGACGCCACGAGGGAGGCGATCCATGCTCCATTCCGCACTGACATGCTCTTCGCCTGCTTCACGGCCGCGAGGCGGGCCGCTGCTTCGTTGCTGTCCATGATTCCCCTCTCGAAGTTCGTTTCCTGTAAAGAAACTAACACGTAGTTTCCTCACGGGCAACCACTGCGGAGCGAGTCAGCACGAGGCGGGTTGGAAGCGGGTGAAGGTGCGGGTGGCGCCCGGGTGAGCGTTGCGGGTGATTTCGCGTCGTCGCCACGTCCGCACGGGCGCGCGCGACCAATAATCGCCAGAGAGCCCGTGACCCCTCCGGCCGCGGGCGAATCATCGACGAGAGGACGTGCGGCGCTCATGTGCACACGAGTTGTCTGGCCCGATGCCAATGGTGCAGTCATCGTTGGCCGAAACATGGACTTCCATATGGACCTGCTCTCCAACCTCTGGAAGCTCCCCCGTGGCATCGAGCGCTCCGACGGCGTCCATGGCACACTCACCTGGAAGGCCAAGTACGGAAGCATCATCGCGACGGCGTTCGACCTCATCGCGTGCGACGGCATGAACGAGAAGGGGTTCGCGGGTCACATCCTGTGGCTTGCCGAATCCGACTACGGCAAACCTGAAGCGGATGCGACTCAGCTGAGCCAGGCGGTGTGGCTGCAGTACTATCTCGACAACTTCGCCACGGTCGCCGAAGCCGTCGCGTGGACGAACGAGTCGCAGGTGCAGATCGCTCAGCTCTTCGACCCGACGGGGCACCTCGTTCCCACGCTGCACCTGGCGATAAACGACGCGAGCGGCGACTCGGCGATCATCGAGTACACCGACGGTAAGCCGAAGGTCTACCACAGCCGCGAGTACCAGGTGATGACCAACTCCCCGACGTTCGACAAGCAGCTCGAGCTCGTGAAGGAGGTCGAAGGTCTCGGCGGTGACAAGCCGCTCCCCGGATCGACCTTGGCCAGCGATCGCTTCGCGCGCGCCTCCTTCTATGTGGCTCACCAGAAACAGCCGAAGACGCAGATCGAGGCGATCTCGGCGATGTTCAGCATCATCCGCAACGCCGCACAGCCGTTCCGCACGCCGGAGGAGGGCAAGCCCGACGCGTCGCAGACCATCTGGCAGGTCGTGCTCGACCTCACCAACATGCGCTACGCCTTCGAGTCGACGACCCGACCGAACATCGTGTGGGTCGATTTCGCCGACATGAGCTTCACGGAGGGCACCAAAGTCCTCAAGCTCGACCTGGTGGGGCGACTGGCGTTGGAGGGCGGCCTGGTCGGCAACGCCAGCCACCATTTCGCGGATGTCGGAGAGCTCGGCCAGCAGGTGTTGGCCACCGGGACCGAAGCACTCGAGTTCGTGGCGCGCAAGCAGGACGAGTTCGCCGCGATCACGAAGGCCGTTCAGAGCCTGGTCGGTGAGAAGAAGCCCCACGCCGCATAACGCCCGACACCGCCCGATCGACTCTCGAGGAAACGCCTATGCACGCTGCACCCACGTCCACGAAGACCGCCTTCGACGGCATCCGCATCGCCATCGGCGTGGGGGGATCGCTCGCCCTCATCGTCGGAGTGGTGATCCTCGTCTGGCCGGGCAAGACCGCGATGGCCGTCACCGCTCTCGTCGCCGCCTACGCGATCGTCGCGGGTGTCATCTACGCGGCCATCGGCGGGCTGAGCAGGACGAAGGGCGGATGGGCGCGCGTCGGCCACGTGCTGCTCGGCCTGATCTTCATCGTCGCCGGGGTGATCGCGTTCACGAGCCTCGGTCAGACGGCGGTCTGGCTGGGAGCCTTCCTCGGCGTGCTCGTCGGCATCCTTTGGATCGTCGAGGGAGTCATCGCGCTGAGCACCCTCTCCCAAACCGGCTCCAGGGTCTGGTCGATCGTCTTCGCGATCTTCTCGATCGTGGCCGGAGTGGTGCTGCTGTTCGCACCGCTGTGGGGCGCCATGGTGCTGTGGATGCTGATGGGTATCTCGCTCATCGTCCTCGGCGTGGTGAACATCGTGCGAGCGATCACGTTCGGTCGCGTTCCGCGTTGATCACGGACGGTCGCGCTGGCTGCACGTGGCCAGCGCGACTGTCCGTGGTCGATGCGGCGAAGGCGATCAGTCGCTCATGGAGGCAGCGAGCAGACGCATGCGCGTCGCGATGCGGATCGCCTCTTCTCGAGTCGAACACCCCAGCTTGCGATAGATCGAGCGCAACTGCGACTTCACGGTGTTCGGCGACACGTGGAAGCTCGATGCCATGTTCGCCGTCGAACGCTGCGCCGGCAGCGCGTTGAGGATGCGGAGTTCGCCCGAGGTCAGGGACGGTCGCGCTTGGAGGTCACGGAACACGATGCCTTCCGTCACCACGACCCACTGCTCGGCGGCTTCCGCATCCAGCACTTCCTTGACGCGATCCACGAGCTGTCGCGGCATGACCTCCAGCAGGCGACGGCGGTCGGCGCGCTGGGAGATCCTCGAGATCTGGCGTGCGGTCTCCGCATCGATCTCGCCCGTTCGCGCGAGCTCGAGCCATCCCGAGAGCAGCACGGCTTCGGCGCGCTGCGCAGGTCCGAGCGTCTGGTCCGATGCCAGCGCGCGAAGCTCGTGTGCCGCCGTGTCCAGCCGCCCGTCGTGGAGCGCGAGATGGGCGGTCGCCAGCAGGGTGAGCACGCCGACCTTGGGGTTTTCCTTGACGACCGTCCAGGCATACGCGGAGTCACCCGTGGCGATGAGCGCCTCGATGGTCGAGGAGGCGACGACGTCGGCGGCGAACGAGCCCCGCTGGGTCGGATGCCCGTCCGAAGCCAGTCGGATCGCCTCGAGCGCATCCTCCGGCCGATGCCGCGAGAGGTAGGCGCGGCAGCGGGCCAGCAAAGCGAACGGCCAGTTGAGTTCGATGCTGTCGACCGGGCACGCTCCCGACAGCAACTCGTCGACGACACCCGACCGGCGGTCCACGGCGATGAGCGCCGTGGCGATGAGCTCGGACGACATCGTCGCGCTCGCATGGAGGGCGGTCACCTCCGGCATCTCCTCCGCCTCGGCGAGCGCGCGTTCCGCCTCGCTCAGGGTGCCGCGGATCGCGTGAGCGAGTGCGGTCCGGGCGAGAGCCATACGTTCGGCGTATTGCTGCCCGGAGAACTTGCCCAGCTGACGAGCCGTCGCGAATTCCAACAGCGCCCGTCCCGAGTCGCCGGCGGCGAGCATCGTGGTCCCGATCTGATGATGGAGGAACCACAGGGGCCCGTCGATCCGTTCCCGCCCCTCGGCTGCCGTCTCGAGGAGACGATCCTCGAGCCGCCGCGCGTAGACCATGGCGGCCGTGACGTCGCCGTTGACACGGAACGAGAGCATTTGGGCAAGAGTGAGGAAGTCGAGCTCATCGGCGCTCATCAGGCGCGCATCCTGGGCGTGCGGGACCGGCTGATAAGTCCGAGCCCTGCGGGCGAGCACGGCCGTCATCGGATGGATCACTCGAAGAATGGGATGCCGGTCGAGCAGGCTGCTCGGCAGCTCGACGACCGCTGCCGTCAATGCGTCGGGATGCGTCGTGTAGAGAGGCCAGACGTTGGAGACGACGGTGCGGGCGATGGTTTCTGGATGTCCGGCACGCACCGCCTTCGCGAGTTCGTCGCGGGCGCGGTCCGTGTCGGTGAGGTTCATGCTGGCCCCACCCAGGCTCTTTCCGGAGAGGTTCGAGGTGTTCGCACCACGACGGGACGGAGCAGCTCCCGACGAAGGAGAGTCGTGCACTTGTCGTTAAAAGCGGTCGCTCGAAGCATCGGTTCCCCCTGCTCTGCCGACGCTCTGGGGAAGCGCCGGTCCTGTAAGACGAGAAACCAACCCCCTCGGTCCTCGCTGACTCCTTCCTAATATATTGGCGGGCTCGGGGCACAGATCACCGTCGGACATCACCCGGGTGTTCACCCCGGTGACACCCGGGTGACCACCCGGGCTGTCCGGCATCCGTGTCGCTGAGTACCCGACCCGCACCGCTCATTCCGTGCGAGCCTCCGCCCGCGACAGAGCGAATACGCCGCTCATCGCCACCACTCCCGCCGCCGCCAACGCCAGGAACGCCCACATCGGCGCGCCGCTCGCCTCGCCCAGGATCGCGATCCCCAGCACGACGGCGACCGCGGGATCCACGACGGTGAGCCCTGCGACGACGACCTCCGGGCGGTTGAAAGCGTGGGCCTTCTGCACGAAGTAGATCGAGAGTCCCCCGGCGACTCCGATGCCCAGGATGCAGGCGATGGTCAGAAGGTTGGCGACATCCCACTTCAGACCGCCCGACTGAAAGGCGGACTGCACACGGAGGATGACGGTCTTGCCCAGGGTCGCCACGAAGGCCGAGTAGATGCCGCCGAGAAGCACCCAGACGACCGGAGGCGTGCGCCGGCGCCGCCCTACGATGCCGACCACCGCCGTGGTGATCAGCAGCACGGCCAGCACGACCAGCACCGCGATGAGCTGCACATCGGTGATCGCGTGCTGCGTGCTCACCATGGCCGCGACCGTCACGAACCCGGCCACCCCGAGCACACAGATGGCAATGGCTCGCACGACCTGACGGGAGGGCGCTCTCTTGGTGAACACGGCGGTCAACAGGGCGGTGAACACCAACGCGACGACGCCCACCGGCTGCACGACCATCAACGGCGCGAACGTGAGGCTGCCCATCTGCAGGAGCACGGTGACTCCGAGCAGGAGCGTGCCGAGCAGCCAGAAGTGGTTGTGGAGGAGGTTCATGGCCTTCGAACCGTCGACGCCGCGCTCCGATGCGGCCTCCATGGCACGCACGCCCCGCGCCTGCAGCAGGTTGCCGACTGCGAGCGCAGCGGCAGATCCGACCGCCAGAGCGATGCCGATCAGCGGTGCCGAGTCGAGTTCCATGGTCATCTCTCGCTTTCGAGGTGGAGCTTCACACTGATCTCGAAGGCATCGAGCTCATCGAGCACATATCGGAGGGCGGTCGTGCTGTGGCGTCCGGACCGGCCGAGTTCATGCAGGCGCTCCCGCATGACGGCGATCAGGGCGAGCTGGAACTCGAGCACCTCCGGGGCGTCTGCACCGCCACGGGGATCGAGCGGCGCGACGAATCCCGCCGTCGGGAGCGAAGAGATCGCAGCGGAGAACGGCGTGCGCCCGCGACGCTGCAGAGTGCCACCGTCGATCGCGGCCTGCGCGGCGTCACGCAACTGTTCGTCGATGCTGCGGATCTCGTCACGCGGCGGGCCGCTCGCCCCTGCCGCCCGGAGTCCGAGGAGGCGTGCCAGCACAGGAAGGGTCATCCCCTGCAGCAGCAGACTGCCCGCCGCGACGAGAAACGCGATGAAGACCAGCAGGTCGCGCGACGGCACGTCTGGGGGCAGCGTCTGCGCCGCCGCGAGGGTGACCGCACCACGCATGCCGGCCCACACGATCATCGCATTGTGCTTCCAGGTCAGCGGCGACGCGTCGAAGTACTCGATGTCGGCGCGCATCCGTCCCGCACTGCGCTTTCTGGAGCCACCACCCCCGTTTATGGAGAGGCGACGGCGCATTGATCTCGCCACCCTCGCGGCGTGCACATGCATCATGGGGAAGACGTACGCGGCACGGACCGCGATCAGGATCACGAGCGCCACCGCAGCGATGGTGATGCCGGCGAGCAGCCCTTCTTCTGCTTCGAGGTTGCTCTCGACGATCCCCCACAACTCGAGTCCCATGAGAAGGAAGACGGCACCCTCGAGGAGGAACGCGATCGTACGCCACGTGATCTTGTCGGAGATGCGCTGTTCGGGTGTGAGCCATCGCACGGCCCCCTGCCCGCAGACCACGCCCGCCACGACCGCCGCGACGAGGCCGGAACCTCCGAGTGCTTCCGTCGGCAGATAGGCGATGTACGGGATCGTCAGGCCCAGAGCGGTGTTCGCCGTCGCGCTCGTGGTCCATGCCCGCAGGCGCAGCGCCAGCCACCCGGCGACCGCGCCGACGACGATGGCGGAGAGCACCGCCCAGGCGAACGATCCGAGAGTGGTGAGGAACGAGAACCCGGACGCCGCGGCGACGATCGCCGTGCGCAGAAGCACGAGTGCGGTCGCGTCGTTGAGCAGGGATTCCCCCTCGAGCACGGTCACCACGCGTCGCGACACTCCGAGCCGGCGCACGATCGAGGTCGCGACGGCATCCGTCGGGCTCAGGATCGCACCGAGCGCCACCGCCAGGGGGAAGCCGAGACCGGGTATCGCCCAGAAGAAGAACAGCCCGAGCACCACGGCGCTCACGATCACGAGGAGCACGGACAGTCCGCCGATGGCGGCGATATCACGCCGGAACTCGATCGCCGGGGCGGAGACGGCGGCCGAGAACAGCAGTGGAGGCAGCACACCGACCAGGATCAGCTCCGGAGGCACGGACACTGCCGCCACCCCGGGAATCAGACTGACGCCCACACCGACGGCGACGAGGATCAGCGGCCCCGCGATGCCCGTCCGCTGTGACAGCGAGCTCGCGAACACGATCACGAACACCGCGCCGATGACGAAGACGAGGACCTCTACCGGCATCCAGAATCCTCACGAGGGGAATCCACGGTTCACGCCGCCAGGTCGGCGACGCCGGCGCCGATGAGCTTGAAACCGAGGATGACGAAGAGCACCGCCATGATGACGGCGTGATTGGTGACGAGCCAGTTGCGCATGCCGGAGAGGCGCACCTCGACCTTGCTCGGCGAGACGACGCTGATGATCCACGGAATCGCCACCGCCGAGATGCCGAAGATGCCGAAGATCAGCACGACGGCCACCACCTGTTCGACCGGCAGGACGGCCTGCGAGATGCGGCCACCCGCGGCGGCGAGCAGCGGCAGATCCTTGGGCGACAGCGGTCCCGATATCAGGACGCCGACGAAGAACGCCTTCCACGCGGTCAGCCCGTCGAGACTGGCCATCCATTTGGGAGTCTCGTGCGATGAACGGCCGCGCCACTGCAGCAGCGCGAGCACGAGCAGACCCGCACCGAGGATGATCTCGATGATGTCGATCGTGATGTGCGGCCCGGAGTCCGGGTCCTCTGCCCCCGCCGCTCGACCGATCAGCACGAGGACGCCGACGAAGAGGATGCCCCACGCATAACACCCCAGGATGAAGGCCGTGCCGTTCGTGCGGCCCTTGCCCGACGTCGCCATCAGGATGACGGCGACGATGGAAAGCGGGCTGATCGCGACGGCCACGCCGAGTGTCAGCAGATCGGCGAGGACGGCGATCATGCGCGCACCGCCGGGTGCGCATTACGCAGGAACAGGATGATCCAGCTGAAGATGAGCAGAGCCGAGACGAGCTCGACGGCCGTCAGGTTGTAGATGCCGGCGGAGAAGAGCACCGCGAGGATCACGATCACCCCCACGTAGACGAAGCCCAGCGCGACGAAGACCTTCGGCATGGTCGGGATGAGCCAGGGGAGCCCGACCACGAGCACCGCGAACGCGACGCACATGCCGGTGGCGACCGTGTTGTGCACGAGGAAGAAACGGTCGACGGGAAAGAGCCCGACACAGGCGAGCAGCGCGCCGAGCAGCACGAAGAGCCCACGGACGGTACCTCGCCGCCGTCGATCCGCATCCGTCGCCGAGGGCAGAGTCGCGGTCCCGAACCGTGCGATCGTCGTGACGATGACGCCCGACACGATCAGGGTGACGTTGAACGTCAGCGCCGAGATGTCGTGGGTGATGCCGAGCGCCGACAGGTTCATCTGCCACCACTGCGGATCCGTCGCACTCAGCATTGCCGTCACCATGCCGACCACGAGGAACACCGCGAGGACGAGGGACAGATGGCGGGGCGTGAGATTCGCCCCGCTCACGAAGGCGAGATAGGCGCTGAGCGCCGTGGATGCCGCCGCGAGCACGACCGCAGGCGACGCGAAGACCGTCGCCCCGACGAAGCTGTGATCGAGGATGGTCGCCACGCCGATCCACCCGAGAAGAGCGATGGCAGCGTAGGCGGCCGACAACGCGACGAGGTCGAACCACCAGTACCTGGTGCCGTCGGCGGCGCGCATGTCGGTCGGCCTGTCGCGATGCGGACGCAGACGGGATGTCGCGAAACCGGCAGCGGCGGCCACGGCGCCGGCGATCGCCGCGAACTCGCCGAGAGAGTGACGGCCATCGATCGGGAGCTCGCGGCCCCAGAACACGAAGATCGCGACGATGGCGCTTCCGGCGAAGGCGAACGCGCCGAAGGTGAGGGCGAACGACTCGTCGTCGAGCGCGCGCCGGACCCGGGTGCGGGCGCCGACCGCCCCCGCACTCGCTCTCGTGTCGATCGATGTCGTCCGCCCCGTCGCCACCTCGTCTACCGACGCCGCTGGCGACTGCGTGCGCGTCATCGGAGAACCGGCTCGTCGTCCTGGCCGGACCCCGCCCGAGCTGGACGTTGGCGACCCCGATCCCAGAACGGAAGAACGATGAGAGAGGCCAGCAGGAAGCAGAGCGCCCCGACGAAGGTGCCGTAGTTCGCGAGACCGTTGTTGAACGCATCTCCGCTGGGCAGGATGAACGCGCCGACGGCCGAGGCACCGAACGCGATGCATCCGACCATGTTGATGAAGACCGACCACCAGGCACGGCGCCCCAGGTCCCAGAGTCTTCGGGCATGGGCGTAGGCCACGAATGCGAGGACGCCGCTGAGGAGGAAAGCGACGGACCCTCCGGCGTCGGGATTCCAGACGAGCTTCTCCTGTGCAGTGATGCTCCGCGCGTGCAGGGCACCGGTCGTGCTCACGTTGAACAGGATCGTCCCGAACGACTGTGTGGCAGCGGCGAGCCACTCCGCCCGGACCATCCGTCCCGGTGCGTAGGCCACCCTGACGGCCACGGCACCGCTGAGGAACAGTTGGATCAGTCCGGCGCCGGTGAAGAACCAGGCGCCGATGAAGAAGAGCAGATTGGACCCGCTCGAGCCCACTGCCTCGCTCAGGCCGGGTGCGGAGCCGGCGGCGAAGAATGCCGAGCCGATCATGAACCCCCAGCACTGCTTCGTGACGCTGGGCACGAAGAGCCTGCGGGGAGGATCGATGCTGGTAGCGGCAACGGTCATCGTCGCTCTCCTCTCATCTCGGTATGACTCGAAGGCGCGATCGGGGAGGGCGCGGGATGGCGCCCTCCCCGATCGGGCGGATCAGTGGTGGAAGTGCGATCCGCTGCTCGCGGTATCGGGAAGCGGGGTCGTCAGCGCCTCGAGGAACGCCACCTCGCCCCGGATGTCCGCGAGCAGAGCTGATGCGAGGTCACGGCTGAGTCCGACCTTCACGACGATGCGCTGCAGGACGACATCCGACATGTCGTCGGCCATCGGGTAGGCGGGGACGAGCCATCCCTTCATTCGCAGACGATCGGCGAGGTCGTACAGAGTCCATTTGTCGGTGTGTCCGTCCTTGAGCACCCAGGCGAAAACGGGGATCGTGTCGCCCTTGCTGATCAGGTCGAACGGGCCGATCTTCGCGATCTCACTCGAGAGGTAGGTGGCGACGTCGATCGAGTTCTGCTGCACCTCGCGGTAGCCCTCGAATCCGAGACGGAGGAACTGGTAGTACTGCAGCAGCACCTGCGCGCCGGGGCGAGAGAAGTTCAGCGCGAGCGTGGGCATGTCCCCGCCGAGGTAGCTCACGTGGAAGATCATGCTCTCGGGCAGCACGGCGGTGTTGCGCCAGACCACCCACCCGACACCGGGGTAGACGAGGCCGTACTTGTGGCCCGACGTGGAGATGGAGTTCACCCGGTCCAGCTGGAAGTCCCACACCAGGTCCGGCTGGCAGAACGGTGCGACCATCGCGCCGGATGCCCCGTCGACGTGGATCTTCACGTCGAGGCCGGTCTTCGCCTGGATCTCATCGAGCTTCTTCGAGATCGCGATGGTGTCGTCGTACAGTCCGGTGAACGTCTGTCCGAGGATCGACACCACGCCGATCGTGTTCTCGTCGACGTAGTCCTCGAGGTTGTAGCCGTCGAGGATGATGTGATCCGGGCTCACCGGCACGTAGCGCGGCTCGACGTCCCAGTAGTTGCAGAACTTCTCCCACACGACCTGGACAGCCGCCGACATGATCAGGTTCGGCTTGTCCGTCGACTTGCCCTCAGCGGTGCGCTTCTCCTGCCACAGACGTTTGAGAGCGAGCCCACCGAGCATGCACGCCTCCGACGAGCCGATCGTCGAGGTGCCGATCGTGTCGCTCTTGTCCGGGACGTTCCACAGGTCGGCGAGGATTCGCCAGCAGCGATCCTCGATCGCCGCGGTCGCCGGGTACTCGTCCTTGTCGATCATGTTCTTGTCGGCCGCTTCGAGGTACAGCTTCTTGGCCTCGTCGTCCATCCAGGTGCCGACGAACGTCGCGAGATTGAGTCGCGAGTTGCCGTCGAGAATGGACTCGTCGTGCACGATCTGGTACGCCGTCTCCGGCAGGCTGGGGCCCTTCGGCAGCGTGAACTTGTCGAACTCGGTGGCCTCGCCCGGTCGGACGAAGACGGGATTGATGCTGATGGTCGAGTCGATGTTCGTCGACTGCCGGGCCTTGTGCGTGTTGGTGGTCACTTTTCGCTCCTACGAAGAGATCGGACGGGTGAAGTGGGATGAGGTGTCAGGACATGTGGTGAGGGTGACTCTCCTCCTATACCTCGACCGGTGGGTAGAGGCGGTCCATGTTGTACTGCCTGTTGCGCCGGGCGGCCAACGTCGAGATCGCGAGGAACACCACTGTGAGAAGGGCGATCGTGCCGATCGCAACCCACAGCCGGTAATCCGCGCCTCCCAGGATCATGAACCTCAGCCCGGTGACGGTGGCCGTCATCGGATCGATCCAATGGATGTACTGGAACGGCAGGGTCGTCACCGCGACCGGGTACACACCTCCGGCGGAGGTGAGCTGCACCATGAGGAAGGCGAGCGTGAGCACGCGGCCCACAGCCGGCCCGAGGACGGCGTTGAACATCTGGATCATGGCCATGAACATCGCGACCATGAGCAGCATGAACCCGAACGTGCCCCAGGGGTTGGCGTACTCCATTCCCAGTCCGAACCGCACGACCAGGTACAGGATCGTCGCCTGCAGGAAGCCGACCGCCAGCGTCGGTGCATAGGAGGCGAGCACGGTTCGGAAGGATCCGAGCCCCTGCGCCAGCGGACGCGCCTGCAGCGGTGTGAAGAGCATCCACGCGATGATGCCGCCGACGAACAGCGCGAGCCCGAAGAAGAACGGTGCGAATCCGTAGGCGAAGGTCTTCGCCTCGTTGTTCGTGACCTGCTTCATCACGACGGGATCGGCCAGCGTCTTGATGAAGCTGGACTGCTGATCGCTGTTCCAGTTGGGGATCAGCTTCATCCCCGATTCGACGCCGCTGGCCAGTTCCGCGGTGCCGGCCACGAGCGCAGGCATGTTCGCGGAGATCTCGTTCGCACCGTCGCTGAGCTGGACCAGGCCGCTCGCGAGCTGGTCCGCGCCCGATCGCAGTTCGTCGGCCTTCCCCGTGACCTGGTTCAGGGTGTTGTTGATGCCGCCGGACTCCACGGCCCGCAGGATCACATTCACGCGACTGCTCGGGTTGTCGAACTCGCCGGCGAGGGTGTCGACGTCGCTGCGGAGACGGTCGAACGCGATCGACACCTCCTGCCCGACACCGCTCTGCTCGATCGATCGCTGCACGCCCTCCAGCCGCTCAGCCAGCTCATCGTCGCCGGAGGCGCGCACGTCGTCGATCACCGCCTGCAGATCTGCCCGCGCCCGCGCGTTCGCCTCGGCGATACCCGCCAGAGCGCCGTCGAGGCTGTCGGTGCTGGTGCGAATGGACGAGGCGAACTGCTGCAATTCGCCCGTCGTGAGACCGTTGGCGTTGACCGCTCGCTCGACCTGCCCGACGGCACCGTCCACGTTGGCCACGAGTTCGTCGAGGGCGGCGGAGAGCGTCCCCGCGCCCGACTTGGCTGTCACCAGCCCCGTGGCGAGTTGATCGGCCCCTGCGCTGAGTTCGTCGACCCCCGAGTTGAGCGTCTCGATACCCGCTGCGGCCTGACGGATCGTGGGCAGCTCCCCCTTGATCCCGGTCGCGACGGCGAGGAAGACCTGCTCCCCCACCTGCGCGGTGACGTCGTTGATGACCTCAGCGGCAGCATCCTGACCGATCACCGTCGACAGGTAGTTGTTGGCGTCGTTGTAGGTGAAGATCAGGTCGGCCTGGCGGGGGTCCCCCGTCGCCGCCGATGCGATCGCCTCGCTGAAGTCCGCAGGGATCGTGATCGTGAACGCATATCGTCCGTGCTCGAGACCTGCGGTGCCCTCGGCCTCATCCACGACGTGCGTCTCGAGCTGTCCGGAATCGACGATTCCCTTCACGACCTGGGTACCCGCATCGAGCGGCTCGCCCATCGCGTCGGCCCCCTCGTCGAGGTTGACGATGGCGACGGGCAGGTGGTTCACGTTGCCGAACGGATTCCAGAACGCCCAGAGGTACAGGGCGCCGTAGAGGAGCGGCATCAGGATGATGACGGCGACGGCGAGACGCGGCATGCGCCCGCGGTAGTAGCGCTTGAAATCGCTACCGGGTGAGAATGCGGCGATCATCGGCCGGTGACCTCTCGTTCCAGGACCGCGAATTCGTGGTCGGTGAGGTTGTGGACCTCGATCACATCGGTGATGCCGTCCTGCTTCTCGACGCCGTTGACGTCGGCCATGATGACGGTCTGCTCGGCTCCGAGAGCGATGAGGCGCTCACGGAGACGCCGGGAGCCCTCGACGCTGGCGAGGGTGTCGACGCCACCGACGACCAGTAGCGGGGGCTTTCGGATGTTGGCCACGGCGATGCGGAAGAGGGCTGCCGTGAACTCCGGCAGCTCCTCGACCATCGCGTCCATCGTCGGCAGCGAATAGTCACCGAATACCGGGCGGCAGATGCGTTCGAGATCCTCGTCGGTCGACTGCGGCACCCACTGGTACCACTTGGCGGCCCACCGCACCTGTTCGGTCACGATGTCGTGCACGCGGATCGTCTGCGGGATGCCGTCGACCTCGTCGACGTTGGCGATCGCCGCCTGACCGAAGAGATGATGCGGCTTGTCGATGCGTCCGAAGGCTTCGAGTCGTCCGGTGGTCGGCTTCATCCGCCCGCTCAACGTCAGCAGGAGCGCCTGACGGCCGCGGCCTCCTGCGCCGACGAGCACCGTGACGCCGCCGGCTCGGACCGTGAGATCGACAGGTCCGTAGATGTGCCCCCAAGAGGCGTCGACACCGATGCCGGTCGCGGTGATCAGCACCTCGCCGAACGTCTCGCTGTGCCCACTGCGTGTGCCGAGACCCTCATCGGTCTCACCCTGATCCGTCGGAGCTGTCATCGCTCTTCCCCTTCGATTCGCCCTGAGATTGCCGATCGGAGCCGACATGGCCTCAGGCCTCGTTCTTGATGACCTGGCCGCCCTTGACGATGAGCGCGAAGTTCGTGTCAGGGTCGGCGATGAGCGAGAGGTCTTCGATCGGGTCTCCGTTGACCAGGATCAGGTCCGCCCAGGATCCTTCCGCGATGACGCCGAGCTTCGCGCCTCGGTAACTGTTGCGCTCCCCCGCGAGCTCGAACAGCGACGCGTTGCCGGAGGTGAGCATCGTGAGGGCGTCCACATTGCTGTAGAAGTCACCGAGGCGCGCGGCCATGACGCTCTGGCGGGCCGCCGACTGCGGCTCGAGCAGCAGATCGGTCCCCCATGCGGTCTTCACGCCGTATTGCTTCGCCCAGCCGTAGACCTCATCGGTGCCGTGGCAGATCTCGGTGTTCTTGGCGGCACGCACCGGGTCGGGGTAGTGGTGGTCGTCCTCGGCGAAGGGCTGCATCGAGAGCCAGGCGCCCTTCTCGGCGATCAGCGCGATCGTCGCCTCGTCGGCGAGGTGTCCGTGTTCGATCGATGTGACGCCGGCATCGAGAGCGCGTGCGATTCCGGCGGGCGTGTAGACGTGGGTGGCGACGTAGGTGCCGTAGTCGGTCGCTGCCTGCACGGCGGCTCGGATCTCATCCGGCGTGTACTGAAGAGTGTTCAGCGGGTCGTACATCGACGCAGCGCCACCGCCGAGGGTGAGTTTGATCTGGCTCGCCCCCATCTTGAGCTGCTCCCGGACAGCCGCCAAGACGCGCGGTACTCCGTCGGCGACGCGGGTGAAGTGGATGTCCTCGGTCCTGCTCGGCGCACCGCCGAACTCCTCCGGAACGTCGTAGACGAACGAGAAGTCAGCGTGTCCCGATGTCTGCGAGATCATCGCCTGGCTGGGGAAGATGCGCGGCCCCTCGAATACACCGCGATCGATGAGCGACTTCACCGGAGCGGTGTCACCACCCATATCCCGCACCGTCGTGAACCCGCGCAGCAGCATCCGCTTCGCCTCGGCGATCGTGTTCCCGTACAGCGCGCCTGTCGGACCCTGGAGGAACTCCATCATGCTGTTGGCGTTACCCATGAGGTGCACGTGGGCATCGCTCAGGCCCGGCATCAGGAAGCGCCCTTTCGCGTCGATCTCGATGACGCCGTCGGAGGCGTCGCCGGCGACGGGAGCCGAGGATACGGCCACGACGAAGGGACCTTCGATCAGGACATCGACGTTGTCCTGTGTCTTCGCGTTCACGCCGTCGAAGACGCGAGCGTTGCGAATGATCATTCTCTGAGGTGCGTGCGTCCCTGGGGCCATGGCGGCGAGACTATGCCGCGGGCCGCGCCGTGGATGCCTCCCGGCGAGAGATTTCCCCCGACCCGTCATTCGGGTGATGACCCGGTCCGCCCCCTGCCCTTCACCCGGCTCTCATCCTCTCGTGGAGCGGCACGAAAGGTGAGTAGTCTCCTCCGTGGAGCGGCCCGCGAGCGCGCGGAGCAGGAGGAGGAGACGTATGCCCGAGAAGGAAAACACGACAGGCAGCGGTACGGAACAGAAGGCGAAAGCGAACGGCGCGAAGGCGATCATCGCCATCATCATCGCCATCGCCGCGCTCTCCTTCGTGTTCTCGAATGTGGCTCCCGCGACGCTGAGATTCCTGTTCCTGGAGTTCACGATGCCCGCCTGGGGCTGGTTTCTCGCGGTTCTGGCTGCCGGCGTGGTCATCGGTTCCCTGTTCCCTTGGTTCCGACCGCGGAAGAGGGGATGACACCTTCATTCCCGCTCCGGCATAGAAGCGCAATCTTGCCGATCCCCGACGAACCCGAGAGAAAGACACCGACATGTGCACAAGAGTGGTCTGGCCCGACGCCGGCGGAGCGGTGATCGTCGGACGAAACATGGACTACCACCGCGATCTGGGCACCAATCTATGGAAGCTGCCGAGAGGTTCGCGCCGCGACGACGGAGTCGACGGTGCTCTCACCTGGCAGGCCCGGTACGGCAGCATCGTCGCCACGGCCTTCGACATGATCACGGTCGACGGGGTGAACGAAACGGGGCTCGCCGGGCACGTGCTCTGGCTCGCCGAGTCCTCCTACGGGGAGCTCGATCCGTCACGACCAGCGCTGAGTCAGGCCGTCTGGCTGCAGTACTTCCTCGACAATTTCGCCACGGTGGCAGAAGCCGTGGGGTGGATCACCTCGAACCGCGTGCAGGTGGTCCAGCTCACGGACCCCGTCACGGGTGAGGTCCCCACGATTCATCTGGCCCTGGACGACGCATCCGGCGATTCCGCGATCATCGAGTACATCGACGGCGACGTCGAGGTCCACCACGGGGCGGAGTTTCGGGTGATGACGAACTCGCCGAAGTATGACGAGCAGCTCGCGCTGCTTTCACAGATCGACGGGTTCGGGGGCGAGAACCCCCTGCCTGGGACGACGCTCGCCCCCGACCGTTTCGCCCGTGCCGCCCACTACGTCCGTCGTCTGCCGCAGCCGAAGACCCAGCTCGAGGCCATCGCGTCGATGTTCAGCGTGATCCGCAACGCCGCCCAGCCCTTCCGCTTGCCGGACGAAGGCAGACCGGATGCATCGCAGACCATCTGGCAGGTCGTCGCGGATCTCACCCGCCTCCGCTATGTGTTCGAATCGACGACGCGCCCGAACATCGTGTGGGTCGACCTCGCTGATGTCGACTTCGCCGAGGGCAGTCCCCCGCTGGTCCTCGATCTGGGCAGCGGTCTCGCGATCGAAGGAGGCCTGGCGGGCAACGTCTCGACGAAGTTCGAGGAGCGCGGTGATCTGCATTTCCTGTCGCTCACCGATCTCCGTCGTCTCGCCGCCGGACACGGTGCGGTGGCTTCGTCCCGTCCGAGCTGAGTCTCCGATGCTACAGAACGCGCGCAGCGCCTCGGCGCGCGCTGAGACGATGAACCTGACGGACAGCACGCGGGCGATCGAGGCGCTGCGGAGCGCCGTGCTCTCGAAGAGCGGCGAAGCGGTGGCTCACGCGGCCATGATGAACATCTGGCCGTTGTACAGCGTGCACGCCGATGAGCTCGTGTCCGCCGTCGAGTCGCTTCCGACGCCTCTCCTCGAGCGGTACCCGGTGCTGCGCATCGTGCACCGCATGACGCCCGTGCTGGCGCGGACCAACCGCCCGTTCAAACCCCTCATCTATCCGGACGACGCGCGGAGCATGAGCGCGGACGAGCTCGACATCTTCACACTCGTGCAGATGGTGGCCTTCCGCTTGAGCGGAGACGTGGCGGCCGCGATGATCTACGCTCGCCGCCTGCAGGACCGCATCCTGCAGGTCCGTGTCGAATCCCGCGAGCGCCCCGACGGACCGCTCTGGTTCTATCACCAGCAGATCGGGTCGACCCTGCTCGCAGCCGGAGAATCCGCGGCCGCGCTGCTGGAATTCGCCACCGCCCGGGACCTCGGGAGATTGTCGCAGCAGACCGATGCGGAACGGATGGCGCTCGGGCGCACCGCACTCACCCACGCCGTTCGCGGATCGCTCGACGATGCCGAGAGTTCGCTGAACGAGCTCACCGCGTTGCCTGAGCCCACCCGTGCCCATCTGACGGCGACGACGATGACGGAGCGATGTGCGCGCGCCCTCCTCGCCGTCGACAGCATGGCCCCGGACGCGGACGAGCTCCTCAGCCGGCTCGAGACCTATGACAGCATCGAGCTGACCTGGCCCTTCGCGCTACTCGCGCGATCACGGCGACTGCTCGTGCTGCAGCATCCCGACGACGCGATCGAGGCCGTTGCTCTCGCACGCGACGCGCATCCGGATCAGCACGGCTCGTTCGCGACCGACGTCATCAACTCCGTGTCGATCGACGCACTCTGGTCTACCGGAGACACGACCGCGGCCAGACGAATCGCCGAGGAGACCGCTCGCTCGGGACCGCTCACGCGCATGGCGATCATCCGCCACGCACTTCTCGAGTCGCGCCTGGATGTCGCCGCTTCGGGACTGCGTCAGATGTCCACCGCCCGATCGTTGGGGCCGGGTGCACGCGCAGAGTCGATCCTCCTGTCTGCGTGGTTGGAGTGCGCGCTCACCGATGCGGTCGCCTCGGAGACGGCTGCGCAGGTCGCGCGAATCGCTTCGAGGCCAGGGCGGCGGCGACTCGTCTCGCAGATTCCCCTCCAGCTGATCACCCGGGTGCAGGAACGCCTCTCCCCGGAGGAAGCAACCTCCTTCGCGGCCGCGACCGGGGGGCTGGCCGCCACCGACCGCCCACGTCCGCCCACCCTCACCGCGAGTGAACTCCGGGTTCTCCACGCTCTCCCGCTGCATGCCACGACCGCCGCCCTCGCCGCGTCGTTGCACGTCTCACCGAACACGATCAAGTCGCAGTTGAGGTCGCTTTACCGCAAGCTCGGGTGTTCGACGCGCGACGACGCCGTCAGCATCGCATCCCGACTGCATCTGCTCGCCGCCGAAGTTTCGCCCCGATCATGACACCGCTCGACCGCGAGGCGAATCAGAGTCCAGGGATCATCGGGCGGGCGCGGGGCGCTCTCCAGGCCCTGCGCCCGCGTGCTGTGATCGGGAATGATGCCGAGCCCGGTGCCGACGTGATCGCGATGCTCGGTATGCTCGGCGCCTCGCTGCTGGCTTCGTCGCAGGCGACGAATGACGTGGAGGAGACACTCAACCGTCTCGCGCAGCAATACGACCGCGCAGATCTCCGCGTGTTCGTCCTTCCGACGATCGTGATGGTCGAGGATCCGCGCAACTCGTCATCCGCCACTTCCCTCTTCGCCGTGGGTAGCGCTCCGCTGCGCCTCGACCAGGTCGACGCCGTCGAGCGACTCGTGCGTGAGGCCTCGAGGAGTACGACGCCACCGCAAGACGTCGTCGCCCGACTCGGCGAGATCCGATCGGAATCCGCACGGTTCGGACCGGTGCTCACCGTCTTCGGGTACACCCTGCTCACGGTCGGGTTCGGCCTGGTGCTCAATCCCACCGTGACCGCTCTTCCGGTCTATGTGCTGCTCGGGGTGGTCGTGGGGTCGATCGTTCTGATCGGCAATCGCGTCGCCACGCTGTCCCTCATCCTGCCGGTGCTCACTGCCTTCTCCGTGACACTCCTCATATCGCTGCTCGTGCGTCCCTTCGTGCACGACGATGTGCTCCGGCTCGTGGCGCCGTCGCTGGTCTCGTTCCTCCCCGGGCTCACGCTCACGATCGCCGCCGTCGAGCTCACCTCCGGGCAGATGATGGCGGGGGCGAGCCGCTTGGTCTCCGGTATCGCCCGGCTCGGCCTTCTCACCTTCGGTGTGTACGCGGGCATCTCCATCGCCGGGGAGCCTCCGGCTCCCACCACCGCACCGACGCAGCTCGGTGCATGGGCGCCCTGGGCGGGGATCGTCCTGGTCGCACTCGGCTACTACCTGTACTCCGCAGCTCCGCGACGATCACTCGTGTGGATCCTCTATGCGCTCGTCGTCGCCTATTCGGGACAGCTGCTGGGCGACATGCTGGTCGGAGCCGAATTGTCGGGGCTCATCGGCGCCCTGATCGTCATCCCCGCCGTCATGCTCGCCGGCCGCCTCTCCGCATCCCCCTCGACCGCGGTCATGCTCACCTGTGCGTACTGGCTCCTGGTACCCGGCGCGATGGGGTTCATCGGTCTCAGCGAGGCGGCATCGGGCGCCTCCGGCGCCACCGACACCATCATGCGGACCTTCGGCTCCCTCACTGCCATCGCGATCGGGATGCTGCTGGGAGCAGGCCTGAGCCGTGACGTCGCAGCGATGTCTCGAGGGTGGAGGCAGGCGCGCGGACGGGGTGTCACAAACCGACCGACGAAGCCGAGCGACGGAGAGCGAATGCACCATGACTGATCATCCTGCCGTCGACGAGAATCCGCGCCGGCTTCGCGAGACGCTGACTTCGCTCAACCGTCCCTTCTCGTCGGGGTACATCTTGACGTTGGGCGGACTTCTCGCTTTCGGCACCGGTGTGGCGTTCACGCACCTCTCCACGGTGCTGATCTATGTGGCATTCGCCCTTTTCGCCGCCCTCGGACTCGACCCCGTGGTGCGCAAGCTCGAGACCCGCGGGGTACGGCGCGCGTGGGGAATCCTGATCGTGTACGCGGTCTTCGCTGCGGCGGTGGTCGGCGCCCTGCTCTTGATCGTGCCGACCGCGGTGCGCCAAGTCGCTCAGGTGATCGCCGACGGACCGAAGCTGATCAAGAGTTTCGAAGCATCAAGCTTCTACGGCTGGCTCCACGATGCGTTGGGGAGCGAAGCGACCACCCTCGTGCACGACGTCACGGCTTTTCTCACGCAGCCCTCCCACATCGCGGCGATAGGCCAGGGGGTGCTGCAGGTCGGAGTGTCGATCGTCTCGACGGCCTCCGGCGTGGTCATCGTGCTCGTGCTGAGCTTGTATTTTCTGGCCTCCCTGCCGGCGATCAAGGCGGGATTCAACCGTCTCTTCCCCGCGTACAACCGGTCCGGCGTCGACTCGATGACAAGTCAGATCACGGATTCCGTGGGCAGCTACCTCATGGGAATGGTCGTGTTGGCGTTCTTCAACAGTGTTGTCGCGCTCGTCCTGCACCTCGTCCTGAATCTTCCTTTCGCGCTGCTGATGGCGGTCGTCGCATTCGTCATAACCCTCATCCCGCTGGTGGGATCCGTGCTCTACTGGGCTGTCGCGACCGCGCTCGCACTCTTCTCCGGATGGCTTCCGGCGCTGATCTTCGCCGTGGCGTACCTCATCTACATGCAGCTCGAGGCCTACGTCCTGACGCCGAAGGTGATGAATCGGGCGATCGCCGTGCCCGGGGCACTCGTGGTCATCGGGGCGCTCGTGGGCGGCACCCTGCTCGGGCTCCTGGGCGCTCTGATCGCGATTCCGGTGACCGCCTCGATCCTCCTCATCGTGAAGCAGGTCCTCATACCGAGACAGGATTCGAGGACAGTATCCCCGTAGCCACGCCCATGATGAACGGCGCAGCTGGCGACCTCGAACGAGAAAGCCCCCGCACGGTGGTCGATAGGACCGCCGGGCGGGGGCTTCGTGGGTGTCAGCGAATCCTACGCTGACCAGCGTTTCTCAGAAGTCCCAGTCGTCGTCTTCCGTGGCCTCGGCCTTGCCGATGACGTACGACGAGCCCGACCCCGAGAAGAAGTCGTGGTTCTCGTCGGCGTTCGGCGAGAGCGCCGACAGGATCGCCGGGTTCACGTTCGTGACGCTGGAGGGGAACATCGCCTCGTAGCCCAGGTTCATGAGGGCCTTGTTGGCGTTGTAGTGCAGGAACTTCTTGACGTCTTCGGTCAGACCGACGCCGTCGTAGAGGTCCTGCGTGTACTGCACCTCGTTGTCGTAGAGCTCGTACATGAGCGAGAACGTGTAGTCCTTGAGCTCATCGCGGCGCTCCTGGGTCTCGTTCTCGAGCCCCTTCTGGAACTTGTAGCCGATGTAGTAGCCGTGCACGGCCTCGTCACGGATGATGAGGCGGATCAGGTCGGCCGTGTTCGTCAGCTTCGCCTTCGACGACCAGTAGATCGGCAGGTAGAACCCCGAGTAGAAGAGGAACGACTCCAGCAGGGTGGAGGCCACCTTGCGCTTGAGCGGGTCGTCTCCTTGGTAGTAGTCCATGATGATCTGAGCCTTCTTCTGAAGGTTCGGATTCTCGGTCGACCACCGGAACGCCTCGTCGATCTCCTTCGTCGACGCGAGGGTCGAGAAGATCGAGGAGTAGCTCTTCGCGTGCACCGACTCCATGAACGCGATGTTCGTGTACACGGCCTCTTCGTGAGGCGTGATCGCGTCGGGGATCAGCGATACCGCACCGACGGTGCCCTGGATCGTGTCGAGCAGGGTGAGACCGGTGAACACCCGCATGGTGAGCAGCTGCTCGTCGGGAGTGAGCGTGTTCCACGACTGCACGTCGTTCGACAGCGGCACCTTCTCCGGCAGCCAGAAGTTGTTCACCAGACGGTTCCAGACCTCGAGGTCCTTGTCGTCCTGGATGCGGTTCCAGTTGATCGCCTGCACGCTGGAGACCAGCTTGAGTCTTTCAGGAGTCATTTTCTTCGTCGTTTCTCGGGTTCAGCTGTCAGCAGCGGGTCAACGGGTCAGAGCATGCACGAGACGCACTCGGCCATGTCGGTGCCCTCGAGCGCCAGCTGACGCAGGCGGATGTAGTAGATCGTCTTGATGCCCTTGCGCCATGCGTAGATCTGCGCCTTGTTGATGTCACGCGTGGTGGCGGTGTCCTTGAAGAACAGCGTCAGCGACAGGCCCTGGTCGACGTGCTGCGTGGCAGCCGCGTACGTGTCGATGACCTTCTCGTAGCCGATCTCGTAAGCGTCCTGGTAGTACTCCAGGTTGTCGTTCGTCATGAACGCCGCCGGGTAGTAGACGCGACCGAGCTTGCCTTCCTTGCGGATCTCGATCTTCGACGCGATCGGGTGGATCGACGACGTGGAATTGTTGATGTACGAGATCGAGCCGGTCGGCGGGACGGCCTGCAGGTTCTGGTTGTAGATGCCGTGCTTCTGGATCGACGCCTTCAGCTCGGCCCAGTCGTCCTGCGTCGGGATGTGCTTGCCGGCGAAGAGCTCCTTGACCTTCTCGGTCGCGGGGACCCACGCCTGCTCGATGTACTTGTCGAAGAACGTACCCGACGCGTAGGTCGAGTCCTCGAACCCGTCGAACGTGGTACCGCGCTCGATGGCGAGGTTGTTCGACGCACGCAGCGCGTGGAACAGCACCGTGTAGAAGTAGATGTTCGTGAAGTCGATGCCCTCTTCGGAGCCGTAGTACACGTGCTCGCGGGCGAGGTATCCGTGCAGGTTCATCTGGCCGAGGCCGATCGCGTGCGAGCGGTCGTTGCCGTCCTCGATCGAGCGCACCGAGCCGATGTGGCTCTGGTCGCTGACCGCGGTGAGGGCGCGGATCGCGGTCTCGACCGTCTGGCCGAGGTCATCGGCATCCATCGACAGCGCGATGTTCATCGAGCCGAGGTTGCAGGAGATGTCCTTGCCGATGTTGTCGTACGACAGGTCGTCGTTGTACGTCGTCGGCGTGTTCACCTGCAGGATCTCACTGCAGAGGTTGGACATGTTGATCCGACCCTTGATCGGGTTGGCCTTGTTCACCGTGTCTTCGAACATGACGTACGGGTAGCCGGACTCGAACTGGATCTCGGCGACCGTCTGGAAGAACTCACGCGCGTTGATCTTCGTCTTCTTGATGCGCGGGTCATCGACCATCTCGCGGTACTTCTCGGTGACCGAGATGTCGCCGAACGGCACGCCGTAGACCTTCTCGACATCGTACGGCGAGAACAGGTACATGTCCTCGTCGTTCTTGGCGAGCTCGAACGTGATGTCGGGAACCACGACACCCAGCGAGAGCGTCTTGATGCGGATCTTCTCGTCGGCGTTCTCACGCTTGGTGTCGAGGAAGCGCATGATGTCGGGGTGGTGCGCGTTGAGGTACACCGCACCGGCACCCTGACGGGCACCGAGCTGGTTGGCGTAGCTGAAGCTGTCTTCGAGCAGCTTCATCACGGGGATGATGCCCGAGGACTGGTTCTCGATCTGCTTGATCGGCGCACCCGACTCGCGGATGTTCGAGAGCAGCAGGGCCACGCCGCCGCCGCGCTTGGAGAGCTGCAGTGCGGAGTTGATGCCGCGGGCGATCGACTCCATGTTGTCTTCGATGCGCAGCAGGAAGCAGCTGACGAGCTCGCCACGCTGCGCCTTGCCGGCGTTGAGGAAGGTCGGGGTGGCCGGCTGGAAGCGACCGGAGATGATCTCCTCGACGAGGGCGACGGCGAGCTTCTCGTCACCGTCGGCGAGGCCGAGGGCGGTCATGACGACGCGGTCCTCGAAGCGCTCGAGGTAACGCTTGCCGTCGAAGGTCTTGAGCGTGTAGCTCGTGTAGTACTTGAACGCGCCGAGGAACGTCTCGAAGCGGAACTTCTTGCCGTAGGCGAGGTCATTGAGCTTCTGGATGAACTCCATCGAGTAATGCTCGATGACGGCACCCTCGTAGTACTCCTTCTCCACGAGGTAGTCCAGACGCTCCTTGAGCGAGTGGAAGAACACCGTGTTCTGGTTCACGTGCTGCAGGAAGTACTCCCGCGCGGCGCGCTTGTCGGCGTCGAACTGGATCTTCCCGTTCGCGTCGTACAGGTTGAGCATCGCGTTGAGGGCGTGATAGTCGAGACCCTCGTAGGAGGGGTTCGCCTTGAATGCCACTGTCTCGGTCACTGAAGCTGCCACCGTCGTTCCAATCCGTCGCTCACGCGATCCACATCGTCTTGTGTGCCGAAGATCTCGAGCCGATACAAGTGCGGCACGTGGCACTTGCGGCTGATGATGTCTCCGGCGAGGCAGAACGCATCGCCGAAGTTGGTGTTGCCTGCGGAGATCACTCCGCGGATATGACGCCGGTTGCGCTCGTCATTGAGAAACCGGATCACCTGTTTGGGGACGGCGCCCTTCTCGACGCCGCGCCCCGCTCCCCCGCCGTAGGTGGGGGTGACCAGCACGAAGGGCTCGTCGATGACGAGGTCTTCTTCGTGCCGGTGGAGGGGGATGCGTCGGGACGGGAGCCCGAGTTTCTCGATGAACCGCGCGGTGTTACCCGAGACGCTCGAGAAGTAGATCAGGAGCGGCGCTGCGGTCGCGACGGCGCTCATGGGGCGTCACGCCAGACGGGAGGCGAGCTCGTCGATCTTGTCGGGACGGAAGCCCGACCAGTGACCCTCGTCGGTGACGACGACGGGTGCCTGCAGGTAGCCCAGCGCCTTGACCTGCTCGAGCGCCGTCGGGTCCTCGGAAAGGTCGAGGATCTCGTACTCGATGCCCTTGGCATCGAGCGCACGGTAGGTGGCGTTGCACTGAACGCAGGAAGGCTTTGTGTAGACCGTGATCGACATCTTTTCGTAACCCCTCAAATCTCTGGCCTGCTTCTCATCAGGCTGTTTCCCGGTAGACCCCCTGCCGGGACTTCAATACTACATATGGGGACCGACATTGGGGGCGACCACAAGGGGTAGTAGTTACATCCGTGTAGTTATCCACCGTTCTCTACAGATACAACACAGGTTCTCCACCGTTTCTTCCACAGGCTGAGGCCCCTTCGCGAGGCTCACGAACCGCGAGAAATCGCGGCTGGGAAGCCCCTGTGAACGATCCATCCACAGGGGGCACGCTACGCCGCCCCTCAGACATTTCGTTTCCTGTGGAATCGGGCTTTCGGCGTGTCGTGGGCGTGTCGCCGCACGGCCTCTTCCACGACCGCGCTCGAGGCCCGGTACCGTTGTCTGGTGGCGGGATATCGGGACCTTCTTCGCACGCCCGGAGTGGCGCGCATGATCGCGGCTCAGCTGACCGCGCGCTTCCCCAACGGGATGATGTCCCTCGCGATCCTGCTGCACGTCGAGCAGCAGACCGGGTCGTACGGATCCGCCGGCCTCGTCCTCGCCGCGACCAGCGTGGGGCAGGCCGTCGCCGGCCCCATCACGAGTCGGTGGATGGGCGTCTGGGGCATGCGACGCGTGATCACCCTCACCCTGTCGGTGTGCGTCGTCACCGTGCTCGGACTCGCTCTGCTTCCGCTCGACGTGCCGGGTTACATGCTGCTCGGGATGGTCGCGGGGCTCTCGACCCCGCCCGTGCAGGCCGCGGTGCGCACGATCTACCCGAAGCTCGTGAACTCCTCGAACCTCACGCCGCTGTTCTCCCTCGACGCCTCGCTGCAGGAGATCATCTGGGTGCTGGCGCCGGTCGTCATCACCCTGGTCTCCACCCAGATCGGCACGGCGGAGGGACTGCTGCTGGTGGCGATCATCCTCGTCGGCGGCGGCGCCTGGTTCATCCTCTCCCCCGAAGTCGGCCGGGTGCGCATCCCGCGCAGCCGCAATGCGCTGGGCAAGGTCGTCCTCAAGCCTCCCGTGCTGCTGGCGACGGTGATCGGCTTCCTGCTGATCGGCGCCTGCTCCGCGGTGGAGGTGGGCGTCGTCGCGACCTTCGAGCACGGCAGCCTCGCCGCCGGACTCGTGCTCGCGGTGTTCTCGGCGGGCAGCCTGGCGGGCGGTCTGGCGTTCGGCCACATCCCGATCGGGCCGTGGGCTATGGCCCGCCGCCTGCTGATCGTGACGATCGGCCTCGGCCTGACGATGGTCATGCTCAACGTGTTCTGGCTGGGCGGCACCCTGATCCTCGCCGGCATCGGCATCGCCCCCGCCCTCGCCGTGCTCTTCGCCATCACCTCGGCCAGCGTGAAGTTCAGCGAGACCGCTGAAGCCTTCGGCTGGGCGGGCACCGGGCAGCTGATCGGCGCGGCGGCCGGATCCGCCGTCGCCGGCTTCCTCGTCGACGCCAGCGACTGGCGTGGCGCCTACCTGGCCGCCACGATCTTCGCCGCGGTCGGCCTGCTCGTCTCCATCGTCTTCGTCCGTTCCTTCCCCGACCTGCGTCATCGCGACGCGCGCCCGTATCCCGACACCGAACCCCTGGCGGTCACCCCCTCATGAGCTCCACCTCCTCCCCCGTCTCTGCACCCGAGATCGTCTGCGTCGGCGAGACCATGGCCCTGATCACACCGACCGACGCCGAACTCGCGACCGCCGGTCACGCGACGATCGGCATCGCCGGGGCGGAGTCGAACGTCTCGGCCGGGGTCGCCGCGACCGGGCACCGCGTGGCCTGGGCATCCCGCCTCGGCGCCGATCCGCTCGGCGACCGCATCGCGTCGGAACTCGAGCGCCGCGGCGTGGAACTGTGGGTCGAGCGCGACGCCACCACCCCGACCGGCGTGATGTTCAAGGATCCGGGCGTCGAGTCCTCCTCCGTCTACTACTACCGGCGGGGCTCCGCGGCCTCTCGCATGGAGGCGGGGTTCCTGACGCCGGAGCGGCTCACGGGCGTGCGCATCGTGCACACCACCGGCATCACGCCCGCGCTCTCCGCATCCTGCCGCGAGATGGTCGACAGGCTCTTCACCGACGCACGCACGGCCGGTGCGCTGGTGTCCTTCGACGTGAACGACCGCCGCCCGCTGTGGAGCCGGGAGGATGCGGCCGAGACCCTCGCCCGGCTGGCGGACGCCGCCGACATCACCTTCGTCGGACGCGACGAGGCCGAACGCATCTGGGGCACCGCGACGGCGGCGGAGATCAGGGCCTTCCTGCCGAACTGCGCATTGCTCGTCGTCAAGGACGGCGACATCGGCGCGACCGCATACGACGGCGACGCCGAGCCGGTGTTCGTCCCCGCTCCGGTGGTCGACGTGGTCGAGCCGGTCGGCGCGGGCGATGCTTTCGCCTCCGGCTTCCTGGCGGCGACCCTCGACGGCGCCGACCTCGCCGCGCGCCTCTCCGCGGGCCACGCCGCCGCCGAGAGAGTGCTGCTGATCGCGGCGGACCTGCCGGCATTGCCGCCGCTCGACTGACACTCGGGATCGCTTCCGGGGAAGACCCTCCCCTTTCACTGAACGCCCGTTCAGAGATCGCCGAGCGGCGTCAAGCGACTGCTCGGTGAACGCTCGTCGCCTTTCGATGAACGACGGATGACGGGTGGCAGGAACCGCCGTTTCGCTGCGCCCCGCGCTAGTAGCTTCGCGAATGGCGCCTCCTCCACCCTGTTGCAGCGCGCCATCACCCCTCTCGAATCCCGACGAAAGGTGCTGCCTGCGATGGCGCGCTTGCCACGATCCCTGACCCTGCGGCGCAGTGCCGCTTTCACCGCGGGCGGCCTCGCCGCCGCTGTCGGCCTCACGTTCCTCGGAGGCGGCGTCGCCGTCGCCGCGGGAGGCCTCAACCCGCCTGCCGTCGCCCCCGCGACGGTGTTCGTCCCCTCGGCCGTGCCGGATCGCGTGATCCTCACACCGACCGCGACGCCCGAGACGAGCCAGAGCGTCAGCTGGCGCACGTCCTCGGACGTCACGTCGCCGCAGATGCAGCTCGCCCCTCTCACCGCGACGCCCGTCGACGTGGCCGCCGCGCGCACGATCACCGCCACCACCACCGGATTCGAATCGAACTTCGGGTACGAGATCGCCCACCACTCGGCCACCGTCGACCAGCTGAAGGCCGCGACGACGTACCTCTACCGCGTCGGCGACGGCACGACCTGGAGCGAGTGGCTCGAGTTCACCACGGCGGATGACAAGCCAGGCAACTTCAGCTTCCTCGTGCAGGGCGACGCACAGAACGACAACAAGGCGTTCACCTCGCGCGCCCTCCGCGCCGCGTTCGAGGCCCGCCCGTACGCGCGCGCGGTCGTGCACGCCGGCGACCTGATCGACACCGAGACCTCGGATGCCGAATGGGGCGAATGGCATGAGGCCGCTGCGTTCTCGAACCAGTACCTCAACGTGATCGCCGCCACCGGCAACCACGAGTACTACCCGGGACCGGAGCTCTCGAAGCACTGGGACGCGCAGTTCGAGTACCCGGCCAACGGCCCTGAGGGCGCCGACCTGGGCGAGACCGTCTACTCGGTCGACTACCAGGGCGTGCGCTTCATCACGCTCAACAGCACCCAGGCGTTCGACCCCGCGAGCCTGTCGGCGCAGACCGAATGGCTCGAGGGCCAGCTCGCCGAGAACCCGAACACCTGGACCGTCGTGGCCTTCCATCACCCGGTCTTCTCGGTCACGTCCGGCCGCGACAACGCGGTGCTGCGCGAGGCGTGGATGCCCATGTTCGAGAAGTACGGCGTCGACCTCGTCGTCCAGGGCCACGACCACGCCTACGGTCGCGGCAACCTGATCGCCAACGAGAAGAACCTGCCCGCGGGCGCCGATCCGGCGAAGAGCCACACCGGACCGGTGTACCTCGTCTCCGTCGCCGGACCGAAGATGTACATCCCGGACCCGGAGGACGCCAACAACTGGACAGCCAACGACGCGAACCTCCGCGTCGTCGGACGCGACGTGCAGCTGTTCCAGACGGTCGACGTCACCGACGACGAGTTCCACGTCGAGGCCCGCACCGTCGACGGCGCCCTGTTCGACTCCTTCACGATCGAGATGGCGAAGGACGGCAGCAAGCTCGTGAGCGACGACACGGCGTGGGCGGCCGGCCCCGGCTCGACGCGTGACGGCCTGCCCGGCGCCATCGACCCGGTCGATCCCGTGGACCCGGTCGATCCCGTCGATCCCGTCGACCCGGTTGACCCCGTGGATCCCGTGGATCCGGACGGCGTCTCGATCACCCTCTCCACCGCGCAGGTGGCTCCCGGTGACGAGATCCAGCTGCAGGCGAAGGGCCTCGAGCCCGGCGAACGCGCCTCGATCGAGCTGCACTCGACACCCGTGCAGCTGTCCGTCGCCTCGAGCGACGCGAACGGCGCGCTGGCGGCGACCGTGCGCATCCCCGCCGACACCGCCCCCGGCGAGCACGAGATCGTCGTGACGGGTCTCGGCTCCGACGCCACCGGACGCATCGCGATCATCGTCACCCAGCCCACGGACGACGGCGGATCCCTCGCCGCGACCGGGTGGGCCGGCGGCGGCCTCGCCCTGTTCGGCATCCTCATCACCGCGGCCGGTGCCGTCGTGATCCTCCGCGCCCGTTCCCGCTCCGCCGCGTGACCGGCCCCTTCCTCTCTTCCCGAAAGGCATTGATCTCGATGACCACCCCCTTCACGCGGCGCCGCACCCCGTGGCGGCTCGCCGCCTGCGCCCTCGCGGGAGCCGTGCTCCTGTCGGGCGGCGTCCTGGCCGCTCCCGCGCCCAGTGCGCAGGCCGCGGAGGACACCCCCTCCCGCTGGGAGCCTTCCGCGATCCCCGACCGGATCGTCCTCACTCCCGCCGCCGATGCCACCACGCAGCAGAGTGTGACCTGGCGCACCTCGGCGACCACCGATCGCGGACTGGTGCAGTACCGCACCATGACGCCCGCCCCCTACCCGGGCGGCGTGCTCGAGGCGGAAGCCGCCCACACCGAGGTCACCACCGACATCGGCTACAGCCAGAACATGCACACCGCCACCATCACGGGCCTGCAGCCCGGTGTCGAGTACATGTACCGCGTCGGCGACGGGACGAACTTCTCCGAATGGCAGGACTTCGCCACCGCCAGCGCGACCGACAAGACGACCTCGTTCATCTTCCTCGGCGACATCCAGAACGGCATCCTCAGCGACGGCTCGCGCGTGCTGCGCAACGCCTTCCGCGACCGGCCGAACGCGGATGCGGTGGTGCAGATCGGCGACCTCGTGAACGACGCGAACTCGGACCAGGAGTGGGGTGAGCTGTTCGACGCCTTCTCCTACTCACTGGGCACGCAGAACCTCATCACGACGCCCGGCAACCACGAGTACGACGGCGGCCTGTCCCGCACCTGGCGCGCACAGCTCCCCTACCCGGACAACGGTCCGAGCGGCGAGGGCGACATCTACGACGAGCTCGCCGGCACGGTGTATTACACCGACCGTGAGGGGGTGCGCTTCATCTCCCTCAACAGCAACATCTCGTCCGAGGAGGGCCTGCGCGTCCAAGCCGAGTGGCTCGAAGGGGTGCTCGCCGACAACGCGAACGAGTGGACCGTCGTGCTGTTCCACCACCCCGTGTACTCCCTCGACGAAGGCCGCAACAACCTGGGCATCCGCACGGTCTGGGGTCCGCTCCTGGAGAAGTACAACGTCGACCTGGTGCTCCAGGGCCACGACCACGCCTACGGCCGCGGCAACACCCTCGCCGCGGAGGAGAGCCTTCCGGCCGGCGCCGACCCGAAGAAGAGCGCGACCGGACCCGTCTACGTCGGCTCGAGCGCGAGCGTGAAGCTGTACGAATACGGGCCGCGCCTGTGGAAGGAGAACGGCGCGCACCTGCGTCGCCTCGACGGCGGCAAGCAGTTCTATCAGCTCGTCGATGTCACCGAGGGTACGCTGCGCTACGAGTCGCGCACGGCCGACGGCGAGTTCTTCGACGGTGTGACCATCAAGAAGGACGAGAAGGGCAAGCTCGTCACCGACGGCGTGGACCCGCAGGAGATCCCAACCGGTCCCGTGCAACCGTGCCTCGGCTGCGGCGGCAACCCCGACCCCGGTGAGGTCACGCCCGATGTGCCGACCGGCGAGGTCGACTACGAGGTCACCGGGAACCTGGCGTCGGTGGATCGTTCGAAGGCGAGCCTGCCCGCAGGCATGGCCTACTCCGAATCGCGCGACCTGCTGTACCTGGGTGACCAGAACAGCCGGAAGATCTTCGAGATCGACCCCGACACCGACAAGGTCCTGGGCGAGATGACACTGCCGGAGAACATCCGCGACATCGGCATCGACGACGAGAAGAACCTCCTCTACGTCGGACAGCAGAACCGCAACTGGCTCGTCGTCTCCATCGACCCCGACACCTTCGGACAAGTCGTCCGCGGACCCTTCCCCACCATCGAGTCCAACCGCTCGATCGACGTCGACCCGAAACTCGGACACGTCTACGTCGCCGTCCCCTCCCGCGGCATCGAAGTCCTCGACGCCGACACCGGAGCCTCCCTCGGAGTCATCAACGGCACCGCAGACGCCTACTACGTCGCCGCCGACCCCACCACCGGCACCGTCGTCAGCACCAAGTTCCACGACCTCACGGACGTCGTGAACGTCGAGGCCTTCGACGCCGACAACGGCTTCAAGAAGCTGTGGTCCAAGGCCACCCGCGCGAACCCGCGGCAGCTCGACATCGACTCCACGAACGGTCTGCTCTACGTCGGCTACACCGGCGCAGGCAAGGGCGCGGGCGGATTCTCGGTGCACGATCTCACCACCGGGAAGGCGCTCGGCGACTTCGCGGATCCGACGTACGGCAAGGACGGCTACGGCATCGCGGTCGATGAAGAGCACCAGCGCGTGTTCGTCTCCAACCGGGACTTCCGCCTCAACCCGCCGGGAGAGGAACTCACCTCGGCCGCCGTCACCGTCAGCGAACGGGTGCTTCCGGAGACGCTGAGCTACGAATCGGCGGGGCACCTGGCGTCGGTGGATCGTTCGAAGGCAAGCCTGCCCGCAGGCATGGCCTACTCCGAGTCCCGCGACCTGCTGTACCTGGGCGACCAGAACAGCCGGAAGATCTTCGAGATCGACCCCGACACCGACAAGGTCCTGGGCGAGATGACACTGCCGGAGAACATCCGCGACATCGGCATCGACGACGAGAAGAACCTCCTCTACGTCGGACAGCAGAACCGCAACTGGCTCGTCGTCTCCATCGACCCCGACACCTTCGGACAAGTCGTCCGCGGACCCTTCCCCACCATCGAGTCCAACCGCTCGATCGACGTCGACCCGAAACTCGGACACGTCTACGTCGCCGTCCCCTCCCGCGGCATCGAAGTCCTCGACGCCGACACCGGAGCCTCCCTCGGAGTCATCAACGGCACCGCAGACGCCTACTACGTCGCCGCCGACCCCACCACCGGCACCGTCGTCAGCACCAAGTTCCACGACCTCACGGACGTGATCAACCTGGAGGCCTTCGACGCGTCGAACGGGTTCGCCAAGCTGTGGGAGCGCACGAGCAGGGCCAACCCCCGTCAGGTCGACATCGACTCGACGAACGGGCTGCTCTACGTCGGCTACACCGGCACGACGGCTGACCGCGGCGGGTTCTCCGTGCATGACCTGGCGACAGGTGCACTGCTCGGCGACTTCGCGGGACCGAAGTACGGCAAGGACGGCTACGGCATCACGGTCGACGAGGAGCACCAGCGCGTGTTCGTCTCCAACCGGGACTTCCGCCTCAACCCGCCAGGAGAGGAACTCACCTCGGCCGCCGTCACCGTCAGCGTCCGCAAGGTCGACCCCACGGATCCGACCGATCCCACGGACCCGACCGATCCCACCGATCCGACGGATCCCACGGATCCGACTGATCCGACTGATCCCACGGACCCGACCGATCCGGAGACCCCGGAGTTCACGGCCCGTTCGCTGGCCGTGATCCCCTCGGCGACCGACGTCCCCGAGTCGGATGATCGACCGGTCGGGTCGGCCGTCGACAGTCGTACCGGGAACCTCTTCGTCGGCAACGAGATGCGCCCGGCGCGCGTCTGGGAGATCGACCCGGAGACGGACGCCCTGGTGCGAACGCTCGACGTGCCGGCTCCCACCGCGGCAGACGAGGGTGTGCGAGACGTCGCGCTCGACGAGTCGACGGGTGAGCTGTACGTCGCCTACTCGAACCAGTGGCTCGTGATGGACGCGGCCAGCGGCGACCTGAAGCGCGGTCCGTACGCGTTCACGGCGAACGTGCGCGGCATCGACGTCGACCCCGAGGCGGGCCTGGTGTTCGGAGCCACGCGCGGGTCGGGTGTCGAGATCATGGATGCCGCGACGGGCGCGCCGATCACCGTCACACCGGCGGGCGCGTCGCCATGGCGTTCGCATGGCGTCGCCTGGGACGGGGTGAACGACCGCCTCTACGTCGGCACGGCGGACGCCGAGGGCTCGACCGACGGTGTGCGGGTGTTCGCCGGCGGAACGTGGGAGCTCGTCGGGACCATCCCGATGGCGAACGCCGACCTGCGCTCGCTGGCTGTGGACACCGCGAGCGGACGGCTCATCGCCGGACACCAGTCGGCGACCTTCGATGCGAGCGGGGTGTCGGTCTACTCTACCGACGACCTCTCGCTGGTCGCCCGTCTGAGCGCTCATGCCTACGGCAACAAGGTCTACGGCGTCTCGGTGAACCCCACCGACGGCGAGATCTACGTGTCGGCGCGTGACCGGTTCCCCTCGGGGCTGATCGCGATCAGCACCGACTGAGCGGACCGACCGGCAGAGGGGATGCATCCGCCCGGGTGCATCCCCTCTGTGCTGCTCGGGTCGGAGCTGCTCGGGCGCTTCCGGGGACGGACGTCGCCCCCGGTCGTAGGCTGGTGCCATGCCTGCACCGCTCACGCTGCCCCGCCTCTCGTGGGGCGCTCCGTCGGCCCCTCGGCGGGCCCTGCTGGTCCACGGTCTCGGCTCATCGGGCGCACTCATGTGGCGCCTGGGTAACGCGCTCGCAGAGGCAGGTTGGCATGCGACGGCCGTTGACCTCCGCGGCCACGGCGACGCCCCGCGCTCCCTCGACTACTCCGTCGCCGCCTACGGTGCCGATCTCGCCGCCACCCATCCGGCGGACGGCGGAGCGTGGGACGCGGTCATCGGACACTCCCTCGGCGGCGCGGCGAGCACGGTCGCGGCCGCATCCTCCCCCGACTGGACGCGACGCCTCGTGCTCATCGACCCCGCGATCCAGGTCGACGGACGCGACGCGGCCATCGTCCGCCGAAGCCAGGAGCGCGCCTTCGCCGACACCCGGCTCGAGGTCGTGCAGCAGGAGCATCCGCACTGGCATCCGCAGGATCAGGAGCTCAAGGTCGTTGCCGTCCTCCGTGCCAGCGCGTGGGCGGTGGAGCAGACCAGCGTCCAGAATCAGCCGTGGGATGTGCGTGCCGACGCCGCGCGTCTCACCGTGCCGACGCACGTGATCGGCGCCGACCCCGCCGTCTACAGCATCTTCACCGGCGACCTCGCCGCGGAAGTCCTCGCCGCGAACCCCCTGATCACTCTGTCCGTCGTCGAGGGTGCAGGACATTCGCTGCACCGCGATCGCCCGGACGAATCCGTCCGTCAGCTTCTGGAGGCACTCGCATGAGCACGTTCGATCCCACGGCCTTCCTGCCCGACGACCTTCTCGAACGGATCAGGGAGCGTGCGCCGATCCACGACCGCGAGAACACCTTCCCCCAGCAGGACCTCGATGAGCTGCGCGCCGCCGGCTACCTGTCGATCCTGGTCCCCACCGAACGCGGCGGTGCCGGGCTCGGACTCGCCGAGGCCGCGCTCCTCCAGCAGCGTCTCGCGGGCGCCGCTCCGGCGACGGCGCTGGCCATCAACATGCACCTGGTGTGGACCGGGGTGGCGAAGGTGTTCTCCGACCGCGGCGTTCCGGGCCTCGAGTTCGTGCAGGACGGCGCGGTCGCCGGCGAGGTCTTCGCCTTCGGCATCAGCGAGGGCGGCAACGACCTGGTGCTGTTCGGCAGCGACACCGCCGCCGTGCCCGACGCGAACGGCGGCTACTCCTTCACCGGTACCAAGATCTTCACCTCGCTCGCCCCGGTGTGGACGCGGCTCGGCCTGCACGGCCTCGACACCACGAGCCCGGACGCGCCGAAGCTGGTGTTCGCCTTCGTCGAGCGGACGGATGCCGTCACCACCTCCGACGACTGGGACACCGTGGGCATGCGGGGCACGCAGAGCCGCACCACGCGGCTGAACGGCGCAGTGGCGGATGCGGCGCACGTCGTGCGTCGTATCGATCCCGGCCCCAGTCCCGATCCGATCGTCTTCGGTATCTTCTCGGTGTTCGAGATCCTCCTGGCCTCGGTCTACACCGGCATCGCCCGGCGCGCGCTCGAGTTGGCGGTCGCCACCGCGCAGAAGCGGCACTCGAAGAAGACCGGCCTCGCCTACAGCCAGGATCCCGACATCCGCTGGCGCATCGCCGACATGGCGCTCGCCTACGACGCACTGCCTCCGCAGATCGCGGCCCTCGCCCGGGACGTGGACGACCGTGTCGACAACGGAGCGCGCTGGTTCCCGCTGCTCTCGGGCGTCAAGCACCGCGCGATCACGATGGCCAAGCACGTCGTCGATGAGGCGATGCTCGTGGCGGGCGGCGGCTCCTACTTCTCGGCGAACGAGCTGTCCCGCCTGTATCGCGACGTGCTGGCCGGTGCCTTCCATCCCTCCGACCCCGAATCGGCGCACTCCACCGCGGCGAGCGCACTGCTGGGTCCGATCGGGTCCTGAGCGCATTCCCGCCGGTTCCGTCGGCGAAGTGCGTCGTGGCCGCGGAATCGGTTGCCTGAGACGTCACCGAGTGCGAAGATCGCACCATGGGTCCGGTGAAGAAGAATCCCACGCTCGACGCGATCTCCAAGACGATCATCGAGCTGCTCCAGGAAGACGGCCGCCGCTCGTATTCCGACATCGGTCGCGTGGTCGGCCTGAGCGAGGCCGCCGTGCGGCAGCGCGTGCAGCGTCTGACGGATTCCGGCGTGATGCAGATCGTCGCGGTGACCGATCCGATGCAGCTGGGCTTTCCCCGGCAGGCGATGATCGGTATCCGCGTGTCGGGAGACACGCGCCACGTCGCCGAGGCGGTGGCGGCGATCGATGCCGTCGACTACGTCGTCATCACGGTCGGATCCTTCGACGTCCTCGCCGAGGTGGTCTGCGAGGACGACGACGACCTGCTGTCGCTGATCAACGACGTCATCCGCCCGATCGACGGCGTCCTCTCCACCGAGACCTTCATCTACGCGAAGCTGCAGAAGCAGCTCTACAACTGGGGGACCAGATGAACACCGCACGCACCATCCCGTCGGAGTCCGCGCTGCAGACGATGGCGAAGGACCATCTCTGGATGCACTTCGCCCGGCAGTCCACGATGGCCGAGTCCGGTGTCCCGATCATCGTCAAAGGCGACGGCCATCGGATCTGGGATGCGAATGGCAAGGAGTACTTCGACGGCCTCGCCGGCCTGTTCGTAGTGAACGCCGGTCACGGTCGGCGACGACTGGCCGAGGCGGCCGCGGCGCAGGCATCCGAGCTGGCGTTCTTCCCACTCTGGTCCTACGCGCACCCGGCGGCGATCGAACTCGCCGACCGCCTCGCGGACGAGGCACCGGGCGACCTGAACCGGGTCTTCTTCTCCACCGGCGGCGGCGAGGCCGTCGAGACCGCGTTCAAGCTCGCCAAGCACTACTGGAAGCTGCAGGGGAAGCCCGCCAAGCACAAGGTGATCTCCCGGGCTGTCGCGTATCACGGCACCCCGCAGGGAGCGTTGGCGATCACCGGCATCCCGGCCATGAAGTCGATGTTCGAACCGATCACCCCGGGCGGCTTCCGCGTGCCGAACACCAACTTCTATCGTGCGGCCGAGATGGGTGCGCCTGCCGACGACCTCGAGGCCTTCGGGCGCTGGGCGGCCGACCGCATCGAGGAGATGATCCTGTTCGAGGGCGCCGACACGGTCGCCGCGGTGTTCCTCGAGCCGGTGCAGAACTCCGGCGGCTGCTTCCCGCCGCCTCCCGGGTACTTCGCGCGCGTCCGCGAGATCTGCGACCGCCATGACGTGCTCCTCGTCTCCGACGAGGTCATCTGCGCCTTCGGACGCCTCGGCCACACGTTCGCCTGCACGGGCCTGGGCTACGTGCCCGACATGATCACGTGCGCCAAGGGCATGACCAGCGGATACTCCCCCATCGGCGCGACGATCATCAGCGACCGCATCTACGAGCCGTTCTCGAAGGGAGACGTCTCGTTCCCGCACGGCTACACGTTCGGCGGTCACCCGGTCTCTGCGGCCGTCGCCCTGGAGAACCTCGACATCTTCGACGAAGAGGGACTCAACGCGAATGTCCGCGAGAACTCTCCGCTGTTCCGCGCCGAGCTCGAGAAGCTGCTCGACCTGCCCATGGTCGGTGATGTGCGCGGAGACGGGTACTTCTTCGGCATCGAGCTCGTGAAGGACAAGGCCACCAAGGAGACCTTCGACGGCGCCGAGTCCGAGCGGCTGCTGCGCGGATTCCTCTCCCCCGCCCTGTTCGAGGCGGGCCTGTACTGCCGCGCCGATGACCGCGGCGACCCCGTCATCCAGCTCGCGCCACCGCTCACCGTGGGGCCGGCTGAGTTCCGCGAGATCGAGCAGATCCTCCGTGACGTGCTGACGCGCGCGCAGTCGGTGCTCTAGCGGGTCGAGCCCGCCGTAGGAGTGGCGGGAGACCGTCTACTTGGAGTCGAAGTCGAAGGCTTTGAGCAGTTCGACAACGGCCTTGTCGCGTTCGTCTCCGCCCGCATCGAACATGTGGGTGACGTGCGTGCGGAGGTGATTCTCGAGCAGCAGCCGGTTCAGAGACTCGAGGGAACGCTGGATCGCACGCGACTGCGTGATGATGTCCATGCAGTACTCCTCGTTCTCGATCATCCGCGCGACGCCGCGCATCTGCCCCTCGAGGATGCTGGTGCGATGCAGGGCGCGCTTCTTGATGTCTTCGATCACGTCTCGAGGCTACCGCCCCGTGAAAGGATGACGTCATGCCGCGAACACCGATGACGCAGCTCTCGCCTGCTGACCAGGAACGCCTGCGCGCGCTCCGCCGAATGAAGGCCGTCGCCCTCGGAGCTCTGGTGTTCATGGCCGTGGTCTTCGTATTCGCCTTCGCCTTCCAGCAGCGATTCGACTGGCTCGCCTATGTCCGGGCCGCGGCGGAAGGCGGCATGGTGGGCGCGCTCGCGGACTGGTTCGCCGTGACCGCGCTGTTCCGCCGCCCGCTGGGACTGCCGATCCCGCACACCGCGATCATCCCGAGCCGCAAAGACGAGATCGGCCGGAGCCTCGGCGAGTTCGTCGAGACGAACTTCCTCGCCGGCGAAGTCGTGCGCACCAAGCTGTCGAGCACACGGATCGCCCTCCGTGCCGGTGAGTGGCTGCGCGAGGCTCCGCACGCCGAGCGCGTCGGCGCCGAGGGGGCGACCATCGCGACGGCGGTGCTCAACGCACTGAGCGACGACGACGTGCGCGACCTCATCACCGACCTCGCCCGCGAGCACCTCGTCGCTCCGGAATGGGGCCCGCCCGCGGGCGCCTGGCTCGAGAAGATCGTCGAGGCCGATGCACATCACGGCGCCGTCGACCTCGCGGTCGACAGCATCGGACGCTGGCTCGAGGCCAACGCCGAGTCGTTCGCCGGACTCGTCTCGCGCCGCCTTCCCGGCTGGGTGCCGAAGCTCGCCCATCGCTTCGTCGACGACACCGTCTACAACGAGGCGATCAAGTTCGTCCACGCCGTGCAGGCCGACCCGCGGCACCCGGCCCGCATCGCCATCGACGGCTACCTCGGCCGCCTCGCCGACAACCTGCAGAACGACCCGGCCACCCGCGCCAAGCTCGAGAACGCGAAGGCGTCGCTGTTCGACAGCCCTCGGGTCGGTGCCCTGGCCGCCGAGGCTTGGAACACCGCGAAGAACGGGCTGCTCGCGGCCCTCGCCGACCCCGAGAGCGGTCTGCGCCGACGCGCGGTGCAGGCGCTGCAAGAAGTCGGAGAACGCCTGACGACGGATGCCGCGCTGCAGACCCGCGTCGACACCTGGGTGTCCGATGCCGCCGTCTTCCTCGTCGACCGTTACCGCCACGACATCGCCTCGATCATCACCGACACCGTCGAGCGCTGGGACCCGGCCGAGACCACCGAGAAGATCGAACTCATGGTCGGCCGCGACCTGCAGTACATCCGCCTCAACGGCACGTTCGTCGGCGCCCTCGCCGGCCTCGCCATCTTCACCATCGCCCACGCCCTGATCCCCGGAGTCTGACATGGCACCCGCATCCCGACAGCTGAGTCACGACCCGCTCTGGCCGCGCGCCGGATCCTGGCCCGCCTTCAGCGGCACAGCCGATGCGGCACTGCTCGGCGTCCCGACCTGGCGTACATCGCTGTCGCCGACCGGTGCGCACGCGACACCGACCGCGATCCGCGAGGCGCTCCCCCGCTATGGAACCGCCCTGATGGGTCCGCCCGCCGTCGAACTCGACGACGTGCTGCGCATCGCCGACGCCGGAGACGTGACCGATCCCGACGGGTCCGCCGGCGAGGCGAGGGTGATCTCCCGCGTGCGCGACCTCGCCGACGCCACGGACCTCGTGATCGCGCTCGGCGGCGACAACTCGCTCACGTATCCGGTGGCCCTCGGCGCCCAGGCGACGGGGCTGATCACCTTCGACGCGCACTTCGACCTTCGCGACGGGATCTCCAACGGCACGCCGGTGCGCCGCCTCGTCGAAGACACACCTGCCGCGTCTTCGCTCGACATCGCGCGCATCGAGCCGTCCAGGATCGTGCAGATCGGCATCGCCGACTTCGCGAACTCCGCCGCCTACGCGCAGCGTGCCGCCGAGTGGGGCATCCGGGTGATCACCCTCGATGAGCTGCGTCGCCGCGGCATCGATGACGTTGTCGCCGAGGCCGTCGAGATCGCGGGCGCCGGCGAGGGGTCTCGTGTCCACCTCGACATCGACGTGGATGTCTGCGACCGCTCGGTCGCACCGGGTTGCCCGGCGAGCGTGCCGGGCGGACTCCAGGCGTGGGAGCTGCGCGCGCTCACCCGCGCGGTGGCCTCGGATCGCCGCGTCGTGAGCGCCGACATCGCCGAGGTCGACGCCACGGCCGATGCCGACGATGCCCGCACCGTCCGGCTCGCGGCGCTCTGCGTGCTCGAGCTGCTCGCGGGCCTCGCCTCCCGCCGCTGAGTCGCACGACGGCAACGAGTCACACGACGGCGACGACTCAGACCGCGGCGATGCCGTCCTTCCACACCTGACGGACCAGGGGTACACCCGGACGGTACGCGAGATGCACGCGGGTCGGCGCGTCCAGCAGCGCGAGGTCGGCGCGGGCTCCGGGGGCGATGATCCCCACGTCCTCGCGTCGGAGTGCTCGGGCGCCCCCGGCCGTCGCCGCCCAGACGGCTTCGGCGGGGGTCATGCCCATGTCGCGCACGGCTATCGCGATGCAGAACGGCATCGACGAGGTGAAGCTCGATCCCGGATTCGTGTCGCACGCGAGGGCCACGGTCACGCCCGCATCGATCAGACGTCGCGCGTCGGGGTAGGGCTGCCTGGTCGAGAACTCGACCCCCGGCAGCAGGGTGAGCACGGTGGAGCTCTGGGCGAGCGCGTCGATGTCGGCGTCCGTCAGGTAGGTGCCATGGTCGATGGAAGCCGCTCCCAGCTCGACCGCGAGGCGCACGCCCTCCCCCGGTGCGAGCTGGCTCGCGTGGACGCGAGGAGCGAGTCCGCGCGCGATCCCCGCCTCGAGCACTCGCCGTGATTGCGTCACTGTGAACGCACCGGTCTCGCAGAACACGTCGATCCACTTCGCGTACGGTGCGCAGGCGTCGAGCATGGGGCCCGTGACCAGGTCGACGTATTCGTCGGGGCGGTCGGCGTACTCCACCGGAACGACGTGCGCTCCGAGGAAGGTCACCTCCGGTGTGACCTCCGCGGCCAGCCGCACGAGGCGTGCCTCGTCGGCGACGCTGAGCCCATAGCCGCTCTTGACCTCGACGGTGGTCGTCCCCTGCGCGAGCATCTCGGCGAGGAAGCCGCGGAGTCGCGCGCGCAGCTCCTCGTCGCTCGCGGCTCGAGTGGCGGCGACGGTGGAGCGGATGCCGCCGGCCGCGTACTTCTGCCCCGCCATGCGCGCCTCGAACTCCGCCGCGCGGTCGCCGGCGAACACGAGGTGGCTGTGGCTGTCGACGAATCCGGGGATCACTGCCCGGCCGCCGGCATCCACCGTCTCGTCGGACTCCGGCGCGTCCGCGGCCGCGCCGACCCAGGCGATCCGGTCGCCCTCGATCACGACCGCCGCATCGCTCAGCGTTCCGCACGGGTCGCCTCCGATGGCGACGTTGGTGGTGAGTTCCGCGATGTTGGTGAGCAGCGTGCGCATCGCCGTTCCTCCCGTTCGAGATCCTTCGAGTGTGTCAGAGCATCGGGATGTTGAGGCCGCGCTCGCGCGCGATCTCGCGCGCGTGCTCGTACCCGGCATCCACGTGGCGCATCACACCGGTGCCCGGGTCGTTGGTGAGCACCCGTTCGAGCTTCTCCGCGGCAAGGGCCGAGCCGTCGGCGACGGTGACCTGACCCGCGTGGATCGAGCGGCCGATGCCGACGCCGCCGCCGTGGTGGAGCGACACCCAGGAGGCGCCGGATGCCGTGTTCAGCAGGGCGTTCAGCAGGGGCCAGTCGGCGATCGCATCGGAGCCGTCCTTCATGGCCTCGGTCTCGCGGTACGGCGAGGCGACCGAGCCCGAGTCGAGGTGGTCCCGGCCGATCACGATCGGCGCCGACAGTTCGCCCGACGCGACCATCTCGTTGAACTTCAGTCCGGCGAGGTGTCGCTCTTTATAGCCGAGCCAGCAGATGCGCGCAGGAAGGCCTTCGAAGTGCACCTTCTCGGCGGCCTTCTCCAGCCAGCGGTGCAGCGCCGCGTCCTCGGGGAAGAGCTCGGCGATCGCCCGGTCGGTCTTGTAGATGTCCTCCGGATCTCCGGAGAGAGCCGCCCAGCGGAACGGACCGCGCCCCTCTTCGAACTGCGGACGGATGTAAGCCGGCACGAATCCGGGAAAGGCGAAGGCCCGGTCGTAGCCGCCCAGCTGCGCCTCGGCGCGGATCGAGTTGCCGTAGTCGAACACGGCAGCTCCGGCGTCCTGGAACGCGACCATCGCCTCGACGTGCGCCGCCATGGATTCGCGGGACCGGCGAGTGAACTCCTCGGCGTCGCGTTCGGCTTCGGCCTTCCACTCCTCGACCCCGATCCCGATCGGCAGGTACGCGAGCGGATCGTGCGCGCTGGTCTGATCTGTCACGATGTCGATCGGCACGCCACGACGCCGCAGCTCGGGGAAGACCTCGGCCGCGTTACCCACGACGCCGACCGAGAGGGCCTCGCCGGCAGCCTTGGCTGCGAGGACCCGTGCGACTGCCGCGTCGAGATCGGTCGTGTACTCGTCGAGGTAGCCGTGCGCCACCCGCCGAGAGAGACGCGACTCGTCGACGTCGACGATCAGCACCGCGCCGTCGTTCATGGTGACGGCGAGGGGCTGGGCGCCGCCCATGCCGCCGGCACCGCCGGTGAGGGTGAGGGTGCCGCGCAGGGAATCCCGGCCGAGGGAGCGTGCCACCGCGGCGAACGTCTCGTAGGTCCCCTGCAGGATGCCCTGGGTGCCGATGTAGATCCAGGAGCCCGCGGTCATCTGCCCGTACATGATGAGACCGAGCTCTTCGAGGCGGCGGAACTCCGGCCAGTTCGCCCAGTCCCCCACGAGGTTCGAGTTGGCGATGAGCACGCGCGGCGCCCACTCGTGGGTGCGGAACACGCCGACCGGCTTGCCCGACTGCACGAGCAGGGTCTCGTCCGGTTCGAGTTCGTCGAGGGTGCGCACGATCGCGTCATACGCCGCCCAGCTGCGGGCGGCCTTGCCCGTGCCGCCGTACACGACGAGGTCCTCCGGATGCTCGGCTACTTCGGGGTCGAGGTTGTTCATCAGCATCCGCTTGGCGGCTTCGGCGCCCCAGCTCTTCGCGGTGCGTGTACTGCCCCGGGCCGCGCGGACGACGCGGGGCCCTGCGGTCGTATTGTCAGCCATCGATGTGCTCCTTTGCGATGCGGGCGACGTCGCCCGACTGGACGAGGGCGGTGACGGCTTCCATCTCCGGAGACAGGAAGCGGTCGGGACCGGGGCCGGCGGCGACCGTGCGAACCAGGTCGCGCACCGCGCCGGTCGCGGGTCCCGCCTGCAGCGGAGACCGCAGGTCGAGGGCACGAGCGCCGGTGAGGATCTCGATCGCGAGCACGCGTCCGAGGCCGTCGATCGCCCGGCGCAGTTTGCGGGCGGCTGCCCACCCCATCGAGACGTGGTCCTCCTGCATCGCGGAGGACGGGATCGAATCGACGGATGCCGGCACCGCGAGGCGCTTGAGTTCGGACACGATTCCCGCCGCTGCGTACTGCGCGATCATGAGGCCGGAGTCGACGCCCACCTCGTCGGCGAGGAAGGGCGGGAGGCCGTGGCTACGGGCCGGGTCCAGCGCTCGGTCGGTCCGGCGCTCCGACACCGAGGCGACATCGGCGACCGAGATGGCGAGGAAGTCGAGGACCGCCGCGACCGGAGCTCCGTGGAAGTTGCCGTTGGACTCGATGCGTCCGTCCACGGTGATGACCGGGTTGTCGATGACGCTGGCAAGCTCGCGGCCGGCGATCATCGCTGCGTGCGCGAGCGTGTCGCGGGCCGCACCGTGCACCTGGGGTGAGCAACGCAGCGAATAGGCGTCCTGCACGCGCCCGTCCTCGGGCCCCTTGTGGCTGGCGACCATCGGGGAGTCCGCCAGCAGCGCCCGAAGGTTACCGGCGGATGCGGTCTGCCCCGTCTGCGGGCGCAGCGCCATCAGGTCAGCGGCGAAGACCGCGTCGGTACCGAGCTGGGACTCCACCGACATCGCCGCAGCCACGTCGGCGGTGAGCAGGAGCATCTCGAGATCGTGCAGGGCGAGCACCAGCATGCCGAGCATGCCGTCGGTGCCGTTGATGAGGGCGAGACCCTCCTTCTCGACAAGCACGAGCGGTGCGATCCCCGCCGTCGCGAGGGCTTCGGATGCGGGGACGAGAGCACCCGATGCGTCGCGCACCTCACCTTCGCCCATCGCGGCGAGGGCGATGTGTGCAAGGGGCGCGAGGTCGCCGGAGCACCCGAGCGACCCGTACTCACGCACGACGGGGGTGATCCCGGAGTTCAACATGGCCGCATACGTCTCGACGACGACGGGACGCACACCCGTCCGCCCCGAGCTCAGGGTCTGCAGGCGCAGGAGTTGCAGTCCCCTGACGACCTCGCGCTCGACCTCGGCACCGGTGCCTGCGGCGTGAGAACGGATCAGGCTGGCCTGCAGCTGCAGGCGCCGGTCGGGGGCGATGAAGGTGGTCGCGAGGGCACCGAACCCGGTCGAGACGCCGTAGTGCGGATGCGGGTCTGCGGCGAGGCCGTCGATCACGCGACGGGTCTCTGCGACGCGGCCGAGAGCATCTGCGTCGATCTGCACGGGGACATCGTGGCGGGCGACGGCGACGACAGCGGCGGGCGAAAGTGGGGCCGCACCGACGACCATGGGAACAGGAACAGTCATGACTCGATTCCACACCCGCCGCCTCGTGAACGGCACCCGTTCGTGCGATGCTTTGTCTGTGATCCCAGACAAGCCTGATGCATCGCCGGTCGCCGGCACGCAGGTCCCTGCGGCCGACAACACGCTCCGCATCCTGAGTTATCTCGCCGGTCGGCCCGCTCCGGTGGCGGCGTCGGCGATCGCACGTGAGCTCGATCTGCCACGGTCGACGATCTACCACCTCCTCTCCACACTGGCCACTCATGGGTTCGTTCTGCATCTCCGCGAGGAGCGGCGGTGGGGGCTCGGCGCGTCGGCATTCGAACTGGCCGGCGGCTACACCCGCCAACAGCCACTCGCTCGGAGGGGCAGGCCTCTGGTGGCCGCCCTCTCCGACCGGTTGGGAGAGACCGCGCATCTTGCAGTGATGAGCGGCGGCGACGTGCTCTACATCGTCGAGGAGCGCGCGCCACGACGGCCCGCGCTCGTGACCGACGTCGGAGTACGGCTCCCCGCGCACCTCACCGCTTCGGGGCGGGCGATGCTCGCTGCTCTCCCCCGCGAGCAGGTGCGTGCCCTGTACCCGGATCTGTCGGCGTTCCCCGACCGCACGGGACTCGGGCCGCGCACGCCACGGGAGCTGCGGGAGCTGCTCCGCGAGGTGCGCTCACGAGGGTACGCGACGGAGAACAGCGAGATTGCGGACGGACTGCGCAGCGTGGGCGCCGCAGTTCTCGACGCCGCCGGGTGGCCGGTGGCCGCCGTGGCTGTGACACGGGGGCGAGCGGATCTGGACGAGGCCCTTCTGGCCGCAGCTGTACAGGAGTGCGCAGCCATGCTCGAGGCTCGTCTGAAGCGGTGAGACAACGACGTCGCAGTGCGCGTTGACGCAGAAAAGCCACCCCGTGTGGGATGGCTCATCTGTTCTCTTCGCGCAAGAGCTTCGGTGTAAACGCAAAATGGCCACCCAACGATGGGTGGCCATTTTGTCTAAAAGGAGTCCGGCGGTGTCCTACTCTCCCACAGGGTCCCCCCTGCAGTACCATCGGCGCTGTGAGGCTTAGCTTCCGGGTTCGGAATGTAACCGGGCGTTTCCCTCACGCTATGGCCGCCGAAACACTATTGATGTTTCAATCAAACACATAACAAAGTCATTGTTGTTATGCGGTTCTCGACCGTACATCGAGAACCACTCAGTGGACGCGTAGCACCAACAAACGGTGTGTTATCAAGTCATCGGCTTATTAGTACCAGTCAGCTGCATGCATTACTGCACTTACACATCTGGCCTATCAACCCAGTAGTCTGGCTGGGAGCCTCTCACCCGAAGGTATGGAAATCTCATCTTGAGGCCGGCTTCCCGCTTAGATGCTTTCAGCGGTTATCCATCCCGAACGTAGCTAATCAGCGGTGCTCCTGGCGGAACAACTGACACACCAGAGGTTCGTCCAACCCGGTCCTCTCGTACTAGGGTCAGATCCTCTCAAATTTCCTACGCGCGCAGCGGATAGGGACCGAACTGTCTCACGACGTTCTAAACCCAGCTCGCGTACCGCTTTAATGGGCGAACAGCCCAACCCTTGGGACCTACTCCAGCCCCAGGATGCGACGAGCCGACATCGAGGTGCCAAACCATGCCGTCGATATGGACTCTTGGGCAAGATCAGCCTGTTATCCCCGAGGTACCTTTTATCCGTTGAGCGACAGCGCTTCCACAAGCCACTGCCGGATCACTAGTCCCGACTTTCGTCCCTGCTCGACCTGTCAGTCTCACAGTCAAGCTCCCTTGTGCACTTACACTCGACACCTGATTGCCAACCAGGTTGAGGGAACCTTTGGGCGCCTCCGTTACTTTTTGGGAGGCAACCGCCCCAGTTAAACTACCCACCATGCACTGTCCCTGAACCGGATTACGGTTCGAAGTTAGATATCCAGAGTGACCAGAGTGGTATTTCAACAATGACTCCACACGAACTAGCGTCCATGCTTCAAAGTCTCCCACCTATCCTACACAAGCCACACCGAACACCAATACAAAGCTATAGTAAAGGTCACGGGGTCTTTCCGTCCTGCTGCGCGTAACGAGCATCTTTACTCGTAATGCAATTTCGCCGAGTTCGCGGTTGAGACAGTTGGGAAGTCGTTACGCCATTCGTGCAGGTCGGAACTTACCCGACAAGGAATTTCGCTACCTTAGGATGGTTATAGTTACCACCGCCGTTTACTGGGGCTTAAATTCTCAGCTTCGCCTTGCGGCTAACCGGTCCTCTTAACCTTCCAGCACCGGGCAGGCGTCAGTCCGTATACATCGTCTTGCGACTTGGCACGGACCTGTGTTTTTAGTAAACAGTCGCTACCCACTAGTCTCTGCGGCCTCCAAACGCTTTCGGGAGTAAATCCCTATACGCCGAAGGCCCCCCTTCTCCCGAAGTTACGGGGGCATTTTGCCGAGTTCCTTAACCACGATTCTCTCGATCTCCTTGGTATTCTCTACCTGACCACCTGAGTCGGTTTGGGGTACGGGCGGCTTGAACCTCGCGTCGATGCTTTTCTTGGCAGCATAGGATCACCCACTTTTTATCCGCATCGTGTCTCAGCCTATGTGAATCGCGGATTTGCCTACGACTCGGCCTACGCACTTGCACCAGGACTACCATCGCCTGGCTTGGGCTACCTTCCTGCGTCACACCTGTTAATACGCTAACCGCACCAGAATGGGGTCGTGCGCTAGGCCCAACGCGTCACCCCGAAGGGATCAGTCACTGGGATTCAGACACTTAGCACTACTGGATTAGCTTGGGCGGTTCTTCGCCGGTACGGGAATATCAACCCGTTGTCCATCGACTACGCCTGTCGGCCTCGCCTTAGGTCCCGACTTACCCAGGGAAGATTAGCTTGACCCTGGAACCCTTGGTCTTTCGGAGGACGTGTTTCTCACACGTCATTCGCTACTCATGCCTGCATTCTCACTCGTGTAGCCTCCACGGCTGGTTTACACCGCCGCTTCGCTGGCCACACGACGCTCTCCTACCCATCAACACGGCTGGACCACGAAGGCCTACCAATAATGTCAATGCCACAACTTCGGTGGCGTGCTTGAGCCCCGTTACATTGTCGGCGCGGAATCACTTGACCAGTGAGCTATTACGCACTCTTTCAAGGGTGGCTGCTTCTAAGCCAACCTCCTGGTTGTCAAGGCAACTCCACATCCTTTCCCACTTAGCACGCGCTTTGGGACCTTAGTTGGTGGTCTGGGTTGTTTCCCTCTCGACTATGAAGCTTATCCCCCACAGTCTCACTGCTGCGCTCTCACTTACCGGCATTCGGAGTTTGGCTGACGTCAGTAACCTTGTAGGGCCCATCGGCCATCCAGTAGCTCTACCTCCGGCAAGAAACACGCAACGCTGCACCTAAATGCATTTCGGAGAGAACCAGCTATCACGAAGTTTGATTGGCCTTTCACCCCTATCCACAGCTCATCCCCTCAGTTTTCAACCTAAGTGGGTTCGGTCCTCCACGACGTCTTACCGTCGCTTCAACCTGGCCATGGATAGATCACTTCGCTTCGGGTCTAGGACATGCGACTGAATCGCCCTATTCAGACTCGCTTTCGCTACGGCTACCCCACACGGGTTAACCTCGCCACATATCGCTAACTCGCAGGCTCATTCTTCAAAAGGCACGCTGTCACCCCTACTAAGGAGGCTCCAACGGTTTGTAAGCAAACGGTTTCAGGTACTATTTCACTCCCCTCCCGGGGTACTTTTCACCTTTCCCTCACGGTACTTGTCCGCTATCGGTCATCTGGGAGTATTTAGGCTTATCAGGTGGTCCTGACAGATTCACACGGGATTTCACGGGCCCCGTGCTACTTGGGATACTCTTCGCGCCAAGAGAAGCATTTCGACTACGGGGTTGTCACCCTCTATGACCGGCCTTTCAAGACCGTTCGTCTATACCTTCTTGTAACGCCGCCATCTCGGCAGAGATGACTGAAAAGTCCCACAACCCCCAACGTGCAACGCCTGCCGGCTATCACACACGCTAGGTTTAGCCTGTTCCGGTTTCGCTCGCCACTACTAACGGAATCGCGGTTGCTTTCTCTTCCTGTGGGTACTGAGATGTTTCACTTCCCCACGTTCCCTCTACCCGCCCTATATATTCAGGCGGGAGTCACTAGGTCGGCACGCCGCCCAGCGGGGTTTCCCCATTCGGACACCCTCGGATCAAAACTTGCTTATCAGTTCCCCGAGGCTTATCGCAGATTGCTACGTCCTTCTTCGGCTCCAGATGCCAAGGCATTCACCGTTTGCTCTTAAAGACTTGATAAATCACATGAGTTTGAATCAGAATCGACACCAGACCCCGAAAGGTCCGGCATGAAATTGACTAATGATCTTTAAGATCATCTTGTGCAACTGACCGAAGTCAGCTGCAAGATGCTCGCGTCCACTGTGTAGTTCTCAAAGTACGGGCGGTGCCCCAATCCACAACCCCACAAAAGGGAAACAGAAAGAGGCCCAGAGTAACCGACTGTGCACTCGACCCAAAGGCCAGTGCGCATCCGGTCCCTCAGGACCCAACAGCGTGCAGGTTCGACATCCGCCACCCTCCCCGTTCCAACCAGATCCGAAGACCCGACGTACTAAAGAAGAACAACATCCTTCACACCATGTCAAATGTTCCACCCATGAGCTCCCAGCGAAGAACGTATGCCTTCGATCTGGGTTCTGGACTCCGAAGAGTCAGATGCTCCTTAGAAAGGAGGTGATCCAGCCGCACCTTCCGGTACGGCTACCTTGTTACGACTTAGTCCTAATTACCGATCCCACCTTCGACGGCTCCCTCCAAAAAGGTTAGGCCACCGGCTTCAGGTGTTACCGACTTTCATGACTTGACGGGCGGTGTGTACAAGACCCGGGAACGTATTCACCGCAGCGTTGCTGATCTGCGATTACTAGCGACTCCGACTTCATGAGGTCGAGTTGCAGACCTCAATCCGAACTGGGACCGGCTTTTTGGGATTCGCTCCACCTCGCGGTATTGCAGCCCTTTGTACCGGCCATTGTAGCATGCGTGAAGCCCAAGACATAAGGGGCATGATGATTTGACGTCATCCCCACCTTCCTCCGAGTTGACCCCGGCAGTATCCCATGAGTTCCCACCATTACGTGCTGGCAACATAGAACGAGGGTTGCGCTCGTTGCGGGACTTAACCCAACATCTCACGACACGAGCTGACGACAACCATGCACCACCTGTTTACGAGTGTCCAAAGAGTTGACCATTTCTGGCCCGTTCTCGTATATGTCAAGCCTTGGTAAGGTTCTTCGCGTTGCATCGAATTAATCCGCATGCTCCGCCGCTTGTGCGGGTCCCCGTCAATTCCTTTGAGTTTTAGCCTTGCGGCCGTACTCCCCAGGCGGGGAACTTAATGCGTTAGCTGCGTCACGGAATCCGTGGAATGGACCCCACAACTAGTTCCCAACGTTTACGGGGTGGACTACCAGGGTATCTAAGCCTGTTTGCTCCCCACCCTTTCGCTCCTCAGCGTCAGTTACGGCCCAGAGATCTGCCTTCGCCATCGGTGTTCCTCCTGATATCTGCGCATTCCACCGCTACACCAGGAATTCCAATCTCCCCTACCGCACTCTAGTCTGCCCGTACCCACTGCAGGCCGGAGGTTGAGCCTCCGGATTTCACAGCAGACGCGACAAACCGCCTACGAGCTCTTTACGCCCAATAATTCCGGATAACGCTTGCGCCCTACGTATTACCGCGGCTGCTGGCACGTAGTTAGCCGGCGCTTTTTCTGCAGGTACCGTCACTTTCGCTTCTTCCCTGCTAAAAGAGGTTTACAACCCGAAGGCCGTCGTCCCTCACGCGGCGTTGCTGCATCAGGCTTGCGCCCATTGTGCAATATTCCCCACTGCTGCCTCCCGTAGGAGTCTGGGCCGTGTCTCAGTCCCAGTGTGGCCGGTCACCCTCTCAGGCCGGCTACCCGTCGACGCCTTGGTGAGCCATTACCTCACCAACAAGCTGATAGGCCGCGAGCCCATCCCCAACCGAAATTCTTTCCAGACGCAGACCATGCGGTCACGTCACATATCCAGTATTAGACGCCGTTTCCAGCGCTTATCCCAGAGTCAGGGGCAGGTTGCTCACGTGTTACTCACCCGTTCGCCACTGATCCCACAGAGCAAGCTCCGTGTTCACCGTTCGACTTGCATGTGTTAAGCACGCCGCCAGCGTTCATCCTGAGCCAGGATCAAACTCTCCGTAAAAAAGAAATGCATACGACACCGGGAAAACGGTGACGCAGCGAGTTTGATGCTGACCAAAGAGACAAATTCATTGCTGACTTTATCCGTTGCCAACCCCACAAGGAGGTTGGTCTTTGATCCAAAGGAATTCTCACCCCCACCGAAGTGGAGACGAGGATAATTTGGCATTTGACAAGTGCAC
>NZ_JAGGPG010000006.1:0-16112 GCF_018613945.1 Microbacterium sp. ISL-59
CAGGGTGGGAGATACAGAAACTCGCCCCTCCAGGACGAACAGGGTATTCGCGATCAACGAATACCCACACGTACTACCTACGCAGTCTCTCAGAACCTCCATCCATGCGCTAGATGCTCTCCGAGCGCCCGTGCAGCTGAGGGCGGTTCTTTCACGGAGCGCAGCGGAGGGAAAGGAACGGCAACCCCAAGCGCGACTCTTCACGCGCGCGTCTGAAGGTTGCGCTGGTACGCCACCGGTTAAGAGTTAAGAGAAAAGGTTAGGTGCAAGCGAGACCCCAGCGAGGGGGCGGGATCGGCCGCGATATTGCGATACCGAATGGAAGTGGATTGCGATACCGAATGGAAACGAAGCGCCCCGGCTAGCGGAGTTATCCACAGGGCCGGGGCGCTTCCAAACGGTATCGAGATCAGTCACCTTTGCGAGGCTCGATGAGCAGCGGAGACCGCATCACACGGATGCCGCCCTTCTCACGTCGGGTGCCCTTCGCGATCTCCACTCGACCTTCGGGGTAGTAGCGCATGACCTCCGTGAGCGCTGCCTTCCACTTGATCTTGAAATTGTTCTCCGTCGAGTACTCGTGAGTGAAGGTGGCGTACAGGTAGTCCCACTCGAAGAACGCATCGGGCTTGCCGGCACGGTGGAGCCAGTACGTGATGTTGCCGAGCCAGAGCAGCACATCGAACGCCATCGGCTTGCCGGCCAGCTGCGCCAGGAGATCACGACGCACTGGCACCCGCGGCCCTTCGAGCACCAGCGCGACGAAGGCCGGCGAGAGGGTGATGGATGGTTCGAACCCCTCGAGCGCGTCCTGTTCCGGCAGCCATAGCTCGTAGGCGTCGGCGACCTTCGGAGCATCCCAGGCGATCGCCTTGCGGCGTCCTGTGCGCGCGTCCGTGCCGGTCGTCGTGAGCGTGATCGTCGCGCGGGCGGTCGCGGTCACCTGGTTGAGCACGGCGCGGTTCCGGCTGCCTGATCGGAGTCCCAGGCGCTCGCGCGTGTAGCGGTTGAGGGTGCGGCCGAGGTCGATGACTTGCGGCTGCGCATCGCCCCTTCGATCGGACGCGAGAACCTCGGTCGCGAGATCGACCAGGAAGAGCCGGGGGAGTCCGCCGGACGGGTAGCGCGTCAGCGTGGGGTTGCCCTCGTCGTCTACGGCGACGCCGCGCGTGATCGACACCGCCCCGAACGGGTTGCGGCGCGTCCACATCGGTGCGGCCTCATCGGGGGCGGTGAGGGGGAAGAGCCCGAACTGTGCGAACAACGAGGGCGCGACGCCGTAGCGCTCTTCGAGTTCTCCACGCTCCAGCGACCCCAGGTGATCGAGTGCCCTCACAAGATCGCGAGGAAGCGCGGGCGCGCTGGCTTCTGTGTCGGTCATGGTCGGAAGCCGAGTTCTTTGGCGACGACTTCACGGACGAGTCGCGAGGGGCCGCCGTGTCGGGGCCAGCCGCGGTCGAGCACCGCTTGTTCGATCGCGGCGTACTGCTCCGGGGTGAACAGGATGCCTACCTTGCGGGTGTATTCGCGGCTGTCGGACTTCGGCACGGCGGGGTCAAAAGCTTCCGAGAGGTCCGTGTTGGGGCGGCCTGTTGTCGGTGTGCCGGCGTTGCGTGAGATTGCCATGTCAGGACTCCTGAATTTCGCGGACGATGAGGTCGTACGGGTGAAGCTGGTTCGGCTTGGGGATCGTGCCGTACATGGTGAGGAAGTGCTGCCGGAACGGAACCACGTGCTCGTAGAACGTGATTCCATCTGGCAGGTCAGCGGTCAGGGTGCCGATCGCCTGACGGGTCGCGATCGTTCCCGCCTGCGCAGCCGTAAGCAGAACGTTTGCGGTGATTCCCTGGTTGCTCAGGAGGTCGGCAACTTCGAAGGTGCGCGAAAGGTCTGCGTGACTCGGTGTCGTAGGAATGAAGACGACATCGGCCGCATCGATGGCACGCGAGAGGGTCATGGGATCGCTGGGCGGAGCGTCAAAAACAGCCCAGTCCACTCCGTCCGACATAGCCGGCGTGAGCCTGCCGCCCACGGCCGTCACGGTGTCAGGGAAACCCGGTCCCGCAGCGCGCGCCCACCCGGTCAACGATCCTTCGGACTGAGGGTCACTATCGATGCCGCGGACGGTGCCGACAGCTGATAGCGCGACGGCGATACAAGCCGCGGTCGTGGTCTTGCCCACGCCGCCTTTCAGATTCACAACAGAGATGATCATGTAAATAGAATAGTGAATATTCCCTATGAACCGAAGATGTGGCGTCGGCGTGTCGCGCTCAGTATTCGAGAACGTACTGAGCCATGGCCTCGTCAACTGCGGTGAACTCCCCGCACTCGTCGGGGCACTCCGTGTCCTGCTGTGCGGCTTTGTGAATGAAGGTCTTGGAGAGCCCGAGAGACCGTTGCGCCTCTCGGAGCGAGTACCCGTCTGCCAGAAGCTCCTGGATCACCAAAGCGTAGATGCGGTTCCTCTCCGCTGTCTGGTGCGCTCGGAGCCGCGCGAGGCGCTCATGGACCGTCTGAGCCCTGGTGATCGCATCGTCATCAGTTGCACTCATCCGTGCCGCCCTTAGTACCCGCGCCGGTTAAGGAAGCTCACGACGCCCCAGCGGGCACCGAACGCGACGAACGGCGCGAGCAAAGCCACGATGAAGTACCCCCAGTTGTTGAGCGCCATAGAGACGAACAACGAGAAGAAGATGACAAGCCCCAGCGCCAGAACGAAGCCGCGGAGCGCGTGCCCGCGACCGCTGTAGGTCTCGGCGTAGTAGGCGTGCATGAGGAGGCCGGCCAGGATCATCGCGGCCATCACGGCGATTGCGCCGGCGACAGTCATCGCGGTCTCGAAGCCGGCGACAACCTCATTAGGCAGAAGCTCTACCGGGAAAGAGGGCTCAGGGTTGGGGATCATCGGGGGTCCTTTGTCGCGGGGAGGGGATCGGTGTTTTGTGCGAATGTGCCGTGGCGATCGCGCAGCCGCTCGACCTGGTCGACGCCGCGGCGGCAGCTGTTCGACTTCCGCGGAAAATCAACGTTTTTCGAGATCATCGCGTGATCGGCGGGAACGGACGTGCGAATGTCGGCTGGAGGCGTCATAAGAGGCCGTAGTACTCCCAGTGCCAGGCTTCGTCGGGTCCGACGCCGCCTGGTTCTGCCCAGTCGGGGTGTGCCCAGCCGTAGCGGCCGGCGTTGGCTTTGAGCCACAGGTAGATCGGGTGTGAGAAGCCGATCGCCCAGTGGCTGCGGTCGCCGATGTCGATCGCGAGCGCCCAGCCGTGGTTCGAGGTTCCGGGCTCTGCGGCATCGTCGCCGTACTTGGCCTTCGCCTCGACCTGGCCGGCGTAATCCCGGTACCCGTCGTTGATAGGCAGGTCATAGCCGAACTGGCTGCGGAAAGCGCCGTTCATCGCCGCGAGGGCGGCGGTAGCGTCGGCGCGCAGAGCGTACCGGGGAGCCCACGGGATCTGCTGGAGCGTCTTGACGGGAATCTGACCGTTGTCGTAGCCGCCCCATTCGCCGGGAGGGTTCCCGGTTGCCGGCGGGTAGTCGCCGGCCGCTGCACAGTTCATCGTGGCGTCGATCATGGCGGCCGTCGTGAGCGTGTTGACGACTTCTGCGGCGGCGTCGTACCACTTGGTGTAGTGGTTGGGGTCGGCGTTGATCTGCACGCCGTGGGCGGCTGCGGAGGGCGTCAGGTTCTCCCACCCGGTCAGCTTCATGAGCCGGTCGAAGAACAACCGTGCGGACGTCGCCGGGTCCATCCGTTCGGCGACAGTGCCCCACGAGTCCTGCTGCTGGAAAAGACCAATCGACGTCGTGGGGGAGCCGTCAGGGTTGGTCACGCCCGAGGTTTCGTGATCGCCGTAGGTGATGTTCCGCAGTGAGGATTCACCCATCGCTGTCATGACGCCGATCGTCTGGGCGCGGGCGTCCAGATTCAGTTTCGTGGCGGCCGTCATGATCGAGGCGGCATTGGCCAGCTGGTCGCCCTTGTACCCGGCGATGGGTTCGTGGGCTGCCGCGGTGACGGGATCGACTTCGCCACCGCAGCCTCCGCCGCTGACGGCTCCCATGACGCCAATGACGATCAGGAGCACCGCTGCCGCCAGGAAGGCGACGGCCGCGATAAGAGAACGACGCAGCGCCCGCATGACTAGTTCCCCGCGCTCATGCCGGTGTCGGTGTTCGTGAGCCCGACCTCCCACTCAGAGCGCAGATGACGCAACCGAATTTCGGGATTCGATGCGTACTTGAAAATCTGTTCGCCCTGCTCCAGGTTCATGATCGCCTCCGCGGTCTCCGGGGCGAAGCTGAAATACTTCTGGCACCACTGCGCGTCTTTCGCGTGTGACTGCCGGTAGACGTGGATGGTCTGCGCCTCTTGGAGCATGGCCATACCCACCGAATCGACCGGAATATCGGTGCCCTTGTGCATCACGAACACGTTCGAGATGCCGAGTGCGCGGGAGAGCTTCTGGGACGACTGCAGAAGGCGCACGGACGGGCCGGCGACCATATGCCAGCCTTCTTCGTAGATCACGTTCGTGAACGTGCCTGTCTCGCTTTTCAGGCGTCCTAGCAGCCACTGGTAGCCGATCGACATGACCACGGGCACGGCGGCGGAATCCTCGTTGAGGCCGCTGATGTCGAAGCTTGTCAGTTTGGCGGCGAGGTCCACGTCCCGGGAGGTTTCTCCGTCGAACATGCCGCCGTACTCGTCGAGGAGATCGTGGAGGGTGAACAACACGCTCTTACCGGCCTGGTGGAGCCGGTCACGGGCAGAGGGGGACAATCCCATGCCGTCTGTGTCGGCGAGATCGCCCAGGTGCGGGAGAACGTCGGCAAGCGTGGCGGTGCGGCGCCGGTCTTCGAACTGGGCGAACGTGCGGCGCAGCGCGATGCGGATCGCTTCGCGACCCCACTTGTCTACCGGCTTGTTGTCGTCGGCGAGCTGCACGATGTTCCGGATGATTCGGGCCTGACCGCGCGCACCTGTCCCGCGGATGATGTTCTTATCCAGGGGGTTGATTCGGCTCCCGCTGCCGTCTGGGGCGAACCGGATCGGCTCCGAGTTGTACGCGCGGGCCATGGGCGAGTACTCGCCCTCACCGTTTTCTTCCTTCTTGTCGAAGACCACCACACGCCGGTTGATGAGCGTGAGAGGCCGGGCAACGTAGTTGCACTTCGTGTTCGAGCTTTTCCCGCCGCCGACGTCGCCCATGCACACAACGTTCGGGGACGTGATGCGCCGCGGTTTCGCGTTGTACGCCGTCGATGGGTCGTGCGCGGCGGCGGTCTGTGAGAGGCCGTCACGGCCGATCACGAGCCCATCTGTCCCGGTCGGCTGCGCGATCAACGCCGTGTTGAGCACTGCCGCCTGCCGGGTAGAGGACGGGGCTCCAGCCTCGGACGGTGCGTAGAAGCCGGCCGCAGCTGCACGGTCGTTCACACGCAACCGCGATCCGGGGGCCGCCCACGGCAAGAACTCGTCGCCCTCGGCGTCGATCACGTCAGCCGTGATCGGTGTGGGCGGTGCGAACCGCCGCAGACCGGGGAGGGTACTCAGACCGCGCTTGCGGGGAGTCTCAGGGGTGGTGCTCATGTCAGTTCGTCCTTCTGTGAACGGCCGGCGAGACGGCGGTAGACCTTGGCGCTGGTAGAGGCGCGAATCGAGCGGATGCCGCGACCGATCGGCCACGTCGTTCCCGCGGCCGCGGACTGGTACGAGTCGAGCCATTCGATTCGCTCGATCCCGGCCTTGCTGTGACAGATCGACTGCACGAGACGGCACGCCTGGGCCAGCCGGTCCCGGCTGGTTTCGCTGATCGTCAGGTACCCGATCCAGTAGTCACCTTCGTGGCCGTTGCCAGGGCGGAAGTCCGCCAGGCGCTGCGCCGCGGCGTTCGCGGCCACCTGCGTGGTGTCATCGGCGAGGTGGCCGGCCTCTGCGTCGGATATCTTCCGAGCCTCGTCGCGCACCAGGTCTTTTGTCGCCGCGGCTTTGGCCTCCACGCCGAGCACAAGGTGGTGGTGAAACGACAGTGTGCGGATCATTTGCAGATGGGTGCCCACGAGGACCGGGAGCAGCCACAGGGGCGTACGCGCCCCTGTGGACAGCCCGCCGGCGCTGATCTTTGCTGTCCGGTGCCACCACTGCACCGGCTCCCCGTTTGGGCCGGTGCCCTCCGTGACGGTCGCTGAGAACTCGTCGTGCGACGGAACGCCGAACGACGTCGGATCGACGCCGGCCACGTACTCGATCGGGTGTCCAGGGTTCTGCAAGTGGGTGAGGACCGCAGCGACCTGGCGGGCGGTGAGCGCATCCACAGCGCCCAGACGTGCGCCCGTGAGCTTCTTCACCGTTTGCGCGATCTCAGCGTCCATGAGACTGCGCCAGCCGTCACGAGCGTTCCCGTACTTCTCAGCGGCGTTGATGAACTGTGCGGTAATCGGCCACGACACCACAACAAAATGCCGCTGCACCATCGCGTGCTCACTCGTGAGCCGCAGCACCTCCCGGTAGGAGGCTTTCGCTTCCTCCGGGATCGCCCCGTCCACATGGTTCCGGGCCCAGAACTCGTACAGGGCCGTGTCAGAGGGCACGATCCGTGTCACGGTCTGCACGTTCCGAGCAAGGGACTCGGGACCGGCGAGCTCCGCGAGGAACTTGCTGAACGCGATGGTGCCGCCGTTGAGCTTGTCGGGCGACTCGATCCCTCGCAGCATCCCCGAAACTGAGAACGCGACAGACAGGTACGGGGCCTCCCCGTTTGGGGAATGCCACGCGATACCCGGCTGCCGGCGTCCCTTCTGCAACCAACCCATGCCGTCCGCTCCATCAGGCATCAACCGGATGGCCGCCAGCTGCCGAGCAGCCTGCCAACGGGCACGCCGGCCCTTCGCCTGTCGGGCCGCTTCCTCGGCCTGGTCCCACGCGGCCACCGTGTACGGCTGGTACGTGTCGGTGCCGGTCTGCACGCGCGCTTTCCAGCGGCGACGCTTACGACGTCGCTCCACGATCGACCCACGGTGCGTCTTCGTCGTGAGGATGAACGAGGCGACTGTAGACACCAGCATGATGAGCAACCCCACCCACTGAAACAGCAGGGTGAGCAGCAAACCAAGGCCGATGGATAGGCCGACCGACCAGAGGCGTTGCTTCGAAATAGTGCCGCCGAAGAACGACCGGTGGCCGTCCTCGCCACCCAAATACCCCCGCACAGGCGGAATGACAACAGCTGAATCACTCATAGGTTGCTCCCTCCGAGCGTGGAATCCCCATCCATCGGGGCGGTCGCCTGAGTGACCGCCCCATCTGCACCGCGCTTCGTCGCGTCCGCGGCAGCTACGCCCGCGGCCGCGATCAGCGTCGGCACACCGACCGCTGCGCCGACACCGGTAGACGATTCAGCCGCCCCCGCCTCAGCAAGCCCGGTAGCGCCGGTCTCAGCGCCTTCCGCGGCCGCACCGGCCTGAGCGCCCGCAGCGGCGCTATTCACGCCCACAGGGGCCTTCTCCGCGCTGTCTGGCACGGATTCATTCGTGGCCGCAGCCTCAGAAAGCGTCTTGTCCGTGGTCGTCGCCGTACTCGAGCTAGACGAGCCGCCCCCGCCTCCCGAACCGCCCTGGGACGTCGGGGCGTACTCGCGGCCGCCGTTGCCGTACTCGTTCGTGGCGTCCGTGACATTGGTATGCCCGATCGTGTTGCTGTTGTTGCCCCCACCACCGCCCCCAAGTGACGGGGTGAAAGCGGACTGCACCAGCGGCGCGAATTTCATCATGAGCAGCGGCGAGGCCGCGGCCATGTAGATCGCAATCAGCGCAACGACGAACGTTACGAGGGTTTGCATGCCGTCCTTCTCGCCCGCGGTGACCATCACGTCACCCATGATCGAAAACGCGAAGCCGAGCAAAAAGAACAGCAGCGGGTGCGAGGCGAGAATCCCCACCCAGAGGCCGGCCATGCCCAGGCCGAGGGATCGGCGCTCAGGGTCGATGATGAACACCAGGAATAGCGGAATGATGACGCCGGCGAAGTAGAGAGTGACCAGCTGGCACAGCAGGATCACAAGGATGAACAGCAGCCCGAGAAGCAGCATGAACATCAGGAAGATCGCGAGGATGACACCGCCCGGCGTTGCGGCCGGGTCGATCTTCGCGATGAGGGCGACCAGCCCGTCGATGATGTTTTGCACTGAGCCCATCGCCCACGTGATCACGGAGTCTGTGAGCGCGTGAAAGAGCTTCACGAGGATGATGCCCGCCAGCGGGCCGAACATCGTTCCGATCAAGAACATGGGCGCGTACTGGGCAAGCGATTGAACGAGATCGCGGCCGGCCATTTGGCCCTTCGCGGTTCTCACCATCAGGCTGATCATGATCAGCACCATGACGAAAATCGCGGCCGCGAACGACACCGCGTAGGCACGGAGAAAGAACCCTGCCGAAAGGTCGGGCTGAATCGCCGTCGTCAGAAACGGCAGCACATCAGTCGTCAGGGACGTCGCCCCGTCTTTCATATACTTCAGCGTCGCCGCGAACGGATCCTGCGCGAACGAAACCACAGATCCCACACCCTCGATGGTGTTGCCAATGTCATCGATGATGCATCCGGCAGCCTCAAAGGGATTCGTCGGATCGCAGTCGGTAGCCATTAGCAACCTCCCGCATAGGGAGAACCCAGACCATCGTCGAAGAGGTCCTGCACAGTGTGCTTGGGCTCGATACTGGTGATTTTCCAGCCGTCTTCGGTCCAGTCGAGGTTGTAGGTACCTGCCGACCGGTAAAGAGGACTGACGGCCTCCCCGATCACGTAGGAGAGCCCCACAGACACCTGTGCGGTGTCCCCGTCGTATGAATCCACATACCAACGACCTACAGCTGCGGTCAGGCGGAACGGAGTCCCCTCCGCCACAATCCCCCCGGATGCGTTGGGACCGGCGACGAGCGCGTCGTACTCGCCCTGAGCAAAGGCGTGGTCGCTATCCCAGCTCTGCTCAATCGACGTTTGGTACTCATCAGCGGAGGGCCAGGGCCAGCGCTTCAACCAGCGAGTAGCTGCGGTCGCAAATTCGACGGCTCCCACTTCGCTGTGCGGTGCCGCCTTTTGAGTGGCTAGCAGCATGTCTATGCCCTGCCCTTCGGCGAGGCATCCGGTCACCAGCTCGTCGGATGCGCCCGGCGTTGCAGATGGTTCGGCGGTCGCCGGTGGTGTGGCGGTGTCGTCCGTGGGGCGCTGCGCCCACACGACGACACCGACGACTACGGCGGCCGCGACCACGGCCGCGACTGTGATCCAGACCCAGCGCGGCAGTGGTGGCCTTGGGGTAACGGTGCTCATCATGATTGATCTCCGGTCGTGGTGCTGTCGTCGCTCGGGGCGAATCTGACTCGGGCTTTCGATGCCTCGTGGCGTTCGTACCTCGCGCGCCCCGCACGTCCCCGGGTGTTGTCCCGCGCGAGCTTCTGGGCCCGTCGTGAACGCCACAGGAGCGTGCGCACGATGCCGAAGATCACGATGGCTACTGCACCGACGATTAGGGCCATGGGGAGCACCCAGGACGTGTCGGCCGGGTACGCGAGAGTTGGCATCGTCAGCCGCCGACGATAAAGAGGATCGCGCCGACGATGACGGTAAGGCCGGCGAGGCACGCGAGCGCGATGCCGGCAGCCATGGCCGCCTTGCGACCCTGCTTGTAAGCGTTGGGGTTGCCGTCGTCGCTCTTGCCCATCTGGACGATGCCCCAGATGAGGTAGCCGACGCTGAACACGAGCGCGAGACCCCAGATGCCAGCAAGAACCTTCTGCCACAATGCGGTGAACTGCACGCCGAAGATGCTGAAATCGGGGAGCACCCCGTCCAGGGGGTTGTCGATCGCCGCGTGGACGATGACCTCAGTGATTGTCATGATGTTCCTCTCGTATAGGTGATATGCGGTATGCGATATGGCTTAGTTCGTTACGGAGTCGAGCGCACGGATGACGGCTGCGCCTGCGGCCACAAAGGCCCGGTAGGTGTTCGGGTGAATCTGCGAGAGCGTGATCTGCCCCCGCTCGGCGAGATGTCCGTCGAACGGGATCGTGAGGATTTCGCCCACTCGCGCCTGAGCGAGTGCCTGGGTGACGGCCTCGGTCACTTCGGGGGTTTCCCTTCGACCATCGGTGAGGACGAGCACGATGGCGCGATCTGCGAGTTCGGCGGCATGCCCACCCTGTGAACGGAGTTCATCGAGTAGCGCGAGCGCCTGGGTAGCGGTGTCCGTAGCGTTCAACGTGGGGATCACGAGAACGTCGGCGGCCGCGACAGCTGCTTGGAACACGGGGGACGTGTACTGATTGCCCGAGTCCATGACCCGCATGGCGAAGTACTCGTCAACGACGCGCACCACGTCAGTGACGGCCTCCGCCGTAAGAGCGGGGCGAGGACCGGTGGAGCCAATCACGCGGGCGTAGGACGTCTGCGGGGCGGTGTACCCGTCAAGGTGGCCGGCGCTGTGCACGTCGGCGTGGTCGGCCACCAGGTGGCCAATCCCCCGGCGCGGGTTTCCTTCGGCACGCAGCGTGAGCGTGCCGGGGTCTTCCGCAACCTCGACAATGGCCACGCCGCCGCCTCGGCAAGCAGCGAGCGTGCCGCCCAGGCCGAGCGAGATCGTGGTCTTACCGGCGTTGCCTTTCCGGTTCGCGACGAGCACGCCCACGGGGCGCGTGTACGTCGCCTGACGGATAGTTTCCTCATCCCGTGCCACCGCTGCGGCCGCCTCCAGAGTGGCCTTCTCGGCCACGGATGGTTCGGGCTTGAAACCGATCCGAGCGAGGAAGCCGCGAAACCCAGTCGTCGCGACCGGCGGCGCGCTCGCACGGCGGCTTGCACGGGTGAGCCCGGCCAACACATCGGCCGGCGAAGCCGCAGGCACGTCCTCCGCTTGCGCGTTTTTGCCGGCCGTCCTCCCGCCGCCAACCTGCCCCATGACCGCCACTGACGGCTCCGCGGGCGGGGCGACGGAAATTGTGGGATCACGGAAGATCGGTGCATCACGATCAAGGGTGGCTAAGCCGTCCTCACTCGCTGGGGTTGAGAATGCTGGCACCGACAGCACCACGGGCTCATCACCCTCAATGCCGTAGCCGGCGGCGCGATCTGCGCCGGCAAAGTGGTTATCGGTCATGGTGTTCCTCCTGATTTGGGTCATGGGCTGGGGTAGTTAGTAGCGGCTGGTCATTCGGCGGAACAGCCACCGGAAACCGAAGAACGCCGGCAGGATCAGCACGACGTAGACGAGAGTCGACCAGTCCGCGCGCACGGCCGAGACGAGAACGCTCAGCAGCACAGCTGCGGCGTAGGACAGTACGGGACCGCTCTTCTCGCCTTCGCGTTTAATGAGAATGAACAGGGCGGCCAGCGTGGCGACGAACATCACAGCCGCCGCCAGCAGTGAGCCCGCGACCTCAACGAGGCCGCCCAGTATGGGCGCGGGAAACTCCGGTTTGATGTCGTTCCAGTCGGTGCCGTCGATCCACTTCATGATTCGTTCCCTGCTTCCGCGGTGATCTCGGTGTTGGCTTCTTCGATTTCTTCGGCAGCCTGATCCTCGACCGGCTTACCTTCGGGGGTCGCTGTGGCGTCGGCGCTGGCGTTGGGGAGCGCGCGGAACGCGGCGTGGGAGCCGCCCTGCACGATCCAGAACTGTGCGGCGGATGCCTCGCGGACGTCCTGCGGCTTAATCCGGTAGGTGTGCTGTGCACGCCCGGATTTCAGTTCCTCGCCGGTCGCTGCGCCGGACGCTTCCATGCGCAGTTCCGTGCCGGCCAGGTCAACCAGTTCTTTGGGGCTTTTCTGTCGGCCGAACGCGATCGCAGCACCCGAGTTCAGGACGCGGGCGCGCATGGCCGGTTCCGGGGAGAACCCTTCGACGTTCTGTCCCGCCAGAATCAGCCCTCCACCGGCGCTGCGCAGCGTTTCAAACAGGGGCGCAGCGACGTCGGCCGGGTCGTTGCCCGGTGTGACCAGTGACGGGAACTCATCCACGATGACGAGCACGGGGGAGTAGTCCTCGCGCTCCAGTCGCCGTGCGATGTAAGACCGTAGCTCGAGTAGCAGCAGGTCGCCCAAGGCGGCCTGTGTCGGATCGACCGGGATCAGAGGGCAGATTGTGACGTCTGCCTCGGGGTCATCGAATGTCCACCCGTCCTCATCGATCCATCCCTCGAATCGGCGCAGTGACTTCACGACTGACCCCACGGCGCGTTCGGCGGCCGTCTCGCCGGACTTTTCGTTGACGACCTTGGCGAGCATGCGGTGGTCGTACCGGTCGCGGGAGTCGATGCGCTCTGCGCGCTCCTGGAGGTCTTGGACGCCGCGCACCGGTTCCGCGTGCTGGAGGGCGGTCAGCACGGCCTCGATCTCCTGGAGGTAGTGCTCGTTCGCGCCGGCCGGAGGCGGCTGCAGCCGCATCAGCTTCGCTGTCACGTCGGCGGCACTGCCGTGGAAGAGGTTCCACCGCGTGGCCGCGGCTTCGCCTTTGCCGCTGATCACAGCCGTGCGCCCCAGCTGAGCCACGAGTGCGGCAAGCGCCCGCGCATCGCTCGGGACGCCCTTCGCGTCGATGAAAACCACCTTCACGCCGGACTTGACCGCGGCCGCGATGATGTTCATCAGGAGCACGGTTTTACCGGTGCCCGATTCCGAGAAGAGCAGCAGACGGGTTGCGCCGGCCTTCGTAGGAAGTATGAGATATCGGTTATCCCCTGTTACCCAATCGGGCACGCGCGATCGATCGGCCATCAGCTGCGCCATGCTCTGAATCGTGTCGCGGTTGATCACGCCAAGGGCATATTCACCATTCCCTAGAGGGTGCGGGGCGGTGATGCCTTTCCCGGTGCTCCCCGTGATGGTCTTCGTGACGGCATCGACTTTTACGCCGATCCGGCGGGCACTGTCCAAGTCCTTCGCCTGATGACGTGCGGCCTCGATCTTCTCCTGACGCACCACGTCAGAGATCGTGCGCTTACGCACCTGCTCGGCGACCTTCCGCCGCCGCGCCGACCAGACAGCCGGCACGAGCAGCACGCCCGCGGCCGTGTTCACGATCAGCCACGGCCAGATCGCCGCCCAGGCCGCAGCGAACCGATCATCCCGCTGCGTGAGCGCGGCATACCCGCCCGCGTCTGCCCACTGGAGCACCAGCCACGCTTCAACGGCGAGCATCGCCACGACGGCGACAATGCCGCCTGTGACGGCGATCCACCACCACCGGTACGTAGCCCAGTACCACCGCTTCGTCGGTGCCCACATCGCTGTCGCCCCCCGCACGATGAACGGGATGACCAGCGGCGCGCACACGAGCACGAGTACGAGCCAGAGCGCGGCCTTGACCAGCATTTCCAGCATGCCGTCAGACGCGTCTCCGGTCTGATTTGCGTCATCTGCCGTGGTTGTCATGGCACCCCCCGATGCTTTTCGTACGCCGTCCAAGAGATCGGCGGCATGGCTCATTTTGCGGGAAACCCCCGACAGCGCCGAATTTGTCCCCCATTTGGGGGACAGGCTCAACACCGTTACGCGGTAGTCTACTAAGTTATCTACCCGGTGTCGATGAGAGGACTTTGGAAGAATGATCAGTTATGCCCGTGTACGCAGTGCCCTCTCTCTCCCCGGAAGCGGAGCGCGCGATTAACGTTCTCGGGGCGAACGCCGCCCGCCTCGCGGTCCTGAGCTTCATCAGCGCTCACCCGAAGAGTCTCGTCAGCGAGATCACAAAGGGCACCGGACTCACACACAGCACCGTCAAGCAGCACGTCTCATCACTGACAGCTGCGGGAGTCCTCAACCCGGACCCAGACCCCTCGGTCCCCTACGCCGACCGCCGCGGACGGCACACCCGGTACGAAGCGAACGCTGAACGGCTCGCTGAGGACTACCTGGAACTCGGGAAGCTGCTCGGGCTGCGCTGAGCGCTAGCTCACCTCTGAGGCGTTCGCGTTAGGCACCGATGAGGCGGCTTGTGGCGAGGCGGTTGAGGGATACGTGCTGTTCGGCGGCGTCGAGGGCGAGTTGCCGATGCGCTTCGGGAGTGACGCGAATGACGAATTTTCCCGAGTAAGACCGATCTGCGATCGCGTCGGGCGCGGGCTCGCCCGTTTCTGCCATGTCGGCAAGCACGTCATCTACGAGCGCGCGAATGCCGGCGAAGGCCTCGGCCTGGGTGTCTGCGATCCAGGACAGGGACGCAAGCTCTGCGACGGTGCCCACGTAGGCGTGGTCTTCATTCGACCACCGCACCCGGTAGGTGTAGTGGTCGGCGTTGTGCTGCTGCATCATGATGATTCTCCTTCCAGCTTCTGGATCGCGGCGAGGACTTGTCTCACCTGATAGGGCTTGGCTTTGCCGTGGTCGTCTTGGATATTGACTCGCGGGTCGCCCTGCCAGGGCATCCGGTAAACCCGGTGGGAACTGCCCTGCTGACGGGGATCGCCGAAGTAGTGATCGCACACCTTAGCCAGGTCCGCGTAGCGAACGCCAGCCGGATTGGCCCGCATCTGCTCTACCAGTCGCTCCACTCTTGCCATACCTAAATAGTATCAACAATGACACTACTTTGGAAGCATGGTCGGCAGAGGGTTGCCGTTCCTTTCCCTCCGCTGCGCTCCGTGAAAGAACCGCCTTCGATAGACCTCTGGAGCGTTCGCGCCGGGGCCGCTGGGTCTCCGGGAGGGCTGGGAATCCCCGTGGCTCAAATCAAATTGTCTCGATCAGAACCGCCTTCGTGATCCTGGTGTGCGCGATCCGCGGACGTTTCCTGCGTTCTCCGTATCGATCCGGGCGCGCGGTCGTGAGGTGCTGGAAGTGTCCCCCGTCGTCATCAGCGAAGAAGTCCTGAGCCCCCGCTGTCGGGAGGATCACACCGGACCACACCCGGTCAAGGGCGCTGTGCGTCCCTGCGGGAGATCGCTGCGCTCCCCCTGGACCGGGTGCTCTCCGATGTAGTCGGCAGCTATCGGGGGCAAAGGGAAGCCATGGGGATTGGGATCGTGGCGAACCTAGTTCGGTGAGCCGAGCAGTTCGGTTCTGAGAACGCTCAGAAGATCACGGACGTGTGTCGTGTTCACCGTGTAGCGGTAGTTGCGTCCGGTGCCGCGTTTCTCGGGCTGGACGTCGATGGTGAGGATGTTGAGCTCGACAAGTTCTCGAAGCGCGCGGCCAAGCGTTCCTCGCGGAATGTCGGTGCCGTCGAGAATGTCGGAGACGTAGGCTCCTGGGTTCTCGCGGAGGTACTGCACGAGGGTCAGATGCGTGTGGCTGCGCACGAGGCTGACAGCGGCGTCGTAGGAAGTGGGATCAGCCGGCATGCGATTGATCCTCGCTCACTCGACCCACCGGTGTGAAACGCGGTGTGTCGTAGGGCCAACGGTCGTCCTGTACGCGCCCCCAAACGTCGATGACGGGCAGGACGGTGAACCTGGGCCTGTCGTCCACGAACACGCGCCGTTCGATCCGCTCATCGATCGCTGGTTTAACTCGCTCGTTGGTGAGATACATGACCGACGTCACTCCGTCGAACCGCATCCGCTCATCGTGAGACGTGAAGATCTTCGAGTATCGGTTGAGCGTCTTCACGGTCAATTCGACCTCGACCAGTTCGCGGACGTCGCCGCGAACTGCCACCCCGTCCGCGTGATGACGTTGCTTGTCAGAGCCATAATCGTTGCTCCAAGTCCAGCCGGCGCACACATACCTCGCGGCGACCGACGCCACGGCGAGATCGTGACGGACAGTCTGTCGAAGCAAGTCCGGTGCCGGCATCTTCCTGAGCTTGTCGTCCACCATTCGGAACGTCGCCCACACCACCGAACTCGATTGATACGACGGCCGCGCATCATCGACCAACCCAGCCTCACGACACCGCGCCACCCACTGCTGAGCCTTCCTCAACGAGACCGGTTCACCAGCTCCACTGAAGCCACCCAACACCCACCTCAGCGACGACATCTCAGCCATACGCACCGCCCGCAGCCACTCCAGCATCTGCTCATCACGCTCCGTCACCTGCACCGCCAACCCCCTCCCAACTTCATCTCTCTATCTCTCTCCATCTTTTGTTTCTGTATCTCCCACCCTG